>NZ_CP171690.1:0-600000 GCF_043702085.1 Altererythrobacter sp. GH1-8 | reverse complement strand
ATCCAGCGCGTGAAGCAGCGTTTCGAAGTGCCGGTGTTCGCGTACCAGGTCTCTGGCGAATACGCGCTCATCGAGATCGGTGCAGCGCATGGCGTCGGAGATCGCGATGCCCTGCTGATGGAAAAGCTGATCGCGTTCAAGCGCGCGGGCTGCTCGGGCGTCTTGACCTATCACGCGCCGGTTGCCGCCAAGCTCCTCAATGGTTGAATTCCGCCATGAAACTGACCGCCTGATCCTGCGCGATTGGCGCGAGCAAGATTGGGAGCCGTTCTGGCATTACACAAATACACCGAATGTCATGCGCTGGCTCGGATCTCCGCTCGATAAGGCAGGCCAGAAAAAGCAACAGGAGAGGTTCCTGCAGTATCGGCGCGAGCAAGGGCACACGTTCTGGGTCGTAGAGCGCAAGGACGACTCAGAATTGCTTGGATGCTGCGGCCTTAAGCTCTCAAATCTGCCTCCCGGACCGATTGGCATGATGGAAGTCGGGTGGCGCCTGCGCGAAGATGCGTGGGGCAAGGGGTATGCGAAAGAGTCGGCGATGGCCTCGCTCGACCTTGCCTTTGGTCAATTTCGCGCCGACGAGGTAATAGCGATTACCCTTCCGGAGAACATTCCTAGCTGGCGCCTGATGGAGCGACTCGGGATGAGGCGTCGCACTGATCTCGACTTCGTTTGCGACGCGTTCGATCCGGCCGGTGTCTTTGAAATTGTTTACGCGATAACCGCCGAGGAATGGGAGAAAGATAAATGACCAGCACGTCCCGGAAAAACCCCGGCGTCAACATCATCCCGATCCATGGGAAAACGCCGCAAATTCACGAAAGCGCCTTCATTGCGCCCGGCTGCACTATCGTCGGTGATGTCACCATCGGCGCGGACAGCTCGATCTGGTACAATTGCGTGCTGCGCGCCGATGTCAGCCGGATCGTAATCGGTGAGCGGACCAATGTGCAGGATGGCAGCGTGCTCCATTGCGACGGGCCGAAACCGGGGATGGAGGAATGTCCGTTGATTATCGGCGATGATGTGCTGATCGGGCATATGGCGATGGTCCATGGCTGCACAATCCATGATCGCGGCTTTGTCGGCCTCGGGGCGATCGCGATGAACCAGTCCGTGATCGGCAGTGACGCGATGCTGGCAGCAGGCGCGATGCTAACCGAAGGCAAGGTGATGGAGCCGCGGACGCTGTGGGCGGGACGCCCGGCCAAACCGATGCGCCAACTCAATGACGCCGCCATTGCCGGGATGCGTATGGGTGCCGCGCATTATGTCGAGAACGCCAAACACCATGTGAGGGCGGTGCGGGACGCATTATCGACCTAATGCGCGGTGACCCTAGTCCGTCCCGGCGGCACTCCCCTCGTCCCTGTCCTTGCCCTTGCGATACTTGTCGAACCACGCGATCACAGCCGAAGTGCGCGCGGCCTGCTGGCTGGGCGTCTGGCTGAGATTGTTATGACTCGAATCCGGGGTCACGACCAAAGCTGTATCAACGCCGACCAGCTTGAGCGCGCCGTAAAGCTGCTCGGCCTCGCTGCGCGGTGTGCGGTAATCGTCCGCGCCCACCAGCACCAGCGTTGGTGTCTTCACATTTGCCATGTTGCTCAAGGGGCCGCGCTCCCAGTAATGCTGCGGGTCTTCCCATGGCAGCGCCCCGAGCCAGTATGGCCCGAAATAGGGGATCGCGTCGGCCATCAATGCGTGGCTCACCCAATTGATCACCGGCTTGTGCGAAGCGGCTGCCTTGAAGCGGTCGGTCTTGCCGATCACCCACGCGGTGAGAATGCCGCCGCCCGAGCCGCCGGTTACAAACAGATTGTCAGGATCGGCATAGCCTGCAGTGATCGCCGCATCGACAGCGGCCATCAGCTCGTCATGATTGCTGATTGGGTAATTGTCTTCGATCCGGTCAGCGAATGCCTCGCCATAGCCGGTCGAGCCGCCCGGATTCGTAAACAGGACCGCATAGCCTGCCGCTCCATAGAGCTGATAATCGGCGGAAAATTCCGGTCCGTAGGCGGCGTAGGGACCGCCATGAATTTCGAGGATCATCGGCACGCGCCCCCCTTCCTCATATCCGGGCGGGAGCATGATCCAGGCCGGGATCGTCGCACCATCAGGCGCGGTAACGGCCAGCTCGCGCGTCTGCCCCTGCTCCTTCGCGCCAAGCTTGAGCTCATTCAAAGACGTAAGAATGCGCGAACCAGTGCGGGTGGTCACGCCGATATCAGGCGGGCGAACCGCGCTTTGTGTCGTAAAGGCCATGCGCCCTGCGTTGCTGACGGACCACTCCCCGCCCGTGTATGGCAGCGCGTAATAAGTGTCACCGAGCTGCGCGGGCAGCGGACTCACCTCGCCCGATAGCGCAACGCGTGCAACCTTGCGCGTGCCATCAGTCTCATACGCTGCGAACAACCCGGCTCGGTTCCATTCCAGCGCGTCGAAGCTGCGATCGAAATCGGCGGCGATTTGCCGCACGTTGCTACCATCGGCACTCATCACCCACAGCCGGGTCTGGTCATAGGCATTGCCCAGATCATCATAGCCGAGATAGGCGATTTGCCGCCCATCGGGGGAGAATTGCGGAGCAAAATCGGGCCCAACTCGCCTCGTGATCTGCGCGATATTTCCGCTCGTTATATCAAGCGCATAGATTTCACTTTCGAGCGGCTGCATCTCCCAGTCGGCGCTGCGGTTGCCCGCGAACAGCAGCGTTTTGCCATCCGGTGACCACTCGACCGTGCCGCCATTGTTGTGTTCACCGCGGGTGAGCTGGCGCGGCGCGCCGCCTTCTGCATCGACCAGGAACAACTGTACCGTGCCGGGCTTCAGATAGCCTCCGCCATCGCGGCGATAGGTGACGCTGTCGATCATCTGCAGCGGCTTGCCCCATTCTGCCCCTTCAGGCTTGGCCGGGGCCTTGCCGAGGGAAAAGGCTGCGTCAGGCACGCGCGCGCTATAGGCAATAGTCTCGCCATCGGGCGACCACGCAATTGCGTCCGGGCTTTCCGGCAATGCGGTGATGTTTGCCGAGACACCGCTCTCCATCCAGCGAACATGCAGCTCCGTGCCGCCGCCGCTCTCGGTCGAGACATAAGCAAGGCGCTTGCCGTCGGGTGACCAGCGCGGGCTGACATGGGTGCCCTGGCCGGCCACCAGCGGAGTCTCCGCACCGCTTGCGATATCGATCAGCCAGATCGAGCTGACCGCGCGGTCGAGCATGATGTCATTGGTTCGCCGAACGTAAGCGATTCTTGTGCCATCGGGGCTGATTTGCGGGTCTGCCGCAACGCTGAGGCCGAACAGGTCATCGCCGGTAAAGTACTTGCTCGGAGCGGATGTCTCTTCAGCCGCGGGATGGCCATCTGCAAGTGCAGGAGCGGCGCACAGCGAGGCACCCGCCAGCAGAGCTGCAGAAAGGATTGTACGCGAAAGTGTCATGCTCGGCTCTCTCATGTAAAAAGAATGAGCCGGTCAATCACATTGGCGAGCGGATTTCCAGAACTGTTTGGGCAAACAGCTTGCGGAAGGGTCAGCTATCTTCGCCCGCGCTGCTATCAGAACTTTCCGGCTTGGAGTCATCCGGCTTCTTTTCGGGCGTTTTCGTCTTTGCAGCGGTCTTGCGCTTCGGCCGGGCCTTTGGAGCGGCAGGCGTCAGCTCGAAATTCGGCTTGCCGTCCTTGATGCTGACATGCACTTCACCGCCGTCGGCGAGCTTGCCGAAGAGCAGTTCTTCCGCCAGCGGTTGCTTTATCTTCTCCTGCAGCAAGCGGCCCATCGGACGTGCACCATAGAGCTTGTCATAGCCCTTGTCGGCGAGCCAGCGGCGCGCATCGCTGTCGAACTGGATGTGGACATTCTGCTCAGCCAGTTGCAGCTCGAGTTGCAGGATGAACTTGTCAACCACACGCGCAACGGTGCTCTTGCCGAGATAGGCGAAGGGCACGATCGCATCGAGGCGGTTGCGGAATTCCGGGGTGAACATCTTTTTCACCGCTTCATCGCCTGCATCTTCCTTCGACACATCGCCAAAGCCGATGCCCTGGCGCGCCATGTCGGAAGCGCCGGCATTGGTTGTCATGATGAGAACGACATTACGGAAGTCCACTGTCTTGCCGTGATGGTCGGTCAGGCGGCCATTATCCATCACTTGCAGCAGGATGTTGAACAGGTCCGGGTGGGCCTTCTCGATCTCGTCGAGCAGCAGGACACAATGCGGGTTCTGGTCGATCGCATCGGTGAGCAGGCCGCCCTGGTCATACCCGACATAGCCCGGAGGCGCGCCGATCAGGCGCGACACGGAATGTCGCTCCATATACTCGGACATGTCGAAGCGCTTGAGCTCAATTCCCATGATCGAGGCGAGCTGGCGCGCGACTTCGGTCTTGCCAACACCGGTCGGGCCGCTGAACAGGAACGATCCAATCGGCTTGTCCGGATCGCGCAGACCGGCACGGCTCAGCTTCATCGCGGTCGAGAGGCGATGGATCGCCTCGTCCTGACCGAACACGACATGCTTGAGATCGCGCTCGAGATTCTCAAGCGCCTTCTTGTCGTCCTTGCTGACCGATTTCGGCGGGATGCGCGCCATGGTAGCAATCACCGCTTCGATTTCCTTGGCAGTGATCTTCTTCTTGCGGCGGCTGGGGGGCACCAGCATCTGCATTGCGCCGACTTCGTCGATCACGTCGATCGCCTTGTCCGGCAGCTTGCGGTCGTTGATGTAGCGCGCAGACAACTCAACCGCGGTTTTGATCGCGTCGGGAGAATATTTGACCTTGTGGTGCTCTTCGAACGCGGTCTTGAGCCCTTTCAGGATCTTGATCGTCTCATCGACTGTGGGCTCGTTCACGTCGATCTTCTGGAACCGGCGCAGCAGCGCGCGGTCCTTCTCGAAGTGATTGCGGAATTCCTTGTAGGTGGTCGAACCGATGCAGCGGATCGCGCCGGACGACAGCGCGGGCTTGAGCAGGTTTGACGCATCCATCGCGCCGCCGCTGGTTGCGCCAGCGCCGATCACCGTGTGGATTTCGTCGATAAAGAGGATCGCATCGGGCATCCCTTCAAGCTCCGACACGACCTGCTTCAAACGCTCCTCAAAGTCGCCGCGATAGCGCGTGCCAGCCAGCAGTGCGCCCATGTCGAGCGAGTAGATCACTGCATCTTCGAGCACGTCGGGCACGTCGCCTTCGACGATCTTGCGCGCGAGACCTTCTGCAATCGCGGTCTTGCCGACGCCCGGATCTCCGACATAGAGCGGGTTGTTCTTGGACCGGCGACACAGAATCTGGATCGTACGATCGACTTCAGGACCCCGGCCGATCAGCGGATCGACCTTTCCGGCCTCCGCCTTGGCGTTGAGGTTGACAGTAAACTGGTCGAGCGCGGTCTCCTTCTTGTTGCCGCCTTCCTTGGTCTGTTCGGTATCGGACTGCGCGCTTTCAGCCCCGTCAGGGGCCTCGGCCTCAAGCTGACGTCCGCCCTTGCCGATGCCATGGCTGATGTAGCTCACCGCATCCAGACGGCTCATATCCTGCTGCTGGAGGAAATAGACGGCATAGGAATCGCGCTCGGAAAACAGCGCCACCAGAACGTTTGCGCCGGTGACAGTATCCTTGCCCGATGACTGGACGTGCAGGATTGCGCGCTGGATTACGCGCTGGAACCCGGCCGTCGGCTGCGGGTCTGCGCCATCTTCGGTCTTCAGCGACTGATATTCCTGGTCGAGATACTGCTTCGCCACTTCGCCCAGTTCTGCCAGGTCAACCCCGCATGCCGCCATCACCTGCGCTGCGTCCTCATCGTCGATGAGCGCGAGCAGCAAGTGCTCCAGCGTCGCATATTCATGCCGCCTTTCAGAGGCATGAGCGAGCGCGTTGTGCAGCGTGCGTTCTAGGTTCTGAGCAAAACTTGGCATGTCGGCCTTCTATGTTGGTCCTACCCTAGGCGAGCAGGGGCGAGTCGTCTCGATAGGAAAAGTATGCGCCGGTAAGATTACCGTTCCCTGTATGCTGTTCTATATGGTTCGCTTCACTGCGATTGCGAGTCCCCGGGCAATGAGGCCTTCGCACGTTCATGAGCCAGACTTCCTAAACAGCGCATCTGCCGCATTGCGATGAGCCGCTGCTTTGTCACGGTGCGATTTCACCCGCGCGATTTCCGCTTCGAGCAGCGCGACCCGCTCATCCAGCTCATCCTGCGAATAGGGGGCAAGATCCTCTTTCGCCAATTTGCTGGCTGCATCCCCTTTGGGGCGCGGGAGATCATCCAAATCCATTGCAGAGCATGATCGCTCGCCTCGCCGCTTGCTGTCAATGCGGCTCGCCGCTAGTCCCCACCAATCCAGCAAAGCTGTGACGCGTTCGCATCATTCGCAGCGACGCCAAGGGGGACCATTGATGGAAACGATCGCCAATCCCGAGCTTCCAGACACAATGCGCGCGATCACCTTTGCTGAGCCGGGCGGGCCGGATGTGCTGACGCTCGAAGAGATCGCGCTGCCGCAAGTGAAGCCGGAGGATGTGCTCATCCGAGTCGCCTACGCCGGGGTTAACCGGCCGGACTGTATCCAGCGCGCCGGGAATTATCCTGCTCCTTCCGGAGCGTCACCGATCCTCGGCCTGGAAGTTTCGGGCCAGGTCGTCGCCATCGGTGAAGACGTGCCGCCTGAAATGCTCGGACAGTTTGTTGCAGCGCTCACCCCGGGCGGAGGCTATGCCGAATATTGCACTGCGCCATGGCAACATTGCCTCAATGTTCCGGAGGCTCTGCCACTGAAAGAAGCGGCGGCGCTGCCTGAAACGTTGTTCACGGTGTGGCACAATGTGTTCGAGCGGGGACTTGCAGCAGAGGGCGAACGGTTGCTGGTCCACGGCGGCACTTCGGGCATTGGTACCATGGCAGTCATGCTCGCCAAGGCGTTTGGAATCGAAGCGATCGTGACCTGCGGCGATGGCGCGAAATGCGCTGCTGCGCGTGAGATCGGCGCTGACCTTGCGATCAATTACCGCGAGCAGGACTTCGTCGAAGTCATCAAGCAGCATACCAAGGGTGAAGGCGTGAATGTGGTGCTCGACATGGTTTCCGGCGATTATGTCCCGCGCAATTTGCAGTGCCTGGCGGAGGATGGGCGCCACGTGACCATCGCAGTGCTGGGCGGGCCCAAGGCAGATCTCAACATGGCCTATGTCATGATGCGGCGCTTGACACTGACCGGATCAACCCTGCGCCCAAGGTCTGACGCGTTCAAGGCCGCGCTCGCCGACGAGATCGCGCAAACTGCCTGGCCGCTGTTCACTTCACGCGAATTGAAGCCGGTGATGGACTTAAGCTTCCCACTGGCAGAGGCCGCCGCCGCCCATGCCCGGATGGAAGCAGGTGAGCATATCGGCAAGATCATTCTGGAGGTAAACCCTGACTGAGAATTACACCCTGCATGAGGACCCGCGCAGCGGCAATTGCTACAAGATCAAGCTCACCGCAGCCTTGCTCGGCATTGCGCTCGAAACGCGCCAGTATGACATCATACAGGGCGAGACGCGCAGGCCGGAATTTCTCGCCAATGTGAACGCCAATGGCAGGATTCCCGTCCTGCAGATCGAAGACGACAGCGGCTCGCGGTTCCTGCCGGAGAGCAATGCGGCGTGCTGGTATCTTGCCAGCGGCTCGCCTTTGATCCCGCAAGATCGCTTCGCGCAGGCCAATATGCTGAGGTGGATGTTCTTTGAACAATACAATCACGAACCGAATGTGGCGACCCTGCGGTTCTGGCTGCGGTTTGTCGGCGAGGCCAACCTGTCAGAGCAGCAGCGCGCTCAGATACTGGCGAAACGCATGGCGGGGCAGGACGCGCTGGCGCTGATGGATGGCGAACTGGTGCACCGCGGCTTCATGGCGGGCGATACGCCCACCCTCGCGGATATTGCGCTCTTTCCTTACACGCATGTCGCGGAAGAAGGAGGATTTGGTCTCGACAATTATCCGCACATTCAGGGCTGGATCGAACGGGTTGCGGCACTGCCAGGCTTTGTTCCAATGACGTAAAGTGCAGGCAAAGGGGTCGACCGCTGCCTTGTCGCTTGCCGAATCCAAGTCTGTCGCCTATCTACGCAGACGCAACGGCCGCTCCGTGAAGGGGCGGCCCTTTTATATTCAACGGAGATTTTCATGGCCCAGGCAACCCCGCTGATGCCGCACGCCACCGCCACCTGGCTGGTCGACCATACCGGATTGAGCTTTGAGCAGATCGCCAATTTCTGCGGTCTGCACATTCTCGAAGTGCAAGCGATGGCGGACGATCTTGCCGCCAGCAAGTACACCGGGCGCGATCCGCTTCATTCAGGCGAGCTAACGCAGGAAGAAATCGCACGCGGTGAAGCCGATGCCTCTTACGAACTGAAGATGCAGAAGGCCCCGGTCGAAGTGACCCGCACCAAGGGGCCGCGATACACGCCGGTTTCCAAGCGGCAGGACAAGCCTGATGGTATCGCCTGGATCCTGCGCAACCACTCGGAAATTTCCGATGCGCAGATTTCCAAGCTGATTGGTACGACGCGCAACACGATCAACGCGATCCGCGAGCGCAGCCACTGGAATATCCAGAACATTCAGCCCAAGGATCCAGTGACGCTAGGCCTGTGCTCGCAGCGCGAGCTCGATGCAGTCGTTGCCAAGGCAGCCAAGCGCGCCGGTGTAGCCGAAGGCGAAGCGCCTGCGGAAGAGGTCGTTGTCGATGGTCGCTCCGACAAGGACAAGCTGATCGCTGAACTTCGCGCGGAACGCGAAGCCAATGTGAAGGCCGCGGCCGAGGCAGCGCAAGAAGCGGAAGCCGAAGCCTGGCTTGAGCAGAAGCGAGAAGCGGAAGCAGCAGGCGAAGCGCCGATTGACCCGGAATCGGCCTTTGCCGATGCCCCTTCTCAAGGCGCTGCCGACGAGACGGAAGACGAGGATACGCCGCCCGCGTGATTTTCTCTGCGTGATTTGGCGCCGGCTCGCGGCGAACCACATTGGAGAAATTTAACGCGAGGCAGGGCGCTTAACCGCTTGTAGATTGTGCGCAGCTAGGCCATTCAATTGACATGACTGTCAATAGCACGGCCTATCATCACCCGGCCCCGTGGGACACCCAGTTCGAACCCATGGCGCTGCCTGACATGCTGGCGCGCGCCGTGGCCAGGAATCGGTCTGCCCCGTTCCTGCATTTTCTCGGCCGTACCTACAGCTATGATGCGATTTTCAAGGAAGCTGACTGCTTCGCCTGTAGGCTGAAACATCTTGGCATCGAAAAGGGCGACCGCGTCGGCCTGTTCCTGCCCAATGTCCCGATCTATGCCAGCGCGTACTATGGCGCGATGATGGCGGGCGCCGTAGTGGTGAATTTCTCGCCGCTTTATACCGTGGAGGAGCTGGCCTGGCAGGTTGAGGACTCGGGTACGAGATTGTTGGTCACAGTCGATGTGCCCGAGCTTTATGAAACGGCAAGCAGGGTGCTCGAGGAGTCGAGCCTCGAGACGCTGGTCGTGGGTTCGCTCGCTGCCCAGCTGCCTGCGCTGAAGAGCCTCGCTCTGCGTATTCTCGGGCGCAGCAAGATCGCAAAAGTGCGATGGTCGGATAGTATTCGTGCTTGGTCGGACATTGCCTTCGACCCTGCGGCTGACCTGCCCGATGTTACGGATGAGGATATCGCTCTGCTGCAATATACCGGCGGCACAACCGGGCGGCCCAAAGGCGCGATGCTCGGCCATGACCAGCTTTCGATCAACGCTCAGCAGGTCGCGGCAATCAACCCGTTTGGCGAGCCGGACAAGGAAGTGTTCATGGGCGCGCTGCCTTTCTTCCATGTTTTCGCCAACACCAGCCTGCTCAATCATGCGGTTGCAACCGGTGCGTCGATTGCCATGCTGCCGCGGTTCGATGCCGGTCAAGTGCTCAAGACAATTGAACGCTATCGCTGCACGGGCTTTCCGGGCGTCCCGACCATGTTCCAGGCACTGCTCGACCATCCCGATATCGCGAAGACTGACCTGTCGTCCTTGAAGGTCTGCATTTCCGGCGGTGCCCCTATGCCCGCACCTGTCCACACCAGGTTCGAGGAAGTGACCGGCGTGCGCGTGGTGGAGGGCTATGGCCTCACCGAAAGCTCCGGTGTGGTCTCCGTCAATCCTTACGCGGGCAAGCGCAAGAAAGGCACCATCGGGCAACCGGTCGCCGGGACCGAGATCATTTTGCTGGACAAGGAAGATCCCAGCAAACTCGCGCCTGAAGGCGAGCCGGGAGAGCTTGCCGTGCATGGCCCGCAGATCATGCGCGGCTATTGGAACAGGCCGGACGCATCGGAGCAAACCTTCGTCACGCGCGGCAACAAGAAATATCTTCGCACCGGCGATGTCGCGGTGGTCGACGACGACGGGTTTGTCGAGATCGTCGACCGAATCAAGGACATGATCGCGGTCGGCGGCTTCAAGGTCTTCCCGAGCCAGGTTGAAGACGTGTTGCTGGAAAACGAATCGGTGAAAGAGGCGCTCGTGATCGGCGTGCCACATGACTATCTCGGCGAAATGCCGCGTGCTTATGTAACGCTCAATCCAGGCGCTGACGTCAATGGCGAAACGCTCACCGAATGGATCAACTCCCGGGTCGGAAAGCATGAGCGAGTGGATAGCATTGTAATCCGTGACGAGCTTCCCAAGACCCTGATCGGCAAGCTTGATCGTAAGGCGCTGCGCGCGGAAGTCTTCGGCGCGGAATAACCATTTACCTGGAGGCAAACAAAGAGGGCGCTACCCAACCGGGCGCGCCCTCTTTGTTTGAGCCCCGTTTGGAAGGGAAGCTTAGCCGCGACGTTTAGCCCGCCAGGCTGAGCTTGGGTTCGTCACCCGGGCCGTTTCCCTCTTTCGGAGCGCCCATTTCCGGTGCGGCAGGCTTCGGCGTATCAGCTGCGCGGCGCTGCGGCGTGCTGTGTGCGAAGCGGCCCTCGACCTGAGCGCCTTGCTCGATTGTCAGCGCGTCATAAGCGACATCGCCATCGATCCGCGCGCTCTTCAGAATCACGAGTTCGCGCGCCTTGATCGAGCCGGTAACCTGGCCTGCGAGCCGCGCCGTTTCCGCTTCGATACCGCCCGTCACATGGCTGCTTTCACCCTGGACGATGCTTGCGCACTTGATGTCGCCTTCCACTGTGCCGTCGATGTGAAGGTCAGCTGAGGCCGTGATGTCCCCGCGGATTGTGACGTCCGAACCGAGTACGGAGAAGGTCGAGGAATTGTTGTTGCGGGTCGCCATGGGTGAAATCTCCGGTTCAGCGGGACGCGACTTCTGATGGGCGTCGGACTTCTTCGAGAACATCTGGCACGGTCTCCAGAAAGAAGCGCGGGTTTACCGCGCGGTCATTGATACGCACCTCGAAATGGAGGTGCGGCCCGGTCGAACGGCCGGTTGAGCCGATGGCGCCGATGAGGTCGCCAGCGGAAACTTGGTCGCCCACTTTCGCGTGGAAGCGAGACATATGGGCATAGCGGGTAATTACGCCATTTCCGTGGCGGATCTCCACGGTCTTGCCGTATCCCGCCTTGCGCCCGACGAAGCTCACCACGCCTTTCGACGCAGCATAAATGTCTGCCCCGGTCGGCCCTTTGAAATCGAGCCCGCGATGCATGGCCGCGCGGCGGGTGAAGGGATCGCGGCGCGGGCCAAAGCCGGACGAGATCGAAGTCTGACGCCCATTGGTAGGCATGACCTGCGGCAGGCCTTCGAGCCCGTTTTCCAGCGCGGTCATGCGCGCAAGGCTAAGGCCGAGCCGCTCGAAGCGCGGATCGATCGAACCGTCGGCGGAGGTTGAAAGCAATTCCAGCGGGCCACCCATGGCATCACGCTCTGCACGCCGTACAATCGCCTTGGGATCGAGGCCCAGCTTCTTGATACCCTGAGCCGCGCGCTGAGAGCGCTGGTCAGCAAATCGCGTCAACCGTTCGACATAAGCAAGCTGCTTGGCTTCGATTGTCGCAAGCCCCACCGCCTCAGGAAAGGATGAGCTGACCTTTTCGATCATCTTGGCGGCCTCGCCCGATGAGTCGGTAACGGTGCCCTGCTCAAGTGCATCGACCGGCAGTGCCTCCGTCATCTGTTCGAGGAAATCCTGCCGCCGCTTGAGGTCCTCAGCGACCGCTTCAAGGTCGTGCCCATAGGCGGCTCGGCGCTCCTCGGCGGTGGCAACTTTCGCTTCACGCTCGAGCAGTGACAGGCGGTTCGCTTCGGCCTGATACTTCGTCCATGCCATCGCACCGAGCGACAGCGCCCAACCGATCAGCAGCCCGCAGACGACCGCAGCCGCAGCCATCTGCACACGCGACGAAACCTTGATGAAGCGAACATGTCCCTGCGAGCGCATGAAAAACTCGCGATCCGGGAACCAGGAACGCACGCGGTCTCCCCAACCGCTGATCTTTGCGTTTCTGAACAAAGCGAACCCTCTTGTCGGCGATCATTATTTGACCCGTGGCAGGCGGTATAGCGGGCCTAGCCGACAGGTCGATTCAAACTGTTAACGTCTGGGGTGAGATGCGCAGTCAATGCGGTGAGTTGTGAAAAGCGCAGCAATCGTAAACAAATTCGCCTCCGATCTTCACCAAGATGCAATCAGAATCGGAGATTATTACGTCCTGATGCAAGCAGGACTGACAGCAGCGTGACAGCCTGCTATGCGCTTGCGCCTTATGGCAAGTGTAGCGACCCTGACGAGTGACCCCGTAGCCTTGATTGCCGAGCTGGCGCACGCCGCGCGCGAGGCGCAGCGCGTACTCGCCACGATGCCGAGCGCGGCCAAGGAAACGGCGCTAATGAAAGCGGCTAAAGCCTTGCGCGAGGATGCGGACGCCATCCTCAGCGCGAACGCGCAGGACATGGCGTCGGGTGAGGCGAATGGACTGAGTTCGGCGATGCTCGACCGGCTGCGGCTCGATGCAGACCGACTCGAGGGTATTGCGCGCGCGGTCGAAGCGGTCGCGCAGCTCGCGGACCCGGTTGGTGATGTGATCGATGAAAGCGAGCAGCCCAACGGCCTCCAGATGCGCCGGGTGCGCATCCCCATTGGGACCATCGGCATCATCTATGAGAGTCGTCCCAACGTGACCGCCGATGCAGCCGCCTTGTGCGTGCGTTCAGGCAATGCGGCTTTGCTACGCGGTGGCAGCGAAGCGGTGCATTCGAACCGCGCGATTGAAGCGGCGATGGTGCGCGGGCTGGGCGAAGGCGGGATTCCGGCGGGAGCCGTGCAGCTTGTTCCGACGCAGGACCGTGCGGCTGTTGGCGCGATGCTGACCGCGGCGGGCCAGATCGACATGATCATTCCGCGCGGCGGCAAGAGCCTGGTCGAACGAGTGCAGAACGATGCGCGCGTGCCCGTGCTCGCGCATCTTGACGGCATCTGTCACACTTATGTCCATTCCGCCGCCGATCCGGCGATGGCGAAAGAAATCGCGATCAATGCGAAGATGCGCCGTACCGGGATTTGCGGCGCGCTGGAAACGCTGCTGATCGACACCCGCTTTGAAGACAGCGCAGGCCTCGTCAGCGCCCTGATCGATGCGGGGTGCGAAGTGCGCGGCGATGCCCGCGTGCAATCGCTCGACAGCCGGGTTGTTCCGGCCAGCGACAATGACTGGGGCACAGAATATCTCGAAGCGATTGCGTCGGTCGCGATGGTCGATGGACTGGACGAGGCGATGGCGCATATCGCCCGCCATTCCTCGAACCATACCGAAGCCATCATCACATCAGACGACGCCGCGGCAGAGCGGTTCCTTGCCGAAGTCGATTCGGCAATAGTGATGCACAACGCCTCGACGCAATTTGCAGATGGCGGAGAATTCGGGCTTGGCGCTGAAATCGGCATTGCAACCGGACGGCTTCATGCGCGCGGGCCGGTCGCGCTCGAAGGGCTCACGACCTACAAATGGCAGGTTCGTGGCAGCGGACAGGCGCGTCCGTAAGCCTTGATGGGCAAACTCACCGGACTTCTCGGCGGCAGTTTCAACCCGGCCCATGGCGGACATCGCAGGATCACCCGCTTTGCGATTGACGCGCTGGCGTTGGATGAGGCGTGGTGGCTGGTCTCGCCGGGCAATCCGTTGAAGCCGAAGAAAGGCATGGCACCGCTTGCTGCCAGGCTGAAAAGCGCGCAGGCCATGGCGCGCCGCGCGCCGATCACACCGACTGCGATCGAGCGTGACCTTGGCACGCGCTTCACCGTCGAAACGATTGCTGCGCTAGGGCGGCGCTACCCCAAACGGGACTTTGTCTGGCTGATGGGATCAGACAATCTTGCGCAATTCCACCTGTGGAAAGACTGGCGGCGCATCGCGCATATGATGCCGATTGCAGTCATTGCGCGGCCCGGCTATGATGCTCAAGCCTTGGCGAGCCCCGCCATGGCCTGGCTCAGGCGCTATCGCATGCCGCTCGCCAGTTTTCTAGAACGGGGCAACAGGAGCGCACCGGCACTGGTGTTTTTGCGTTTTGATCCCGATCCGCGTTCAGCCACGGCGATCCGCCGCGGTGATCCGAATTGGGCCGCAAGACATGCCGGGATATCGGCAAGAGACGGGCTCACGCATCGCCTGATATCGGGCGAGGGGGGTCTATGAGACACGGACTGAGCGTTTTGTCTTTATCTCAAATCCGACGGCGCGCTGCTTGGCAGCCTCAATCCTCAATCGGGAGTGTCGCAACCGCCTATGAATCAGGCGCAAAACATCTCGGCTTCAGCCGAACACGCAAAGGTGGTCTCCATGGCCGGTAAATCGTCTGATCTCTCGCCTGACGCGCTGCATGAGCTCGTCATGGCGCAATTGGACGATGAACAGGCGCAGGAAATCGTCTCGATCCCGCTCGCCGGTAAAAGCTCGATCGCAGATCACATGGTGATCGCATCGGGCCGCTCGACCCGCCAGGTCGCTGCAATCGCTCAGAAGCTCGCCGAAAAGATAAAGCAGGCAGGCTTCGGCCCGGTGCGCGTGGAAGGTCTGCCGGCAGCGGACTGGGTACTAATCGACGCGGGCGATGTAGTGGTGCATCTGTTTCGTCCCGAAGTGCGCAGCTTCTACAATCTTGAACGGATGTGGGCACTGGGCGATACGCCTGATGCGGCTGTCAGTAATTAAGGGTTTTGTTGGGTTCGCTCAGGACCTCCGTCCCGAGCTTTGCCTAGCCACCCGCGCCCTCCACCAAACCCCCGTGTGTGGCTTGGTCGCGGAGCACGGTCGGCGATAAGCCGACCGGCCGCCCGCAGGCCCGTAAGGGCCGAGGAAATAGCGAGCGCGGATGCGCTTGCGCAAAAAGATAACGCAGGGGTCACACCATTCTCCTCCACATCATCGCTCGCGGAAAGATTGCTCGCTCGCCTGAGGCCGAGCTGGTCGCGCGCTATGAAAAACGTATTACGTGGCCGCTTAAACTGACGGAGCTGCCGGAAACCGGCGGGCGTATTCCCGAGCCGCAAACGCCGCACAAGACCGTGCTGCTCGATGAACGCGGTAAGAACCTCTCTTCGGAAGAATTGGCAGAGATTATCGGGCGCTGGCGCGATGATGGCATGCGGGAGGCGCGCTTCGTCCTCGGCGCGGCCGATGGGCATTCCAGGCAAGAGCGCGCTGAGGCCGATTTGCTGCTCGCTTTCGGCAAAGCCACATGGCCGCATCTGATGGCGCGTGCGATGCTCGCCGAACAGCTCTACCGCGCGACGACAATCCTTGCAGGCCATCCCTATCATCGGGCAGGATAGAGCCATGCGCAGATGGGCTTTCCCGATCGGTATCGTTGCAGCAGGCGGACTTGCGCTTGTGGCCTTGCCTGCCCTGACGGGCGCACAGGCCGACTTTGCGCCTGGCGCGCGGGGAAGCGAAGCCGCTGATGCGCGCATGTCCTTGAAGGAGGCGCAGGATGCGGCAGCGGCGGCGGCAGAGCGCGCGGAAGCGCTCAATGCTGAGGCCCGCGAAGCGAGTGAAGCGGAGGAGCAGACGCGGGCTCAGGCTGCAGCCCTTGCGGCTCAGATCCAGCAATCCGAAGCGCAGATCGCGGCATCCGAAGCGCGGCTTGCACTGATTGCGAGCCAGCGCGCAGATCTCGATGCGCGCCTCGCTGAAAAAAGCCAGCCTTTGACCCGGCTTGCCGCCGCCTTGCAGAATATGGCGCGCCGCCCGCTTGCGCTCTCTGCGCTGCGGCCCGGCTCGCTCAAGGACACGGTCTATGTCCGTGCGGTGCTGTCGACCACCATGCCGGAAATCCGCAATCGCACCGAAGGCTTGCGCGACGACATCGCCGAGGCCGAGGCGCTGCAGGCGCAAACCGAAATGGCATTGCTCGAATTGCGCGAAGGCGAAGGTGCGCTCGAGGAGCGGCGCGCGCAGCTTAACGCGCTTGCAGCGCAGCAACGCATCGCAGCGCGGCAAGTGCGCGGGGCGGCGGCGCGCGAGAACGAGCGTGCGCTGAGGCTGGCCGAACAGGCGCGCGATCTCGATACGCTGGTCGGTCAACTGGATGCGGCGACAAGCCTGCGCGAAGAGCTCGCTCAACTTCCCGGTCCGATCCTGCGCCCGGCACGGCCCGAAGATGCGCGGGTGGACACGCGGCCAGGCATTGGCCTGGGCGGCGCGCCGTCGGGCGGCCCCCCGCAAATGCAGTTGCCGGTCCAGGGACGCACGATCACAGGCTTTGGCGAACGCAGTGCGGATGGCTTGCGCAGCGCTGGCCTGACGCTGGCACCACGCGGCGGAGCGCAAGTGGTCGCACCGGCACGCGGGCGGATTGCTTTTGCTGGACCCTACCGCGGCTATGGCCAGATCGTGATCATTGCGCATTCGGATGGCTGGACGAGCCTTGTAACAGGCCTTGCAGCCGCAGAGGTACAGGCGGGCGACCAGGTGATCGGCGGCAGTCCGCTGGGGGTTGCGGGCACTCAAAAGCCGCGGATCACGCTCGAATTGCGCCGCAAGGGAAAAGCGGTCAATCCGCTGCAATATCTGCGCTAAACCCTGTGTTTTCAGAGGTTAAGCGCCGTATTTTTGCGATGAACCATTGAGTCTGGACGGTCGACAACGCCTATCTTCCTGTCTCTCATCTGGCATTAAGGCGTTTCGCGTTATAGAATCGCCCCATCTTTTGAGGAGTGTGTGCACCATGAACCTTTCCGCTTTGCTTCGCTCGTCGGCGCTGGTCGCTGTCGGTGCTGTGTCTGCGATTGCGGTTTCCCCCCTGGTGACAGACTCAAGCGCGCAGGCCACTGACCCCTCTGTTCCGGAATTCGGCAAGCTGTTCGCGGTCTACCAGCGCATCCAGGCAAGTTATGTCGAACCGGTCGATGACGAAAAGCTGATCCGCGGTGCGATCGACGGAATGCTGGCCTCGCTTGATCCGCATTCCTCCTACATCGATGGCGCAGAAATGCGGCGCCTCGAGACGCTGATTGACGGCAATTATTCAGGGCTGGGCCTGTCGGTCATTTCGGAAGACGGCGCGGTCAAGATCATCTCGCCGTTCCGGGGCAGCCCCGCGGACAAGGCAGGGCTGAAGGCCGGCGACTATATAACCCACCTCGATGGCGAGCTTATCTATGGCCGCGATCTCGATGAGGCGGTCGCGCAAATGCGCGGGCCGGAAGGTACCTCGATCCGCCTGACGGTGTTCCGTCCGGGCCGCGAAGAGCCTTTCGAAGTCGATGTGACACGCGGTGTGATCGAACTTGAGCCCGTCACCCATGAACTCGCTGCGGGCAATATTGGCGTGATTACCGTCAATGAATTCTCGCGCGATGTGGGCAGCGACGTCTATTCTTCGTGGATGAGCCTGCAGAAGGAAGCGGCTGGCCGGATGAACGGCCTGGTGCTCGACCTGCGCTCCAATCCCGGCGGCTCGCTCGATGAAGCGGTTGCCCTGTCGGACTTGTTCCTGAAAAAGGGCCGGATCGTCTCTCAGCGTGGCCGCGCGCGCGGCGAAACGCTGCTTTACGATGCTGAAACCGTGTTCCGTGGCGACATGGCCGAAGGCGTACCGATCATCGTGCTGATCGATGCAGGTTCGGCCTCCGCATCCGAGATCGTTGCAGGCGCCTTGCAGGATCACCGCCGCGCGCTGGTGATGGGCGAGCGCAGCTTCGGCAAGGGCAGTGTGCAATCGCTCTTGCCGCTGACCCGTACGACTGCGCTGAAGCTGACCACCGCGCGTTACTTTACGCCATCAGGCCATTCGGTTCAGGAAGGCGGGATCAAGCCCGATATCATGATCCCGCAGCTGTCCGATCCCGATTACGCCAAGCGCAGCAAGTACGTCTTGCGCGAAAGCGACCTCAAGGGCCACCTCATCAATGAAGTGGGACTGAAGGATGAGGAGTTGGAAAGCGACAAGCTCGCCGATCCGCGCTTCCGGAAAACGGCTGACGAGCTCAAGGCAGAAGGGGTGGAAGACTTCCAGCTGCACTATGCACTGGAGACATTGCGCCGGACGACGCCAAGCGCTGTAGCCTTGCGCAAATAACGTGCCTATAGGTTCAGCCGATGGCTGAAACGAGACATAGCGAGCGCGCCCTTTGGATCGCGCAGGCTCTGGCAGTCGGGGTCCCTGCAGCCCTGCTCGGCGGCGCGTACGTTTCGCAATATGTGTTCGACCTTTACCCTTGCGAGATGTGCTGGTGGCAACGCTATCCGCACTTTGTCGCGATCGCGCTTGCCATGTTTTCGCTGTTTGTCGCGCCCAAGCGGCTATGGGTCTCGCTGGCGGGTCTCGCGATCATCGCCTCGGGCTTCATCGGCGGCTTCCACGCCGGGGTCGAATATGGCTGGTGGGAAGGCATTACCCAATGCGCGACCGTGATCGAGCCCGGCGCAGACCCGATGGAAGCGATCCTCAACGCTCCGCTGGTGCGTTGCGATTCGGCACCATGGGACCTGTTCGGCGTTAGTCTGGCAGGCTACAATTTCCTCATCTCCTGCGGCGCAGGCCTGCTGGTCCTGTGGTTCGCGCTGAAGCGTTGATGAAACCAGTGAAGATCGAGAATGTGAGAGATACATGAGTGCAACCCCCCGCATGACCAAGGAAGAACTTCACCGCATGATCCGCGTCGATCAGGCAGGCGAGTTCGGCGCGACCCGGATTTACGAAGGCCAGCTCGCCGTCATGGGTGATCGCGGACCGCATGCAGCTGAAATTGCCGGGATGGCTGCGCAAGAGGAAGGTCATCGCGCCAAATTCGATGCGCTGATGGCGGAGCGCGGCGTGCGCCCGACTGTCCTCGCCCCGTTATGGTCAGCGGCGGGCTATGCACTCGGCGCTGCGACGGCGCTGATCGGTCCCGAAGCTGCGATGGCTTGCACCGCCGCTGTCGAGGAGGAGATCGACAAGCATTACTCCGACCAGCTCGACCGGCTGGAGGAAACCAATGCCGATCCTGAGCTTGCTGCGATGATCGCGGATTTCCGCGAGGATGAGCGCGAGCATCGCGATGCCGCGCTCGCCGCGGGTGCGGAAAGAGCGCCTGCCTATCCGCTGTTGGCAGGTGCCATCCGGCTGGGATGCCGCGCTGCGATTAAGCTGGCGGAGCGGGTCTGAGGCCATTCGTGGGCGCGGTCTCCTTGCGCGATTGATCGTGGTCAATGACCCGAAGACGGCCCTCGGCAAAACGTCTTCAGGTGGTATTCAGCGCCTGAAGCGCTTACACCAAGAGATAGATTCTAAAGACGGAACCGACCGATGAAACGCATGCTTCCAGCCTCCCTCCTCGTCAGCCCCGCGCTTGTGATGGCAACCCCCGCCGCCGCGCAGGACGAAGCGGGCGACCGCGTCAACATGGTAATCGCCTATGATGAGAGCGAATGCCCTGAAGCGGCGGCAGAGAATGAGATCGTGATCTGCGAGATCCTGGTCGAGGCCGAGCGCTACCGCGTTCCGGCGGCTCTGCGCACCAGTGACAGCCCGCAGAACCGGTCATGGTCGCGGCGCGTCGAAAGCATCCGCTATATCGGCGACTTCGGCACGATGTCCTGCAGCCCGGTCGGTGCAGGTGGTTTCACCGGCTGCACCCAGAAGATGATCGATGCGGCCTATAAGGACCGCAGCGAGGCTTCCAATGTCCGCTTCGCGCAACTGATCGAGCAAGCGCGGGCTGAGCGTCTTTCCACCATCGATGTCGATGCCGCCGCAGAGCAAGAGCGAGTCGAGCAGATCGAGCGTGAGTATATGGAGCGGCTGGAGCGCGAGCGGCAGGGCACCCTGCCCGGCGAAACGGTCGATCCGACCCCGCCGCCGATCGGTCCCGAAGCGCCTGAATCAGCTGTCGAGGAAGCGGCCGAAGGGCCGCCAGAATAGTCTTTCAGACCTGGTAATAGTCCCGGTACCAGGCAACGAAGCGCTTGATCCCTTCGCGCACAGCAGTCTGCGGCGCATAGCCAGTCAGCTCTTTCAGCAAACTCGCATCCGCCCAGGTCGCGGGGACATCGCCCTTTTGCATCGGCATGAAGTTCTTCACCGCTTTGCGCCCGCATTCCGCCTCGATCGCCTCGACAAAATCCATCAAGCGCACGGTCTCGCCATTGCCGATATTGACCACGCGATAGGGCGCGGCGGGAGAGAGGCTGTCCCATGCAGGAATATCTTCCGCACGTTCAGGGCGCCGGGGAGGGGTGTCGATCAGCAGCCGGATCCCGCGCACCAGATCGCTGACATAGGTGAAGTCGCGGTGCATCTCGCCATGGTTATAGATGTCGATCGGCGTGCCTTCGAGAATCCCGCGCGTGAACTTGAACAGCGCCATGTCCGGGCGGCCCCATGGTCCATAGACCGTGAAGAAGCGGAACATGGTGGTCGGCAGGTTCCACAAATGGGCATAGCTGTGGCCCATTGCTTCATTGGCCTTCTTGCTGGCCGCATAAAGCGTGAGCGGCGTGTCGACTTTCTGATGCTCGTCGAACGGCATCTCGGTGTTCGCACCATAGACCGAGCTGGTCGATGCCATCAGCAAGTGATCGACTTCGAGCTCGCGCGCGCACTCCATCACGTTGAAGGTCCCGACCAGATTCGCCTCGATGTAAGCGCGCGGGTTCTCTAGGCTGTAGCGAACGCCCGCCTGAGCGGCGAGATGGACGATGACATCGGGGCGCATCTTGTGAACCAACGCATGAAGCCGCTCGAAATCCTCCAGCATCGCTTCCTCGGCTGAGAAATTCGCATTCTGGAGCAGCATCTGGTGGCGCCGCTGCTTCAGCGCAACATCGTAATAGTCCGTCATGCCGTCATAGCCGACGACGCGGAAGCCATCTTCCAGCAGGGTTTGCGAGAGATGATAGCCGATGAAGCCGGCTGAGCCTGTGACGAGAACGGTACGCATTGCGGACCAGCTTTACGGCTCGCGCACTGCACCGTCCAGCCGGGTTTGTGCATGGGATGCGATGCAATGGTTGCGTGAGCGTGCATCCCTGTGCAAATAAGTAAAAACCCTGAGGCAGGTGGGTTTTCATCGGTGATGCTTGTCGCACTCATCTGTAAAACAAACTTGCGATCTCAAGCGGTTGAGCTGGCCTGGAACGAACGGCGGGTGCGGGAAGATGCGGCCCATCTGGCTGGGTCTGACTGCCCTATCGAAGGGGAATGTAAGATCGTGAATATGTCACATGTCAAATCAGTCTTGGGGCTCTTGCTGGCACTTACGCTTGCAGCATGCGCCGGCGACAAGTCGCTGGGCGGTTCGCCAAACATCGAGGTTGCCAATCTGGAGAGCTTGCCCCGTCCGACCGGGACCAACCCTTTTCTGCTGACGCCGCTCTCGGAAGTGGAGTTGACGGTTTATCAGACGCCCGAACTGTCCGGCACTTATGTGATTGACGAAAATGGCAACATCCGTTTGCCGCTGATCGGCGAGATGGCAGCGTCTGGGCAGACGCCGGGGGACCTTGCGCGGGCGATGGAAGTCAAGCTGGGGGAGAAGTTCATTCGCGATCCGCAGGTTCAGGTCCGTCCGACCCAGTTTGATCCGCCATCCGTCGCCGTTGGAGGGCAGGTAAAAAACCCGGGCACCTATCCCATTTCCACTTCGCGCTCGCTCATGCG
The DNA here is from genome assembly GCF_043702085.1 of Altererythrobacter sp. GH1-8. GTDB lineage: Bacteria > Pseudomonadota > Alphaproteobacteria > Sphingomonadales > Sphingomonadaceae > Erythrobacter. The sequence continues at coordinate 577,908 of NZ_CP171690.1, read as the reverse complement.
GGCGGTGATCAATGCGGGCGGCAGCGCGGAGTTCGCCGACGATGAAGACGTGCTGATCTTTCGCGAAGTAAACGGACGGCGGTATATCGGCGTTTATAACCTCGCTGGCATTCGCCGGGGCAATTATGATGATCCGGAAATCTATTCAGGCGATATTATCGCAGTCGGCGACAATCCGCAGAAACGCGCCATCGCCAAGTTCCTGGAAGTGGTTCCGCTGATCACCAATACGCTGATCCTGGTCGACCGCCTCCAAGACTGACCGCCGCCCCTTCGCACGAGGGGGCGCGCAAGAAACGGGGCAAAACAAGGCGAAAGGCGCGGGGGAAAGGCGGGGGGCTGCTCCCTGCGCCTTTTTGCTGCTTCAGGGCTTTACGAGCAGATCGCTAGCCAAGCGCGATGTCGGGTGCATCTTCCTGCTTCATGCCGACCACGTGATAGCCCGCATCGACGTGGTGCACTTCGCCGGTCACGCCGGAAGAGAGATCGGACAGGAAATAGAGCCCCGATCCGCCAACATCGTCAATTGTGACATTGCGGCGCAGCGGCGTGTTCAATTCGTTCCATTTGAGGATGTAGCGGAAGTCACCGATCCCGCTGGCCGCGAGCGTCTTGATCGGACCGGCGCTGATCGCGTTGACGCGTATGCCTTGCGGTCCGAGGTCATTGGCGAGGTACTTGACGCTCGTCTCCAGAGCCGCCTTGGCAACGCCCATGACGTTGTAATGCGGTATGACTTTTTCTGCACCGTAATAGGTCAGCGTCAGGATCGAGCCACCGCCGGAGCCGTCTTCCTGGAGCGGCGGCATCATTGCCGCTGCGCGTTTCGTTACAGCCACCAGCGAATAGGCCGAGATGTTCATGGTCATGAGGAAATTGTCGAGGCTGGTATCGACATATTTGCCGCGCAGCTCGTTCTTGTCGGAAAAGCCGATCGCGTGGACGACGAAGTCGAGCGTGTCCCAGCGGTCTTTGAGCGTGTCAAAGGCGGCGTCGAGCGCCTCCATATCCGACACGTCGCACTCGATCAGGAAATCGCTGCCCAATTGCTCTGCGAGCGGCTTCACCCGCTTGGCCAGCGCTTCGCCCTGGTAGGAGAACGCCAGTTCGGCCCCATGCTCAGCCAGTTGCTTGGCGATGCCCCAGGCCAGCGACTTGTCGTTTGCCAGCCCCATGATCAGCCCGCGCTTGCCTGCCATCAAACCGCTCATTGCGTGTCCTCATCTTCCGCGCTCGCTTGCGAGCTGCCTTCGCCAACGCCTGTCTTAGTCAGTGCCAGCGCCGCGTTCAATTCCGCGCCAATAACCACCCCCAGCCCGACGAGCCAGAAAAAGAACAGCGCGACCATGATCCCCGCGAGCGAGCCATAGGTCAGATCATAGGTGAAAACGCTCCCCAGGACGAGCGGCATCAGTGTTGCCACCACCATCCACCAGAGCGTGGTGAACAATGCTCCGGGCCAGACGCGATGACCCTTGCCGCGAAAACGTTCGGGCGTCACCGAATAGAAAATGACCCACAGCGAGCCGAACAGGACGATCGCGGGAGCCCCGCGCGTAATGCGCAAGGTTGAGGTCCACTCCTGAAGGTTCGGAATGAGCTCTGCGATCAATTGCTGCGCAGTGCCGATCAGCACCTGCGCGACCAGCGAAACCAGCAGCAGCACGACCGATACAAGGACCAGCGCGAAGCTGAACAGGCGGTACTTCCAGAACGCGTGCCTGGCTTCCGCGCCATAGGCTCTGCGCATGATGTCGCGGATGGTCTCAACCAGGCTCGAAACAGTCCACAGAGCGACGCCCGCACCGATCCACAAGAGCCAGCCGGAGCGTGCTTCGATCACGTCCTGCGCGACCGGCGCGATGGTCTTGTAGACCGTGGGCGGCATGGCTGCGAGGACGGCGGCGATCATCTGCGCGCGCTCGCCTTGCTCGCCGAACAGCGTGAACAGCGCCGCGCCGAGAATGAAAAACGGGAAGATCGCCAGCATCGAAAGATAGGCGAGATTGCCTGCATGGATGAAGCCGTCGTTATAGGTGCCGAGCGCCGAGCGTTTGAGCACGCGAAAGGTGCGCGAGTCTGGGCCGAACCAGCAGATTACGTGTTCGATCAGATTGCGGGTATCATCGGGGACATGCGTGTTGTCGCCAATCGCGTCGCGCTCAGCAGGGCTCGGATCAGATGGGGGAGTGCTGCTCACAGGCCCGCTTAGACGCCTAGCTTGGCGCGCACGTCCTGCGGGTCTTCCCAGCCCTCGAGGCGCTCGGTCAGCGCGTCGAGGTCGTCCGGCAGCTGGATTTCCAGCGTCACCAGCTGGTCGCCGCGCCCACCTGCCTTGGTGCTCCAACCCTTGCCTTTGAGCCGCATCACCGTGCCGCCATCCGTGCCCGGCTTGATCGTCAGCATGACCGGCCCATCGACAGTCGGGCACTTGACCTTGGCGCCGCGCAACGCCTCGCCCAGCGTAATCGGCAGGTCCATGCGGATGTTGTCACCGTCCCGGCGGAAGAAGGGATGCTTGCCGACTTCCACCAGCACCAGCCCGTCGCCCGGACCACCTGCGCCCTGCTGGCCCTTGCCCTTGAGCCGCATCTGCGTGCCGTCCTCTACGCCTGCGGGAAGCTTCAGGTCGATCGTTTTGCCATCGGCGAGCGTGATGCGCTGGTCCCTGCGCGAAGCGGCATCAATGAAGGATACTGACAGCCGGTAATTGATGTCAGCGCCCTTGCGGGGCGGAGGAGAGCGCCGTTGGCTGCCAAATCCACCCCCTGCGAAATTGCCGGGCCCGGAGCGCTTGCGTCCGCCCCCGCCGAACAGGCCTTCGAAAAGATCGGACAGGTCCATGTCGTCCCCGCCGCCGAAACCCTGGAAATCCTCCGGTCGATAATTGCCTTGGCCGCCGCCTGGGCGCGTTCCGCCAAAGCCGCCGCCAAAGCCACCGCCGCCGAACGGATTGGTGGGATTGCCATCGCCATCGATTTCGCCGCGGTCGAATTGCGCGCGCTTGTCCTTGTCGGACAGCAGATCATAGGCATTGGTGACCTGCGAGAATTTCTCTGACGCGTCCGGCTTGTCCTTGTTACGGTCAGGATGCAGTTCCTTGGCGAGCTTGCGATAGGCGCTCTTGATCTCCTGTTCAGAAGCGGTGCGCGCGACGCCAAGGGTTGCGTATGGATCACTCATGGTGAGTTAGCTAGGTGCAACAGTGCGATGGCGCAAGCATCCAGTATTTCCTACCATCGCGCCTCAGCTTAGCAAATTGCCTATGTCTGGCCTCCATTCTTCGCAACCCAGCTTGCAAACTATGCGCTGCAAGCGCCGTTCAAACGTGTATGGAGGCCTCGAGAATTTGCTCTCAGGACTGTGTAACATGTGTATCCAACAAGCAGGAAAAGCCCCCCGTGCCTGAACCCACAGCAGAACAGATTGCCCGGCTCGCAGATAGCGAAATCCCCGCTAACGCGGATCCGTTCGCGTTGTTCGAGGCATGGTTTGCCGAGGCAAAAGAGGCTGAACCGAACGATCCCAATGCAATGGCGCTTGCGACTGCGACACCGGCTGGCGCGCCGTCGGTGCGGATGGTGCTCCTGAAGGGCCATAGCGCGGAAGGCTTCACCTTCTACACCAATGCGCAGAGCCGCAAGGGACGGGAAATCCGCTCAAACATGCAGGCAAGCCTCCTGTTTCACTGGAAGAGCCTGCGCCGCCAGATCCGGATCGAAGGCCCGCTCAGCGAAGTCAGCCCAGAGATGGCGGATGCCTATTTCCACTCGCGTCCTTTCGTGAGCCAGGTTGGCTCTGCAGCCAGCGACCAGTCGCGCCCGCTCGACAAGCGCCAGACCTATATTGACCGGATCGAGAGCCTTGAAGAGGCATGCAAGGGCGCGGGCGAAGTTCCGCGCCCTCCCCACTGGACCGGTTTTACGCTCTCGCCCCGGCGGATCGAATTCTGGCTCGATCGCGCCAACCGGCTGCATGACCGGCGCGAATTTACTCGCGCTGGAGCGAATGAGCCATGGGCGGACGGACTGCTCTACCCATGACGCAGCCAGCCGCTTGGCCCGCTCAGACCGAAGAGCAGAAAGCGCGGGCAAAGCTGACCCGTGGTGCGGCCGTCGCTTCGATTTCGACCGCGCTGCTGCTTGTCGGGCTGAAGGTCTACGCAACGCTACAGACCGGCTCGACCGCGATGCTCGGCAGTCTGGCCGATACCGCGCTCGATCTCGTGGCGAGCCTTGCGACACTGGTTGGCGTGTGGATTGCGGCGCAGCCAGCGGATGAGGATCACCGCTTCGGACATGGCAAGGCGGAATCGCTCGCCGCCATGTTCCAGGTCATCCTGATTGCGCTGTCAGCGTCCGGTATTGCCTTCAGGGCGATTGCACATCTTGTCGAAGGACATAAGACAGCAGCGGCGGAAGAGGGCATTGCGGTCTCGCTGATCGCGATTGTTGCAACGCTCCTGCTGCTCGCCTGGCAGCGCCACGTTATCCGCAAGACAGGCTCGCTCGCCATCCGGACCGACCATTTGCACTATCAAAGCGATCTGCTGCTCAACGCGGCGGTGATCGCGGCGCTCGTGCTCGATCAGTATCTCGGCTGGGCGCAGGCCGATCCGCTGTTCGGGCTTGGCATTGCCGCCTGGCTGCTGTGGGGCGCTTGGCGCGCAGCGCGCGAAGCGGTCGATCACCTTATGGATCGCGAATGGCCGGAGGAAAGGCGCCAGGAATTTCTCGCAGTGCTGGCGCGGCACTCCGAAATCCGCGGGGTCCACGACCTGCGTACGCGCACCAGCGGTGTGGACGACTTCGTCCAGTTTCACATGGCGGTCGATCCGCATCTCACCATCGTCGAAGTACACGCTCTGATGGATGAGGTCGAAGAGCGGCTGGAGCGTGAATTTCCCGGTGTGGAAGTGTTGATCCATCCTGACCCCAAGGGCCTTGTCAATGAAGCAGGCCCGGCTTCCGAAGAGCTTCTGCCTGGATTGAAGGAGTAACAACTTGACGGCGATCCCTTACTGGCATGTCGATGCCTTCTCCGCCCAGCCGTTTGGCGGAAATCAGGCGGCGGTGATGGTGCTCGACGAATGGCTTCCGGATGAAACGCTGGTGAAAATCGGCGGAGAGAACATGTTTGCGGAAACCGCCTTCGTGGTGCGCGATGAAACGGGCGCGTCCGATTGGGAATTGCGCTGGTGCACGCCGACTTACGAGATTGCGCTGTGCGGTCATGCGACGCTTGCGGCAGGGCATGTGCTGCTCACGCGTGGTGGCGGTGATCGCGTGACTTTCCGCACCCGCAAGTCGGGCATTCTCGAAGTGCGGCGTTCGGGCGAGGGCGGCGAATACGAAGTCAGCCTGCCCGCCACTGTGACAGCTCCCGGTACGAGCGATAAGGCTGCACAGCTGATGGGCGGCAATCCGGTTGCGATCTATCGTCCGCAGGGCAAGGAGATTCGCTACCACATTTTCCTCTATGCGACCGAAGCAGAGGTGCGGGCGCTCGAACCCGATATTCGCGCCCTTGGCGCCATGGGCAACGACCAGTTCATTGCCACCGCACCAGGTGACGCCGGATCTGGCTTTGACTGCGTCAGCCGGGTGTTCGTGCCCGGAGGCGGGGTAGATGAGGACAGTGTGACGGGTTCGGCCCACTCGCTACTCACCCCGTTCTGGGTTGAACGCCTCGGCCGCAACAACCTGCGGGCGCATCAGGCGAGCGCACGCGGTGGCGATCTGACCCTGCGGCTCGATGGTGACCGGGCGTGGCTCGGCGGGCCATGCGTAACGGTGGTGAAAGGCGAGTTTTATATCTCTGGATAAAGCGCCAGAATGTCCGCCAGCTCCTGCAGCAGCGCGATGCGTTCTTCAGGGTTTGAATGGCCGAGGCGGACGATCGTCACCCGTTGGCTGGGCGATACGATGACATACTGGCCCATGTGCCCGATCAGCGCGAACACGGTTTGCGGCGCGCGCTCCGGGAACAGCGGATGCGGCTGGTCTGAGGCAGGCTCGCGAAATTCGCGGTTGAGCCAGGTCTGGTAGCCATAGTGCGCGCTGACAGGACTTTGCGTGACCATGGCTTCGACCCATTTGGCTGGCACCAGCTGCTCACCGGTCGGGGCGCGGCCCTTGCGGCGCAGCAGCTCGCCCAGCTTTGCCCAGTCGCGCGCGCTGGCATGCATCAGACTGCCGCCGATCAACGTGCCCGAGGCGTCGAACTCAGGCACCATGCTGGTCATGCCGAGTGGTTCGAACAGCCGCGCCTGCAAATAGTTGGCGACTGCCGTGCGGCGCGTCTCGGGATCATCGCTCTGGGTGAGCGCGCGCGCGGCAATGTCCGCCAAAATGACGCTGGTGTTGGAAGAGTATTCGAACTGTTCGCCGGGCTCTGCTTCAAGCGGTTGCTCCTTCGCCCACTGAGCCATGTTATCGCGGCCATCGAGGAACAGCATCCGCACTTCCGAGGATTCGTATGGCGGATCACCCGCCTCGGTATGGCGCAAACCGCTGCGCATCTGCAGCAGGTGTTTCAATGTAATCGCGCCGCGGGGGTCACCGGGGCGCTGCCACAAGGATACCGGGGCAGGCTCCTCGACGCTCAACCGGCCGTCAGCGACGAGCATGCCGATCAGCATGGCTGAGACTGTCTTCGCCATCGACCAGCTGACAAAGCGGGTGTCAGCATCGTAGCCTTGCGCATAGCGTTCCGCCGCCAGCTTGCCATTTGCGATGACCACCAGGGCGCGTGTCTCGCCAAGGCTTTCCTGCGAGAACAGGTCATCGACTTGCCGGGCGACATTATCCCGCGGAGCGCCAGCATCCTCAGCCACGGCCGCCATCGCTTCATCGCTAAGCGGCTGCTCTAGCGGTTCTGAAGCCGAGCAGCTGGCGACAGCCAGGATTAGGGCTGGCAGCAGGAGATGGCGGGCGTTAGGGAAGGGCGCGACAGACAACTTCATGCGCGCACCCCTCGCGCAAGGACACGGGATTGGCAATGGCGAAAAGCAAGGCGAAAGCGCAGAGCGGGCGCGGGTGGTGGATCCTGCTCGGCCTTATCGCAATCCTTGCGACAATAGCGTCCATCTATCGCGTGCAGATCAGCGGCTATACCCAGATCGCGACCGCCTACTCTGCGCGGGTTGCATGCTCGTGCCACTTTGTCGCGGGTCGTAGTATCGACGACTGCGCGAAGGACAAGCTGGCAGGCATGGAGCTCGTCACGCTCAAGGCCAACACCGATGCAAAGAGCGTGACTGCGCGCTTTCCCCTGATTGCGTCAGACACCGCCTATTACCGCGAAGGCTATGGCTGTGTGCTGGAGAAATGGGAAGAGTGAGGACGCCTGAGCCTCAAGCTGCGCTGGTCGTCTCTTCGATCCAGCCACCGCCAACCACGCGCTCGCCAGCATAGATCACGGCCGCCTGACCTGGCGCAACGCCGTATTCAGGTGCGGCAAAATGGATGCGCGTCGAAGCACCATCGCCAAGCGGGCTTTCCAGCGTGACCGGAACCGGCTTGGCAAGACTGCGGACCTTGGCAGTCAGCGGGGCATCCGGCAGCGGCCCGATCCGGTTGGTTTCCGTGATAAGAGCAGCTGAAGTCGCGAGCATCCGCTTCGGCCCCACCCGCACTTCGCGTGTCTCTGCATCGACACCGACCACGTAAAGCGGTTCAGGCTGGCCGCCGATTTGCAGGCCCTTTCGCTGGCCAACCGTGAAATGGATGATGCCCTGATGCTCGCCCAATGTCTTGCCTGTCTGCGCATGGACAATCGCGCCCGGAGCGGCGCCTTCAGGGCGGAGCTTCTTGACGATTCCGGCGTAATTGCCGTCGGGCACGAAGCAGATGTCCTGGCTGTCGGGCTTGGCGGCGTTGCGCAGCCCGGCCTGCTCGGCCAGCTCGCGGACTTGTGACTTCGGCAAGCCGCCCAGCGGAAACCGCAGATATTCCAGCTGGTCGTTGGTCGTCCCGTAGAGAAAATAGGACTGGTCGCGCGCAGGGTCCAAAGCACGGTGCAGCTCTGGCCCGGCCGGACCCATCATCCGCTGCACATAATGCCCGGTCGCAAGGCAATCTGCGCCCAGCTCGCGCGCCATCCGGAAAAGGTCCGTGAATTTCGGCCCCATATTGCAGCGGATGCAGGGGACTGGCGTGCGCCCGGCCAGATAGTCGTCGGCGAACTGCTCCACCACGTCTTCGCGAAACGCGCTTTCGTGGTCGAACACGTAATGCGCGATCCCCAGACGGTCGGAAACCGCGCGAGCGTCAGCAATGTCATCACCTGCGCAGCACGCGCCCTTGCGACCTGTGGCAGCGCCATAGTCGTAAAGCTGGAGTGTGATGCCGATGACTTCAGCCCCGCTCGTCGCTGCAAGCGCGGCCACGACCGACGAATCCACACCGCCTGACATGGCCACGACAATCCGGCTCTCGCTTGCCGGCTTCGGCAAGTCGAACAGCGCTTCAGGCGAGAGCCCGGCGGCAGAGAGTGTCATATCCGTCATGGGAGGGCGCGCCATACATGGCGACGCAAGGGAAATCCAGCAATGCCTTGCAGGTGCGTTTTCGAACGGCTCAATGGTCCGGGACAGCGTTAAACAGTCCTAATCCGAGGTAAACACCGGTTTTACCAAAACTTGACGCAGAGGCGTTAGAAACAAGGGCATGTTGGAGAATTCGCCTTTGAACCCTGCGGCATTCAGCGGACCCGAACCGTCGGCCATTCGCGGCCGCGCCCTGCGCGCGGTCGGCTGGAGCGACCTGACCGCTCGGATCAATGCGGCGCGCGACCTGCGCGAGTTTTTGAAACAGGATCTGATCCTGGGAGCGGCGAGCTTTGCCGATGCGGCTGCGGGCTACTTCGTACCTCCATCCGATGGCAAAGATGGCGTTAACCATGATGCTTTAGAGGCCTGCAAAGGCTTGGAAGATACAGAGAGCTTCAATGAGAACGCAGCACTGGCTGCACCCTTGGAAGGCTCGCAAGAGCAAGGTTGTCGAGAAAATAAATGATTGAAAATCAAGACATCCGTCCTTCGAAGGTCATCGGTCCGCTCGGCGAGCCGCTGACCCTTGAGGATTTGCCTGCACCGGAAACCAAGCGCTGGGTCGTGCGCCGCAAGGCGGAAGTGGTCGCAGCCGTCAACGGCGGCTTGCTGACGATCGACGAAGTGCTGGAGCGCTATGGCCTCACGCTTGAGGAGTTCGCTTCCTGGCAGCGTGCGGTCGACCGTTCCGGAATGCAAGGTCTGCGTGTCACGCGGATTCAGCATTATCGTGATCTGTACGAGCGCCAACTGAAGTACTGATTGCTCCGCTCGCTTGGGGCGAGCGGCCTTTCTCAAGCCCACATTTCTAGATTCGGGACCGCTCAGCAGCGCTGGGCGGTCTCTCCTTATGCCCCTTCGCGGCCAGTTCCCCGGGTCCATTCCTTGCCGTTTACGTGGTTTCGAGTGTAGCACTGCCGCAGGCTTGCAGAATCGCTGCTGTCGGAACTCAATGGCAGTCCAGCGCATTGATGCAGGGCAAGCTATTGAAAGAATATGGAGGAATGGGAACATGGGTTGGATCATCGCACTTATCGTAGGCGGCATCGCAGGTTGGCTGGCGAGCCTCGTCATGAACCGCGACGCGTCTATGGGCATCTTCTGGAATATTGTCGTGGGCTGTGTTGGCTCAGTAGTCGGTAACATGATTGCAGGGCCGCTGCTTGGCATTACGGGAAGCGTTCAATCCTTCTCGCTCACAGGCCTGGCTGTTGCAGTTGTTGGTGCCATCGTCCTGCTTGGCATCGTCAATCTCATCCAACGTGGACGCGTGCGTTAACGCAGGGCTGACATTGGCCATTGAGGCCTGACAGCGCAGCTTTCAGCGCTGCGAATTACATGTTTGTAACCAAGATGAAGGGCGGTGCGCGCTGCGCCGCCCTTTCTTCATTGACCGCGCGCCCGCGGCCGCTTGTGCCCGTGATCGCCGCTCGCGAACGAGGCATTCCCGCACGCCATCGAGCAAAATGTCGCTTGTCGGGACCCGAAAGTCGCTCAGCGAATTGTCCTGCAAGGGTGAATGCCTCGTTGCTCCAGATGGTTAGGGAGTCTATGAGGGATTGCGTCAGGTGAGTTATTGAAATAATACACCCTGACTAAAAGCGACACAAAACTATGAACTATGAGAGCAAAATCAGCGCGGAAGCCGACAGCGCCGGCATGACTGACTACGATCTGTCGGGCGACCGGCGTGCCGGCCTCGATCGCAAGTGGCTGATCGTCGGCCTGCTGGTGCTGCTGATCGCATTGGGCGGCGCGTATTATTTCTGGCAGCGCCAGGCGGCGGCTGACCTTGCAGCTGGCGATCGCCAGACGCAGGCTGCGACCGTGACCGTTGTTGTGCCTGGCAAGATGACATTGCAGGGCCAGATCACCGCGACAGGTTCGATTGCGGCGCGGCGCGAATTGCCGGTCGGGGTGGTTGGCGAAGGCGGCCGGGTGGTGTCCGTCCCTGTCGAGCAAGGGCAATGGGTGCGCCAGGGCCAGGTGCTGGCCGCGATCGATCGCTCCGTTCAGTCGCAGCAGGCGCGGAGCGCGGCAGCCAATGTCGATGTTGCCAAGGCTGATGCGAAACTCGCGCAAAGCAATCTCGATCGCGCGCAGCAACTGGTAGAACGCGGATTTATTTCCCAAGCCGATATAGACCGTCTGACTGCAACGCGTGACGCCGCGAAGGCGCGGGTGACTGTCGCCGAAGCGCAATATCGCGAACTGCTGGCCCGCAATGCGCGCTTGAATATTGTTGCGCCGGCATCAGGCCTGCTTCTCCAGCGCAATGTCGAGCCCGGACAGACTGTCGGGGCTGGCTCAGGTACGCTGTTCAGCATCGCTCAGGGCGGCGAGATGGAACTGCTCGCTCGCGTTGGTGAGAACGAAATCGCCCAGCTTTCAGTTGGCGCGGTGGCTGAAGTGCGGCCGGTCGGCTCGGGCAGGGTGTTCACGGGCCAGATCTGGCAGATTGAGCCGACCATCGATCCGCAAACCAGACAAGGTGTCGCGCGGATCGCGCTGGCATATGATCCGGCGCTGCGCCCTGGCGGTTTTGCGAGTGCGACGCTCAATAGCGGAGCGGTTGTTGCGCCAATCCTGCCTGAGAGCGCGATCCTGACCGACCGCGATGGCAGCTATGTCTATATCATCGATGCCGAGGACCGGGCGCAGCGACAGGCGGTCGAGACCGGCATCGTGACGCCGGAAGGCATCGCTGTCGTATCCGGCCTTGACGGGACCGAGAAGATTGTTCTGCGCGCCGGTGGTTTCCTCAGGCCCGGCGAACTGGTTCAGCCCAAACTGGCGCCCGGCAAGACTGGCGAAAAGGCGGCCGAAAAATCGGAGAGCGAGGCGCAATGAATTTGCGCGAAATCTCTGCCTGGTCGATTCGCAATCCGGTTGTCCCGATCGTCATATTCCTTGGGTTGACGCTGGCGGGTATCGTCTCGTTCAATCGTTTGGACATCGTCAATTTTCCTGACATCGAATTCCCGGCTGTTTCGGTCAATGTCTCGCAGCCCGGCGCTGCGCCGACCGAAATCGAAAAGCAGATCACGCAAAAGATCGAGGCCTCGGTGGCTTCGATCAGCGGGGTTGAGGAAATCAGCTCAACCGCAAGCGAAGGCAACTCCAGCACCTTTGTCAGCTTCGCGGTGGGGACCGACGTTGACGTTGCGACCACCGAGGTCAAGAACGCGGTCGACCAGATCCGCAGTGACTTGCCGGAAGGCATCCTTGAGCCGCTCGTACGCAAGGTCGATTTCACCGCTGGTCCGGGCGGCAACAACCTGGCCTTCTACGCGGTGCGCGCAGATGACATGACGCTGGAGGAGCTGAGCTGGTTCGTCGATGATGTCGTCGCGCGCCGGCTGCAAGCGATTCCCGGCATGGCGCAGGCGAGCCGCAACGGTGGAGTCGATCGCGAGATCCGCGTCACGCTCGATCCCGCGCGCATGCAGGCGCTGGGCGTTACCGCCCGCGAGATCAACAATGTACTCAGGCAGGTCAATATCGATGCTTCGGGCGGAGAGGCGGAGATTGCCGGATCGCGCCAGGCCGTGCGCGTACTTGGCAATGCAGATACTGCCTATGAATTGAGCGAGGCGCGCATTTCGCTGCCTGGTGGCCGCACGATCAAGCTGGCCGACGTCGCCGATGTTACCGACGGCACGTCCGAGCAGCGCAGCGTCTCACTGTATAATGGCAGGCAAGTCGTGGGCTTCAGCTTCGCGCGCGCGCGCGATCGTTCAGATGTCGCGGTCTATGAAGCGGCGGTCGAAGAGATCGGCAAGATCGAGAGCGAGTTCCCGCAGGTCGAATTCGTGGAGCTCTTCACGCCTGTGCCTTACGCCAAGGCGCAATATACGTCCTCGATGGCGGCGCTTATTGAAGGAGCGCTGCTGGCGATTGTCGTGGTGTTCCTGTTCCTGCGCGACTGGCGTGCGACCTTTATCAGTGCGCTTGCCATTCCGCTTTCCGCGATCCCGACCTTCTGGTTCATGGATCTGCTCGGCTTCAACCTGAACTTCCTCTCGCTGCTCGCGTTGAGCCTGGTTGCAGGCGTTCTGGTCGATGACGCCATCGTTGAAATCGAGAATATCGTCCGCCACATGCGCATGGGCAAGAGCGCCTATCAGGCCTCGATCGATGCTGCCGACGAAATCGGGCTAGCAGTGGTCTCGACCACTTTCTGTATCGTCGCGGTGTTCCTCCCGGTGGGCCTCATGCCCGGCGTAACCGGCGAGTTCTTCAAGCCGTTTGGCCTGACTGTTGTGGTCGCCGTGTTGGCCTCATTGGCCGTCGCGCGCATGATCACACCCATGATCGCGGCCTACTTCCTCCATGCCAAGGGACATGCAGCGCATGGCGAAGGCCGCGCGATGGACTTCTATATGAAGATCCTGCGCTGGACGATGGACGACACGCGGTCGAAGGCCATGCTGGCAGACCTGCCAAAGGCGCCTTCGCGCTGGTTCTACGGTCCGATCGCAACGATCGTCGCGATCGCGTTGATCGCGGTTTCGCTTCAAGCCGGCATTTTCATTTTCCAGCTGGCGATGGAATGGGACATCTGGGTGTTGCTCGCCGCCCTCGTAATACCGGTCATAATGGTCGGCGCATTCCTGCTAATCGGCTTCCTGCTGAAGCTGTTTCTCGGGGTTTTTGGAGCCTTCGGAAGATACTTCGCGCGCTTTGCCGAACGCTTCATGGCGCGCACAAAGGACCATCGCTTCTACGCATTCCTGATGGGCATATATGCGCTGTTCATTACCGTCGCGCTGCTTGCCGGTCTGCCGCAGCAGTTCCAGCCCAGCACCAATGAAGACACAACTGTCGTCAATATCGACATGGTGCCCGGTACGACGCTTGAACAAACGCGCTTGGTCTCCGAAGAAGTCGCCGCAATGCTGCTCAACGAGCCCGAAGTGAAGCACGTTACCCAAGCGGTGAGGATCGGCAGTGCGCAGCAGTATATCGCCCTCAAGCCCGCGGCAGAGCGTGACGCCACCAGCAACGAATTCCAACGCCGCCTGACCCCTGCCCTGAGCGAAGTAGCCGATGCCCGCGTTTCCTTCGCTTTCGAAGGGGGTGGCAGCAGCGGCCGCGCGATCTCGATCCTGCTGGCAGGCAGCGATTCGGAGGTTCTCGACGAAACCGCCCGGCAACTGGTCGAGGAAATGAAGGGCGTTGAGGGCGTGGTTGCGCCGCGCATCAGTGCCGACCTGCAGCAGCCTGAGCTGATCATCGAACCGCGCGAGGATCTGGCGGCACAGCTTGGGGTGACCACGGCGGCCCTGTCCAGCGCGATCCGCATTGCGACGCTGGGCGAGATTGACCAGAACGCGGCGAAGTTCTCGCTCTCCGACCGGCAGGTACCAATCCGCGTAATCCTTCCGCGCGAATCGCGCAGTGACCTGTCGACGATCGAGAACCTGCCTGTCCCAACTGCTTCCGGCGATGCGGTTCCGCTGAAGCGCGTCGCCAATATCCGGTTTGGCGAAGGCCCGACCCGTATCCAGCGCTACAACCAGTCGCGCAGGGCCGTGATCGGGGCGGACCTCGCGCCGGGCGCAGTGCGCGGCCCGGTGATGGAAGCAATCAACGCGTTGCCGACCATGCAGAACCTCCCGATCGGCGTACGCCAGATCTCGGTTGGCGAGGACCGCTTCCAGCAAGAACTTCTGGCCAATTTTGCCGTAGCCGTGATCAGCGGCATTCTGCTCGTGTTCGGCGTGCTGGTCCTGCTCTACCATCGTTTCGTTTCGCCGCTGGTCAATATGACCTCGTTGCTGCTGGCTCCGCTGGGCGGTTTGCTTGCCTTGATGATAATTCGAGAGCCGATCTCCATGCCGGTCTATATCGGTATCCTGATGCTGCTCGGTATTGTCGCCAAGAACTCGATCTTGCTGATCGACTTTGCCATCGATGCGATGGCGGAAGGCAAGAACAAGTATGACGCGATCATTGATGCCGGGCACAAGCGCGCCCAGCCGATTGTCATGACAACCGTCGCGATGACGGCTGGCATGGTGCCCACGGCAGTATCGCTTTCGGGCGATGGTGCGTGGCGCGCGCCAATGGGTGTAACGGTTATCGGCGGCCTGATTCTCTCAACGGTCCTGACACTGGTCATCGTGCCAGCAGGATTCAGCCTCGCCGATGGCTTTGAAAAGCGGGTCGGCCCGTGGCTGCGGACCCGTTTCCTGACCTACAAGCCGGGCGACGAACATTATGATGAAGAGCTCTCCGCGCGCACGCGCCCCGGTGCGCAAGGCTATCGCACCGGAGCGGAACCTGCGGAGTAAGCGGGACAGGCGGCCGATTGACCATGGCTGAAACGCCAGCACCTCCACCCTATCGCTTTGGCGGGGAGCCGATATCACCCGATCGCGCCAAGCGAATGCGCTGGACCGCCACCGGCCTGCTGGTGGCCATGGCGGCCCTGTTCTTCTCGACCCGGCCGTTTTTGGGCGAGCATCCCGCATGGGGCTATGTCCACGCCTTCGCCGAAGCGGCGATGGTCGGCGGCCTGGCGGACTGGTTTGCGGTTACTGCCCTTTTTCGTCACCCGCTTGGCCTGCCGATCCCGCACACCGCGATTATCCCTGAAAACAAGGACCGGATCGCGGATACCATGGCGCAGTTCCTGCGCGACAATTTCCTCACCCCCGCGGTTGTCGCACGGCGAATGCAGCACATGAATGTCGCGAAGGCGGCCGGAGACTTTCTTGTCGCACAGCCCGATGCAACCGGTGACAACCGCTCGCGCCTTACGGCAGGCGCAGCAGAGCTGTTGGCGGAGATCCTCGAGTCGCTCGATCCCGATCGGCTCGGCAACCAGGTCCGCAGCGGCCTCGCTGGCCAGTTCGCCAAGATCGATGTCTCGCCCCTGCTCGGACGTATGCTCGAAGGCGCGATTGCCGATGGAAGGCACATGCCGCTTATGGACGGCTTCATTCGCTGGGCAGGACTGACGCTGGAGGACAATGAAGAAACGGTGCGCGATATCATCCACGACCGCGCAAACGCAGTGCTGCGCTGGACCGGCCTTGACGAGCGCATTTCGGCCTCGGTGCTCGACGGGCTCTACAAGCTGCTCGCCGAAGTGCTGGTCGACCCCGAGCACCCGCTGCGCAGCAAGATCGAAGAGGGCCTCGCACAGCTCAGCCAGGATCTGCAGCATGATCTCAAGACGCGCGCGCGAGTGGAGGCCATGAAGCGCGACCTGATAGAGAACCCTGCCGTTGCGGAATGGTGGATGGGCGTGTGGGAGCGGATCCGTCGCTCGTTGATCCGGCGTGCGCGTGATCCAGAAGGTAAGCTGGGTGAGGAGATGCGCAAGGGTCTCGCCGAGATGGGTGCAGCGCTGCAGACGGATGCGCGGCTGCAGATGCAGATCAATCGCTTCGCGCGTCGCACTATGGTCGGGGTGGCCACGCGCTATGGCGATCAGATCGTCCAGCTCGTCTCAGAAACGGTCAAGCGCTGGGATGCGGTCACGATTACCGGCCGGATTGAAAACGCGGTCGGGCGCGACCTGCAATTCATCCGCATCAACGGAACGCTGGTTGGCGGGCTGGTCGGGATGACGCTTCACTTCATCGATGGGCTGCTGTTTCACTAAGTAAGAGCACCTATGGCGCAAGCGGCACGGCACTTTATAAACCCCTAAAAAACAACGAAAAATGGTCGGGCCAGTGCTCTAGGCATGACTACCTAGCTCCGTGACAGCGCTCTCATAAGTCCACAAGATTAACCCTCGTTGCGCGTCAAGGAGGGGAAGACCATGGCACGGACAGCGAATGCCGGTTTTAACGCAGCGCTCGAGCGTCAGGTGGACCGCGCACGAGCGGCCAGAAGGCTTTCAGGCCACGCCGGATCATCTTTGGAGAGTCGCGAATTTGCGCGTCTTCTCGATCTGCTTGCATCGCGCATTGCGCATCTGATCCGGGTCTATCATCTGACCGACATGGTAGAGGATGCCCGGCAGGCCTGTGCGATTGCGGTGCTGCGCGCGCTGGAAAGCTACGATCCGGGTCAGGCGCGTTTCAGTACACATGTCACTTGGCAGATACGGGGAGAGCTGCAATCGCTGCGGCACCGGATGCGGCTCGACCAGCGGCGCAGCGCGCGCAGTGCTGGGATCACGACGGTGCGGTTGGAAGCGCTGGGGGAAGAACGCGGGCATGCGTTCGAGATCTGCGATGATCGTGCGCTCGATCGGGTCGAGGCTGGCGCCAGCAATGCCATGAGCCTGAGCATGCTGGACGAGCTGCTCGAAGCGATTCACGCGCCTGAGCACGAGCGCTGCATTATCCGAGACCAGCTGCTTGACCGCGATCCGCGCGCCTGCGACCGGACCTATACGTCAGAGCAGCGCCGCCAGATCACGCGGCGGACTTACAGGAATTGCGCGAAAGTGGTGGCTGAGATGCCAGAGAAAATGGCCTAGGAGATACGGAAACTGACTGGCTGGATGTGATAGCTCGCCATAGGCACACCGTTTTCATCCAGCGCCGGCTCGAAGGTGGCGTGCTCGATAATGGCTTTGCATGCGGCGTCGGAGAGCGATCGGTCGGCTATATTCGCGAGGCTCGTGCAGCTTGTCACTCGACCATCCATGCCGACCATGAGCCGAAGACGGGTGGCACCAACCTTGCCGCGATTGAGCGCAGCCCTTGGATAGCTGTGCTTGACGGCGCGGACCCAGCTTTCCGCGTCTTTTGGGACAGGCGGGCGGGTCTGTCTTGCGATGCGATCCGGGTCAAGTCCCCATTCCTTCAAGAGTGTATTGAGACAGTGCGTGCGAACCGTGATGAGGTCCGAGAACGAGCCGGTTTCCAAGCGCACGAATTTGCTGAAGCCGCTCACGATTTCGAGCGCTTCGATCCCCTCTAACCACGCCCGCAAATCGTCGTCAGCCATCGAGATTATCTCATCGTCGGACATATCGAAACCAACCGGAGGGTGGAAGTAGCCAACGCCGAAATGCCCAGACGCATTGCCGTCACCTGTCATCGGATAGGCTGTTGAAGGCTTGATGGTGCCTTTATAGGGGGCAAACCGAAATTCGAAATCGCGCCCCCGTGTACGCAACTTTTCCGACATGGCGATGAGATCGAAGGACGGCCCCGGCGTGTACTGACGGAATTCAACGAAAAACTTGTCGCTTTGGGATTCGAACGAGCGCCTGAATGCACAGTGGTCATCAGCATAGTCGAAGACCCAAGGGCCTATTGGATTGTAGCTTTCCGGGGCCTTCTCCCATGCTGATAGCGATGGGGTCAGGATCAAACCCAAACCCACAATCACCGGAATCGCAAGTATTGCAAACCGCATACAAAAACCTCCAGGAAGCCAGCATAGCTCCCCGGAGGTTTCTAGCAACTTGAGTTTTTCTAAAGGGTTAGCGGGCGCTTAGAGCTTTTCCATCAGTTCCGGCACGACCTTGTAGAGGTCGCCGACAAGGCCGATATCCGCGACCTGGAAGATTGGAGCATCCTCGTCCTTGTTGATCGCGATGATGGTCTTGGAGTCCTTCATGCCGGCGAGGTGCTGGATCGCGCCGGAGATACCGATCGCGATGTAAACCTCCGGCGCGACGATCTTGCCGGTCTGGCCGACCTGGTAATCGTTGGGGACATAGCCCGCATCGACCGCCGCGCGCGAAGCACCGATGCCGGCGCCCAGCTTGTCCGCAAGCGGGGTGATGACCTGTTCGAAGGTTTTTGCGTCCTTCAGCGCACGGCCGCCCGATACGATGATCTTCGCGCTGGTCAGTTCAGGGCGTTCGCTCGCCGCGATTTCGGCACTCACAAAGCTGGAGAGACCCGAATCGCCTGGACCGCTGACCGCTGAGACTGAGGCCGAACCGCCGTTGGCTGCTGCCTTGTCAAACGCGGTGCCCCGCACGGTGATGACGAGCTTCGCGTCAGAGCTTTCAACCGTCGCAATCGCATTGCCCGCATAGATCGGGCGCGTGAAGGTCTTGGGACCTTCAACCGAAAGAATGTCGGAGATCTGCATCACATCCAGCAGCGCTGCGACGCGCGGCGCGATGTTCTTGCCCGTCGTGGTGGCGGGGAAGAGCACAGCATCAAAGCCGTCCATCAGGCCTGCAATCAGCGGCGCAACATTCTCAGCCAGAGCGTTTGCATAAGCGGCATCGTCTGCCAGGTGCACCGCGCCGACGCCTGCAACCTTGGCGGCCTGATCGGCCACGCCTGCGCAGCCGCTGCCTGCGACCAGCAGATCAACATCGCCCAATTTGGAAGCCGCTGTCACAACCGACAGCGTTGCGTCCTTCATCTCGCTATTGTCGTGTTCGACCCAGACGAGAGTTTTCATGTCATAATTCCTTTCTTGTCCGGGTTGGCTCAAGCGATGCCGAGCGCTTTGATCTTCGCGACCAGCGCATCGACGTCGGCGACCTTTTCACCTGCCTGGCGAACCGGAGGCTCAGAGACATTGGTGGTGGTGAGACGCGGCGCGATATCGACGCCGTAATCGCCCGGTGTCTTGGTATCGAGCGGCTTCTTCTTCGCCTTCATGATGTTCGGCAGCGACGCATAGCGCGGCTCGTTGAGCCGCAGGTCAGTGGTGATGATCGCAGGCAGCGAGAGTTTGACGGTTTCCAGACCGCCATCGACTTCGCGCTTCACGATAACGCTGTCGCCATCGACCTCGACCGTGTTGGCAAAGGTGCCTTGCGGGCGGCCCATCAGCGCCGCGAGCATCTGGCCAGTCTGGTTGCTGTCGTCCGAAATCGACTGCTTGCCGAGCATGACGATGCCCGGGCCTTCTTCCTCGGCAATCGCCTTGAGGAGCTTCGCAACTGCGAGCGGTTCCACGTCGACGCCGTCTTCAACCTCGACCAGGATCGCGCGGTCTGCGCCCATGGCGAGCGCGGTGCGCAGCGTTTCCTGAGCCTTTGCCGGACCGATCGAGACCGCGATGATCTCCTCCGCCTTGCCCGCTTCCTTGATGCGGATCGCCTCTTCGACCGCGATCTCGTCAAACGGGTTCATGCTCATCTTGACGTTGGCAAGATCAACGCCTGAACCGTCTGCCTTCACACGCGGCTTGACGTTGTAATCGATCACCCGCTTGACGGGGACGAGGATTTTCATGGTTCTTCTTCCTCTGCGTAAGTGTTGGCGGTGCTCTAGCTTGCGTTTACGTAAACGTCAAGGCGGAAGCCGCTAGCCTGATGGATCAATGGCCTGCTATAGGTTGGTGTTCCATGGCAGACCGGAAGAGTATTCATTAGGCGAGGCAGCCCGGATCAGGCCGCCTGCTTGACCTCCGCGACGATCTTTCTCGCGGCGTCACCCAGATCGTCCGCTGGAACAATTGGCAGGCCAGAATTGGCGAGGATTTCCTTGCCTTTCTCGACATTTGTGCCTTCCAGGCGCACCACCAGCGGGACGTCGAGCTCGACTTCCTTCGCCGCTACCACAATACCCTCTGCAATCGTGTCGCAGCGCATGATCCCGCCGAAGATGTTGACGAGGATACCTTCAACCGCAGGATCCTTGAGGATGATCTTGAACGCCGCGGTGACCTTTTCTGTCGTCGCTCCGCCGCCTACGTCGAGGAAGTTCGCCGGGAACGCGCCATTGAGCTTGATGATGTCCATCGTTGCCATGGCGAGGCCCGCGCCATTGACCATGCAGCCGATATTTCCGTCGAGCTTGATATAGGCGAGGTCATATTCGGAGGCTTCGACTTCGGCGGGGTCTTCTTCGGTTTCATCGCGCATCGCTTCCACATCGGGGTGACGATAGAGCGCATTGCCGTCAAAGCTCATCTTCGTATCGAGCACAAGGAGCTGACCGTCTTTCGTCTCAACCAGCGGGTTGATTTCCAACATCTCGCAGTCAAGATCCATGAAAGCGGTGTAAAGCTGCTTCGCGAGCTTCTGGGCCTGCTTGTTGAGATCGCCTTTGAGCTTGAGACCAAAGGCTACCGCACGGCCATGATGCGGCATGAAGCCCTGCGCCGGGTCGATTGTTATAGTGACGATTTTCTCCGGCGTGTTGTGCGCGACTTCTTCGATGTCCATGCCGCCTTCGGTCGAAACGATCATCGCCACGCGGCCCGTCGCCCGGTCAACCAGCATGGAGAGGTAATATTCCTTCTCGATATCCACGCCATCGGTAACGTATAGGCGATTGACCTGCTTGCCTTCTTCGCCGGTCTGGATCGTCACCAGCGTGTTGCCGAGCATTTCGCTGGCGTCCGAGCGTACATCCTCGAGCGACTTGGCAAGCCGCACGCCGCCCTTCGCATCCGCGCCCAGTTCCTTGAACTTGCCCTTGCCGCGGCCACCGGCATGGATCTGAGCCTTCACGACATAAAGCGGCCCGGGTAGCTTCTCTGCCGCTGCCACCGCTTCCTCGACGGTCAGCGCTGCGTGACCTGCAGGGATGCCGATCCCGTACTTCGCAAGCAGTTCCTTGGCCTGATATTCGTGGATGTTCATTTGGGGGTCGCTCCTGTGGGTCGAACTTCGGTTTGGCATGGGCGGGAATCGCCACATTTGTGTGCGGCCTAAGCATGATTGAGCCGCCTTGAAAAGTAGACTTTCGTTCGCCAGAGCGATCCTGCTACGAACATGATCGATTCTGCTCGTCTCAACGCCGTTGTCAGTGAAGCGGGGCGCATTGCGCTGGGCCGCTGGCCGGGTGCTGGGCACGAGGTCGAGATGTGGGAGAAGGAACCGGGCCATCCAGTTTGTCTCGCCGACATCGAAGTCGATGCTTTCCTGAAACGCGAACTCGGGGCGCTGCTGCCATCGGCTGGCTGGCTGTCAGAGGAAACGGCGGATAATCCCGCGCGGCTGGCGCATGACCTGGTCTGGTTGGTCGATCCCATAGACGGAACCCGCGATTTCATCCGCGGCCGCACTGGCTGGGCGATTTCGGTCGCATTGGTCAGCAATGGCAGGCCGCTGATCGGGATGCTCAGCGCACCGGCTCGCGGGGAAGAGTGGCTTTCGGTCGCAGGGCAAGGGGCGACGCTGAACGGCTTAGCGATCAAGGCCTCGACCCGCAGTGATCTTTCGGGAGCGCGCGTGCCAACCGATCAGCTGGCTACAATCGACAGCGATCTGACCATGGTCGAAAAACCCAATTCGATTGCACTGCGTATGGCAATGGTCGCCGATAACCGGGCAGACCTCGTCGCGACGTTGCGTTGGGGTTACGAGTGGGACATCGGCGCTGCCACGCTGATTGCACGAGAAGCTGGCGCGATGATTTCCGACGCGCATGGGGAGCAGTTGCGATTCAACAAGCGTGATCCGCGGGCCTTCGGGGTGCTGGTTTGCGCGCAGGGCATCCATGCAGCGGCGGTTGAGCATTTGTCCGAGCGTGCGCAAAGGCTGGCCACGAAGGGATAGGCCCGCGCACAAGCAGTGCAGCGATAGCGCAATAGACAAAGGGCCAGCCTTGCGGCCAGCCCTTTTCTCTGAATTTCAATGGGCCCCGATCAGTTGCCTTGAGCGGCCTGGACCTGCTCCTGGCTGACCGGCGTAATCTTGATCTCGACCCGGCGGTTCAGCGGCTCGGCCACATTGTCACCAGTTCGTACGCGGAGATAGGCGGGATCTTCGCCAAAGCCGCGGGTCTCGATCCGCGCCCGCGATACACCGCGTCCAACCAGATAGTTTGCAACCGTTTCTGCGCGCTGCTCTGACAGGCGCTGGTTCAAGGCGTTCGAGCCGGTCGTGTCAGTGAAGCCATACACGTCGATCAGGCTGTCCGGATATTTGATCAGGCTGTCTGCGACTTTGTTCAGCGTCTCGTAAAAGCCTGGATTGATATCGGCCGATCCGCTTGCGAAGGTTACGCCGTCAGGCAGGCGGACAAGGATCGCGTCCTGATCGCCGACTTCCTCGACTTCGACGCCGCTGCCTTCGGTTTGCTCGTCCAGCTCGCGGATCTGATCGTCAAAGCGCTTGCCGATCACGGCCCCGGCCGAACCACCAATGCCAGCGCCGATGATTCGCGCGGTGTCGCCGCCAATCACACCGCCGAGCAGATAGCCCAGCGTACCGCCAATCACCGCACCACCTGCGGTGCGAGATACCTTTTTCTCGCCAGTGTTCGGGTCGGTCACACAGGCGCTCGTGCCGATCAGCGACAGTGCAGCGACACTCGACAGCAAGATCTTGGATCGTGTCATGAATTCTCTCCTCCTGTTGGCGCGCAAGATCAGAAATGGGGGAGCGCGCCGTCCCTAAAATATCTTCAGTCTCTGAATGTTACCACATTAACGCGGTGTGACAGAACCTGTTTCTGATAGCGCGCTGAAGCGTTGCTCCGAAGAGATTGTTGCCACGAGTGGCTGGCGCATATCAAAAATTGTGCTAGCGAGACTGGCGTGACTCCCATTCCCTGGCCTGACGTCTTCATCATCGGCGGATTGATCGTGCTCAATGGCATCTTTGCCATGTCCGAGCTTGCGATCGTATCGGCCAAGACTTCGAAACTGCGCTCGAAACGAGATGCAGGTTCGGCGAGCGCGGCGACCGTACTGGCGCTGGCCGCCGATCCCGGAAAGTTCCTGTCGACGGTTCAGATCGGCATTACGCTCGTCGGGATCATTGCCGGGGCCTATTCGGGTGCGAGCCTGGGCGGACCGGTAGGAGAGCGCCTGGCGGCAGTGGGCGTGCCAAGCGAGTGGGCGCCAGAAGCCGGGTTCGTCCTGGTGATCGCGTTTGTGACATACTTCAACCTGATCATCGGCGAGCTGGTCCCAAAGCAGGTGGCGCTTCGCCACGCGGTCGCCATTGCGATGGTGATGGCACGCCCGATGGCGTTTATCGCGCGGGTCGCTGCTCCGCTGGTGTGGGTGCTCGACACATCTTCCGCCCTCATCATTCGGTTGCTTGGCATCCATCCCGGCGGGCAAAACAGCGTGACCGCTGAAGAGCTGCACATGATCTTCGCCGATGCGACGCGCAGCGGCGTGATCGAAGCCGATCAGCATCAATTGCTGGCGGGCGTCGTCCGCCTGGCAGAGCGCCCGGTGCGCGAACTGATGACCCCGCGCCCTGAGATTGACTGGATCGACATCAACGCGAGCGAGAAAGAGATCAAGCGGGTGATCGATGAAAGCCCGCATTCGCTTCTGCCGGTTGCCGATGGCTCGCCCGACACGATCCTGGGTGTGATCAAGGTGAGAGAGATACTCGCCGCCATGGTCGATGGCAGGGAGGTCTCGCTCAGGGCCCTGATGCGCAAGGCGGAAGTTGTCCCCGATCAGCTCGACGCCATGGATGCGCTGCGGGTGCTGCAGCAGGCGGAAATCGCGATGGCGATGGTGCATGATGAATACGGTCATCTCGATGGCATCATTACGCCGGTCGATCTGCTCACTGCCTTGGCGGGTAGTTTTGTCAGCGATCAGGATCAAGGCGACGCGCCCCAGATCATGGAACGCAAGGACGGCTCACTGGTGATATCGGGACAATTGTCGGCTGATGCGCTCGCGGACCGGTTGGGTCTTGAATATGGCGAAAGCCGGGAGTTCGGGACTGCTGCCGGTTATGCGCTGTCCGTTCTGAAGCGCCTGCCCAAGGAAGGCGAAAGTTTCGTCGATCAGGGCTGGCGTTTCGAGGTGATCGACATGGACCGCCGCCGGATCGACAAGCTGTTTGTGGTGAGAGAGCCTGAGGAAGCCGAGTAATAGTCCCCTGTCCTTGGTCGCGTAATTTTTTGTTTGGTCTCAGTCGCCGGCGCTCACATCCGTTCGCTTAGGCTTTCGGCCTACCGGCCGGCGCGCGCTGACTGCCGTCACCAAGAATCGGGCCGGGGGAGGCCCGGCAAGGACGACCGCCCTTCCGCAGCTGCCCCGTAGCGGAGCGAAGGAAATAGCAGCGAGGATGCCCGCTCGGATGAGCGGGGGCAAACCTAAGAAGGAATAACCGCCTGCGCGAACTGGCCGTCACCTTCAGGTGCGGCGATGATGTCACGCGTCGAGCGGCCCTTGGCGACCGTGTTCGTGTCAGGATCTCCAACCTGGCTGCGAATACCCGGTGCTGCTGCGCCTGCGCGGTCAAGCGCAGAGGTTTCGACCGAGCTGCGCGGCGCAGGACCGCCGAACAATGCGTCGAGCGCCTGTTCAGATGCAGTGCCGTCTGCCGGGCGCGGCGCTCCGGGTGCAGGCGGGACCAGGTTGAAGTCCGGCGGTACCACCAGCGGAGCCTGACGTTGCACCGCAAACTCGTCAGGACGGTCACGGTTGAGGAGGCCGCTGCTGCCGCAGCCAGCGAGCAAGGCGCTGGTGGTGGTCAAAAGGATGGCGGTCTTGAGGGTACGCCCAGAAACAAACATCATGTATTCTCCGATGGGACGCCTTCTGCGTCCAATTCATCTGCATCCTTTTCGCGCACGAACAGGCTGCGCACAAGGATTATCACAACGCCGATGGTGATAGCGGCATCTGCGACGTTGAAAACTAGGAAGGGGCGGAAATCCCCGATGTGAAAGTCGGCATAGTCGAGCACATAACCCAAGCGGTAGCGGTCAACGATATTGCCGAGTGCGCCGCCGAGGATCAGGCCAAGGCCGAGAATGTCGCCGAGCAAGCGCTCGCGCATCATCCAGACAGCCACGATCAGCGCAATAAACGCGGTGACGGCCACAAGGGCATAGCGCATTTCGATGCTGGTTGCTTCCAGCATCCCAAGCGAGACGCCGAAATTGTGCACCCGCGTCAGGTCGAAAAAGGGCAGCAAGTCAAGCTTGTCGCCCTGATATTTGAGTTCCAACGGACCATCCACCAGCCACTTCACAAGCTGATCGACGATGAAAATCACCGCTGCGAGCGCGAGGCCGATCTTGCGATTGCGGGTAAGCATCAGCCGACCACTTCGTCACAGCGCGCGCACAGATCGCCATCTTCCGCAACCTCGGGAAGAAGGCGCCAGCAACGGCCGCATTTGTGGTTGGTGCTCTTGGTGACAGTCACGCTGTCGGTATCGCTTCGCGTCACTGACGCGGTGATGAACAGCTCGGCCAGATCCGCATCGCTGAAGCCTTCCGGAACCGCGCTTTCGGGTACGACCACTTCGGCTTCGTTGGACGAGCGGATCACTTTTTCGCGCCGCAGCGGCTCAATCGCTTCGTTCACTTGCTCGCGCAGGTCGCGGAGCTTTTCCCAGCGCGCACCGTCTGCCGATACGCCCGGAACGCGCGGCCATTCAAGCAGGTGGACGCTGCCGCCATCCGGGTAACGCGTGCTCCACACTTCCTCAGCGGTGTAGACCAGCACCGGCGCGGCGTAGCGCACCAGCGCGTGGAACAGGATGTCAAGCACGGTGCGATAGGCGTTGCGTTTGTTGCTCTCCGGCCCGTCGCAATAGAGGCTATCCTTGCGGATATCGAAGAAGAACGCGCTGAGGTCCTCGTTGCAGAAGTCCACCAGCAGGCGCGTGTAGGTGTTGAAGTCGTAATCATCGACCGCTTGGCGCAGCTTGCCATCGAGCTCTGCCAGCATGGCGAGGACGTAGACCTCGAGCTCTGGAATCTCGCCCGTATCGCCCATATCGCCGACGAACCCGTCGAGCGCGCCGAGCAGATAGCGGAAGGTGTTGCGCAAGCGGCGATACTGGTCGCCCACACCTTTGAGGATTTCATCGCCGATGCGGTGATCCTCGGTGAAGTCGACTGAAAGCGCCCACAGCCGGATGATATCCGCGCCGTATTCTTCCATCACCTTCAGCGGGCTGATCGTATTGCCAAGGCTCTTGGACATTTTCTTGCCCGCCTGGTCCATGGTGAAGCCATGGGTCAGCACCTGGTCATAAGGCGCTCGGCCACGCGTCGCGCAGCTTTGCAGCAAGCTTGACTGGAACCAGCCGCGATGCTGGTCTGACCCTTCGAGATAAAGGTCGGCAGGCGCGCGCAGTTCGGGCCATTTGCCGCTTTCCAGCACGAATGCATGGGTGCAGCCTGAATCGAACCAGACGTCGAGAATGTCTTTGACCATCTCGTAATCGTCGGCGCTGTAATCATTGCCGAGGAATTCCTGCGCGCGCGCCTCGTCCCACGCATCGACGCCGTCCTTGTGGACTGCGGCGACAATGCGCGCATTCACCGCTTCATCGACGAGATACTCGCCGCTCTTGCGGTCAACGAACAGCGTGATCGGCACGCCCCAGGCGCGTTGGCGGGAGAGGACCCAATCAGGCCGCCCTTCGACCATGCTGCCGATGCGGTTGCGCCCTTTCTCTGGCACGAAGCGGACGCGGGCGATCTCTTCCATCGCGCGTTCGCGCAGGGTGGGCGCGGCGCAAGGCTTCTCGTCCGCCGGATCGATCGCGCCGCCTTCGCCTTCCCAGCCCTTTTCCTCTGCGGACTTGGGGCTCAGCCAGGGCAGCTCCTTGTCCATCGGCACGAACCATTGCGGGGTGCAGCGGAAGATGACCTTGGCCTTGGAGCGCCATGAATGCGGGTAGCTATGCGCGTAATCCGCGCTCGCTGACAGGAGCGCGCCTGCTTCGCGCAGGTCAGAACAGATTGGCCCTTCAGGCGCGTTGAACGGCTTGTTGATGACAGAGCGGCGGCGTTCTTTGCCGTCTTCGTCCTTGTCATCTGCGCCAAGCCACAGCCAGTCATCTCGATAGCGGCCATCATCCATCACCGCGAATTGCGGTTCGATGCCGTGTTCCTTGCACAGCCAGAAATCGTCCTCGCCATGGTCCGGCGCCATGTGGACGAGGCCGGTGCCGCTATCGGTCGTGACAAAGTCGCCCGCGAGCATCGGGCGCGGGGTTGCGTAGAACCCGCCCAGATGATGCATCGGGTGACGGGCTTTTGTGCCTGCTAGGTCGGAGCCAAGAATTTCTTTAACTGCTCGAAGGTGTACCCTCGGACGAGCTCCATCTTTGATGTCGGTGAACTTAGTATCGAGCCGCGCCTGAACGCTTTTGAGCAACTCTTTCGCGACGAGAACATGCTTTCCTTCCCAAGCATCATAGGGGTGGTTCTTCAAAACCTCGGATAGATCAGCATCGCCGACAGTTGACCCACCGATCCAAACTTTGGCCAGCACATACTCAACCTCAGGCCCATAAGCCAAAGCCTGGTTCACCGGGATCGTCCATGGAGTCGTCGTCCAGATCACCGCGTGCGCACCGACAAGCTCGGAGATCGGCGATTCAACAATCTCGAACGCCACATCGATTTGCGGGCTGTCGGTCAGGTCTTCATATTCGACTTCGGCTTCGGCCAGCGCGGTCTGCTCCACCGGGCTCCACATGACCGGCTTCGACCCGCGATAGAGATTGCCGCTTTCGGCGAACTTCAGCAGTTCGGACACAATCGTGCCTTCCGCTTGAAAATCCATGGTGAGATAGGGATTGTCCCAATCGCCCATGATGCCGAGCCGCTTCAGCTGCTCACGCTGCGTATCGACCCAATGCTGCGCATAGGCGCGGCATTCCGCGCGAAACTCAGCGGGCGGAACCTCGTCCTTGTTCTTCTTTTTCTTGCGGTATTGCTCCTCGACCTTCCATTCGATCGGCAGGCCGTGGCAATCCCAGCCCGGCACGTAGGGCGCATCCTTGCCGACCAGATTCTGCGTGCGGCACACCATGTCCTTGAGGATATGATTGAGCGCATGGCCGATATGCATGTCACCATTCGCATAGGGCGGGCCGTCATGCAGGATGAATTTCTCGCGCCCCTGCCGGGCCTCGCGCAGCTGCTTGTAAAGCCCTTCGGATTCCCACCGCGCCTGAATGCCCGGCTCCTTCTGCGGCAGGCCTGCCTTCATGGGGAAATCGGTCTTCGGCAGGAAGACGGTGTCTTTATAGTCGGGCTTTTCGGTCATTGCGGAAGCGCGCTTAGAAGCCTCCGCGCCTCCGCGCAATCCTTGTCCATCTGCGCGATCAGGTCGTTGAGGCTGTCGAACTTCGCTTCGGGCCGCAGGAAATGATGGAAGGCGACTTCCACTTCCTGCCCATAGAGATCGCCGGAAAAGTCGAAGAAGTAAGGCTCAAGCAGTTCCTTGGGCGGCTCGAATTGCGGGCGGATGCCGACATTGGCCGCGCCTTTGAGGACCTCTCCGGTCGCAAGGATCTTCCCTGTCACCGCGTAGATGCCGTATTTCGGGCGCTGGTAATTTTCGAGGCTGAGATTGGCCGTAGGATAGCCGATGGTGCGTCCGCGCTTGTCGCCATGCTCGACGATCCCGCGCACTGCGAAGGGCCGGGTGAGGAGCTTCGCCGCGAGTTGCGGGTCGCCATCCTTCAGGGCCTGGCGGATACGGCTGGAGGAGACGACTGCTGCGCCATCCTCGACTGCCTCGACCACGCGCGATTGCAGGCCGAGCGCGCCGCCCAGGTCACGCAACATTTCGACGTTGCCTGCCGCCCCTTTGCCAAAGGTGAAGTCGCCGCCGGTGACGACCCCATGCGCGCCGAACCGGGTGATCAGGATGTCGCGGATGAAATCCTCTGCGGGAGTGCTGGCCAATGCGCCGTCGAAGTGGAACACCAGCATCGCAGAGGCGCCCGCAGCGATATAGAGTTCCTGCCGCTGTTCAAGCGTGGTGAGGCGGAATGGGGGCACATCAGGCTTGAAAAAGCGCACCGGGTGCGGATCGAAAGTCGCGATGATCGAAGGGCGGCCTTCTTCATGTGCCCAGCGGATCGCTTCGCCTGCGACCGCCTGATGCCCCTTGTGGAAGCCGTCAAAGTTGCCGAGCGCGATAATCGCGCCGCGCAAGGGAGAGGGAACGGGTTCACGGTGATCGAGCCAGCGCATCAGTCCGCTCCTTCTTCGCTGGCCCGCGAGAAGCTCAGGAACGAAAAGGCGGGCTTGTCTCCGTTCGCTGCATGGTCTTCCTGAGCTGCCAGATGCCATTCGCTACCGGGTGCGCGCATGAAGGTGTCGCCGTGATATTCGGCGTGAACCTGCGTCATTTCGATCCGGTCGGCATGGTCCCAGAACACGTCATAGATCGCCGCGCCGCCGACTATGGCGATGTCCGTGTCGGAATTGTCTCGACGGGCGAGCGCCAGCGCTTCCTCTACGCTTCGGACTTGCTCCGCGCCGTCACTGTCCCAGCGCTCGCGCCGGGTGAGGACGATATGGCGGCGGCCGGGCAAAAGACCCGGCAGGCTCTCAAAGGTCTTGCGCCCCATGATCATCGGCAGGCCTTCACCATCCTCGCCCATGGTCAGCTGTTTGAAATGCTTGAGGTCTGCAGGAAGGTGCCAGGGCAGTGTGCCTTGCTTGCCGATCGTGCCATTGCTCGCCCGCGCGTAAATGAGGATGATTTCGCCCGCCATAAGCCTGCTTATGCGATGGGTCCGGCATTGGAGACGCGCGTCACATGGCCCATCTTGCGCCCCTCCTTGGCTTCGGCCTTGCCATAAAGGTGCAGGTGAGGCTCGCCTTCCTCAGCCAGCATGGTGTGCGCGGTGAGCGCGTCTGGCCCGACGATATTGCGCATCTCTACATGGGCAAAGCGGGTGTCCGTGCTGCCCAGCGGCAGGCCGCAGATCGCGCGAATGTGGTTTTCGAACTGGCTGGTGGCTGCGCCTTCTATGGTCCAGTGACCGGAATTGTGCACGCGCGGTGCCATCTCGTTGAAGACGGGACCATCGCTGGTCGCGAAGAATTCCAGCGTCAGCACCCCGATATAGCCGAGCGCGGCTGCGACCTTCGCAGCGATGCTGCGTGCCTCCTCGACCTGCGCTGCAATCAGAGCACCAGCGGGCAAGGTTGAACTGGCGAGCATCCCGTCCTGATGGACGTTGGCAGGCGAATCCCAATAGCGCACTTCGCCATCCTCACCCCGCACCAGAATGACGGAGAATTCCGCTTCGAAATCCACAAAGCCTTCATAGACGCATGGCTTGCCCGGAAAGCGGACGGCGTCTGCCTCCTTGAGCGATTGCACCCGCCACTGGCCCTTGCCGTCATAGCCTTCGCGCGCTGTCTTGAGGATGCCGGGCGCTCCGATCCGTTCGACCGCAGCCTTGAAGTCGGCTTCGGTTGCCGCTGCTGCATAGGGGGCGGGGCGCGCGCCTTGCGCTTCGGCAAAGCGCTTTTCATTCAAGCGGTCCTGCGCGGTCTCAAGCGCGCGCGGATGCGGGGCAATCCGGTCTTGCGGCAATGCTTCGACCGCTTTCAGCGGGACGTTCTCGAACTCCCAGGTGATGACATCGCATTTCTGAGCGAAGGCGGCGAGCGCTGCCTTGTCGCCCCAGCCATTGGCAAAGAAGTCCGTGCAGACTTCGGCTGCGACATTATCGCCCGGCGGCGAGTAGCCGATCACCCTGTAGCCGAGCTGGATAGCGGCGACCGCCATCATCCGTCCGAGCTGACCGCCGCCTAATATGCCGATCGTTGAACCAGGAGGGAGCACGGCCATCAGTCTGACGGATGCTCCGCCACGGCATCGCTGCGCGCTTGCCGCCAGGCCTTGAGGCGCGCGGCGAGCGGCGCGTCATGGAGCGCGAGGATCGCGGCTGCCATCAGCCCCGCATTGGTCGCGCCCGCTTCACCGATGGCGAGAGTGCCCACGGGAACACCTGCTGGCATCTGCACGATCGAAAGCAGGCTGTCCTGGCCGGATAGCGCCTTGGACTGTACCGGTACGCCAAGCACCGGCAGATGCGTCATGCTGGCGATCATGCCGGGCAAATGCGCCGCACCGCCTGCGCCTGCGATGATAACCTCGAAGCCTTCGTCTGCGGCCCCTTTGGCAAAGGCGCTCATCCGGTCGGGCGTGCGGTGTGCGGAGACGATCCGCGCTTCATGCTCGACTTCCAGCTCCGCTAGAACTTCGGTAGCGCGGCGCATGGTTGGCCAGTCTGACTGGCTGCCCATCACAATGGCGACTTTGCCTCCCATCAACCGTGCCCCTCAGCTGTCTTTCAGATAGTACCGCTCACCTGGCACCATGTTGTCGTCGAAATCATAGATGATCGGCTGGCCCGTGGGAATCTCGAGGCCAGTAATGTCCTCATCGGAAATGTTCGAGAGGTGCTTCACCAGCGCGCGAAGCGAATTGCCATGGGCAGAAATGATCACAGTCTCGCCGCTCGCAAGGACCGGCAGAATGTCGCTTTCCCAGTAGGGCAGCACGCGCTCGATCGTGAGCTTCAGGCTCTCTGTGTAAGGAACGTCGATCCCCTCGTAACGCGGGTCAGCGCCCGGATCGAACTGGCTGCCGGGCTCCATCGGCGGCGGCGGCGTATCGAAGCTGCGGCGCCAGATATGCACTTGCTCATCGCCGTGCTTGTCGCGGGTTTCCTGCTTGTCGAGACCGGTCAGCCCGCCATAGTGGCGCTCGTTAAGGCGCCAGTCCTTGATCACCGGGATCCAAAGCCTTCCAGCCTCTTCCAGAGCAAGGTTCAGCGTCTTGATCGCGCGGGTCTGGTATGAAGTGAAGGCGATTGTCGGCAGAACGCCCTTTTCCTTCATCAGCCTGCCCGCGGCCTTGGCTTCTTCAACCCCTTTTTCCGTGAGGTCGACATCCCACCATCCGGTAAAACGGTTTTCGAGGTTCCACTGGCTCTGGCCATGACGAACAAGGATGAGTTTAGGCATATTTTCTCCGGAGGGACCGGGCGGCTAGGCACCCCATCGCTAAGAGCAACACGCGTTAGCCGCGCTCACCGCCTTTGGGAACCCCGGATTCACCGCTTGATTCGGTCA
Organism: Altererythrobacter sp. GH1-8; assembly: GCF_043702085.1. GTDB lineage: Bacteria > Pseudomonadota > Alphaproteobacteria > Sphingomonadales > Sphingomonadaceae > Erythrobacter. The sequence continues at coordinate 545,685 of NZ_CP171690.1, read as the reverse complement.
TTTGGCGCGCTTGCGCTTTACGGCGGCGCAGATTCTCGCGCAGTTTGGCCGCCAGACGCTCTTCGCGAGACATTTTCCTGTCTGCATCTTCACTCATGCGAAACGCATTGGCGTTATCGCGCCCGAGGTGCAAGCTTGGCTTGACATTGTCGCCGTGCGCGCAGATAGGCGCGCCACTTTGACGAGACGCTGCTGTAGCTCAGTGGTAGAGCGCACCCTTGGTAAGGGTGAGGTCGAGAGTTCAATTCTCTCCAGCAGCACCATTCACCGCCACATATCGATCACGGTCTTGGAATCCTTAAGGCCCAGACCCGTGTCCTCCCGCAGGATGCGGATCGCTTCGATCTTCTGGCCATTCTGCAACGCGTGTTCGATCTGCGCGCGAGCGGATGGAGAGATCGTCGCAAGATCGAAGTCGAGCGGTGCTGCAAGTTCAGTCTTGCGGCGCGAACCGATCAGATAGCCTGACAGGAAGACTGCACCGGTCCAAACGACCATCCACCAATCGATCTGTTCGAACATTCTACCTCCCACGCGCTTGCCTTTGCGCAACATACATTGACGGATCGGACCGTACTAGCCATCTAAAACACTATGGACGAGCAAACCCCGGCAATCGCGCCGCAATCCCCATCCAGCGATCCTGCTAACGTCAGTCAGGCCCGGCCGCCCTCGGCTGAAGACGTGCCGGACGATGAGCTCACGCAGCTTGATCCGGCCTACAAGACCGTGGTGCGGATCAGCACGACGCTCTTCTGCATTCCGTTTCTGGTTGGAGGGCTGATCGTGGAGGCTTCGGGCGCACTTCCGGCGGCGGTCGTCATCACGCCACTCACGCTTATTGCCCTTCTGCTGATCTTCAGGCTGCCGGCGAGGCGCTATCTCGCGCGTGGCTACGCCATGAGCGCAGACCGCTTGCGGATTGTGCGCGGCATCCTGTTCCGCGCCGACACCGTGGTCCCGTTTGGCCGGGTCCAGCACATCGACGTCAATCAGGGGCCGCTCGAGCGCTTTTTCGACATCGCGACCTTGACGCTGCACACGGCCGGTTCGCACGGCGCGCATGTCAATCTGCCGGGCCTGAAGCACGCGCTTGCAATGGAAATCCGCGAGGAAATCCGCAGCCATATCAAGCGCGAGACGCTATGAGCGAAGCACTTCGCACCGATCCCAAGAGCTTCATAATCGAAGGCCTCTCTGGCCTGCGAAACGCCATTTTCCCGGTTGTTGCGGTTTATTTTGCGATGCGCGGGCAGGAAGGCTTAGCCTTCATTTCTGCGATCGCGGCTGGACTTGCGATCATCGGAATTGGCGCAGCCGCTGCATATCTGCGCTGGACCAAGTTCACCTATCAGATCAACTCAGACGACATCCGGGTCGAATCCGGCATCCTTGCGCGCACCGCGCGCTCGGTGCCGTTCGAGCGGATTCAGGATGTCAGCATTGAGCAGACTTTGCTGCCGCGGCTGTTCGGGCTCGTGACCGTGAAGTTCGAGACGGGTTCAGGCGGGGGTGAGGATATTTCGCTTGCCTACCTCGGCGAGGCCGAAGGTGAACGTTTGCGCGATGTTGTGCGCGAGCGCCGTGACGCAGACGCGGAAGTGGCTGTCCATTGTGTTGCTGCAGCGGGTGAAGATCAACCGCAAGGGCCAGCCAGGCAGGAACCAGGCAAGCTGCTCTTCGCGATGGATCCGCGCCGCCTGTTTACCTTTGGCGTGTTCGAATTCTCTCTCGCTGTCTTCGCAGTGCTGGCGGGTCTTGCGCAATATGCAGACTGGTTTGTCGACTTTGAAATCTGGGATCCGGATCTGTGGCGCAACGTCGCTAATGAGCAGTCCGGCTGGATTGCGGGTCTGGGCTATGCGGGACAGGTCATTGGCGTAATCGCAAGCCTGCTCACGCTCATTGTCGTTGGATCGTTTACGGGTCTGGTCCGCGTGTTCCTGCGCGACTGGAACTTCCGGCTTGAGGAAACGCCGCGCGGCTTTCGCCGCCGCCGCGGCCTGTTCACCCGAACCGATGTCGTCATGCCAGCCCACCGGGTTCAGGCAGTCACCGTCAAGACGGGCTGGCTGCGCTATCGCTTTGGCTGGCGCGGCCTAAAATTTGTGAGCCTTGCGCAGGATATGGGCTCCGCCAATCACGATGTCGCCCCGTTTGCGCAAATGGAGGAGATAGCACCGATCATCCGCGCCGCCGGTTTCGAGCCGTCTCAGAAAGAGCTGGAATGGCAACAGACCGACCCGCGCTACTGGATCGACCAGACGCTGATGGAGAGCGGGTTATTGCTCTTGCTTGCTTTGGGCATCGCGACGTGGGGATCCATATGGATCGCGCTGATCCCGCTCACGATTGCGGTGCTGGTCGCGCTGTCGCACTGGTATGGTTATGCGGTTCACGCTCATGCGCTCGACGCAGAGCAGGTGCTGGTGCGTACCGGTTATTTCTCGCCCGACCTGCAAATCGCAAGCCGCGTGAAGCTGCATTCCGTGCAGATCCTGCAAGGTCCGATCGCGCAGCGGCGCGGCTATGCCAATTTGCATCTTGGCCTTGCCGGCGGCGCGCTTTCGATCGCTGGTTTGCCGATCGAGCGGGCCCGCGAATTGCGCAGCGCTATTCTGGCGAGCATTGCGGCCAAGGATTTCTCGAAGATCTACCAGGCACCGCCTGCGCGCTTGGCGGCCTAGAGAGCCTTCGCTCTAACTGGCCTTCAAGTCACTCCAATCGGGGTTCTGATCAAACTTCTTCGCGACGTAGGAGCACTGCGGAACGATGGTGAAGCCCTGCTCGCGTGCATCGGCGATCAGGCGTTCGACCAGTTGCGCTGCAATACCGCGCCCACCGATAGCCTTGGGAACGACGGTGTGCGTTGCCACCCGCACATCCCTTTCGAGGGCTTCTTGCGGTTCCCATTCGAGGTAGCCTGTATGTTGGCTGCCCCCGACATGCGCGACATATTTGCCGCCCTGACCTTGGACGTGGTGCGTGATTGTTACTTTGGCAGTATCATCAGACACAGTATTCTCCTTCTTGCCTTCAACGCGTAGCCCGCTAGGGGCGTTCCATGCGTTTCCTGTCTGACAATGCTGCCCCAGTGCATCCCAATGTCCTCGCCGCTCTGGCGAAGGCTGACGAGCATGACCTGCCGTATGATGGAGATCGCTGGAGCAAGGCGCTGGACGAGCGCTTTTCCGACCTCTTCGCTCGTGACTGCGCAGCGCTTTGGATTGCGACGGGTACGGCAGCGAATTGCCTGGCGCTCAGCACATTGGTCGAGCCGCATGGGGCTGTGGTCTGCCACAAGGAAGCCCACATCGAAGTCGACGAGGGCGGCGCGCCCGGCTTTTACCTCCATGGCGCGAAACTGATCCTGACAGGGGGCGATGGCGCGCTGCTGACGCCTGCTGACATTGCGGCTGTGACCGATGGCATCCGCGATGATGTCCACCAGGTTCAGCCGCACGCGATCTCGATTACGCAGGCAAGCGAGTACGGCCGGGTCTACACGCCTGCCATGCTGGCCCAGCTTGGCGATTTCGTTAAAGCGCGCGGGCTTGGCCTGCATATGGACGGCGCGCGCTTCGCCAATGCCGTCGCGCACCTCGATTGCACGGCGGCTGAGGCGGCTGGCCCGACAGATACGCTCGCATTCGGCTTCATCAAGAATGGCGGGATGAGCGCTGAAGCGCTCGTGCTGTTCGATCCTGAACAGGCGCAAAAGGTGAAGTATCTGCGCAAGAGAGCCGGCCATCTGCAATGCAAAGGGCGTTATCTGGCGGCGCAGATTCTCGCCATGCTGGAAGACGATCTGTGGCTTGCCAATGCCCGTTACGCCAACGCGTTGGCCGCAGAAATTGCCAGTGCCTGTGGCGATCGCCTGATGCACGCGGTTGAGGCGAACGAATTGTTTGTGCAACTCAGCAACGCTGAGCGCGCCTCCTTGAGAGCGCAGGGTTTCGCGTTCTACGACTGGGGCGACGATGCAGCGCGCTTTGTCACCGCGTGGGATACAGCGGAAGACGATGCCCGCGCCCTGGCCAAGGCCATCGCTGCGTTGTGAGCACTCAGCCCGTCGAAATGATCAGCTGGCGGGTGGCCATCCCGTTCTTTCTGACAGGGACGATCTGGGGTTCGACCTGGTTCGTGATCACCGGCCAGATCGACGGCGTTCCGGCAGCGTGGTCAGTATTCTATCGTTTTGCATTGGCCACGCCTGCGCTGTTCCTGGTCGCTTACTTGATGAAACGGCGGCTGCGCTTGACCCGGCCTGAACACATCCTCGCGGTGATTGTCGGCATCTTCCAGTTCAGCGGCAATTTCCTGTTCGTCTATTTTTCTGAGCTTTACGTCACCTCCGGGATCGTTGCGATGATGTTTGCGCTGCTGATGGTGCCCAACGCCCTCTTTGCGCGCATATTCCTTGGCGAGCGCGTGCAGAGCGGCTTCGTGATGGGCAGCGCTGTTGCGATTGTCGGCGTCTCGATGCTGCTCCTGCACGAATGGCGAACCGCGCCATTGGGCGATGGCGTGGGTTTCGGCATTTTCCTTGCGATGATGGGGATCCTTGCGGCCTCTGTGGCCAATGTGGTGCAGGCCAATCCCACCGGCCGCGCGGTGCCGATGGTGAGCCTGCTCGCCTGGGCGATGCTTTACGGCACGATGTTCGATCTCGGTTTCGCTGTGCTGACAGCTGGCGCACCGCCAGTTCCGACGCGGCCTGAATACTGGGCGGGCATCGTCTACCTTGCGCTGATCGGGTCGGTGGTGACCTTCCCGCTGCATTACAATCTGGTGCGCGAGATTGGTGCGGGCAGAACGGCCTATAATAGCATTCTGACGATCTGTGTTGCGATGCTGCTTTCGACCGTGTTTGAGGATTACCGCTGGACGTGGCTGACCGCTGGCGGAATGGCGCTGGCCATTGCCGGCATGGTGCTAGCGCTCCGCGCCAAGCAGCGCCGCTAGCCCTTCTTTGAACGTCGGATAGCGCAGGCTCCAGCCCAGCACACGCTTGGCCTTGCCGTTCGCAACGCGGCGATTTTCGGAGTAGAAACCGCGCGCCATTTCAGAAAGGTTGGCTTCTTCCAGCGTTTCCAGCGGCGGCGGTTCCACACCCAGCAAGCGGCAGGCTTCCTCGGTCACTGCCTTGCCGCTCGCAGGCAAGTCGTCGCCGAGGTTGTAGGCTCCGGCTGGCGCGACGCGCTCCATCGCCGCCACGACGCCTGCGACAATGTCATCGACATGCACGCGGCTGAACACCTGGTCCGGCATGTCAATCCGCCGGGCTTTTCCCTCGCGCACCCGGTCGAACGCGCTGCGCCCCGGTCCGTAGATGCCGGGCAGCCTGAAATTATGTGCGCCGAGCTTCAGCCACGCTGCATCCGCCTCTGCCCTCGCATTGCGGCGACCAGCGCCGGTCTCAGCCACGGTGGGCGTGCTCTCATCCACCCACGCGCCGCCTGCATCGCCATAGACCCCGGTGGAGGAGAGGTAGGCAAGCGAGCGGTTTTCCAATGCATCGCCATAGGCCTCAAGCACCGGATCCGCACCCTTCTCGCGATCCGGCGGAACCGAGGAGAGCACATGACTTGCGGTATCGAGCACCGCGAGAACGGCGTCGCGATCTTCGAAATCGAGGTTGCCCTTGCTTCCCGTTGCCGTGATCTGCCAGCCTTGCGCGCTCAGCGATTGGGCTATCCGGCCAGCCGTGTAGCCCAGGCCGAAAATCAACAGGTGCTTGTCCGCATTCATATGGCACGCCCTAGCGCGGCTTGCCCTATTGGTCGAGATATCCTTCGGGAGGCACATCGATTGCAGCGTTCGGAACATTATCCGCTTTCCACTGCATGGAGCGCCGCACACGGCTCTTGCCCGAAGGATGGGTGTAGAACAGGAATTCCTCCAGCGCACCAGGCTCCAGCTTGCGATATTCGCTCAGCCGCATCGCCGCGCGTGCAAAGCCGTCAGGCTCTTGTGCTGCCATCAGCCCGAAAGCATCAGCCTGGTTCTCCTGCAGCCGCGTGATGTTGTTGAAGGCTGGCGTTGCCAACAACAGATACAACGAGAGGATCAGCGTCAGAACGGGCAGGGAAGCGGGGTCTGCAATGTCGCGCACACCCCACCGCTCGCCGTAGCGCGCGATCAGCCAGGGTCCCAGACGGCTGATGAGAAACAAGCCCAGACCCAATACAGTGAGCATTGAGCCGACCCTCCAGGCGCCGTGATTCATGACATAATGGCCAAGCTCGTGCCCCATCACTGCAACAATCTCTTCTTCGCTGGTGCGCTCAAGCAGATTGTCGTTCAGGGATATGCGAATAGTCGGGCCAAAGCCTGAAACATTGGCGGAAATCCGCTTGTCCTGTTTGCTCTGGTCAAACACGTAGATGTTGTCAGCAGGCACATCGAATTGCGCGGCCATGCTGACCAGCCGGTCTCTTAGCGGTCCATGCTCCATTTCACTGTAGGTGTTGAACAGAGGCGAAATGAAGACCGGGGCCAGCATGGTTCCAATAAACAGGAACACGCCGGTCACGGCTGTGCCTGCGACCCACCAGGTTTTAGGCGCTCTGCGGATGATCGAGTAGACCAGCGCTATCAACAACGGGAAGATCGCGAGGCCGATCACTGCTCCCAGCGCCTGCTCAAAAGCCCAATCGCCAAAGCTCTGGTCGAGCAAACCAAAGTGCTTCTCGCGCCAGAAGTCTGTGTAGATTGACCAAGGCAAGGCCATGACCCCGGATACCAAGAGGTAAAGCAGCGCGGTCAGCCAGGTCGCGCCGAAGGGCCGCTTGAATATGCGCTCGCCGAAGTCCCGCAGCGCCTTTGCGAAGCGAAAGCGAAGGATCAGCCAGTCGATCAGCACTGCCACCAGCGTACCAAAAACCAGCAAGTAATAGCCGCCTTCGAAATAGGCGTCCGACTTATCCTTGGCGGGGCCCTGCAGGGTATCGAGGTAAGCGCGCGTAGCCGCATCGACATCAAATGCGCTGCCCGATACTGTCAGTAAGTCGAATATCACCGCATTAGCCCCTGATTTTGCAGGGTTAGCTGCGCTGAGCTAACGCCAAAGTCAAGACGCGCTCAGCGGGCAAGGACGTGTACTCGCCGATTTCGACTGGACGCGGCCAAGCCAGTGCCTAGATGGAGGGGCATGGACATTGCAACGACCGCTACGACGCCTGAAGGCAACCCTGAACTTGCCGATGCGGCCCCCAATCCGCACGATCATCCGGTTATCCGGCGCGAGGATTATGCGCCCTACCCGTGGCTCGTGCCAGAAACGCGGCTGGAGTTTGACCTTGGGCTTGATGCGACGCGGGTGGTGTCGAAGCTCACGGTGCTGCGCAATGCGCGCGCGCCGGAAGCGGACTCCATTCGGCTCGAAGGAGACGGACTGGAACTGCTCTCGGTCAAGGTCGATGGTGAGCCGGCCAACAACTGGTCGATCGATGATGGCGATCTGATCCTGCCGCTTTCCGCAGACGCGCATGAAATCGAGATCGCAACGGAGATCGACCCTTCCGCCAACACCAAGCTTGAAGGCCTCTACGCCTCGAACGGCATGTTGTGTACTCAGTGCGAGGCCGAGGGTTTCCGGCGGATCACATTCTTCCCTGACCGGCCTGATGTGCTGAGCACGTACAGCGTGCGGATGAGCGGGCCGAAGGACCAGTTCCCGATCCTGCTGTGCAACGGCAACATGGTTGCCGGAGGCGAGGGCGACGATGGCACGCATTGGGCTGAGTGGCATGATCCCTGGCCCAAGCCGAGCTATCTCTTCGCGCTGGTCGCAGGCGATCTGGTCGCGAACAGCTCAACCTTTACCACCATGAGCGGACGCGAAGTGGTGCTCAACGTGTGGGTGCGCAAGGAAGATCTCTCGCGCACTGATCATGCTTTGCGCTCGCTCGAAACCTCGATGAAATGGGACGAAGAGGTGTTCGGTCGAGAATACGACCTCGACCTTTACAACATCGTTGCGGTGAGCGATTTCAACATGGGCGCGATGGAGAACAAGGGCCTTAACATCTTCAACACGAAGTATGTTCTGGCTGACCCTGAAACTGCGACCGATGCCGATTTCGACGCCATCGAAGGCGTGATCGCGCATGAGTATTTTCACAACTGGTCCGGCAACCGGATCACCTGCCGCGACTGGTTCCAGCTGTCCTTGAAAGAGGGCTTTACCGTCCTGCGCGACCAGCTGTTCAGTCAGGACATGCGCGGGGAAGCGGTCAAGCGGATCGAAGATGTGCGCATCCTGCGGCTCGCGCAGTTTCCGGAGGATGCCGGGCCGCTCGCGCATCCGATCCGGCCCGATTCCTATCGTGAAATCAACAATTTCTACACCGCGACGGTTTACAACAAGGGGGCTGAAGTCATCCGTATGATGCGCGTGATGGCGGGCACGGACGCTTTCCGCAAAGGCACAGACCTCTATTTCCAGCGGCACGACGGCGAAGCAGCGACCTGCGAGGATTTCATTAAGGCTATCGAAGACGGTGCCGGGCTCGATCTCAAGCAGTTCCGCCTCTGGTATAGCCAGGCCGGGACGCCCCGAATTGCCGCGCGCCTGGCGCATGACGGTGACACCGCCACCATCACGCTCAAGCAGACAGTGCCGCCCACACCCGGCCAGCCAGACAAGCAGGCCATGCCGATCCCGCTCAAGATCGCATTGCTCGATCCGGCCACCGGCACCCACTCCGGAGAACAGCTCATCGTGCTCGATCGGCCAGAGCAGAGCTTCACCTTCTCCGGGCATTCGGCACGGCCGGTGCTCTCGATCAATCGCGGATTTACCGCGCCGGTCGTGATCGAGCGCGATGCCAGCGGCGAAGACCTCATGCTGCTCGCGCGTCATGATGACGATCCCTTTGCTCGTTATGAGGCCATGCAGGAACTGAGCGTATCGCACCTGGTTGCCGCCTCGGCTGGCGCTCTGGCTGACTCAGCTCGCACGGCAGGCGAGGAAGGCTTGTCACAGGCATTTGCCGCCATTCTTGACGATGAAGCCCTGGATGACGCGATGCGCGGCGAACTCCTCTTGCTGCCGACCGACACCTATCTGTTTGAGCAGATGGCAAATGCGCATGGGCGTGCAGACCCAGGGGCAATCCATGCCGAACGCGAAGGTTTGAAGGCGCTGCTCGCGAAACGCCTCGCTGACAAGTTACGTGCGCATTATGACCGCTGCACGCGCGTTGCCTTTGATTACGAGAATGGTCGCGGCGCGCGCAAGATGAAGTCGATTTGCCTGAATCTGCTCGCTTCGAGCGACCCCGAAGAGGCTGCGGCCCTTGCAGCGCGCCAATACAAATCCGCTGACAACATGACCGATCGGCAGGGCGCTTTGGGCGTGCTTGCGGGGCTCGACACGCCTGAGCGCACCCACGCGCTGCTCGATTTCTACAATCGCTTCAACGACAATGCGCTGGTGATCGACAAATGGTTCACCATTCAGGCCTTGTCGCTGCACCCCCATGTGGTCGAGCACATCAAGGCGCTTGCCGAGCATCCCGATTTCAATATCAAGAACCCGAACCGTGCGCGTTCGCTATACATGGCATTTGCTGGCAACCCGGGCGCCTTCCATATCGCGGATGGCGAAGGCTATCGGATGCTGGCCGATTTCATTCTCGCGCTCGATCCAATCAATCCGCAGACCGCCGCGCGCTTCGTGACGCCGCTAGGCAAGTGGAAGCGGATCGAGGAAACCCGCAGCGCGCTCATGAAGAGCGAGCTCGAACGGATCGCAAAGGCCAAGCTGTCGCGCGATACATTTGAACAAGTCTCGCGCAGTCTGGAGGCCTGAGGCATGGCCGAATGGGCGCATCTGATCGCGTCCGATGTGCTTGCGGCGCCGCATGGTTTTCTGACTGGCCCGCAGAGCGACCGGCGCGAGCTTGACCGTGTAGGCGGAGAATTGCCTACGGTATGGCTCAACCAGGTCCATTCAGCCCGCGTGGTGTGTGTGAGCGAGCCTTATTTCGACGACGCAAGACCTGACGCCGATGCGCTGGTGACGGCTACCTCGGGATTGCGGCTCGCAATCGTAACCGCCGATTGTGCTCCGGTGCTGCTTGAAGACAGGCAGGCGAGAGTGATCGGGGCAGCCCATGCCGGCTGGCGCGGGGCCCATGGAGGCGTGCTGGAAAACACGGTTGCCGCCATGGTCGAGCTTGGCGCGACCCCCGCCAATATCATTGCCGCCATCGGCCCATGCATTGCGCAGGAAAGCTACGAAGTCGACGAGGGATTTCGCCGCCAGTTCACAGATGAGGACTCGCAGTTCTTCAAACCTGGACGCGCAGGACATTACCAGTTCGATCTGGAAGGTTACGCGGCATGGCGGCTGTTCCTTGCCGGCGTGGGCCTGACGGACCGCTTATCCATCGACACCTATGCCTATGAAGCTGACTTCCACTCCTATCGCAGGTCGACGCATCGCGGCACCCGCAGCGACGGGCGACAGGTCAGTTTGATCGCTCTCGACTGAGCACACATCACTTGCTTGCACCAAAGCGAACGGTGCTTGCTGAAAACACGGTTGGCAGAGGCCACCTTTGCGTATATCAGCGCGCCCAAACCGGGGGTGCTGCATCTATTGCAGCGCGAATCCCCGCAAGATACGGGTTGGCGCTGGATCGAATCTCGCTCTGACTTGTTAGGTTCGTGACGTTTGGCGACAGCCAAACATTGTTGAGCAAGGTTTGATGAATGTCTGACACTTTGAGCACAGTGAACGGTGCACCGCTTTCGCCCGGCGGCGAAGACGGTGTGCGCCGCCGCGATTTCATTCACGTGGCGGCGGTCAGTGCAGCCGGCATTGGCGGCGCTGCGGTGGTTTATCCGCTGGTAACGCAGATGGCACCATCGGCTGACGTTTTGGCCGCAAGCACCACTGAAGTGGATGTTTCTTCGATCGAAGCTGGCCAGACCATCAAGGCAACCTTCCGCAAGCAGCCGCTGTTCATCAAGCGCCTGACGGAAGCCGAAATTGCCGCTGCCAATGACGTGGATGTCGGTTCACTGCGCGATCCCGAATCGCTTGACGACCGGACGCAGGAAGGTCATCGCGATCTGCTCGTTACGATGGGCATCTGCACCCACCTCGGCTGTGTCCCGCTGGGCGCTGCCGAAGGCGAGAACAAGGGCGAGTATGGCGGCTATTTCTGCCCGTGCCATGGCTCGCACTATGATACCGCCGGGCGCATCCGCAAGGGTCCAGCGCCCTCGAACCTCGTGGTTCCAGAGTACGCCTTCACCTCCGATTCCGTCATTCAAGTCGGCTGAGACCAGAGAGAGTTGCTATGAGTTTTGCCTGGGCACGCCAGTACGAACCGCAAACCACCGTCACCAAGTGGCTGGATGAGAAGCTTCCGCTTCCGCGGCTGGTCTATAACGCAGTCGGTGCCGGTTATCCGGTGCCGCGCAACCTCAACTATATGTGGAATTTCGGCGTGCTCGCCGGGTTCTTCCTGGTCCTGCAGATCATCACGGGCGTGGTGCTCGCAATGCATTATGCGGCGAACCAGCTGGTCGCGTTCCAGACGGTTGAGCACATCATGCGCAACGTCAATTTCGGCTGGCTGATGCGCTATGCGCACGCCAACGGCGCGAGCTTCTTCTTCATCGTCATTTACATGCACATCTTCCGCGGGCTGTTTTACAGCTCCTACAAGGCGCCGCGCGAAATGATCTGGCTGCTGGGCGTGGTCATCTTCCTGCTGATGATGGCGACAGCGTTCATGGGCTACGTTCTGCCATGGGGCCAGATGAGCTATTGGGGCGCACAGGTCATCACCGGCCTGTTCGGCGCAATTCCGCTGATCGGCGAAACCATCCAGGTCTGGATCCTGGGCGGCTTTGCTCCGGACAATGCGGCCTTGAACCGCTTCTTCAGCTTGCACTTCCTGCTGCCCTTCGTGATCGCCGGTGTTGTTATCCTGCACATCTGGGCGCTGCACATCCCGGGTTCTTCCAACCCAACCGGTATCGAAGTGAAGAGCGAAAGCGACACCGTGCCGTTTCACCCGTATTATACGGCGAAGGACGGTTTCGGGCTCGGCGTGATCCTGATCCTCTTCTCGATCATGGTGTTCTTCCTGCCGAACGCGTTGGGCCACCCTGACAACTACATCGAAGCGAACCCGCTCTCGACGCCTGCGCACATCGTGCCTGAGTGGTACTTCTGGCCCTTCTACGCGATCCTGCGCGCTTTCACTGGCGACTTGACGATCCCCTTCACCGGTATCGTGTTGATCCAAGCGAAGCTGCTGGGCGTGATCGCAATGTTCGGATCGATCCTCTTGTGGTTCTTCCTGCCCTGGCTCGACAAGTCTCCGGTGCGTTCGGGCCACTATCGCCCGACGTTCCGCAAGTTCTTCTGGTTCGGCCTGATCCCTGCGATGATCATCCTGTTCATCTGCGGCGGCGCTCCGGCGGAAGAACCCTATGTGGTGCTCAGCCAGATCGCGACGGCTTATTACTTCCTGCATTTCTTGGTGATCTTGCCGATCATCAGCCAGATCGAGCAGCCCGAACCGCTGCCGAACTCAATTACCGAATCCGTGCTGGGCAAGGACGGGGCGGCGGCGACGCCGGCTTCCGCCTGACCACCAGGCCATTGGATAAAGAGAGACGCGAACCATGATCCGTTTAGGCGCAATCGCAATCGGCCTGTTCTTCTTTGCAGTGGTGACCTTCTGGTCGCTGATCCCGGGTGCGTACAACCTCGCATTCGGCCCTCCAGCGGAAAAGGCAGCGTATTATCCTTTCAAGAAGGAAGCACACGGCCCGGAAGGCGGCTTCAGCTTTGAAGGCCCGTTCGGCAAATGGGACAATCAGCAGCTGCAGCGCGGCTATCAGGTTTACAAGGAAGTGTGCGCAGCCTGCCACTCGATCCAGTATGTCGACTTCCGCACGCTGTCTCAGCTTGGCTATAACGAAGCCGAGGTAAAGGCAGAGGCCGCGAACTTCACCGTTACCGAATTTGACGCGTCGCTCAATGAAGTGGTGACCCGTCCCGGCCTGCCGACGGACAGCTTCCCTGCTGTTCCCTATTTCGGCGCGGGTAATCCACCGGACCTGTCGCTGATCACCAAGGCGCGCAAGAACGGCACGAATTACGTCTATTCGCTGCTCACAGGCTATGAACAGCCTGACCCCGAGCTGCTTGCTGCCAATCCTGATTTCGAAATCCCGGCGGGCCTCTATTTCAACCCGTACTTCGAGAATGTGAGCCTTTCGATGCCGCAGCCCTTCATGGACGGCCAGATCACCTATGCCGACGGCACGGAAGCAACTGTAGAGCAGATGTCGAAGGATGTGGCCGCGTTCCTTACCTGGACGGCAGAGCCGACTTTGGTGAAGCGCAAGCAGACCGGCTGGCCCGTGATCGGCTTCCTGCTGTTCGCGACAATTCTCGCTTACCTCTCGAAGAAGCAGATCTGGTCTAGCGTGAAGCCGCGCAAGGACTGAGCAATCCAGCTTCACACCAACAGCTTGCGCCCCGCGATCCGGATTGGATGGCGGGGCGCTCGCATTTTCGGGAAAGGCCGCGCATGACACCTGACGAACTCAAGCGGCTCATCCGAACGGTGCCCGATTTTCCAGAGCCCGGTATCCAGTTCCGCGATATCACCACGCTCATTGGCCATGGGGCGGGCCTTAAGGCGAGTGTTGCAAATCTTGCCGAACGGGTCGCGGCAAGCGGTGCTGAAGCCATTGCAGGGATGGAAGCGCGAGGCTTCATCTTTGGCGCGGCGGTAGCGGTTCAATTGGGCCTCGGCTTCATTCCTGTGCGCAAACCGGGCAAGCTCCCGATCGAGACGATCGGCATCGACTATGCCCTCGAATATGGCACTGACCGGCTGGAAATCGATCCGAGCGCCATTGCCAAGGGTCAGAATGTCACTATCGTCGATGACCTTATCGCAACCGGAGGCACTGCGTTGGCGGCAGCGGAGCTGCTGCGGCAGGCGGGCGCAACTGTGTCGCACGCGATGTTCGTGATTGATTTGCCAGAGCTTGGCGGCGCGGACAGATTGCGCGCTTCGCAGATCGCCGTTGAAGCCCTGATGGCGTTTGAAGGGGCGTAAAACCTCTCCTGATTTGACGCGCGCGGGAAAGAAGCGCTGAGCGAAGCGTTGGAACAGTGAGCTAACGGAAAGGATCACGCCGGAACGCCATGGAATCGCAAGCACTCGTAATCGCGACCGTCGGCGTGCTCGGCATCGGTGCGCAGTGGCTTGCATGGCGGACGGGTTGGCCAGCGATTGTCCTGATGCTGGTCGCCGGTTTTCTGGCCGGGCCGGTGATGGGCAGCTTCTTTCCTGAATATGCGCTCGATCCTGACGCGGCTTTTGGCGACCTGCTTGAACCGATGATCGGGATCGGGGTCGCGCTTATCCTGTTCGAAGGCGGGCTCAGCCTCGATTACCGCGAGCTCAGGCACTCAGGCAGCGGCGTGTGGCGCCTCGCCACGATTGGCGTTGTCATCGGATGGGCGCTGGGCGCGCTCGCTGCGCATTATATTGGCGGGTTATCCTTGCCGGTCGCTGTCCTCTTCGGCGGCATCCTGATCGTTACCGGGCCGACCGTTGTCATCCCGCTGCTGCGGCAATCGAACATCCAGACCAGGCCTGGATCGGTCCTTAAGTGGGAAGGCATCGTCAACGATCCGACGGGTGCACTGTGCGCCGTGATTGCCTACGAATACTTCCGGAAAGTGGCGGAAAGTCCTGGTGCCTCCCTGGTCGAAGTTGTCCCGCCGCTGATCATTGCCGCAGCTATTGCCGGGCTGGTCGGTTATGCCGCCGCGCGCGTGATCGCATTTCTGTTCCCGCGCGGAGCGATTCCTGAATTCCTGAAAGTGCCGGTGCTGTTGACCACAGTGATCGGGGTTTTCGTGCTTACCAACCAGATCGAGCACGAGGCGGGGCTGGTCGCGGTCACCGTGATGGGGATCGCGCTTGCGAACATGAATGTCTCCTCGATGCGCTCGATCCATCCGTTCAAGGAGAATGTCGCGATCCTGCTGGTCTCGGGCATATTCATCCTGCTCTCGGCCTCGCTCGACTGGAGCGAACTGCGCGCGCTCGACCCGCGCGGCCCGGAGGGCTTTCGATACATGCTCTTCCTGCTCGCACTCTTGTTCGTAGTGCGGCCGCTGACTGTCTTTATCAGCCTGCTCGGCTCCTCGATCCCGTGGAATGAGCGAGCCTTCATAGCCTGGATTGCACCGCGCGGGATCGTGCTTGTCGCGATCTCAGGCCTGTTCGCCCTGCGTTTGACAGAGATCGGTCAACCCGATGGGCAGGTCCTGATCGGGCTCAGCTTCGCGGTCGTGGTCGTCACGATCCTGGCGCACGGTTTCACGCTGGAACTGGTTGCGCGCTGGCTGGGCGTGAAGGGAGAGAGCCGGCCGGGCTTGCTCATCGTTGGTTCGACCCCATGGAGCATTGCGCTGGCCAAGGAGATGAAGGCGCTCGACACGCCAGTCATGGTGGTCGATGCGAGCTGGCAGAAGCTGGCTGCGGCCCGGCGTGAAGGATTGCCCTTCTATCACGGTGAAATCCTCAACGAAGCGACCGAGCACAACCTCGATCTCTCGCCGTTCCAGGTGCTTGTCGCGGCGACCGAAAATGAAGCCTATAACGCGCTGGTCTGCAACGAGTTCGCGCACGAAATCGGGCGCGACTCGGTCTATCAGCTGGGCGAAATGGTCGATGAATACGACCGCCATTCGCTGCCTGAGTCGATCCGTGGCCGCGCCCTGTTTGAAGCGGGCTTCGGTGTTTCGGAGGTCAACGACCGGCAGGCGCAGGGCTGGGTCTTCCGCAAGACCAAACTGTCAGACGCATTCAGTTTTGAAGACGCTCTCAAGAAGCTGCCGGAAGACGCCCACCTCTTGCTGGTGCTGCGCGAAAGCGGGCGGTTGCGCTTCTTCAGCCATGCCGCGAAGCCGGAACCGCGCGCGGGCGACACCGTGATCTCGTTCTCGCCTCCGCAAGACAAGGTGGCAGAAAAAGCTGCCAAACGTGCGGGTGAAAGCTCCGCAGAAGCGAAGCCCGGCACCTGATCAGCTAACAAGCCTGGAGACTTCCTCAAGCACCCGCTCCGCCCATTCTGGACGGCAGATGAGCAGGTCGGGCATATAAGTATCAGCCCGATTGTAGACCAGCGGCGAGCCATCGATCCGGCTGCAGTGGAGGCCATGCGCCTTTGCCACGGCCACCGGCGCGCAGCTGTCCCATTCATATTGCCCACCTGAGTGAAGATAGATTTCCGCTTCGCCGCGCACGACCGCCATCGCCTTGGCACCTGCACTGCCCATGGCGACAAGCTCTCCGCCGATCGCTTCTGCCACAGCCACCGCTTCGGCTGCCGGGCGCGTGCGGCTGATGACCAGGCGCGGTTTTTCAGCCGGTGCGGGAAGATCGCTCGCCCCATCGGTCCGGAGCACAATCCCGCCATCAAGGCCGGGCAGCGCCACCGCGCCCGTGGTCGCGATACCGTCAATCGAGAGCCCCACATGGACCGCCCAGTCGCTGCGTTCCTCGCCATACTCGCGCGTGCCGTCGACCGGATCGACGATCCATACCCGCGACTGCGTCAAGCGATCGGCATTGTCTTTCTCTTCCTCGGAGAGCAGCCCGTCCTCAGGCCGCGCCGCGCGCAAGGCATGACACAGGAACTGGTTGGCGGTCGCATCGCCTGCCTTGCCCAGCGCCTTGCCTTCGAACATGCGGCTGTCGCGTACCTCGATCAGGATCCGTCCGGCTACTTCCGCCAGATGCGCTGCAAGTTCTGCATCGGTCATGCTGGCCGGTTTCATGTCGGCTCCTTGGCCATGCCCCAGGCAATATTCGCCCAGGCGCGCTCATGAAAATAGTATAGCACCATCTTGGTCAGGACTTCCGTCACTGCAATCGCACCGGCCGCCTTGACGCTGCTGGTGAACAGCCAGCTCAAAAGGAACGTGTCGAGGCTGCCGAGAATGCGCCAGCTGACGGCCTTGGCGAAGGAACGGCTATGCGCCTCGCGCCCCTGAAACAGAATCATACGCAATCGTTCCTTTGCGCCCTGCTACTTCAGCGGCAGGATCTGGCTGATGACATAATCGGCGGCTTCCTCGACGCTCATTTCGACCGTGTTGACACGGATTTCGGCATTCTCCGGCTCTTCATAGGGGCTGTCGATCCCGGTGAAGTTCTTGAGCTGGCCTGCGCGCGCCTTCTTGTAGAGGCCTTTCACATCGCGTTCTTCAGCAACCGCGAGCGGGGTATCGACGAAGATCTCGATGAACTCGCCTTCGCCTATCATTTCGCGCACCATCCGGCGCTCCGCCTTGAACGGGCTGATGAACGCGGTGAGCACGATGAGGCCGGCATCGGTCATCAGCTTGGCGACTTCGCCCACGCGTCGGATGTTCTCGATGCGGTCGGCCTCGGTAAAGCCGAGATCCTTGTTGAGTCCGTGGCGGACATTGTCACCATCAAGCAGGAAGGTGTGCCGGTTCATCAGGTTGAGGCGCTGCTCGACCGCATTGGCAATGGTCGACTTGCCTGATCCCGACAGCCCGGTGAACCACAGCACGCGCGGGCTTTGGTTCTTCATCGCCGCATGGTCTTCGCGGGTGATGGTGGTCGGCTGCCAATGGACGTTCTGCGCGCGGCGCAGACTGAAGTGGATCAGGCCCGCTGCGACAGTGGCATGGCTGAACTTGTCGATCAGGATGAAGCCGCCCATCTGGCGGCTGGTTTGATAGGGCTCAAACGTGATCGGGCGATCCGTGGTCAGCTCTGCAACGCCGATTGAGTTCAGCTCCAGCGTCTTTGCCGCCAGATGCTCAAAGCTCGCCATGTCGATTTCGTATTTCGGGGCGGCGAGCCGCGCGCTGACGGTCTGGCTGCCGATCTTGAGCCAGTAGTCGCGGCCAGGCTTCAACGCTTCCTCGCCCATCCAGATGACCGTCGTCTCGAACTGGTCGGACGCTTCAGGCGGATCGTCTGCCGACGCTATCACATCGCCGCGCGAACAATCGACTTCGTCATTCAAGGTGATGGTGACGGACTGGCCCGCGACTGCTTCTTCGAGCTCGCCATCGAAGGTCACGATTGATTTGACTGTGCTGGTCTTGCCGGCGGGCACGATCCGCACGGAATCGCCAGGCTTGACCGTGCCGCCCGCGATGAGCCCGGTGAACCCTCGGAAGTCGAGGTTCGGTCGGTTGACCCATTGCACCGGCATGCGGAAGGATCGCGCCTGCGCCGCGGTGTTGGCAAGCTCAACCGTTTCCAGATACTCGATCAGCGAAGGGCCGGAATACCACGGCGTGTTCGCGGATGGCGAAGACGTGATGTTGTCGCCCTTGAAACCTGAAATCGGGATCGCAGTGAAGTCCTCGATGCCGACTTCCTTCGCGAACGCGCGGTAATCGGCCACGATCTGGTCGAAAGTCGCCTGATCGTAATCGATCAGGTCCATCTTGTTCACTGCGAGAACCAGATGCTTGATGCCGAGCAGATGGCAGATGTAACTGTGCCGCCGCGTCTGAACCAGCATACCCTTGCGCGCATCGACGAGGATAACGGCGAGGTCCGCGGTCGAAGCGCCGGTCGCCATGTTGCGGGTGTATTGCTCGTGGCCGGGACAATCCGCGACGATGAACTTGCGCTTTTCTGTGGCGAAGAAGCGGTAAGCGACGTCGATCGTGATGCCTTGCTCGCGTTCCGCTGCCAGCCCGTCGACCAGCAGCGCAAAGTCGATTTCCTCGCCCTGCGTACCGACTTTCTTGCTATCGCTTTCGAGCGCAGCCAGCTGATCCTCGAAGATCATCTTGGAATCATAGAGCAGCCGCCCGATCAGCGTGGACTTGCCGTCGTCGACAGAGCCGCAGGTAATGAAGCGCAGCATTTGCTTGTTCTGATGGGTTTCGAGATAGGCCTCGATATCCTCGGCAATCAGCGCTTCGGCCTGATAGGCGGGATGGTTTGCAGGGGTTGTCATCAGAAATACCCCTCCTGCTTCTTCGCTTCCATCGATGCGCTTTCGCCCTTGTCGATCGCGCGGCCCTGCCGTTCCGACCCAGTTGCGAGCAGCATTTCCTGAATAATGTCGCTGAGGTCGGTCGCCTCGCTTTCCGTCGCGCCGGTCAGCGGATAGCAGCCAAGGGTGCGGAACCGGACGTGGCGCTCAACTACCTCTTCCCCGTCTTCGAAGCGGAAGCGCTCATCATCGACCACCAGGATCAGTCCGTCGCGGTCCACGGTTGGACGCTTGGCGGAATAATAGAGCGGGACGATATTGATCTTCTCACGAAGGATATATTGCCAGATGTCGAGTTCGGTCCAGTTGGAGAGCGGGAAGACACGGATGCTCTCACCATCCTTCTTTTTCGCATTGTAGAGGTTCCACAGCTCCGGCCGCTGGTTCTTGGGGTCCCAGCGATGGTCAGCATTGCGGAAGGAGAACACGCGCTCTTTTGCGCGCGCTTTTTCTTCATCGCGCCGCCCGCCGCCAAAAGCCGCATCGAAGCCATGCTCCGTCAGCGCACGCTTGAGCGGATCGGTCAGCTGCGCCTTGGAATAGAGCGCGCTTCCGGTGTCGAACGGGTTGATACCTTGCGCTTCAGCTTCTTCGTTCTCAGCCACGATCAGCTTGAGATTGTATTCCTTCACCGTCTTGTCGCGGTGTGCGAGCAAATCCTGAAAGTCCCATCCGCTTGCCACATGCAGCATCGGGAACGGCGGCGGTGCCGGATAGAATGCCTTGCGCGCCAGATGCAGCATCACCGACGAGTCCTTGCCGACCGAATAGAGCATCACCGGATTGCTGGCTTCGGCCACAACTTCCCTGAAGATATGGATCGCTTCGGCTTCAAGCCGTTCTAGATGGGTAAGAGTGCGCATGAAATCTCAGGCTTGCAGGAATTACGGAGGATATGCGGAGAATTGGTGGTGGGACTTACGGGATGTTGCGTTGATCGCAAGTACAGTTTTGCTTGTCTGGCCCATAGCGGGATCACGCCCTTGAATTCGTTACCTTTGTGAAAGGCCTGAGGCGTCACTGGATTGACGCGCCATCCAGCCCATGGCAAAGGCGCTGCCCGGCACGTTCGATGTGCGCCCCTGAGCGGGTATAGCATAGTGGTAATGCTCCAGCCTTCCAAGCTGGCTAGAGGGGTTCGATTCCCCTTACCCGCTCCAGCTTTCCGCCTTGCCAATCCGCTCGCCTTGTCAATCCGGTCGCAGTGCGCGCCAATTTTCTTGAGTTGGCCTGTGCAATTTGCGGACACAACGTAATTTCGATCTGTGCAATGTATCGGAAACGCTGTATTTTGTTCGGACAGATTGGGCCTCCTGATTGCGTGGGCCCGAGGACAAACCTGAAAATGCTGGATTGGTTCGGTGTAGCATTGGGTCGGGATACTGCTGCGGCAGTCCTGGCCCGCCGCATGCTGTTTGTGCTGCCGTTTATCCTGGTGATTATCCTCGTCGAAGTGAAGATCAACCGCCCCTGGACATATTGGCATGTCGCCGGGATCGAGGACGGCCCAATCGAGTGGCTCACGGCCATTATTTACATGGTGGCGGCGTTATGGGCCGGGAAGCTCGCTTGGCGCTTTCATCGCACTGGGCTCGCTGTGCATGCTGTATTGAGCGCGATCCTTGCGCTTGGAATGTTCGTGATCGGGATGGAAGAGATCAGCTGGGGGCAGCGCGTATTCGGTATTGCGTCACCTGAATTCTTCGTAACAGCCAACCGCCAGCAAGAGCTCAATTTACATAATCTTGGGCACAACAAGGCGTTTCTGGATGCCGCTTATCTGGTCGTGACATTCTACGCGATGACCGCAAGGTTGTGGGTGCCAAGACTGCTCGCGGCTTTTCAGAACGGTCGCTTTGCATCCCTAGGCCGGCTTGTGAGCCCGCCCGCTTTCCTGCTGCCGTACTTCCTCGTCCCGTTTCTGCTGTACCTGTACTATGTCAACGTGCCGTTCCTGAAAGAGGCGTTTGGCGAACATTGGGGCTATGGCTACATTCCTGAGCAGGGCTACTTCATGATCTCGCGCGATCAGGAACCTGCCGAGTGCATCCTTGCCTTGGGTTTCCTGTTCTTCTCGATGTGGCTTTTGGCGCAGCAATACTTCGGGGCCTGGTCGTCCGCGAAGAACAGCCTGCCCTCGGCAGAGTCTCTCACTCAGCACCGCTATTACAAAGGCTGATCAGCGCGGTTCCCGTTAGACTTGCGTGGCCTGGCATCGCCAGCCGCGCCGAGTCCGATGACGAAACGCGCCTGATCCCTCTCACACTGCGAAGGAAATTGCCTGTGATGGATTCGATATTGCGTGGCCTCAAGACACGCGCAAAGGGCATCGAGCGGTTTGTCAAAATCAGCCTGTTTGTGTTGCCATTCGCCCTGCTGGCCCGGTTTGTATTCGAGAAAGTCTCGAACCCCTGGAACTACTGGCAACTGGTTCAGGAGGATGCGCTGGTCGAATGGCTCACGGCTGGCCTTTACGTGATCGCGGCGCCGGTTGCGCTGTTGGTTGCCTACAGACTGAAGAACAAGGGGCTGAGCCTGCACGCCATTCTCCTGGCGGGCCTCGCCCTCGTGATGTTTGTCGTTGGCATGGAAGAGATCAGCTGGGGGCAAAGGGTGTTGGGGATCGAATCGCCCAAGACATTCGAGCAATGGAATTATCAGCAGGAGCTTAACCTGCACAATCTGCTGAGACGGGAAGCTCTTCAGGTCGGATTTGCGATCATTGGATTTTACGGCCTGGTTGCAAGTTTCGTGATGCCCGTATTGCTGAAGCCCATACTCGGCAAATCGGCCCGATCCGTATCGGCGCTGGTCAGTCCGCCGTGGTTCCTCAAGTCATATTTCCTGTTGATGCTGGCGGCTCAACTGGTGTTCCTGGCGTCGCCCTGGCTGCAGGCTGAGTTCGGTCCCCATTGGGGTTTCTCCTACAAGCCTGACGAAGGCCTCTTCCTCATCTCGCGCGACCGGGAAGTGATAGAATGGCTGCTTGGGCTGGGGTTTCTCTTCTTCACCTGCTGGCTGTTTTATCTCGAGCGCACCGGATTTTGGGGTGTCGCTCGCGCTGATCAGCCGGGCGCGGGTCAAGCCTAGGCGCGCTGGCTGACCGCCATGTTGTCGATCAGCCGCGTTCCGCCGATCCGCGCGGCCACCAGGAGGCGCGCGTCCCCTGCGCCAAGCGCATCTAGCTTTGCCAGCGAGCGCGCATCGGCAAGCTCGGCATAGTCGATTTGGGAGAAACCAGCGCCGAGCAAGGCATCTTCAAGCGCTGCGAGCGTCTCTCGTACTTCATCTCCATCTTCAATCCGTGCGATCGCTTCGCGCATGGCGTTCGGCAACGTCGCGGCGGCTGCGCGATGTTCGCTCGAGAGATAGCGATTGCGGCTCGACATCGCGAGGCCATCCGGCTCGCGCACGGTCGGCACGCCGATGATCGCTTCGACCCGCGGCGCGGTCAGGTCGAGGTCGCGCGCCATGGTGCGGATCACAGCGAGCTGCTGGAAGTCCTTTTCGCCGAAGAAAGCCATGTCGGGCTGAACTTGATTGAACAGCTTGCACACGACCGTCGCGACGCCGTCAAAGTGGCTGGGGCGCGCAGCACCGCAGAAATTGTCGCTGACACCGGAAACAGAAATGCTGCTCGCAAAGCCTTCCGGATACATCTCTTCGACTGTCGGTGCCCACAAGAGTGCGCACCTTTCCCCTTCAAGCATCGCCTGATCTTCCGCCAACTGGCGCGGATAGGCATCAAGGTCCTCATTGGGGCCAAACTGAGTTGGATTGACGAAAATTGACGCGACTACGTGATCGCAGGCGTCGCGTGCGGCCCGTACCAGCGTCAAATGCCCTTGATGCAGGGCGCCCATTGTGGGAACCAGCCCGATTGTCGCGCCGCCTGCGCGCAGGGCAGCGGTCGATGTTCTCAACAAATCGAGCGTGGTGACTGTTTGCACGTGCCTGTCCCCTTGGATATGATTTTTCTCTCCTAGCCGCCACCTTGCGCGGCGCACAAGCAAATGGAAGGCGAACCGCTCCGTGCCTCAAACCACTCCACACAGGATCGTCTTTGCCAACGAGAAGGGCGGGACCGGAAAATCGACGACAGCGGTGCATGTTGCGGTTGCGCTTGCCTACAAGGGCGCGCGCGTCGCCGCGATTGATCTTGACCCGCGCCAGCGCACCTTCGCCCGCTATCTCGAAAACCGGGGGGAGACAGCAGCCAAACGCGGCATTGATCTGCCTACTGCGCGTTTTGACGTGTTCGAAGGCGATGTCGATGGGCTGGAGGCCAAGGTCGCTGAGATTGGCCAGGGTTGTGACTTCGTGGTGTTCGATACGCCGGGACGCGACGATCCGCTCGCGCGTCATGCGGCCACCGAGGCCGACACGCTGGTTACTCCCATGAATGACAGTTTTGTCGATTTCGACCTGATCGGCCAGGTCGAAGGCGAGACCTTCAAGGTCAAGCGCCTGAGCTTTTATGCCGAGCTGATCTGGGAAGCGCGCATGAAACGCAGCCGCGCGACGATCGAGAAACAGCGCCGCGAAATGGATTGGGTCGTGGTGCGCAACCGCACCGGCCATACTGAAGCGCGTAACATGGCACGGATCGAGCAGGCGCTGACAGAGCTCAGCAAGCGAGTTGGTTTCCGTGTCGCCAAGGGGCTTTCCGAGCGCGTGATCTATCGTGAGCTGTTCCCTTCCGGCCTCACTCTGCTCGACAAAGGGCATCTGGGGGAACTGGGCACCAGCCATCTGGTTGCGCGTCAGGAGCTGCGCGAACTTCTGGGGCAGCTGCGCTTGCCTGAATTTGCGGGTCCTGCGCCGCAGCTGGAGCTTGCCTGAGCCATGATCCGGCTTGTCCTTATTGCTGCAGGTATTTGTCTGCTGTGTCGCTGGATTACCGGAAAATGGCCATGGGATTTCCTGCGCGGGCCATCGACCCGCCAGCAGGCCATCTTCAAGGCGCGCAAACTCCTCGCGGTTCGGGCTGATGCGACCCATGAAGAGATCATGGCGGCGCATAAGCGTTTGATTACCATGGTGCATCCGGACAGGGGTGGAACCAATGACCAGGTCCATGAAGCCAATGCAGCGCGTGACCTGCTGCTCGATGAGATTCCGGACGGAAAGCGCTAGGTCCTCACGCTGGGCCGCCCAAATCTGAGACAATCGCCGTTTCGGAGGTGTCCTGTGATTGCTATGCGCCGTGCAGCGTTCTACGCAGGGAGAAACGCGCCACAAGCACAGGAAATCATGAGAAAATGAGCCATCAATTCGACCCCACCGTTCTGCGTGAATATGATATTCGCGGGATCATCGGCGAAACGCTCGGCCCGGATGATGCACGCGCGATCGGACGCGGCTTTGCGACTCTGCTCAAGCGGGCAGGCGGATCGAAAGTAGCGGTCGGCTATGATGGCCGCGTCAGCTCGCCCATGCTCGAACATGCGCTGATCGAGGGGCTGACTTCGAGCGGGTGCGATGTCGTGCGGATCGGCATGGGCGCAACCCCTATGCTTTATTACGCGGAAGCCTCAGCCAAAGATATAGATGGCGGCATTCAGATAACTGGCAGCCACAATCCCGCCAATTACAATGGCTTCAAGATGGTATTTCAAGGGCGCCCGTTCTTCGGCGCCGACATCCTGCGGATCGGCGAACTCGCCGCTGCCGGAGACTGGCTCGATGGGACCGGTGAAGTCGAAACGCGCGAGATCATGGGCGAGTATATCGACCGCCTCCTGAGCGGTCTCGACGGTATCGACACTGCCGCGCTCGCGAATCTCAAGGTGGGCTGGGACGCTGGCAATGGCGCTGCCGGACCCGCGCTCGAGCTGCTCGCCGAACGGTTGCCGGGGGAGCATCACCTGCTCTTTACCGAGGTCGACGGAAATTTTCCCAATCATCATCCTGATCCTACTGTCGAAGCCAATCTGGAGGATCTGCGCGCGCTCGTCGCGGCAAAGAACCTCGATTTTGGAGTGGCTTTTGACGGCGACGGCGACCGGATCGGCGCGATTGATGGTGAAGGGCGGGTCATATGGGGCGACCAGCTTCTCATGATTTACGCCGAAGACCTATTAAGGGATCGCCCTGATGCGACCATTATCGCCGATGTGAAGGCGAGCCGGGCGCTGTTCGATCACGTAGCGAAGTGTGGTGGAAAGCCGCTGATGTGGAAGACCGGCCACTCGCTGATTAAGTCCAAAATGAAGGAAACTGGCTCTCCCTTGGCTGGAGAGATGAGCGGCCACGTATTCTTCGCGGACACTTATTACGGGTTTGACGATGCGCTTTATGCTGGGGTCCGCCTGCTTGCGGCCTCGGCGCGGCTCGGCAAATCGGTGACGCAGCTGCGCAGCGAAATGCCGGACATGCTGAATACGCCGGAAATGCGCTTCCAGGTGGACGAGTCCCGCAAGTTCGCTGCGATTGATGAAGTCAGCGCGCGCCTCAAGAACAATCCCGGTCCGGAAGTCGAGGAAGTCAATGCGACTGACGGCGTGCGGGTCAACACCAAGGACGGCTGGTGGCTGCTGCGTGCGTCCAACACGCAAGACGTGCTGGTTGCGCGCGCGGAGAGCGATACACAGGACGGGCTTGAGCGCTTGCTCGCACAAATTGACGAGCAGCTTGCACTGTCAGGGCTTGAGCGCGGAGAAACGGTCGGGCACTGAAGCCTCCACACATTTTGCAGGAGCTCAGTCATGTCCATAAGCCTCGCGGTTACAGACGACATCGCGCAGATCACGCTCGATGACGGGCGCGCCAACGCGATCGACCCCCCTTGGCTCGACAGTTTCATGGAAACCTTCGCTGAAGCGGAAAAGGCCGCCACGGCCATCGTTATCGCCGGGCGTGACGGTATTTTCAGCGGCGGCTTCAATCTCAAGTGGATGCCGACAGCGAGCGCGGAGGAGCTGGGCTACCTGCTCGATACGGCAGGAAGACTGGTGTGTCAGGTTTATGGCAGCGAACGCCCGGTGGTCGGCGCCTGCACTGGCCACGCGATTGCGATGGGGCAGTTCCTGCTGCTTTCCTGCGACACGCGAATTGGCGCCGCGGGCGCATTCAAGTTCGGCGCGAACGAAACACTCAACGGCATGAACCTGCCTCTTTTCGCGCAGGAAATCTGCAAGGCGCGGCTTGACCCCACGCAGCTGACCAAGCTCGTCATCCAGTCCTACATGTATGGCCCTGATGAAGCGGTTCAGCTTGGCGCAATTGATCTCGTGGTGGAGCCTGAGCAAGTCATTGCAACCGCGACAAGCATTGCCAAACAGCTCGCGCAGCTCCCCGGCGGTGCCTACGGCTGGAACAAGAAAGCGATGCGGCAGGCAACGCTGGACCGGATCGCGGCAACCAAGAACGGATACTGATTGCCGTCTGCTGGCCGTTCAATCATTCAAAGGACCTCCGCCCATGAAATTGCTTCGCTCTCTTGCCCTGTCTGCTTCCCTTGCCGGGGCAATGGCTGTGTCCGCGCCTGCCATTGCTCAGGACGAAGGCAAAGCCTCGGAAAACGACGCGATGATGGCGGAAATGATGGCAATGTTTGCAGCTGAGCCGCTCACGCCTGAGCAAGAGGCGCGAATTCCCCTTGCCGCTGAAGTGATCAACAAGATGATCCCTCCCGGCTCGCTTTCCGAAGTGATGGGCGACATGTTTGGCATGGAAGGGATGCTTGGCCCGATCCTGACCAAGGCACAAGAGCCGCGCGTAGCCGATTTCGCAGGTCAGCTGGGGCTTGAGGCATGGGAGCTCGAGATGAACGACGCTGCGGTTGCAGAAGCCGCCTCCATCATCGATCCGGCGCGCGAGGAGCGCGGTGCGCGCAAAGCGGCAGTCATGCCGGAAATCATGACCAACATGATGAATGCGATGGAGCCGGCGATGCGCGAGGCCATGACCGAAGTTTTCGCGATCCAGTTCGACGTTAAGGAGCTGACCGATATCAACGCGTTCTTCTCGACAGAAAGCGGCGCTGCCTTCGCCAGGAAATCAATGAAGGTGTCGAGCGATCCGCGCGTGCTGGGTGCTTCGATGAAAGCGATGCCGCAAATGATGGCAAGCTTTGCGAACATGGAAGCGCAGATGGAGGCCACAACCGCTGATTTGCCTCAGCCGCGCGGGTTTGCAGACCTTTCTGCCGAAGAGCAGACGCGTATGGCTGAGCTGACCGGCTATAGCGTGGATGAACTGGCTGAGCGCGCAGCTGCTTCGGCTGCCGAGGAAGATGCGGCAGAGTAAGATCGTTTGCGCGGAAATTTTCCGCGCGAGCTTCCCGCTCGACCGCATGACGCCATGCCCATCGGGCGGGCGCACAATGTCGCTTACATACAATGTTTTAATTCTACCCTGAGCCACGCTGCTTCGCGGGATCACGGCGTTTCTTACGTTTCCTTGGGGAAGGGGGCAGACCACGCCGATTGGGGGACTGACAAGACATGGCGACACTGGCGGCAACGGGGCGACACGAGGAGTTGATACTGACTCAGAGCAAGTGGCTGCGCATGGCGACCTTGCTACTGTTTTACTTCACGCAAGGCTTCCCCATTGGCTTCTTCTTTTATGCCGTCCCCGCCTGGATGGCAGCCAATGGAGCGACCACGGTAGAGACGGCGGCCGTTGTCGGGGCAGCTTCCACGCCTTGGTCGATCAAGTTTATCAATGGCTTTATCATCGATCGCTACACCTATCTGCCGATGGGACGCAGGCGTTCCTGGATCATCGGTGCGCAATCGCTGATCGTCGTTGCCTTCCTTGCCGCCGCATTCGTGGCACCACAGCACACCGAGGTTGCATTCATCTCAGCAGTGGCGTTTTCCGCGAACATAGCAGTCGCGTTCCAGGATGTCGGGATCGACAGCTTGGCGATTGATATCATGCCCGAAGACGAGCGCGCCAAGGCAGCGGGCATCATGTTCGGCGCACAGTATCTCGGGATTGCGGTTGCTACAGGCGCGGGTGGCCGCCTGTTCGAAAACTTTGGCGTAATTGCAGGGATGCTCGGCGGCGCGTCCGTGCCGCTTATCGTCATGCTGTATGGCGTGGCCATTCGTGAACGAGAAGGTGAGAAGCGCTTGCCGTGGAGTTCGGGCGAAACTCATCCAAGAAACAGCGCGATCCAGGTCGAGGCTTGGAGGCCGCTCTTGCGCAACGCATTCAAGGCTATTCTTGCACCACTGTCGCTGATCCTTGCGCCGCTAATGTTGTTACGCGCAATTCCCGGCGGGTTGTTCGAAGCGTTTCACCCCCAACTCTACACCCAAACCGCGGGTTGGGCCCAGAGTGAGTATACAGACCTCATCTTCTATTCCACGTTGGCCAGCGGAGTTGTCGGCCTGTTGGTAGGTGGCTGGTTCATCGACAAGATCGGCAGCCGTGCAGGAATGGTGATCGCCGCGATTGTCTTGGGCGCTTTGTTCCTTGCAATGGGCTACAGCCCCGATCGATGGACTGACAGCACTGTCCTGATAGGCTTTCAGCTCATCTTCGATTTCTTTGCGCTGCTGTATATGATCGCAATCATTCCTGTTTTCATGAAGCTGTGCTCGCCAGCGGTCGCAGCGACTCAGTTCACGGTCTACATGGCGCTGGGAAATATGGGGCGTCCGATTGGTGCCACTCTGGCCGGTGTGACAGCAGGTGCGGGCTATCCGCAATGGGTCTATTGGACTGCTGCGATTGGTGTAGGCGTGATCCTCGTTATTTCGATGTTTGCACCGTTCCCGAAAGGCGAGCAGGCCGAAGAGGCCGAGCACGAAGTGGAAGGGCATATCGCCCAGGCTGATGGACTGACGCCGAAGATGGACTGATCCTCTTCGCGTGACTTGACGGAACGCATGGGTGGGTCGAACGCTCATCTCCCGTGAGCGACGTGCAAATCCCACCTGAAATCGAACGCTGGTTTACGGCACGCGGCTGGCGCGTGCGGCGGCACCAGAGCGAGATGCTCATCGCGTCAGACGCGGGGAAACACGCGCTGCTCGTGGCGGACACGGGCGCTGGCAAGACGCTGGCCGGGTTCCTGCCGACCTTGTGCGATTTTGCCCCGTCGAGATTGGGCGAGAGGAAACCGCCCGAGGGCCTGCACACGCTCTATGTCTCGCCCTTGAAGGCGCTCGCGCATGATGTGCAGCGCAACCTGCTCACCCCGATTGAAGAGATTGGCCTGCCGATCCGGGTCGAGACCCGCAGCGGCGATACGCCGTCCGATCGCAAGAAGCGCCAGCGCACTCGTCCCCCCCATGTGCTGCTGACGACGCCGGAGAGCTTGTCGCTGCTGCTGTCCTATCCCGATAGCTTCGAGCTGTTTCGCGGGTTGAAGCGCGTGGTGGTGGACGAGGTTCACGCCTTTGCGACCGGCAAGCGGGGCGACCTGCTCGCGCTTGCGCTCAGCCGATTGCAGGCCATCGCGCCGGACATGCAGCGCGCGGCTTTGTCCGCGACGCTCGCCGATCCCGAAGGTTTCCGTGCGTGGCTGGCACCTTGGGGAGAGATCGATGCTGTCGAACTCGTCGAGGGCGAGCAAGGCGCAAAGCCTGAAGTCGAAATCCTGCTGCCACGTGAAGAGCGCGTGCCTTGGGGTGGGCACGCCGGGCGCTGGGCAATTCCGCAGCTGATGGAGCAGATCAAGGCGAACCGCACGACGCTGATCTTCACCAATACGCGGTTTCTCGCCGAATTTATCTTCCAGCTGCTCTGGGACGTGAACGAGGATAATCTTCCAATCGGCATCCACCACGGCAGCCTCTCGGCAGAAGCGCGGCGCAAGGTCGAAGGCGCGATGGCGCGGGGAGAGCTCCGCGCGCTGGTGTGCACCGCGAGCCTCGATCTCGGGATCGATTGGGGGGACATCGACTGTGTCGTCCAGATGGGCGCGCCCAAGGGCTCCTCGCGATTGCTCCAGCGGATCGGGCGCGCCAACCACCGGCTCGATAGCCCAAGCCGCGCGATCCTCGTCCCCGGCAATCGCTTTGAATTCCTTGAAGCGACCGCGGCCAAGGATGCGGTCGATGAAGGCATGCGCGACGGCGAGGACTTTCGCGCAGGCGGGCTCGACGTGCTCGCGCAGCATGTCATGGCCTGCGCCTGCGCCGGGCCGTTTCAGGAAGACGAATTGTTGAGGGAGGTAAAGTCCTCACTGGCCTATTCATGGCTCACGCAAGAGGACTGGAGCCGCGTGCTCGGCTTTGTCGAGAACGGCGGCTATTCACTGCGCGCTTATGACAAGTTCAAGCGCATTCGCCGCGACAGGCAAGGCGTGTGGCAGCTCACTCACCCGGAACACGCGCAGCGCCACCGGATGAATGCGGGCATAATCGTCGACTCTGAAATGCTGATGGTGCGCTTCCGGAACGGGCGAGCGCTCGGCAAGGTCGAGGAACGCTTCGCCGCACAGCTTTCACCCGGCGACACCTTCTTTTTTGCAGGCATGAGCCTGGAGGTGGAAGGCCTCAAGGACATGGACCTGATCGTGCGCGCGGCAAAGAAATCCGCGACGATCCCAAGCTATGGCGGGCTGCGCCTGCCGCTCACCACGCATCTGTCGAGCCGGGTGCAGGCGATGCTCAGCCAGCGCGAGAAATGGGGCCGATTCCCCGACGACGTGCGCGAATGGCTGGAAGTGCAGGACTGGCGCAGCGAAATGCCGGGGCCGGGCAAGCTGCTGGTCGAAAGCTTCCCGCATCACAAGAAGCACTACTCAGTATACTACACTTTCGAAGGCTGGAACGCGAACCAGAGCCTCGGCATGCTGATCACGCGGCGGATGGAGGATCGCGGGCTGATGCCGGCCGGTTTCGTCGCGAATGACTATTCGCTGGCTGTTTGGGGGCTGAAGCCGGTTGCTGATCCCGCGCCGCTGCTCTCGCCAGACATCCTGACCAACGAGTTTGTCGAATGGGTGACCGAATCGCACCTGCTCCGCCGCGCCTTTCGAGAAGTCGCGGTGATCAGCGGGCTGGTCGAGCGCCAGCATCCGGGCAAGCGCAAGACCGGCAAGCAGGTCACTTTCTCGACCGACCTGATCTACGATGTGCTGAAGAAATATGAGCCCGATCATGTCTTGCTGGAAGCGGCATGGGCGGATGCGCGCGCACGGATGACGGATGTAGGGCGGCTCGCGGACTTGCTTGAGCGCTCACAGCATGAGTTAGTGCATGTCGAGTTGGATCGAGTCAGCCCGCTTGCCGTACCGGTGATGACAATGATCGGGCGCGAGGCTGTGCCGCAAGGCGCGGTTGATGAGGAGCTACTGCTGGAGGCAGAGAGCCTGGCAGGCGAAGCGATGCGTGTGGACGAGCCGTTAGAGTGGGAATAGGTCCACCCCGAGCCCATTTAGCCCAATCCATTTGTCAAAAAGAAAGGGCGGGGTGCCTCTCCACACCCCGCCCTCTGATTGGCATGACCTATCAGGCTGCGCGGTTAGTTGCCGCCGCCCGCTCCCGGCCCGCCGGTACCAAACTGACGGTACTTTTCGTTGCCGACAAAGCCGAACTTGGTGACGCCCGATACCTTGATGATGTTCAGCACACGTGCCGACAGATCGTAGCTCGCCAAGGCCTCAGGCTCGAACTGGAGCTCAGGCTCAGGAACCATCGCCTTGGACGTGTTGAGGTTGGCGACCAGCGTGCCTTGATCGATAGACTCAGCATTCCACAGGATCTGGCCGTCCTGCGTGAGAACGATCTTGTTCTTGATCGGATCGACCATGTCTGGCGGCGGATTAGGGTTAGGCTGCGGCAGGTCAATTGCCACGGCATGTGTCGCCACCGGGATGGTGATGATGAACATGATCAGCAGAACGAGCAGAACGTCGATCAGCGGCGTCATGTTCATGTCGGTCATCGGCTGCCCGTCGAGCTTGCCTCCTGACATACCCATGGTTTATGTCTCCTAAGTTTCTGTCTGCGGCTTAGATGCCGGGCTCGACCGGGTTGGAGATGAAGCCAACCGTCGGATAGCCAGCAGCCTGGACGTTGTAGATCGAGCCTGCGATGCAGCGCCACGGCGCGTTCACGTCGCCGCGAATGTGCACCTGCGGAATCAGATCCGGATCCTTCATGATCTGCTCTGCACCGCCCGCACGCTGAACGATCGCGTCAAGCCGCTCAAACGCCCTGTCGTAGAGCTCTTCCGAGGTCACCGGCGTGATATTGTTGAAATACACGCGGCACTCTCCGCTCCGCGATGCACCTTCATAGCCAGGCTCGCCCGCGCTGCGCCCAGCCGCATCCGTGGTGCTGACCGTCAGCAGCAGGTTTTCAACCTTATCCTTCGACTCGATCGATTCCATGACCGGGATCTGCAGCTTTTCGATCGTCTGGATCGCCACCGGAACCGCGATGAGGAAGATGATCAGAAGCACCAGCATCACGTCCACCAGCGGCGTGGTGTTGATGTCTGACATGGGGGTATCGCCCCCGCCTCCCATCGAAATCGCCATTGTACAGTCCTATTCTTGTTTCAATGCTTGGTGCGATCAGGCTTTGGCGAGCCTTGGCCTGATCGCGGCTTCCCGAGGGGATCGGAAGGCGGCAGGTATGCTCTGAGCGTCCCTGCCGCCTGCCAGATCAATCAGGACTTGGTTGGCACGCCGCCAGTTGTGGTCGCCGGGCGAGCCGCAGGCTTGGCCGCCGGTGCTGCGCCAACGGCTGGCTTGATCGCGCCGTCCGAGCCCATGTAAGCGAGCAGGTCGGTCGAGAAACCGTTCATGGCTTCTGCGATGCGGCGGTTGCGGCTCTGCAGCCAGTTGAAGGCAAGCACTGCAGGCACAGCAACGAACAGACCGATCGCGGTCATGATCAGCGCTTCACCAACCGGACCTGCGACCTTGTCGATCGAAGCCGAACCGGCGATGCCGATGTTGATCAGCGCGCGGTAGATACCGATAACCGTACCGAGCAGACCGATGAACGGCGCCGTTGCGCCGACGGAAGCGAGGAACGGCAGGCCGCCAGCGAGCTTCGCATTGATCGAGTCTTCCGAAGCCTGAAGCGTACCGTGCAGGTAGTCATGCGCCTCACGCTTGTCGGTCATCTTGCCGTGGTCTTCATTCGCCTTCAGAGCGTCATCAACGAGCTGGCGCCATGCGCTGTTCTTTTCCAGCTTGGTCGCGCCTTCCTTGATGCTGCCCGCGCGCCAGAAATTCTGGCGAACGGCCTTGTACTGGTTCATGATCTTGCGCTGCTCGAGCAGCTTGGTGATCAGGATGTAGAATGAGCCAACGCTCATGATGATCATCACGGCAAGGATGAACCAGGCAACCGGGCCGCCCTGTTCCATGGCTTCCACGAAGCCAAACTTGTTCTCCGGAGCCGCTTCGGTCGCAGCAGCGGCCGCACCAGCAAGAAGTTCAATAATCATTGCGAAAAGTCCTCTTCAAAAAGTCCCCAAAAGGCTGCGGGTCGCACGTCACGACCACGCCGTCTAATTAGTTGAGTCGATAAACGATACGAGTTGACCAGCTGGCCGTGATCGGGTTGCCGGCAGCATCCAGCGCAGGATCGAAGCGGGCGTACCGCTGCATCCCCGCGCAGGCTGCTTCGTCAAGGATAGACGAGCCACTAGTTCCAGTGACGCGGCATCCTGACACGCGCCCATCCGGGCCAACCGAAACCGTGACGCCCACGGTGCCTTCCGTTTCCTCACGCAGAGCGCGAGAGGGATAGTTTTCCTGGATACGGGCGGCCCAGCGGTTCTGGCCCTTCGGCGAGACGCCACGCGCCTGCGATGGCGGAGCGGGCGGTGCCGGCGGCGGCACAACCAGAACCGGCGGCGAAGGCGGCGGGATCGTCGGCTGTGTCCGGATCGGCGGCGGAGCCGGTGCGATATTGATCGGCGGCGGAGGCGCAACCGGCGGCGGCGGCGTCTGCGGTTGATCAGGCGGTGGCGGAGGCGGTTCATCCTCCGGCTCAGGTGGCGGTGGTTCCTCGATATCAACAGTCGTCACACGCTCGATCACTTGTTTGGCCGCTTCGATAGCGAGCCCGGTGACCAGCATGTATCCAACCGCGACGTGAATCAAAGCAACGATCACAATCGCAACCATGCGATTGCCGCTCATCTCTTGGTCAGCGTAAGCCATCCAGTCGCTTTCTCTCCATTACTCTCGCCAGCGCAAACTGGCCTCTAGCCACCCCGCAAACGCGTGTCCGCGGAGCGTCGAAATACTCCAACTTTCTCCTGACCGGTTCACGCGGGGCGACCCGGCGCGCAAGCGAATCAGTCTCTCAAAACCGAGTTTTTTCGACCTCTTCCCTCGCTGAATTGCTGTCATTTCATGTCCCCATGACTGGCAATCCGGAAAAACGCTTTAACGGGCAAGCCATGCCCAAGCAAACGCTTTATCGGTTCAGCGGCGATTCAGTGCTTGTGGTCTTGAATGCATTGGATCAAGAAACGATCAGGGCCATGCTTGGAGAGCAAGCTCCTGATATTGGCTCATTAATAAGTTAACTTGCTGTTAGGATTTAGGTTTTTGCGAGAGCGATTGAAAATTTTCGCCATTGGAGTGGCGCTTGCCGCGGCGCCTTTCGCTGCCGTTTCTGCACAACCTTCGGCAGCGCAAATGGCGCAGCCTGACGGGCCGACATACGCTGATCTTGCGGCCCTCGCTGCTTCTGCCCAGCTTGTGATCCGGGCAGAGATTCGCAACCAGGCTGTGGTGAAACCCGAACGTGCGCCGGGCCTCGCGCCGGGCTATGCGCGGCTGTATGTCACCGCGCGCACGCAAGCGCTTGTCAGCGGACGCGTGCCCGTGGGCGAAGAGCTCACCTATCTCGCCGATGTTCCACTCAATGCCGATGGCAAGGTCCCCCGGCTCAGGCGCCTGCCTGTGATCCTGTTCGCGAACCCCGTGGCGAACAAGCCTGGCTCGATCCAGCTGGTTGCCTCGAGCGGCCAATTGCAGCACACACCCGCGCTTGAAGCGCGGATCCGGCCCATTCTGGCAGAGCTCGCGCAAGGCGATGTTCCCCCGGTTGTCACCGGTGTGCGCGACGCGTTTTCTGTGCGCGGAAATCTGGCCGGGGAGACGGAAACGCAGATCTTTCTGGATACCGAGGGCGGCACTCCTGCCTCGATCAGCGTGCTTCGCCGGCCGGGCCGCGCACCGGTTTGGGGTGTCTCGTGGGGTGAGATTATCGACGCGGCGGCCCTCCCGCCTGAGCCCCAGACAATCGGCTGGTTCCGGCTGGCCTGCTCTCTGCCAGAGCAATTGCCAGCGGCGGCGCTTTACAGTGAGGATTCGGGAATGCGGCGCCAGGCAGCGGCGGACTACATTCTGGTGAAGCAATCTCTGGGTCCCTGCGAGCGGCGCTTGCCTGCCATTTAGGCCGCATCGCGCCAAAGCCTGGCTTGCCCGTCAGCAAGACAATTCCTCTCCACAAGCGACACGTCTCGCGCTAGGGCGCAGCGTGAAAATGGAGGCGCGTGGGGAATCTGGCGTCTCGCGGATAAGGATAGCATCGCGATGAATGACACCCAGCCTCCCTTGCGGATTGCTCTGGCTGGCCTAGGCACTGTGGGGGGAGGGGTCATTCGCCTGCTCGATGCGAACCAGGACGTGATCGCCGCTCGTGCAGGGCGCGGAATTGTCGTGACGGCTGTCAGCGCACGCGACCGCTCCAGGGATCGCGGGGTGGACCTCTCGGGCTTTGGCTGGGAAGACGACATGACCGCGCTCGCAGGGCGCGACGATGTCGATGTGGTGGTCGAACTGGTCGGCGGAGCGGACGGTCCAGCGCTGGCGCTTGCCCGCGCAACACTGGAATGCGGGAAGGGTTTTGTCACCGCGAACAAGGCGATGATCGCACACCATGGCCTGGCGCTGGCTGAACTTGCCGAAGCACGCGATGTCCCGCTGAAGTTCGAGGCGGCCGTGGCGGGCGGCATTCCCGTGGTGAAGGGCCTGCGCGAGGGGACCTCTGCCAACCGGCTTGAGCGGATTTACGGCATTCTCAACGGGACCTGCAATTACATTCTCTCGACGATGGAAGACACCGGCGCGGACTTTGCCGAGACGCTGGCTGATGCACAGCGGCTGGGTTATGCCGAAGCCGATCCGAGCTTTGACATCGATGGCGTCGATGCGGCTCACAAGCTCGCGATCCTCGCGGCGATCGGGTTCGGTGCGGAAATCGATTTCGCCAGTGTCCGCACCACTGGCATCACCCGGATTACGGCTGCAGACATCTCGCAGGCGGACACGCTGGGCTATGTCATTCGGCTGATTGCCGAGGCCGATGTTGAGTACACGGACGGCGGAGCGCGCCTGCTGCAGCGGGTCCGGCCATGTCTGGTCTCGAAAGCGCACCCGCTGGCTCCGGTCGATGGCCCGACCAATGCTGTCGTTGCGGAAGGCAATTTCTCCGGACGCCTGCTGTTTCAGGGCGCAGGCGCGGGGGAAGGCCCGACCGCGAGCGCCGTCGTCGCGGACCTGATCGATATCGCGCGCGATGAAGTGGGCGCGCCGCTCTCGATACCGGTTTCACAGCTCGTCAAGATGCCGCCGGTTGAGCCGGGGCACCGGGTTGGATCGAACTATCTGCGCTTTACCGTGGCGGACCGCCCCGGCGTGCTGGCCGAGATCACCGCCGCGATGCGCGACGCGGACGTGTCCATCGAAAGCCTGATCCAGACCGGCCGCACCGGCGACGGCGGCGATGTGCTCGTCGCGATGGTGACGCATGAAGGGCCGGAGAAGTCCGTCACGCACGCGCTCAGCCTGCTGGAAGGTTCGGAGAGCCTTACGGCCCCTCCTCTGGTGCTTCCAATCCTGCCGGATTAGGTTCGGGCATGGTTTCGGGCAGGCCCAACTCCCCTGCTGTGGGCGGTGTGCCCCTTTCATTACCAATCGGAGGAAGCCCCCGCGCGATGCGGTCCGCATCTGAACCTGGCGGCGCCTCTGGCAGGGCTTCGATATCGATGAACAGCGCTGCTTCCTTGGGGCACGGCGGGATCAGGCACAGGCCCGACACTGAGGCCGGACCGCGAAAGATACCATCGCCTGCAACGTCGGGCGCTTGTGGATCGTTCGCAAAGGCGGTTTCTTCTGCATACCTCTTGCGCGCGCTTTCCCGGCCGGTTGTCAGAAACTCACGCGGGTCCTGCTTGCGGCGGCAAACGATGATCTCGCCCGAGATGATGGCAGCTTCCTGTTCTTCGGTGCAGTCCTCGAACGGAGGAGGCGGGCCGTAGAGTCGGTCCGCATCGGCAAGGACATCGACCACAGCGCCTGTTGAATCAGCCCTGGCGTCCTTTTCCTGCGCGCTGGCAGTGCATGACAGGCCAGCCAGCAAGATTGGTGCTAAAAGGCGTGTCACCCCGGGCCATATCCTCTCTGCCATGCTCGACAAGCAGGCCTGCTTGTGGCTAAGCGCTGATGCAAATTCGCGTGTCACACGACTTCGCTTCCTCCATGCAATGCAAAGGGCTGAATTCCCCATGAATGCTAACGACAATCCTGACCTGATGGCCAATAAGCCCACCCACGAGAATGCACTCGACCGCGTGCTGGTTCTGGAAATGGTACGCGTTACCGAAGCGGCGGCGGTGGCAGCCTCCAGGCTGATTGGCCGAGGGGATGAGAAAGCGGCTGATGCAGCGGCGGTAGAAGCGATGCGCAAGGCATTCGACACGCTCTACATGGACGGGACCGTGGTGATCGGTGAAGGCGAGCGCGACGAAGCGCCCATGCTCTATATTGGCGAGAAGGTCGGCGGCGCTCCGGGCAAGGGTCCGAAGATCGATATCGCGCTCGATCCGCTCGAAGGGACGACCATCACGGCCAAGGCAGGCCCCAACGCGCTTGCGGTGCTTGCGGCGGCTGAGGAAGGCAACCTTCTCAACGCGCCTGACACTTACATGGACAAGATTGCGGTCGGACCCGGTTATCCGCACGATGTGATCGACCTCGCAAAATCGCCCACGGAAAACGTCAAATCGGTAGCGGCCGCAAAGGGCGTTTCACCCGGTGATATCATCGTTTGTGTGCTCGACCGCCCCCGCCATGCGGACCTGATTGCCGAGCTGCGCGGGCTCGGTTGCGGGGTCGTGCTGATCGGCGATGGCGATGTTGCCGGCGTTATCGCGGTGACGGATGAGGACACCACCATCGACATGTATATGGGCCAGGGCGGCGCGCCTGAAGGCGTTCTTGCGGCGGCTGCGCTGCGCTGCGTGGGCGGTCAGTTCAACGGGCGGCTGGTGTTCCGCAACGAAGATGAGAAGGCACGCGCGCGCCGGCTTGGCATCACCGATTTCGACCGCATCTACAAGCTCGAAGACCTCGCCAAGGGCGACTGCATCTTCGCGGCAACGGGCGTCACTTCAGGCTCGCTGCTTGACGGGGTCAAGCGGCTGCGCAGCGGCAAGATGACGACCCATAGCGTGGTAATGCGCGCCAGTTCTGGCACGGTCAGGTGGATCAGAGGTGAGCATCGGGTCAAATAACGAACGCATGGCGTTCGAAAGGGCGACTGCCCGCCCGCAGCGAAGCGATCTTTGATCGCGAAAGCGAGGAAATCCAAGTGAACGGATATGAACGCCGACGCCTGGGGCCAAACAACAAGCCCGAACACAGGGTAAATCAAGAAGGGTGAGCGAAAGCCAGCCTTCGCCTGAAGAACCTGTCCGCCACACGCTTCTCGAAGATGCGCTGGCACTTGTAGTCGGCTGCATTTTCGTGGCGACAGGCCTCGCGATCCTTCATGCGGCAGGGCTGGTTGCTGGCGGGATGGCAGGCACGGCGCTGCTGGTCTCGCAATTCGTACCGCTTGCACCCGGATTGCTGCTGGGCCCCTTGACCGTGCCTTTCCTCGTGCTTGGCTATTTCGCGATAGGTCCATTATTCGCCTTGCGCACCGTGCTCGCCAGTATCGGGATCGCAGCACTTTCCTTAGTGGTGGAAGACACCGTGAGGCTCGGTGTCGACAGTCCGCTGGTCGCAGCGATTGCGGGCGGCACCCTGCTTGGGCAGGGTATGTTGATGCTGGTCCGGCACGGCACCGGCCTTGGCGGGTTCGGCGTGCTCGCTGTCTGGCTCTTGAACCGGTTCGGCTGGCCGATTGGACGGACAGCGATTGCGGTTGATGTGCTTGTTCTCGGCGTGAGTGCGGTATTCCTTGAGCTTGCGCCCTTGCTTTGGTCGAGCCTGTGCGCCCTGATCATGGGCGCAATCGTGTTCCTGTGGCACCGTCCGGGCGTTTACGTCGGCGCATCACGCATGGGGTAGTAAGAGGCGCTCAACCGATCTCGCCGAAGTAAGACAGAAGCGCATCCCAAGAGCCCCAGCCGAGAAAGATTCTGCCCGCCATCATCGAGGTGAGCGCGATCAGGACAAATGCCCAAATCGCCAGGATACCGCCCGTAAGTCTCCAACTCTTCGGCGGTAGCCCCTGTATGAGAAACATGGCGATGCCAGCGACATTCACGCACACCAGGTTGACCACGAACAGGAACATCGCATTGGCCCCGGCGACAAGGTATCCGGCACCGGTGTAGATGCCCGCTGCGGCCAATGGCGGGACAAGGGCTACCGCGATCATGACGCCGACCAGAGCGAGAGATGCCCCGCGACTGAACGCCAGCACGCCAGCGGCACCGCAAGCCAGGGCCAAAGCCACGTCGGAAAGCTGGACTGCAGTCCGGTTTCTCAGTTCAGGCACAAGGGGATCGATCGCGACAAGTTGGCCGATTACCCAGCCTGCCAGGACCGCGACCAGGCAACCAATTCCAAGGGTGAATGCAGATTGCTTGCCGAGCTTGCTGTTGCCGACCGTCGCTGCCAGCGCCAGGCCCATGGTCGGTCCGAGCAGCGGTGCGATGATCATGGCGCCGATGACGACCGCTGTCTGTCCGCTGCGCATGCCGAGGCCGGCGATTATGGCCGAAAGGCCAACCGTAAGCAGGTAGGAAGGGCGGACATGGATGCTTTCCTCGATGTCCTCGTATAGCTCGTCGGTGCTGAGGCGATCCCGGCTGAAAAAGCGTTCCAGTGCGTTGGGCGGGGGAAGATCCCTGTCCAGCAGAAGTTCGGTATCGGACGTTTCATGGACCGGCGGCATCACCGCTTCTAGTTTCATCACGCAAACCGTGAAGGAATCGAGCGCATCAAACGCATTTTCGAGTTCTTCAAGCAGGCGCTCAGTGTACCGCTGCTGCACAATGCAGCTGTATTTTTCCTGCCCACCGGGGACCGTCTCGCGCCAGTACCTCCTGGTATGGCGCGGCAGAATTTCCTCCAGCCGCCCGATCTGGCTATCCGGCAGATAGATATGAACGAGCCGTGCGGACATGGCACCTCAGCTAGACAGCAACGTGATCGAGGCTTTGTGCATCATCAAGAATCCCCGACAACATGATGGCCCAAAATCACGGTGGAATAAACCGGCTTGAGTTTCTCCTTGCACATGATCAAGCGCCTCACTTGACGACAACTCCAATCTGCTCTGTTGCAATGCCGTGACACTCGGCTAGGCGATAAGAGAAAGACTTGCTGCGGGGATTCGGAACCGATGAAGATCATGTCCGGCAATTCAAACTTGCCGCTCGCCCGGGCGATTGCCGCCTATCTTGAAATGCCGCTCACTGATGCCAGCGTCCGGCGCTTTGCCGACGAAGAGATCTTTGTCGAGATCAACGAGAATGTGCGGGGCGAGGACGTGTTTCTCGTTCAGCCGACGAGCTTTCCGGCGAACGACAATCTGATGGAGCTGCTGATCTGCATCGATGCGCTGAAACGCGCGTCGGCCAAGCGGATCACCGCCGTCGTGCCCTACTTCGGCTATGCTAGGCAGGACCGTAAGCCCGGCCCGCGCACGCCGATCTCGGCGAAGCTGGTCGCAAACCTGATCACTGAGGCCGGTGCTGACCGCGTCCTCGCGGTGGACCTTCATGCAGGGCAGATCCAGGGTTTCTTCGACATCCCGACCGACAACCTTTACGCAGCGCCCGTGATGGCGGCGGATATTCAGGCCCGCTACGGCGACCAGGACCTGATGGTAGTGTCCCCTGATGTCGGCGGCGTGGTTCGCGCAAGGGCGCTCGCCAAGCGGCTCGACAACGCGCCGCTCGCGATCGTCGACAAGCGCCGCGACCGGCCGGGCGAAAGCGAAGTCATGAACATCATCGGCGATGTGCAGGGGCGGCACTGCATCCTGATCGACGACATCGTCGATTCGGGCGGCACGCTGTGCAATGCGGCGCAGGCCTTGCTCGATGAGGGCGCGAAATCGGTTGCGGCCTATATTACCCATGGGGTCCTTTCCGGGGGGGCAGTGGCACGGGTTGAAAGCTCTGCGCTCAAGGAATTGGTCATCACAGACAGCATCCGTCCGACCGATGCAGCAAGCGCAGCGGAGCGCATCCGAATTCTCACCATTGCGCCGCTGGTCGGTGAAGCGGTGCGCCGAATTGCCGACGAGAGTTCTGTTTCCAGCCTGTTTGACTGACGGTCCTATCGCACGGCCCATGATCCCCGATGCATTTTGGGGGTGGTGCTTTGCAAAACTCAAGCTAGTCTTGCGTCTTCACGTTGAGCTTGGGGGAGAGAAACGTGCGATTGTCGCCAAAAACATACGGGTCAGCGCTCGCTGTCTGGGCATTCGTGGTCTGCGTCGTGGCGCTTAATTCCTAGACGTCGCCCGCAGCACTTGCGTCTCGCGCAATCCTGAATTTACTGCGCTTCCCACGGGCGTTTTTCGCCCGGTGCGATGCGCTTGAGCTCTTCAAGCCGTCGCGCTTGCCGCGTCTCCAGTGTAATGGTCATAAGCGGGTGCGGGGTTGAACGGAACGCTGCGGGCGTATTCGCGAAAAAGGCCTGGAATTCGCGGATCAGGTGCGACTGGTCGAAATAGCGCAGCAGCAGTTCCTGCTCTTCATTTTCGTCTGCCACACCACACAATTGCGCCGCTAGATCAAGCGCACGAGCCCGGCGCAGGACCTTCTTGGGCGACATGCCGAAATCCCGCTTCACGATCCGCTCTAGCTGGCGCAGGCTGATCCCCTGCTCTTCTGCAACATCGCCCGGCGCGATGTTGGGGTCCATGAATGCCGCATGCTCGAATGCAGTGGACACGGGATCGGGCGGTTCCGGGTCGAGCCGCTTGATCAATGCGCGCAGGCGCTCCTCCATCCGCACATTCCAGTCTTGCGGAGTGCCGCTGGCTGGATATTCCTCTGCCATATTCGTTTCGACGAGACCCAGCGGGTCGCCGCGAACGATCCGGTCGACCATGTCTGGCATGGAATGCGCGGTCAGTCTGGCCAGCGCGCCGGGTCTGAGGCCAACCCCGATCGCAACGACCGGGCCGGTACACGTCAATGGCATATAACGTGAGTGCGGGCCGAACAGCAGCGCTTCATCCTTGTAAACGCCGTCCCCGTCCTTGCTCAGCGCGGTCCAGCGTCCGCGCTGCACGATCCTTTGATAGGCGAGATCATTGCACATGCCGCAGACGATCTTGTGGTCGTCATCGGTTTCAATGCGAGCGGCGACAAGGCGTGCGAACCATGGGCGCAGGTCATTAGCGGGCTCCCGATTGGCCGAGAGGGGAGACCCCCTCGTGCTGGTCCCAGAGCGCGGGTCCAGTCCATCCAGACTTTCATGCTTGCTGCCACGGGCAGTCTTCTTGTTCATGCGACCTCGCCATGCATGACCAGTCTCGCCGCCTTCCGGCACCCAGCCTGATCGACCCTGTCCTGCTCCTCGTTCTTCCTGCTCTTTCCACTTTTTTTGTTCAGCCAATCCTAGGCTCTATTGAAATCTAACTGTCCAAGCAATGTTTTCAGGCTTTTGGTCGCTAATGGCCGAGGCCGCGAGACTACACCCGCCACGGCGGGGGTGCCCCCGGCGCGGCCCGTCCCAGAACCTCCAGGCGGCGCGCCTGCCGCGATTCAAGGGTGAGGGTCATGAACGGCTGCGGCGTGTTGGCGAATTGTCGCGGGGTCATCCCGAAGTAATTGCGAAATTCGCGAATCATGTGCGACTGGTCGAAGAACTTGAGCGCAGCCTCTTCCTCCTCGCGGTTGTCCGCCACTCCGCGCAGATGCGCCGCGATGTCCAGCACCCGGGCCCGGCGCAGGACTTGCTTTGGGGTCATCCCGTAGGCCTTCTTGATCGTCCGTTCGAGCGTGCGCCTTTCGATGCGGTGGTGTTCGGCAAATTCAGCGATCGCCAAGTTGGGATCGGCAAAGGCGGCCTTGTCGAATTCCTCGATCACCGGATCGGGCCTCTTGCCGCCGGTCACTGCCAGCAGGTCGCGGAACAGGGATTCCGCCACCTTGAGCCAGCGTTCGACCGGACCTTCAGGGTCGAACCATTCGATCATCTGTGCGCTCGAACCCCATTCCTTGTGACCATAGATGTGGTCATAGAGGATGATCCGATCGAGCGTGTCGGACACATTGGGGCCCTTCAGCGCAGGCACGGCGCCGGGTGTCAAGGCCACCCCGACTGACGCGAAGCTGCCTTTGACAGTAACGGGCATCCGCTTGGTCTGCGCACCAAAGAACAACGCTGAAGGACCGTAGCGGCCGATTCCGTCGCGGGTTTGCGCTGTCCAGTCCCCGCAGAACAGCACGCGCAATACCGGCGTATCTGACAGAAGGCCGCAACTCAGTGTGTCCTCGGCGCCCATCTCGACCTTGGTGGCATAGACGCGGGCCACCCAGGGCGCGAGATCCTCGGCCGGCGCACGATTGTTGGAAAGCGGCTCGCCATCGCGCGTATGCCCAAGCGCGGAATGCAAAGCGGGCTTGAGCTTCGCATTCTGAGCGCCCTTGTGTGCTTTTGCGATGGCCATTTGTTTTGCCCCCATGGCAAATCCCCGCCACAAGTGGCTAAGAGAATCGACGAGCCTGAACCTGAACATAACGGTAAGAACCAGAAATGACAGCACAAGACATGGCCTTGGCCCAGCGGCTGGCTGATGCTGCGGGCGAGGTGATCCGCCCGCTCTTTCGCGGAAACTGGCAGGCAGAGGAGAAAGAGGACTTCTCTGCCGTGACAGAAGCAGACCGGGCGGCAGAGGCAGCGATGCGTGCCATTCTCGAGGTTGAGCGGCCTCATCACGGCATAATCGGCGAGGAATACGGCATCACTCGCGAAGGCGCTTCGCATAGCTGGGTGCTTGATCCGATCGACGGAACGCAAAGCTTTGTCGCAGGGCGGCCTATCTTCGGGACGCTGATCGCGCTGGTGCAGGATGGCTTTCCGATCATCGGGGTGATCGACCAGCCTATTCTGGGCGA
This sequence comes from Altererythrobacter sp. GH1-8, assembly GCF_043702085.1. Taxonomy (GTDB): domain Bacteria; phylum Pseudomonadota; class Alphaproteobacteria; order Sphingomonadales; family Sphingomonadaceae; genus Erythrobacter. The sequence goes on along the minus strand of NZ_CP171690.1, from coordinate 501,372 downwards.
GCGCTGGGTGGGCGTCATCGGACAGGGCACGACGTTCAACGGCAAGCCGGTTTCGACCCGCCGCTGCCGCAGCCTTGAAGGTGCGAGCGTCGCCACCACCAGCCCTCACGCCTTTGCTGAAAGCGAAGTCGATGCCTATTTGCGGGTCGTTGCCAAGGCTTACCCCAAGCGGCCCTATCCGGTTTATGGCGGTGATTGTTACAATTACGGCCTGCTTGCGTCAGGCCATCTCGACGTGGTGATCGAAAGCGGTCTGAAACTGCATGATTATGCTGCGCTCGTCCCGGTGGTCGAAGGCGCGGGCGGGATGATGAGCGATTGGCAGGGCAATCCCCTGGATGCGGACAGCGACGGGACAGTCCTGGCTCTGGGTGAACCTGCGCGGCTGGAAGACGTGCTCGAAGCGATGAGCGGAGCGGACGCTTCGCACTCGCACGACCATTGAGACATATCTTCTTATATGGCGTGTTGCGGGCGGATGTTGCGCAATGGCCGTTCCTTGCCGGGCTGGGCCCCGGCCAGCCCGCAGCAACACGCGGCACGCTCCATGCGGTCCCCGATCCGAATGGCTGGTATCCGGCGCTCACCCAAGGCGACACAACCGTACACGGTGTGTGTCACGAGGTTGGCGCAGTGGATATTACCGCAATTGATGCGTTTGAAGGAAGTGAATACTCGCGGCGTGAAATTGCAGTAAGCCTGGCCGACGCGGCCATGATTACGGCAACTGCCGACGCCTATATCTGGAACGCCTCCCTGCCGGCCGGTGCCGTGCTGATCCGGGACGGTGATTTTGCCCGATGGCTGATTGAAACGGGGCATCAGCCTTTCGCGGATATCTAGCGATTTCCTACTGCCGCTTGCGTGCGGCATTGTTGCGCGATGCCGAAAATTCACCATTCAATCTCGCTTCAACCGGCAGCAGAGGCGGATCGCCCGCTGAATTTTCTTCTTCAGGACTGTGTAACATGCGTATCCAACATAAAGGAAAGTGCATGTCCTTGCTTTGCTATCAGTGAAGTGTGCAAGCTTTCGCTTGGTCACGGCAGTCAAAGGCCGACTGGCCGTCCGCAGCGAGGGCAGCTTGCCTGCCCGGAAGCGAGGAAAGCCAAGTGAGCGGATGCGAACGCCGGCGCATGAGGCCCAGAAAGGCTTGCATATGGATGCAAGCCGACATAAACGCGCGTCCTTCAACGACACGAATCAATGGATCGGCCTGGCTATCAAGGGCTGCCAGGGCTGATTGGACGTGTCTCTGATTTTAGGAGATGAAAATGCCCAAGCTTAAGACCAAGAGCGGTGTGAAGAAACGCTTCAAGCTCACCGCTACCGGCAAGGTCAAGCATGGTGTCGCTGGCAAGCGTCACCGCCTGATCAGCCACAATGCGAAGTATATCCGCCAGAACCGCGGCACCACTGTCTTGTCGGAAGCCGACACGAAGACAGTCAAGAAGTGGGCGCCCTACGGGCTGGATTGATTTGAACGGCTTTTAGCCGCGTGGGCGGCCTGGCCAAGGACCGGACGGATGTCCGGGACGCACCAAACAAAAGGATTACACTATGCCTCGCATCAAACGCGGCGTGACCACACGCCAGAAGCACAAGCGGCTGCTCGACCAGGCCAAGGGCTATCGCGGCCGTCGTAAAAACACCATTCGCATCGCGCGTCAGGCCGTCGAGAAGGCTGGCCAGTACGCTTATCGCGACCGCAAGATCAAGAAGCGCAATTTCCGTGCGCTCTGGATCCAGCGTATCAACGCAGCAGTGCGCGCTGAAGGCCTGACCTATTCGCAGTTCATGCACGGCGTGAAGCTTGCAGGGATCGAACTCGACCGTAAGGTCATGGCCGACCTCGCGATGAACGAAGGCGCTGCCTTCACTGCGATCATCAAGCAGGCCAAGGACGCTCTGCCCGCGTAACCGCGGAACGGCTTTCCTACATTTGCAAAGGGGCGTTAGGGCATCGGCTCTGGCGCCCCTTTTGCATTACCATTTGTAGAATCGCGCCCGTTCATGCACACGGCCCGCAATGGCACGTGAGAACGCTAACAGGGACGCACAATTGTCGTACAAGGTGCGCAGCGGATTCTTCGTACCGCCGGATCGGTTCGCGGGCTGCTTCACGACTTTCTACCGGGCGGTCCTGGAAGTCGAAGATGGCGGTCTGGTGACCGATTATTTCCAGCCGGAATGGGGCACGATCCGGTTTTTCTCGGGCCACTTGCCAAGTGGGAGCATCGGCAGGTTTGAAGTAAGCGATGTGCGCTGCGCCGTCACGGGCCCGAGCAGCCGGCCGCTGAAATTCTTGGCCGGCACCTCGCGAACGTGGGGAATCGGCTTTCTCCCGCTCGGCTGGGCGCGCTTCGTTCGTGCAGAGGCAGCCGATCTTGCCAATATGGTTGCAGATGGGGAACAGCACCCGGCATTCGCACATCTGACTGGCCTGTGCGAGGTGTTGTGCGATCCTTCCGCGAGCGATGAGGAGCAGTTTTCGGCAATCGTCGAGACCATGGATGCGGCGATGGAGCCTACTCGCGATGATGAGAAAATTCGCCAGGTTCATCATGTCTTGATGGACGAAGATCTCAGCTCGGTTACTGATTTTGCGGAGCGATCAGGCATGAGTGCGCGCACGCTCGAGCGGGTCACGCGGCGCTATTTCGGTTTTACGCCCAAGCTCCTGATCCGGCGCCAGCGCTTCATGCGCAGCCTCGTACGCTTCATGCTCCATCCGGACAAGAAATGGACCGATGCGATGGACGGCCTCTATCACGACCAGGCGCAATTCAGCCGCGAATTTCGCCAGTTCATGACCATGAGCCCAAGCGAATATGCGCGCATCGATCATCCGATCCTCGATTCCCTGGTTGAGGCGCGGACCCGGATTTGGGGTTCCCCGGCACAGACGCTCGACAAACCGGACTGAATTCGCACTCTTCAAGGTTGGAAAGCGGGCCATTTCCCGCTAGCGCGCCCGCTTGACTGAGAAACACGAACGCCATGACCGATTTGACATCACAGAAACACGCAGCGCTCGGTGCGATTGCCGCAGCCGAAACGCTTGAGACGCTGGAAGAACAGCGCGTGGCCGCGCTCGGCAAGAAGGGCTGGGTGAGTCTCGCCTTGAAGACGCTTGGGGCAATGAGCCCGGAAGAGCGCGCTGAAGCAGCGCCTGCGATCCAGGCGGCGCGCGGCGCAATCGCCGATGCGCTCGAAGCGAAGAGGGAAGCCCTCGAGAGCGCGGCCCTCGAAGCGCAGCTCGCAAGCGAAACGCTCGACATGACTTTGCCGGCGGTGGAGGCCCCGCGCGGTTCGGTCCACCCGGTAAGCCAGGTGATGGACGAGCTTTCGGAAATCTTCGCCGACCTCGGCTTTGCGGTCGCGACAGGCCCGGAAATCGAGGACGACTGGCACAATTTCACTGCGCTCAACATGGATGAGAGCCATCCCGCGCGCGCCATGCACGACACGTTCTATTTCCCGGACAAGGCCTCAAGTAGCGAAGCGATAGGCCAGACAGAAAATGCGAACGGTAATTCCATGCTCTTGAGGACGCACACCTCGCCCGTGCAGATCCGGTCGATGGTGGAGCATGGTGCGCCGATCCGTATCATTGCGCCGGGCCGCGTTTATCGCTCGGACAGCGATGCGACGCATACGCCGATGTTTCACCAGGTCGAAGGCCTGGTCATCGACCGCGACATTCACCTCGGCCATTTGAAGTGGACGCTGGAGACCTTCCTCAAGGCCTTCTTTGAGCGCGACGATATCGTTCTGCGCCTGCGCCCGAGCTACTTCCCCTTCACCGAACCGAGCGTGGAGGTGGACGTCGGTTATGCCAATGAAGGTGGGCGCCGCGTTGTCGGCGGCAACGGCGATGATGAAGGTCACGACTGGATGGAGCTGCTTGGTAGCGGCATGGTCAATGCCCGCGTGATCGAAATGGCAGGGCTCGACCCGGATGAGTGGCAGGGCTTCGCCTGGGGCTTGGGTGTCGATCGCCTCGCGATGCTCAAATACGGGATGGATGATCTGCGCGCTTTCTTCGACGGCGATGTGCGCTGGCTCGACCACTACGGCTTCAGCCCGTTCGATCAGCCGACTCTGTCGGCAGGTGTGGGAGCGGCCTCATGAAGTTCTCGCTCACGTGGCTGAAAGACCATCTCGAAACCGATGCCTTGCCAAAGGAAATCGCGGATACGCTGAATGCTATCGGCCTCGAAGTCGAAGGGCTTGAGGATCCGGCGGAAAAGCTTGCGGGATTCCGCGTCGCGAAAGTGCTGACCGCTGCCCCGCATCCCGATGCGGACAAGCTGCAAGTTCTGACTGTAGACACCGGAGACGGCGATCCGCTGCAGGTCGTATGCGGCGCGCCTAATGCGCGCGCTGGCATGAAAGGCGTGCTGGGTCTGCCCGGCGCGGTCGTCCCGGCAAACGGCATGGAACTGCGCAAGAGCGCGATTCGCGGCGTCGAATCGAACGGCATGATGTGCTCTGTGCGTGAGCTTGAGCTGGGCGATGAGCATGATGGCATCATCGAGTTGCCGGATGATGCGCCGGTTGGCGAGAGCTTCGCGAGCTATCAGGGCACGAGCCCGGTGTTCGATGTCGCAATCACGCCCAATCGCCCGGATTGCATGGGCGTTTACGGCATCGCGCGCGATCTCGCTGCAGCGGGGCTTGGCACGTTGAAGCCGATTGCGATACCTGCCTTCGAAGCCTCCGGCCCGTGCCCGATCGAAATCCGCACGGATGATCCGGAAGGCTGCCCGGCCTTCTATGGCCGCGTCATCAAGGGGGTAAAAAACGGCCCGTCGCCCGACTGGCTGCAGCAGCGTTTGCTCAGCGCGGGCCAGCGTCCGATCTCGCTGCTGGTCGACCTCACCAATTACGTGATGCTCGCCTATGGCCGTCCGGCGCACGCCTATGACATGGCGAAGCTCACCGGCGCAGTGGTGGCTCGCCACGCGAAGGATGGCGAGGAGGTACTTGCGCTCAACGAGAAGACCTACACGCTCGACGATACCATGACGGTGATTGCGGATGACGCTGGCGTACATGACATTGCCGGGATCATGGGCGGCGAGGACTCAGGCGTCACGGAAGAGACGAGCGACGTGCTGCTGGAGATCGCCTACTTCACCCCGTCGCGCATCGGCGTGACAGGTCGCAAGCTTGGCCTTGCTTCCGACGCGCGCACCCGCTTCGAGCGCGGGGTTGATCCCGCATTTCTGGACGATGGTCTCGATCTGCTGACCGGCCTGATCGTGGAGCTGGCTGGCGGGACGGCGAGCGAGAAGGTCCATGCAGGTTCGCCGCCAAGCGCGCCGAAGGTGCTCACCTTCGATCCGGCAATGACGGCAAAGCTGGGCGGTGTAGACATCGCTCCCGACGAACAGAAGCGTATTCTTGAAAGCCTCGACTTCGAGGTTGGCAGCGACTGGCAAGTCACTTGTCCGCTGCGGCGTCACGACATCGAGGGCCCGGCTGATCTGGTCGAGGAAGTCGTGCGCATCCATGGTCTCGACAAGGTGGAAAGCGTCGCGCTGCCGCGTGTTGACGGTGTTGCGCGTCCAACCGCAACCCCGCTTCAGGTGATCGAGCGCAAGCTCCGCCGCGCGGCGGCGGCAAGCGGGTTCCATGAGGCTGTAACCTGGTCCTTCCTGCCTGCCGATGAAGCCGAGCATTTTGCCGATGGCGAAGAGCTTTGGACGCTCGACAATCCGATCAGCGAAGACATGAAGGTGATGCGGCCTTCGCTGCTCCCGGGCCTCATCAGCGCGGCCAAGCGTAATCTCGATCGCGGAGCTGCCGGCTTGCGCCTGTTCGAAATTGGGCGACGTTACTTCCGCGGCAAGGATGGCGCGAGCGACGAGCGACCGACGCTCGGCGTGATCATGGCGGGCGAGAAGGACGCGCGCCGTTGGCTCTCCGGAAAGGCGACCAGGTTCGATGCCTATGATGCAAAGTCAGTCGCGCGCGCTCTGCTCGCAGAGGCAGGTGCGCCGGTGAACAGCCTTATGACCATGGGTGAAGCTGGCTCTCAATTCCATCCCGGCCAGTCTGCGACCTTGCGGTTGGGGCCGAAGAACGTGCTTGCGCGTTTCGGAATGCTCCATCCAGCAACGCTCAAGGCGTTCGATGTCGATGGGCCAGTCGCGGCGGTTGAGATTTTCCTCGACGCGATCCCTGAGAAGAAGAATGCGAGCTTCGCGCGTAGCTCCTACGCGCCGCCTGCCTTGCAAGCGGTGAAACGCGACTTTGCGTTCCTCGTGCCGCAGGACTTGCGTGCCGCCGATCTGGTGCGCGCGGTTGGCGGAGCGGACAAGAGCAACATCGTCGGCGCGCGCGTGTTCGACGTGTTCCAGGGCGAAGGCGTACCCGAAGGCAAGAAGTCGATCGCGCTCGAAGTCACGCTGCAACCGCAGGACAAGAGCTACAAGGACACAGACCTGAAGGCGATCTCCGATGCGATTGTGGCGGCTGCGGCGAAGCAGGGGGCGGAGCTGCGCGGCTAATCCGCTGGACTCACTGACATGACCTCCAATAGACGTACCTTTGCGATCATCTCGCACCCTGACGCGGGTAAGACCACGCTGACCGAGAAGCTGCTGCTGACCGGCGGTGCGATCCATCTGGCGGGCGAGGTCAAAGCACGCGGACAGGCCCGGCGCGCGCGCTCTGACTGGATGAAGATCGAGCAGCAACGCGGCATCTCCGTCACCTCGAGCGTGATGACCTTCGAACGCGACGGCATCACCTTCAACCTGCTCGACACGCCGGGGCACGAGGATTTCTCCGAGGACACCTACCGCACGCTGACCGCGGTCGATTCCGCGATCATGGTGCTCGATGCCGCCGCCGGGATCGAGCCGCAGACGCTGAAGCTGTTCGAGGTCTGCCGCTTGCGCAGCGTTCCGATCATCACCTTCATCAACAAGATCGACCGCGAAGGGCGCGATCCGTACGAGCTGCTCGACGAGATCGCGGACAAGCTCGCGCTCGACACCGCGCCGATGAGCTGGCCGGTCGGCATGGGCGGACTGTTTGAGGGCGTCTATGATTTCGAGACCGGCGCGCTGCATCTGCCTGAAGGCGACGGCAAGGAGTTCAAGGGCAAGACGATCCACACCAGCGGCGCGGACGATCCGGTGCTGGCCGAGCATCTCTCTGCCGATGGCGTGGCGCGCATCGCGGAGGAAGGCTTGCTGGCGCGCGAGGGCTATGCACCGTTCGATTTCGAAGCCTATCGCAACGGCGACCTGACGCCGGTCTATTTCGGAAGTGCCTTGAAGCAATTCGGGGTCGAGGAAATTATCGAGGCGATTGCGAAATTCGCCCCGCCGCCGCGGCCGCAACCAAGCGCGGATGGGGATATCAGTCCTGAACGTGACGAAGTCACCGGCTTCATCTTCAAGGTCCAGGCGAACATGGATCCCAATCACCGCGACCGGATCGCCTTCATGCGGCAGGTTTCGGGTACCTTCAAACGCGGCATGAAGCTGACGCCTTCAGGTCTCGGCAAGCCCATTGCAGTGCATTCGCCCATTCTGTTCTTTGCGCAGGATCGCGAGATTGCGGACACGGCAGAGGCTGGCGATATTATCGGGATTCCCAACCACGGCACGCTGCGGGTGGGCGATACGCTGTCCGAGAAGAACGAGGTGCGCTTCACCGGCTTGCCGAACTTTGCGCCGGAAATCCTGCGCCGCGTTCAGCTCAAGGATCCGACCAAGACCAAGCAGCTGAGGAAGGCACTCGACGATTTGTCCGAGGAAGGCGTGCTGCAGGTGTTCTATCCGGAAATCGGCGCGCAATGGATCGTTGGCGTCGTCGGGCAATTGCAGCTCGACGTGCTGATCAGCCGCTTGTCGGCGGAATACAAGGTCGAGGCAGGGCTGGAGGCCTCGCCCTTTGCGACCGCCCGATGGGTCAAGGGCGAAGGCAAGGCGCTCGATGAATTCGCCAGCTTCAACCGCGCGAACCTCGCCAAGGATCGCGACGGAGACCTCGTATTCATGGCGAAGAGTCCGTGGGACGTGAATTACCAGGCGGAAAACAACCCCGAACTGACTTTCTCCGCCACCAAGGAACGTTAAGCAAACGCCGGACTTGCAGCCAAGCTGGGTTCGCGCCATGGATTTGCCATGACCGCCACCGGACCCACACAGCAGACCTTCATTAGCCAGCGCCTGAAGCTGAGCTATCTCGATTGGGCGCAGAGCAAGTATGACCGGGAAAAGCCGACGCTGGTGCTGGTGCATGGCGGGCGTGACCATGCGCGCAGCTGGGACTGGACCGCTGAGGCCCTTGGCGAGGACTGGCGCGTTGTCGCCTTCGACCACCGCGGTCATGGCGATAGCGAATGGGTCTCGGACGGAAATTACCGCGTCAACGACATGGTTTATGACCTTGCGCAGCTTGTTCACCAGCTTGGTGTCGGACCTGTTACCATTGTGAGCCATTCGATGGGCGGCAATGTCGCGCTGCGCTATGCGGGCGTGTTTCCCGATATGGTGAAGAAGATCGTCGCGATCGAAGGCTTGGGCCCGAGCCCTGAACGTCAGGCGGAACTGCGCGCTACGCCTTACCCCGAAAGGTTTGCCGAGTGGATCGGGAAGAAGCGCTCTGCCTCGGGCCGTATTCCGCGCAAGTATCAAAGCATTGAAGATGCGTTTGCGCGGATGATCGAGGAAAACGCTTACCTCACCGAGGAACAGGCGCGCCACCTCACCATTCATGGCATCAACCGCAACGAGGACGGGACTTATAGTTGGAAGTTCGACCCGCATCTCAATGTCTGGGCGGTGGAAGACATCGCGGATGAATTCCTGCAGCAGATCTGGGGCGCGATTACCGCTCCTACGCTCTTGCTGTACGGCGCGGACAGCTGGGCCTCCAACCCGGCAAAGGACGGGCGGATCAAGCATTTCACCAACGCCGAATTGATCGAGTTCGAACAGGCCGGCCACTGGCTCCACCACGACCAGTTCGAGCGGTTTATTGCTACGTTGAAGGACTTCCTCTGATGGCTGATTTCTCCGATACTCTGGACGACAAGCATGTCGCGATGATCGAAAAACAGCCGGTGTTCTTCGTCGCGACAGCAGCTGAGGACGCAAGGATAAATCTGAGCCCCAAGGGCTATGACGCATTTCGCGTGCTCAACCCGACTCAAGTCGCCTATCTCGATCTTGGCGGTTCCGGCAATGAGACCCATGCGCATCTGGCCGCGGATGGCCGCATCACCATCATGTTCTGCAACTTTGACCGGCCCGCGCTGATCCTGCGTATCTACGGCAAGGGCCGCGCCGTGCTGCCGCAGGATGAAGAGTGGAAAGAGCTTGCAAGCCATTTCACGCTGCTGCCCGGCACGCGTCAGATCTTCGTCATTGATGTCGAAAGTGTGCAGACCAGTTGCGGCTGGGGCGTGCCGTTCATGGAGTACAAGGACGAGCGGATGACGCTGCAGAAAGCGCACAAACAGTCCGATCCGGCGGAATGGGAGGCCAAGATGGCAACAAGGACGCAGAGCATCGATGGCTTGCCGACGCGTGCAACCGATCGCTACATCGCTGGCGAATAGCGCAAGGGCATTGCAAGCGGGTGGAACTCACCTTCGCAACCTATAACATCCACAAGGCGATCGGCGCTGACGGTCTGCGCGATCCGGAACGGATCCTGCGTGTGCTGCGCGAGGTGGATGCGGACGTCATTGCCCTGCAGGAAGTTGATAGGCGCTTCGGGCCGCGAGCCAGCGTCCTGCCGCGCGCTTTGCTTGATGACACGCCGTGGCTTGCGATCCCGGTTGCGCGGCGCACGCAGAGCCTTGGCTGGCACGGCAACGCGCTCCTTGTCCGGCGCAGTTTTCGCTGCCTTGCGGCCGGTGCGCTGGACCTGCCGACACTGGAGCCACGCGGCGCGGTGTTTGCCGAACTGAGCGTGGATGGGGGGCCGCGCTTTACAGTGGTAGGGACACATCTTGACCTGTCAGGCCTGAGGCGTCGCGATCAGATCCGCGCACTTGTCGACTGGCATGCAGAGCAGAGCCAGCGTTTTCCGACTGTGCTCATGGGGGATTTCAACCAATGGGGTCGGCTGACGGGCGCGATGCGGGAGTTCGGCATGGGCTGGCAGCAATTGGCGCCCGGAGCGAGCTATCCGGCGCGCAAGCCGATTGCGCGGCTCGACCGGATCGTGACGACGCCGCATTGGAGCTTTGTGGACGGCGGCGTACACCATAGTGCGCTGGCTGCTCAGGCATCCGACCATTTGCCCGTGTATGCGCAGCTGTCGCTGCCCAAAAAGTGGCAATTGTATACTTGACAAAGCAGGGGCTGTTTGGCATCAAACTGCTATGGAAAACGCAGTCGATATTTTTGCCCCTCGCTTCCAATCTGAAGATGCAGCCCGTGAGCACCTTGAAGGCATTCACTGGCCCGATGGTCCTGTCTGCCCTCATTGCGGATCAGGTGAAGCAAAGCGTCTCCCCCCTCAGAAGGGCCGCAAGACCAAAGCACACCCTGAAGGCGTAATTCGTAAAGGCGTTGTCCAGTGCAATCGCTGCCGCAAGCAATACACTGTCACCGTTGGCACCGTATTCGAGTCCTCAAAGGTTCCGCTCAACAAGTGGCTGCTCGCCACTCACCTGCTTTGTGCCTCAAAGAAGGGCATCAGCGGCCACCAGATGGCCCGTATGCTTGGTGTTACCTACAAAACCGCTTGGTTCATGATGCACCGCATCCGTGAAGCCATGACCGATACCGATAACACCCCGCTAGGTGGCCTTGGAAAGACCGTTGAAGCTGATGAAACCTATATCGGCGGCAAGGAAACCAACAAGCACGCCAGCAAGCGTCTCGGTCGCCAGTTCGCCGGTAAGGGCAAGCAGCCTGTCGTCTCCCTTGTTGAGCGCGAAGGTAAGGTTCGTTCGTTCCATGTTGCCAATGTCAACGGCAACACCCTGCGCCATGCTCTCGTGACCACCGTGGATCGCGGTAGCTGGATCATGACCGACGACCACCCCGGCTATAAGGCCGTAGGCAAGGAGTTCACCGGACACGGTGTCGTCAAGCACTCGCTTGGCGAATATGTCCGCGCTGGCGTTTTCCACTCCAACACGGTCGAAAACTTCTTCTCCATTCTCAAGCGCGGCATTGTCGGTGTCTATCACCACGTTAGCGAGGCTCACCTGCACCGCTACACCACGGAGTTCGACTTCCGTTACAACACGCGCAAGCTGTCAGACTTTGAACGCTCCGATGAAGCCCTCAAGGGCATCTCCGGCAAGCGCCTTACCTATCGGCGGATTGGCGCAGTCGCAGCCTAAGAAGCTGAAGCCCACCCCGCTCAAGGGGGAAAGGCGTAGGCGCTGAACTCGCAACTGACTCTTTTCGTTGAGAAAATCAGCGGGGATAAATCGCCGCCACTTCTAGCGAATCACCCCGAAACCTGCATTGCTACAAAGTTGATTGTCCTGAAAAGACGAAAACCCACCGTTGGCGCGGTGGGTCTTCTGATCAGGATAACCTCGCAGAAACTGTTCTGAAGGTGCGAGGCTGGTACGACCTGACAGCGCCCGTATTGGACGCATCCCATGTGCCCGTCAAGCCTTCAGATCGCACCATGTTGAAAGGTACGATACATGGCTACGAAACTGAATGATGAAACTATCCGCAAGATTTGGGCGCTGCTCCGCGAGGGGCACTACCAGCACGATATTGCGGCAATGTTCGGCCTTAATCAGGGCCGCGTTTCTGAAATCAATACCGGCAAGCGTGGCGGCCATATTACTGGCTTGAGCGCTTCATAAACTTGGTGGGGTCGGCCTTGCGGTCGGCCCCGCTTTTTTTGTTGTGCGGCTTAGGCTTGGTCTTCAGCATCCGCCTAAGCACTTCGTCTTCTTTCTTTTGATTGGTGTCTGTCATGCCAGATGATCCACTCCTAAACATGTCGAACGAAGAACTAAAAAAGTTTTTCTTTAGTGGGCTTGGGAACTTCATCCACCTGTTTTCTATCGTTGAAGATACGGTTAGAAGCTTACTTGAGCAAACTGCCGGAGTTGATAAGCAAGTATCTCTCGCGATTTTTTCTGGTCTGCGCACCGACAAGGCGATGACTAACATTCGACGCATTTACCAGGCGAAAGGGCAAAAATTTCCAAAGGAACTAGACAAAGCCTTCCAACAACTCTCCATCATCGCGCAATTTAGGAATGACGTACTACATCAACGCGCGGACTTTTCTCAAAGCCCTCCCGTCACAGGAAATCGCAAGAGCGTTCTAAACAAGAGCGCCATAAGGGAAACGCCGATCACGGCATACACTCTTGTTGCCGCCGCAGAAGACCTTGGGCGGATTTTGCTAATCTTAGGCGCGTTCTTGCGTCCGGACAGGGAAACTGATGATGTGGAGTTCGCCCTTAGCGAACCATGGCAGTATAAACCCGGCGAACAAGCGAGTACGGGTCAGAAACAAAAACCCCCTCTTCATCCAAAACGGAAACCCCCGCCTCAATCATAGCGGGCGTTATCTCGATTACCTTCTCATCGGCCTTCGCCATTTTCTCTGCCTATTTCTAGGCAACAGCAACCCTTGATTATGTCAGCCTGTCACGCATCCCAATGGTGCGAATCATAGGCTGCTTTGTCAAGTATACTATTGCCCAAAAAGTAATCACGCGCTCAAATTATAGGCAGCAATTCCCTCGGGGACGCCGGTAATTTCTCGTTAACTTCTGGATTCCCCTGCGACTCCGCAAATTGGCACACCTCTTGCTGCACCTGCGAAAGCCGGGTGTCGCTGAAAGACCGAAGGCCCGAAACAATAAGGGGGCACGGATGAAGTTCATCATCGCCATTATCAAACCGTTCAAGCTAGACGACGTCCGCGAGGCCCTTGGTGGCATCGGCGTTGCAGGTATGACCGTGTCGGAAGTGAAGGGATTTGGTCGCCAGAAAGGGCAGACCGAAATCTACCGCGGCGCGGAATACTCCACCAACATGCTGCCGAAGGTGAAGATCGAAGTCGCGGTAAGCGACGATATCGCCGCTCAGGTGGTTGAGACCATCCAGCAGACCGCCAGCACGGACGCCATCGGCGATGGCAAGATCTTCGTGCTCGACCTTGCCAACGCGACACGCATTCGCACCGGCGAGACTGGCGAAACTGCGCTGTGATGAAGGGGACTTCACTGATGAACCGCAAGATTCTTTCTTTCGCTGCGCTTGCCTTGGGCGGCGTGGTCATGGCGCACCCGGCTTTCGCCGCTGCGCCTGTCGCCGAAGCGGCTGAAGCCGTTGCCGAAGTGGCCGAAGCGGCGGCAGAAGCCGCGCCCGCCGTGCCCAACCCGGGCAACAACGCATGGATGATGACCTCGACCCTGCTGGTCCTGCTCATGATCCTGCCCGGTCTCGCGCTGTTCTATGGCGGCCTGACACGCTCCAAGAACATGCTCTCCACCATGACGCAAATCGGCGCCACCGCTGCGCTTGCGATGATCGTGTGGGTGATGTGGGGCTATTCGACCGCCTTCGGTCCTGAAGGCAATGCCTTCTACAGCTGGGGCAACGCCTTCCTGACGGCGAGTACGTACGAAAGCACGGCCGCGACGTTCTCGGATGAAGTCATCTCCGAATTCGTCTTCATCAGCTTCCAGATGACCTTCGCTGCGATTACCGCGGCGCTGATCCTCGGGGCGACGGCAGAACGCATGAAGTTCTCCGCTGTGATGGCTTTCGTGCCGATCTGGCTGACCATCGTCTACTTCCCGATCGCGCACATGGTCTGGGCGGGCGGCGGCTATCTGTTCGAAAAGGGCGCGCTGGACTTCGCTGGCGGCACCGTGGTGCACATCAACGCCGGTGTCTCTGGCCTGGTCCTCGCCTACCTGCTCGGCAAGCGCCGCGGCTATCCGGCAGAGCCGATGCCGCCGCACAGCCTGACCCTGACCATGGTCGGCACGGGCTTGCTGTGGGTGGGCTGGTTCGGCTTCAACGCAGGCTCGGCTCTGGAAGCCGACGCCTTCGCAGGCCTCGCCATGCTCAACACCTTCGTTGCAACCGCTGCTGGTGCGCTGACCTGGATGGTTATCGAGCGTCTTGCCGGTCACAAAGGTTCGGCCCTCGGCTTCTGCTCGGGCGTTATCGCTGGTCTGGTTGCCGTTACTCCGGCAGCTGGCAACAGCGGCCCGTTCGGGGCAATCCTGCTCGGCATCGCCAGCTCGGTCGTCTGCTACTTCTTCGTAGCCAAGGTAAAGGCAAAGCTGGGCTATGACGACTCGCTCGATGCTTTCGGCATCCACGGGATCGGCGGCATCGTTGGCGCAATCGGCACCGGCCTTGTCTATCAGCCTTTCCTCGGAGGCCCTGGCGATGGCTCGACTTCGGTCGGTGCGCAGCTCTGGACGCAAACCCACGGCGTGCTTGTCACCATCGTGTGGGCCGCTGTCGGCACGCTGATCGCTGCATACATCGTCAAGCTCGTAATTGGCCTCAGGGTCACCGAGGAAGTCGAAGTCGACGGCCTCGACATCAACGAGCACGGCGAACGCGCCTACAATTAAGGGAGCGTCGCGCGAAAAGTGGGAACCGGTTTCCCCCTTTCGCGACGCGACCCGCAAGAATGATCAAGTTTGGCGGGGAGAGACTTCTTCTCCTCTCCCCTCTCCCCGCCTCACCTCGTTCCTCCTGCGAACGAACACCTGGAACGGGCCGGAGCTTTCAAAGCTTCGGCCCCTTTTTTATGCGTGTTGGGTTAGGGGGCTGAAGCAGGCGGGCTTTAGGAGCGCTAGTCGCACCAATCGCGGCGCTCCCAGATGGCACCGCCTTCTGCGAGCTCGACGTCGATCATGTATTCAGCGAGATGCTGGATCTCGCGATCTCTGCTTACTCGGCGCGCTGCACGCAGCTCGCGGCCATAGCGATCGCGCGGCGGGCTGGTGCCGCCATCCCATTCGAACTGTCCCTTGTTCAGCCAATCGAGCAGAGCGCGTTGAGCCAGCAAGGCTTGCGTGCTCTCCGCATCGCACCGCCCGGCGATCTCAGGCGCATCAAACCCGGTCAGACGAATGCGGCGGGCATTGGCGCCGAAGCCGATCGTCACGGTGTCGCCGTCGCTGACGCAGTGAAAAGGACGCCCCTTTTCTCCGCATGTCCCAAAGCGCGCACCAATCTTGACCCATTCCTGCGGCGCGACAAGTGGCTTGGTGAGATACCATGCCGCCACAAGCCCAATCGCTAGCACTGGTGTCGCCCAGCGCGACCAGCGTTGCTTGCGCCTGTTGTATCTCCAGCGAGCCATTCGATGCCTTTAAACCGGCAACTGGCTTGCTTGAAAGCCCTGCTCCTGCCAATCCATCACAAGGGCGCACAAACAGAAGGATAAAGATATGGCCGGACGTGCGCGATCTATCGAGGAATTCGCGGAGAATATGGAGGCTATGGCCGCTAAGCCATCGCCTGACTATCGCCCGTATGAGCCGCAAGTGGGCGATGTCTTTATCACGCCCTGGGCCAAGAGCGGCACGACTTTGATGCAGCAGATGTTCCATCAGCTACGCACGGGTGGCGACATGGATTTCGACGATATCAGCCGGGTTGTCCCCTGGGACGATACCGGCACGATGATCGGGCTGGACCTCAATGCCCCGCAAAAAGCGGATCCACGCGGCTTCAAATCTCATCGCGAATATGAACGGCTGCCTGCGGGCATGCGCTACGTCGTGACCCTGCGCGATCCCAAGGAATGCTTTGTCTCCTTCTACCGCTTCTTCAATGGCTGGCATATCGAGCGCGATGCGATCCCGATGGAGGAATTCATGCCGTTCTTCATGGGCGGAGGGCCGGGTGGCTGCGACTATTTCACCCATTTGCTGAGCTGGTACGCGCGGCACAACGAGCCCGATACGCTCCTCACGACCTATCACTGGGCAGTGAAGAACAAGCGCGCCGTGATTGCCCGACTTGCCCAATTCATCGGGACCGACTTGACGCAGGACCTGGCCGATCTTGTCGATCATCGGACCACGCGGGCTTTCATGGTTGAGCATATGGACAAGTTTGACGACAAGCTTGTTGCAGAAGCGCTAGAGCGGAATATCGGAATTCCAGCCGCAAGCGATTCCACCAAGGTGCAGGCCGAAGGGAGCGATGCGAAGACTATTCCTGCCGGGATTGCTCAGCAGATCGACTCCTTGTGGGCGGACCGCGTGCTTCCGGTAACGGGTCACTCGAATTTTGCTGCGCTCGCAGCAGAACTTGACGGCTAGCTCTTCTCTTCCCTGCGAGGCACTAAGCCGCTAAGCGCGCGGGCGAAGCGAGTTGGAAACGGACCGTCATGAGCGATAGCAGCGACACAACGAACCTGGCCAAGGCCGAAGTGCTGATTGAGGCCCTGCCTTATTTTCAGCGCTATGCCGGCCGCACTTTCGTAGTGAAGTATGGCGGCCATGCGATGGGCAATCCAGAAGCTGCGCGCGACTTTGCAGAAGACATCGTGCTGCTGAAAGCGGTCGGTATCAATCCGGTGGTGGTCCATGGCGGAGGCCCTCAGATCGGCGCCATGCTCAAGAAGCTGGGGGTCGAAAGCACCTTTGTCGACGGGCTGCGGGTCACCGATGCGGCGACGGCGGAAGTCGCCGAAATGGTGCTTTCCGGCGCGATCAACAAGCAGCTGGTCAGCTGGATCGCGGGCGCAGGCGGCAAGGCAATCGGCATTTCCGGCAAGGATGGCGGGCTCGTCACCGCGACCAAGGTCGAGCGCACGACACGCGATCCGGAAAGCAACATCGAACGCGCGGTCGATCTGGGTTTTGTGGGTGAGCCGACCACGGTCGATACGACCATCATCGACACGGCGGTCAATGCGGGCATGATCCCGATCATCGCGCCGATTGCTGCAGGCGCGGATGGCGAGACCTACAACATCAACGCAGACACCATGGCAGGTGCGATTGCAGCCGCGCTCGGCGCGGCACGGCTGTTCCTGCTGACCGATGTCGCGGGTGTCCTCAGCAAGCAAGGCGAATTGCTGACGGACCTCACGCCAGCCGACATCGCTGCGCTCAAGCAAGACGGGACCATTTCCGGCGGCATGATCCCCAAGCTTGAAACCTGCGTTTCAGCGGTCGAGGCGGGCTGCGAAGCTGCGGTTGTCCTTGATGGACGCGTTGGGCACGCCATGCTGCTGGAATTCTTCACGGCGCGCGGGGCTGGTACGCTGATCCGCAAGGGGTAGACCTTGCAGACCGCTACTCGCCGTATTAGCTGTATAAGACGCATCACCGCCAACACAAACCAGAAGAGAGTCCAATGACGGGTCTTGTCGCCCTTTACCAAATCATCGATCTGCTCACCAGCGCGCTGGTCATGCTGATCATCATTCAGTTCATAATTGGGCTGCTCTTCGCGTTCAACGTCGTCAGTCAATCGAACGACTTCCTGATGGCGTTCTACAACTCCATCAACCGCTTCCTTGATCCGATTCTGCGACCGATCCGGAACATGCTCCCCAATACAGGCGCGATCGATTTCAGCCCGCTCGTATTGATCATAGTCCTTCAGATCATCATGATCGTTCTGGGAAGCATTATCTTCTGATGACAGCGACACGGATTGACGGAAAGGCGTTTGCCGCCCGCCTGCGCGAGCGCGTTGGCGAATACGCCGCAAGCTTCGAACAGGCCGCCGGCCGCAAGGCGGGCCTTGCGGTGGTGCTGGTCGGCGAGGACCCGGCGAGCCAGGTCTACGTCGGCAGCAAGGGCAAGGCGACGGTGGCGGCCAACATGGCAAGCTTTGAGCATCGTTTGCCCGCTGATACATCGTCTGAAGACCTGCTCGCGCTGGTCGAGCAACTGAATCAGGATGACAGCGTGGACGGTATCCTCGTCCAGCTGCCGCTGCCAGATCATCTCGATGAACAGGCGATCATTTCCGCGATCAGCCCGGACAAGGATGTCGACGGATTTCACGTCATCAATGCGGGTCGCCTGTCAGTCGGCCAGAGCGGGTTCGTGCCCTGCACGCCGCTTGGCTGCATGATGCTGCTAACCGACCGGCTGGGCGATCTCTCAGGCCTTGAAGCGGTCGTAATCGGCCGCTCCAACATCGTCGGCAAGCCGATGGCCCAGCTCCTGCTCGATGCCAATGCAACCGTCACGATCGCCCATAGCCGCACCAAGGACCTTCCGGCTGTGGTTAAGCGCGCAGACATCGTGGTGGCGGCAGTAGGAAGAGCCGAGATGGTGAAAGCCGAATGGCTCAAACAAGGTGCAACCGTGATTGATGTCGGGATCAACCGCTTGCCGCCCGAGCCCGGCAGCGAGAAGGGCAGGCTGGTGGGCGATGTCGCTTACAATGAAGCGAGCGAAGTGGCGGGGGCCATCACGCCGGTCCCGGGCGGCGTCGGCCCGATGACCATCGCGGTGCTCCTGCGCAACACGCTCGTCGCGGCCTATCGCAATGCAGGCCTTGCGGTACCGGGCGACCTGTGAAACGCATTGCCATCATCATTGGCCTTGCCGCAATCCTCGCCGCCTGCGGGCAGCAACGCCCGCGCATCCCCGAACAGGTCATCAACCGCGCGCTGGCGGGAGCTCCGGGTGAAGCGCAGCCGAGTACAATCGTGAAAACCGAGCTCGAATTTGCCCGAGCTGCCCGTGAAGAGGGACAATGGACGGCATTCCGCGCCTTTGCCGCCCCAGGCGCGATCATGCATGGCCGTAATGGCCCGATAGCGGCGGACCCCTGGCTCGCTGTTCAGTCCAATCCGGACAAGGCCGTGCAATGGGAACCGCGCAGCATATGGATGAGCTGTGATGGCGCGCTTGCCGTGAGTACAGGCCGCTTCGTTGACCCTGACGGGCTTGTCGGCACCTATTACACCGTCTGGGAGCGGCAGAGCGACCGGTCCTACAAATGGATCTACGATGGAGGCGCGCCGGACAACCCGCAGCCGCCAGCGCGCGATCCGATTCCGGACCTTGCCCCAGAAGACATCGTTGTGACCCGAATGGATTCGATCACGGGGCTGGTCGCCCACTGCCCCCGTGCTGGCGAGGAAGTGCCGAGCGCGCCTGCCTACAACATCACTGATGATGCTTCGCAAGGTGGCCGGATGTCGCGCGATGGCACTCTGCGCTGGCGCTGGGAGCACTCTCCCGAAGGCGAGCGGCGTATCATCGTCGACTGGTTGACGCCGGGCAAATGGCAAGTGGCTCTGGACGAGACTCTTCCCGCGCCGATCGATTGATACTAAGGGCGCTCGGCTATGTACGAGCTTTTCATCTCTGCCTTCATCACGCTGTTCGTCGTGATCGACCCACCCGGCTGTGCGCCGATCTATGCCGGCCTCACCAAGGGCGCGAGCCAGAGGCAGCGCACGGCCATGGCCCTGCGCGCGAGCGCTATTGCGACCGTGATCCTGCTGTTCTTCGCGCTGCTGGGCGAGGAATTGCTCGACGCGCTCCATATCGAGCTCGACAGCTTCCGCATCGCTGGTGGTTTCATGCTGTTCTGGATCGCCTTTGAAATGGTGTTCGAGAAGCGTCAGCAAAGGCGCGAAGAGCGCGCCAACAAAGTGGCCGCAACACCGGAGGTCGAGGACGTTTCGGTCTTTCCGATGGCGATGCCGATGCTCGCAGGGCCGGGTGCGATTGCTGCGATCATGCTGCTGATGAACGAGACTGACACGCCGGAAGAAACGCTGGTAGTGCTCGGCGCGCTGGGTGCGGTATTGCTGATCACCGCGATCGCGCTGGTTGCGGCAGGTCCGCTGATCAAGCTTTTGGGCGACCGGGTCGAGGCGGTCATCACGCGGCTGCTCGGCGTGCTGCTGGCAGCGCTTGCCGCTCAATATGTGATCGACGGACTGAAAGGAAGCTTCGGGATCTAACGATCAGTTTGCGGCAGGTCCGTTTGCGACCTAATTGCGGACCTACAGCCCCATTTGTGTTATCGGAAACGAATGAGCTTCTGGGCCATGTCCTTCGCGATGAACGCGTTCATCTACATCGTGCCGATATATTGTGCAGCAAGAGCGTTCGCCGATTTTCGGCAGGGAAAGATCGTCTTGGCCTGTGCGGGTGCGCTTTGCGCTGTGGTTCTGTTGGCTCCGCTTGTAGCTGCCTATGCCGTGCCGGATTCGGAGGCCATGGCATGGTTCCTCCTTGGCTTCGTCGTCATCAGCAGCATCGGGGTGGCAATCTACGTCAGCTCTCGAACGTTACTTGATGCCGTTGGACGAAATTTCGGGTGGGCACTTGCTGGAGGGCTTTGCATAATCCTACTCATCCTACCGTGGGTTTGGACATTCAGCATGCCCGCCAATCAAGTTACGATCGGCTGATATCACCAAAGGAGCGTGCGAGGTCGCTTCTCCACCCAATTACGGACGTTACCACCCGCACTCTCGCCCGTCTGAGTCCGGACATCTGTACACTCGTGACTTCTACTGCAGCGTGATGATTTCCTCATCGCCGTCGGTGCGGCCATAGAACTGCATCAGCTGGATCAGCAGCTCGCAGCGCGCGTTGAGGTTTTCCGCTTCCAGCAGAGCTTGCTTGCTCGCCGGATCGAACGGCGCGATCTGAGAGACGCCGTTGATGAGCGCGTGATCGTCGAGCCGCTCCACCGAATCCCAGTCGACCCTGTAACCCTGGCGATCAGCGAATTTGCGTGCCTGCTGTTCGAATCCGGCGCGTTCGATTGGGGAAAGAGCCGCGTTCTCGTCGTCAGGCAGAAGCTCGGCTTCGATCTGGCGAAAGCCGGTCGTCACGTCGAGTTCCTTGATCATCCGGAACCGGCTTTGTCCCTCGAGGATGAGATTGTAGCGGCCATCATCCATCGCTTCGATCTCGCCGATCTTGCCGACACAGCCAACCGCATAAAGCGGCGCGCCTTCAACCGGCTTTTTCGGCTGGATCATCGCGATTTGGCGGTCGCGCACGAGCGCATCGCCGACAAGCTCGCGATAGCGCGGCTCGAAGATGTGCAGCGGCAATTGCAATCCGGGAAAAAGGATCGCGCCGGGCAGCGGGAAGATCGAAAGGCGCTTGGTCATGTCGGGTCTTGTAGCATCCTATCCGAACAAAATCCTGGAAAGACGGCGGCGCGTTGATACCACCCATTCGTCTTCCAGCCCGACGGCTTCGAAAATCTGCAATAGCTTGGCGCGGGCAGCGCTGTCGTTCCACTCGCGGTCTCTTTTGACCATCGCGAGCAGCGTGTCAGCGGCCTCATCGCGCGCACCAGCAGCGAAGGCCGCCTCGGCAAAGCTGAACTGCTTGTCCATGTCTTCAGGGTTCGCCTGCGCATCGTCACGAAGGCCCGCAAGCTCGCTGTCATCGACCCTGTTGCTGGCGAGTTCGATCGCGCTTGCCGCTGCAGCCAGCGCCGGGTCTTCGGCTATCGCCGGGTTGTGCCGTGCAGCATCGAGCGCTGCCTGGGCCTGTTCGACATGGCCCGCAGCGGTGAGTGAACGGACGAGGCCAGACTGCGCCGCGGCGTTGTCAGGCGCCATCTCCACGACCTGGGCAAAGATACCTGCAGCGCGCTCGGCATCGCCGCCTTCCAGTACTTCCTCACCCATCGCGACAAACTGGCTGACGTCCTGTTCTGCCCTCGCATTCGCGCCGCCTTCCCCGCCAGCCTGGATAGGCAACTGGCCCAGGATCTGGTCGAGCATCTGCTTCAGTTGCGATTCGGTGCGTGCACCGGTCAGGTCGGCGACCGGCTGACCCTGGAACATCGCGTAAACCGTCGGGATCGACTTGACCTGGAACTGAGCGGCGATGAATTGCTCTTCGTCGACGTTGATCTTGGCGAGCACCACGCCTTTTTCGGCATACTCAGCAGCGACCTTCTCAAGAACGGGCGCGAGAGCCTTGCACGGCCCGCACCATTCGGCCCAGAAGTCGAGGATAACAAGGCTCGACATCGATGGTTCGACGACATTCTGGCGGAAACGATCGACGGCTTTTTGTTCGTCGAGATTGAGACCCATGCTGGCCACTTTGATACTCCTTGGCGGCGCGGATCGTCCTGGGACCCGCATTTACAATGCTTGGCTCTCCATGTGGGTCCGCAAGGGGGGATGTAAAGGCACTTTGCGAAACCAAGGGGCAGTTCAGCGTGCAATTGCGTAATTTGATGCAATTTTGCGCTTGCGAGGCGCGGGACGCGCTGCTAATCGCGCCGCTCCCCAGCGAAGAGAGCGCTTAGCGCCTTCGCTAGCGAGCGTCAGTGAGCGGGCGTAGCTCAGGGGTAGAGCACAACCTTGCCAAGGTTGGGGTCGGGCGTTCGAATCGCCTCGCCCGCTCCATTGTTTCCGCGGATCTCCCGGACCATATCGTTCTTATGGACCCGCGCTTGGGCTCGTTAGAGTTCCGCGCGGGTGCCTGACAATCGGATTTCAGTTGCCGATCGCTTTGACTGAAGTTTCCGGCTTGCAGTTCTGCATCGCACCGCTATATCGCCGCGATATGTTGTATCATAAAACCACCACTGCAGTGAGTCTCGCTCTCGCCGCCATCGCCCTTTCGCCTGTCCCTGCCGCATCGCAAGAGTCCGATCCGCCCTCGAGCCCGGAAGAAGCAGATGCTCCTGCCGATGAACGCGTGGATGACGACCTGCATGATCGCCGAGTCGATTATCAGGGTCAGATCATCGTCAGTGCGCAAGGCCTTGCACAGCTCGATCTGCTGGCGGGCACGGCCGTCTTTGAAGCCGCAGAAATCCAGCGCAGCCTTGATGGACAGATCGGCGAAGTGCTGGTCAAATTACCCGGCGTTTCCGCCACCGGATTTGCGCCCGGCGCCTCGCGCCCCGTCTTACGCGGCTTTCAGGGTGAGCGCGTGCGCGTTCTGGTCGATGGCTTGGGCACAGCCGACGTCTCTAATACCAGCGTCGACCATGCGACCACAATCGACCCGCTAACGGCAGAGCGGATCGAAGTGCTGCGCGGCCCGGCGGTCATGCTGTTCGGCAGTCAGGCGATTGGCGGCGCGGTCAACGTGATCGACAAGCGTATCCCGCGCCGGGTGCCGGATGAGCCAGTCCACCTCGATGGCTTGCTCGCATGGAACTCGGCTGCCGACATGCGCGAAGGTGCCTTGTCCGTAGACGTGCCTTTGGGCGAGCGGTTTGTAGTGCACGCCAATGGCAGCTATCGCGACACGAACGATCTGGAGATCGCCGGATTCCAGCTGTCGGAGGCGTTGCGCGAAGAACTGCTCGAAGAAGCGGATGAAGAAGAGGCCGAAGGCGAGCTGGAAGAAGCGGAAGAATTCCGCGAAGCCGCAGCACAGCGCGGCATCTTGCCGAACAGCGCCACCAAGACCTGGACCGCCAATGCCGGCGTCGCCTTCATTGATGGAGAGAACTCTCTTGGCGCATCGGTCGGCTGGTATGACACGCGCTATGGTGTGCCGGGCCGCCCCGGGATGGAACATGCTCACGGCGAAGAAGGCGAAGAAGGCGAAGAGGAAGAAGGCGAGGAAGAGGGCGAAGAGATCGTCTCGATCGACCTCGAGCAATTCCGCGCAGATTTACGCGGCCAACTCGATTTGGGCGACGGCTTCCTCGACAAACTGGTCGCTCGCATCGGGTACTCCGACTACACCCACACGGAATTCGAAGGCGACGAAGTCGGTACAGTGTTCGACGTTGAAAGCGTCGAAGCTCGCCTGGAGATCGCGCAAGCTGACAGCGGCTTTTCGCGCGGGTCCTTTGGCCTGCAATATCTCCACCGTGATTTCTTCGCCGTCGGTGAAGAAGCCTATGTCCCGCCGAACATCACCGACCAGTTCGCCATTTTCGCTCTGCAGGAATTCGGCAAGGGGCCGATCCAGCTTGAAGCAGCAGCGCGGCTTGAGCTGACCGATGTCGAATCGCAGACGCTCGGGCTGGAGCGCGACTTCGAGACTTTCTCTGCAGCAGCGGGCCTGATCTATGAAAGCGACGAGGCCCTGCGCGCCGGGGTCAATGTAAGCCGGGCAGAGCGCGCACCCAGCGCGGAAGAGCTCTTCTCCGACGGCCCGCATATCGCAACGCAAGCGTTTGAAGTCGGCGACCCAGCACTCGATGTCGAATCCGCATGGGGTGTCGAAGGCTTTGTCCGCGGGCGCCTTGGCAAGGCCGAGCTGAACTTTGCGATCTACCAGAACTGGTTCAGCAACTATATCTACCTCATCGATACAGGGCTTGAGGAAGACGGTCTGCCAGTGTTCCAGTACCTTCAGGACGACGCGAAATATTTCGGTCTCGAAGGTTCAGTGACCTATCCGCTTTACGATACGGGTTCCTTTACACTGCTAGCCGATGTGCGCGGAGACTACATCCGCGCAACGCTGGATGACGGCACTCCGGTCCCGCGCATTCCGCCGCTGAGCCTGCTCGGCGCGCTGGAAGCACAGACCTCTGCTTTTGATGCCCGCGCCGAGCTGCAGTGGTTTGCAAAGCAAGATCGGGTGTCTGACATCGAAACGCCCACCGACAGCTTTGCATTTGTCAACCTGTCGGTCGCCTGGCGTCCGTTCAAGAACAATGACGGCGTTACTGTGCTGGTTGGTGCGGACAACATCTTCGACGTGACCGGCCGCCGCCATGCGAGCTTCACCAAGGACTTCGTTCCGCTCGCAGGCCGTAATATCAAGGCAAGCGTCCGGTTCAGCTTCTAGGAGTTTTCGGCAGAGCGTCCCCGTGGTCTATCCCCCCGAACCAGCGGGGACGCTCCTCGCAGGCCCTAATTCTCCGCTGTGAAAGTCAGCTCGGCATGCTCCTGCAGCCGGTCAACCAGAGCTTCACCCAGGAACGAGCCCGGTGTGCCTATGCCGCCGGGCTTGTCGCATGACAACAAGGCGATGCCGGTCTCAGCCAGCATCCGGCTGGTCGAGCCGTAGCCCGGATCGTATTTGCCCTTGACGCTGTAATGGAGCGTCTCGCCATCTGGCAGGTCAGCGACGAAAAGCACATCGTAGTAGCCGTTTTCGCGCTGCTCTTTCGTGGGCCCCTCACCGGGTTTGGGTGGCTTCGCCCCAAACGGGTTCTTCATCATCTCAGCAACGGCATTGGCTGCCGCCTTGCCCGCATCGCCGGGGCTGGTCAGCATCATCTCGTCATAGACGAAATCGTCGCCATACGGATGGCCGAGCAGGAAATTGGTCCGGTGCACGTTCTTGGTGTTGATCGGCGCCATAACGAAGGGCGCGGCCCATTTGCCCAAGTCCTTTTCGTACGTCGGGATCATGCCCGAAGGCTGATCGGGGCCATTGAAGCCCGGCGTCAGGCCAAAGGAACTGCGCAGAATCTTGATGATCCTGGGGTTGGTCGCCGCCGCCTTCATCGTCGCCGTCAGGCTCGCGGCGGTACCGCCTGAGAATGTCCCCTTCATGGCGCGCACTCGCCCGCGAATGCGGGGCGAGGGCTTGCCGGTACGCTTGCGGGCTTCCTTCTGAGTCATCAAGACGCCGAGATCGAAGGGGATCGAATCAAACCCGGACGAGAAGCAAATGCGCGCGCCGCTCTCCTTGGCGGCATCTTCGTGCTTGTCGATCTGTTCGCGCATCCAGGCGGGCTCGCCGCACAAGTCGGCGTAATCCGTGCCGGTCTTCACGCAAGCCTCAACCAGAGCATCGCCGTAGAGCTGATATGGGCCGACTGTAGTGAGGACAACCTTGGTCCGGCGACACATCGCTTCGAGGCTGGCTGGATCGTCGGCATCAGCGACCACCAGAGGAGTCGAGGCTGGTGCGCCGATTTCGTCGCGCACGCTTTCGAGCTTGTCCAGACTGCGCCCTGCCATGGCCCATTTGGGGCCGTCAGCGCGGTCGCCATAGTGATTGCTCAGATATTCAGCGACCAGACGTCCGGTGTAGCCGGTTGCGCCATAGACAATGATGTCGAATTCGCGGGGTTCGTCAGCCATGAAGGTACTCTCCTTTGGCTGGTTCAATGCGCGCTGCGATTGGCAGAGTCAAAGACGTAACGGATCGCGCGGCTCCAAAAACTGCAGAACCGCGCATGCCAATCAGAATTCGGGTATCGGATCTTCGGTCGGAGTTGGCCCTGCGGGACGCGTACAGCCGATCACGGTGTCGCGCCCCGAACACTCCTCCTCAGAATTCGGCTATCAACCTTACACCAACCTCGCGCTTGCGGGGCAGAACGCCAAAGCCCTTGCGTCCGCCGAGAGTGGACGTGTCGCCTACCGAGGTTCCCCAGCTGAGGTCGTTGAAGATGTTGTTGCCATAAACCTCAAGCGCGAAGTTGTCGGTCAGGTTGACGCCTGCCCGCGCGTTGAACTTCCAGTAACCCGGGACCGAGGCCCAACCAAAATTGTCCGTGAAGAACCGGCCGGTGTAAGCACCGTCAACGCGGATAAAGGCGCCGGGTTCGTAATCCAGAATGTCACCCATATCGAGCTCGGCAGACAGGCTGCCGCTCCATTTCGGGTTCCAGCGCGGGCGGCCGCCGCTCGAATCGATCTGCACGCCGCCCGTGGCAAGTCCGGGGGCCAGCACTGCGTTGGCAAGCGAACCTGCGCCAGCGAAGTCCTGCAACTCGATGTCGTTGTAGTTGGCGGAGCCTGACAGCCTCAGCCATGTCGTCGGCG
Source organism: Altererythrobacter sp. GH1-8 (assembly GCF_043702085.1). Lineage (GTDB taxonomy): Bacteria > Pseudomonadota > Alphaproteobacteria > Sphingomonadales > Sphingomonadaceae > Erythrobacter. The sequence continues at coordinate 474,765 of NZ_CP171690.1, read as the reverse complement.
TCAGCACCGCTTCAATATCCACGCCCTTGATCTCTGAATCGCCAGCGAGGTTGAGCGGTGTGAAGTTGGAGCTGAGCTCAGCAAAAACCTGATTTTTCCAGTCCCAGTAATAGGCCGCAATCGAATAATAGAGCCAATCATCGACCTGGTGCTTCAAGCCGATTTCGTACGCTTCCAGTGTCTGGACCGGCGTGAAGAAGCCCACCGTATCTGCATTGAGCCCTGCGCCGGGCACAGCCACGGCGTAATTCTCAGCATTGGTCGACACACCTTGAATGTTGCTCTTTGACCAGCTCGCATAGAGGTTCATGTCTGTATTGGGCTGATAGGACAGGATCACGCGCGGCATGAATTTGCTGAATGACTGTTCTTCTCCCAGCACTGCCGGTGTTTCAGTCGGCAGGATTTCTGTCGGGCCATTGAATTCGATGACCTGCTTGTCCTTGTTCCAGCGACCTTCGAGTGAAAGTGTCAGCTGTTCGGTGATGTCGTAATCGACCGAACCGAAGATGCCGTAGTTCTCGCCATTCTCGAAATTGAGAACCTTGCGAGCCTGAAGTCCGGAGGATTCCAGCTTCTGGTCGTAATAGCTGAAGCCCAGCATATAGCGCAGCGGACCGGTTTGCTCTGATGTGTAACGCACTTCCGCAAAGCTATCGCGTGTCCAGCGGATAAAGCCGAACAACACCGTGTTGAGGCCCAGATTGCGGAATAGCGGGTCGCCGAAAAACGAATCCTGAATGTTGTAATTGCTGGCTTCGCCGCGCGACAGGATCGCGCTGATGGTTGCGTCATTGGCGAGCGTGTAATCAGCCGTCAGGTTTCCGCGCCACAGCCTGTACTTGCCGCCAAGACCGTCGGGCGCACGAAGGCCGCGACCTTCAAGCTCGACCGGCAATGTCGTGGCCAATGCCGGGGTGACCGCACCAAAGGTCAGAAAGTCAGGGCCGAATTGCCCCGCCAATGGAATGTCCGGCGCGACATCATCAAGATCAGGATAATCGCGGCAGAAAATCCGTAAGGTGGAATTCGACAGATCAGTGGAGAATGATCCGACGATCTCGCCGGTCGCAACGCGACGCAGGTCGCCCGAATAGGTCTGGTTGCAATCGCCCGGCGCGGTCGTTCCCTGCTGTGAGGCCTGGACGATCGTATCGTCTGACCAGACATAAAAGCCGTTGGCCTTGATCTTCAAGGCATCGTTGGGCCTGAACACGATCGATGCCATCAGCGCATCGGTGTTGATCTGGCCATAGGGGTCGCCATTGAGATATTCCCAATCACCGCCAACCCGCTCTGTCATCCCTGCAACGCGAATGCCGACTGTATCGCTCACTGGTCCGCCGACTGCGAAAGTCAGGTTGTGGCTGTCCTGGTGAGACGGCGAGTAGGATGCCATTGCCTTGCCGCTCCAGTCATCGCCTGGCTCAGCGGAAATGAAATTGACGGCTCCGGAAAATGTGTTCCGTCCGAAAAAGGCGTTCTGCGGCCCCTTGATGACTTCCACACGGCCGAGATCAAACAACGGCAGGATGGCATTGCCGTCAGACACATAGGCGCCGTCCCAAAACACCGCGCCGGTGCGCGATGCAGGGGTGTTGACCACAGCCTCGAGGCCTCGGAACCGGATCAGTGAGTTGACGCGGTCATTGTTATTGAAATCAAACCCGGGAGCGAATGACGAAAGATCCTGCAGGCTGTTCACGCCAAGCTTGTCGAGGTTCTCTTGCGAAAACGCGGTCACAGCTACCGGCACTTCCAGCAGAGTTTCGTCGCGCTTACGCGCGGTCACAATGATTTCGCCGCCATTGGCGGGTGCCGAAGTGGTGGCTTGCGGCTGCGTGTTCTCATCCTGAGCCATAACGGGCTGAGATGTCAGTGCGAGAATGCTCACAAGCGAGCAGGTTACGGCGAGGTTACGCTTGGTACTGGACAGCATTTTCCCCCCTTTGCAGACGAAAAACAAAGATTTGGTGCGTTCATCGCTCCCTTGGGCTGACCGGCAATTTTCGTCGATCAACCCGTCGATTGTCTGCTGACCGGCCTCATTACATCAGGCGCTGGAGGGCCGCGCAAATAACTCTCTCGTGCTCGACAGGTGAGAATTAACACTGTCACGCACGCGAACATTGGCGCACCAGCGCCACCAGACCGCCACCAAAGGGATATTTCGCCGCTCTAAAGGCGGGGCAAAGTCACGCCGCGCTGGCCCATATATTTGCCCGCACGGTCCCTGTAACTTGTCTCGCAGCGCTCATTGCCCTTGAGGAACAGGAACTGGCACGCGCCTTCATTGGCGTAGATTTTTGCAGGCAGCGGCGTGGTGTTGGAAAACTCCAGTGTGACATGGCCTTCCCAGCCCGGCTCCAGCGGGGTGACATTCACGATGATCCCGCAGCGCGCATAGGTGCTTTTGCCAAGGCAGATCACCAGCACGTCTTCCGGCACACGGAAGTACTCGACCGTGCGTGCCAGCGCGAAGGAATTGGGCGGAATGACGCAGACATCGGTCTTGCGATCGACGAAGCTGTTGGCCGCGAAGTCCTTGGGATCGACCACTGCGCTGTCGACATTGGTGAAGATCTTGAACTCGTCCGCCACCCGCGCGTCATAGCCATAGGAGGACAGGCCGTAGCTGATCACGCCTTCACGCCGTTGAGCCTCCACGAATGGCTCGATCATGCCTTCGCCCGTCGCCTTGTCCCGAATCCACTTGTCTGAAAGAATCGCCATCCTCTTCAGATTGCTCAAGCGGGCCTTGCGGGCAAGGCAGCGAGGCACGTTTTCCGGAAGCAATTGATCGCGGCCCATGCGGCCGGCTCTTCCTTGCGGCAGATCACGGCGAGACAGAGGGATCGATTTTACGCATTGGCGCATTGACAAATTGGCCGCTCTGAGCGAATTTGTCCGGACAAATTATGGAAATATGTCATGACTGATCTGCCACCCCCTTATACTGCGCTGACCCGGCACCCGATGATGCCGCGTACGAGCCACGATGAAGCAGCACGATTCAACTTCCTGACTGCCTTCAACCGCTACCTTTCCGGAGCAATCGGAAAGGGGAATAAGCTCGCTTACGAGAAGCGTGTGCTGCCGGCATTCGTGGCCAAGCACGGGCGCGAGCCCAAGCACCGCTACGAGATTCGCGATGCGATGAACGAGGATCCGTGGCACCGTACCTGGTCTGCGCTCAAGCGCAATTCGATGGAGATGCGCCAGCACAACGGACGCCAGATCGTGCTGCGGCAGCTGGACGAACTCGACGCGCAGGCGCGTCAGTTCAATGAGCATTCCGGCCAGCTTGAGCTCGATCCTGCGATTGAGCAGCCTTATTATCAGACGGCGGTCGATATTCACTGCCAACCGGGCGGCTATCATGGTGGTGAGCGCCCCGGTGATGTGACCGTGGGCGCAAATTACGATGTGGGCCTGTTCGCAACGACCGGCGGTGCGCTGGGCGGACTGAACGATGGCGGCGGGCAGGCAATCGTCGAATGGATCAAGCAAGAGCGGCCTGATTGGCAGCCGCGCCGCATCCTCGATATTGGCTGCACGATCGGTCACAACGCTGTGCCGCTGGCGCAGGCTTTTCCCCACGCAGAGGTGATCGCGATCGACACCGCAGCGTCCTCTCTGCGCTATGGCGCGGCGCGCGCGGCCGGGCTGGGTGTGAAGAACATCACATTCGTGCAGGCGTCGGGCGAAGACCTGTCGCGCTGGGAGGATGGGTATTTCGACTGGGTGCAAACGACCATGTTCCTGCATGAGCTTTCCGCCCGGGCGATGCCGCGTATTATGAGCGAAGCGCACCGGGTGCTCGCGCCGGGCGGGCTCATCTTCCATATCGAACAGCCCGAATATTCGGACGAGATGCCGCTTTTCGAACAGTTCATGCGGGACTGGGATGCGTTCAACAATAACGAGCCATTCTGGAGCGCGATGCACGCGCTCGACATGAAACAGGTGATGGCAGATGCCGGCTTCGCCAAGGACACGCAATTCACGGTTGGCGTGCGCGCAGTGGCCGACCCGGACATCTTCCCCCCTTCGCCTGACGAGGAAACCGAAGACTATGGCCGGGCGGCGATCTGGAACGCCTATGGTGCCTGGAAACCCCTTGAACAGGCAGAGGCAGCATGAGCGAAGACACCCCTTTCGACTGGATCGAAGCATCGGGCAGGCGCGCCAAGGGCAAGCGTCCCGAATACTTTGCTGACCCTGCACTCGACCGGCTTTATTCGACTGTTTTCGCACTCGCCGCTGAGGTTTCTGCTTTGCGTGAACGCCAGGACACCGTCGAACGTCTGCTGGAGGAGAAAGGTACGATCCGGCGCGAGGATATCGAAAGCTATGCGCCAGACCGCAAGGCTGGCGAAGAGCGCGGCCTTGCGACCCGCGCTTACATCAGCCGGATCATGCGCGGCTTTCAGCAGGAAGTCGAAGCGCTGGAGGCGGAAGACCCGCCGATCATGGATATTGTTGAACGTCTCTCGCGCGAGTAGCACTCGTCGAATTCGGAGGGAGGGCCGATGGAATTTCTCGACATGCACGAGCTCAGCATTCTGCGCTGGGTTCACATTCTTGCGATGGTCTACTGGCTGGGCGGCGAATGGGGCGTGTTCCAGACCAGCTATCATGTGACCAATCCCGCGCTCAGTCTTGAAGAGCGCAAGCGGCACATGGAAACCGCCTATCGGATCGACATTCTCGCGCGCACCGGCATTGTGCTGCTGCTCCCACTGGGACTGCACATGGGCAAGATCTATGGCTTCGTTCCGCTGCTGGAAGGCGCAGGGATCTGGTGGATGTGGCTCTTCTTCGCGGTGTGGCTGGGGATGACCTGGACTGCCTTCTTCAAGCGCGAGACGGATATCGGGATCACAGTCACGCGCACGGAAGAACTGCTGCGTTATCCTCTGATTCTCGCACTGTTCCTGTTCGCTTTCATGGCATTCGGAGGCAGCGGCCCGATTGATGTGAGCGCGGGCAATCACTGGTACCCGGCGAAGATGGCGCTGTACGCGTTTGCACTGTGCATCGGCCTGTTCCTGAGGCTGGTGATGCGGCGTTGGACGACTCGCTTTCGTGTGCTTGCAGCTGGGCCAAACGCGGCAGAGGAAGCTGCCCTAAACCGCGAGATCGGCTATGCCCGCATCGCTGCCTATATCTACTGGATCACCATCGCCTCGGTCTGCTTCCTAGGCGCCGTAAAACCGTTCTAGTGGAGCTTCGGACCATCAACTGGTGAGCTACACGATACTCCTTGTCGCGCATATCGCAGTGCTCGGCTACTGGCTGGGGTCAGACCTTTGCATCAACAGCGAGTATCGCTTCATCACGCATCGGCCTGACATTGATTTCGCCGCGCGCGATGCGATGACCGACCACTTGATGGATGTCGACCAGCACGTGCGTTATGCGCTGATCCTGCAATTGACGCTGGGCGCGATGCTCGCCAGTCACCTGGCCTACCTGCCGCCGCAGTGGTTTTGGGCCATGCCGGTTGTAGGAGCAGCATGGATTGCGCTCGTCGAGGTGGCCCACCGCCAGCGGAGGTCCGCCACTGGCGAACGTCTGGCACAAATTGATCGCTGGGTGCGCTATGCCATCGCACTCGCCTTGCTTCTCGCCGCATTCGGAGCGTTTGATACCATGCCGCTCTGGCTGCGCATAAAGCTCGGGCTGTTCGCGGCCCTCATCGGCTGCGGAGTGATCATTCGGTTCTTCCTCATGCGGCACTTCCGTATCTGGGCAGAGATGCGTGAGCAGGGGCCCGGCCCGGAACGCGAAACGATCATCCGCACAACCTATCGCCAAGCCACGATGGTGCTGCTGGCCCTTTGGACTTGCGTCGCTGCGATGGTCCTGTTGGCAATATTCAAACCCATTTAAGGAGCGCGTTATGCCCGCCTATATGATTGTCACCGCCGCTATCCATGAGCGCGAGAAATTCATCTCCGGATATGGCGCGGCTGCAGCTGAATTGATCGGCCAGTTCGGCGGCGAATATCTGCTGCGCGGGCCGGGTGCGGAATGCCTCGAAGGGGATTTGGGCGATGGCGCGAGCATGGTAATATCCAAATGGCCGGACCGCGATGCAGCCAAGGCCTTCTGGAACAGTCCGGAATATGCCGAAGCGAAGAAACTGCGCGAAGGGCTTGCCGATGTACAGGTGCTGTTGATCGATGGACCCGACCTTACTGCCAGTTGAAGCAGGGGACGATCGCCTCCGATCTTAGCTGCTCTCTCCAACAGCGCCACTTTGCTTGAGCGCAGCGACCTTGTCCGCATCATAGCCCAGAGCGCTCAGCACAGCTTCCGCATCTTGCCCCGGTGTCGGCAGTTTCTGCGGCGATCCGATCCGCTTGCCGCTCATCTCCAGCGGGACGGTCGGCAGGCGCACCGGCGTGCCATTGTCGAGCGTGACGTCCTCCAGCCCGCCGGTCGCGAGATGCGGATCGTCGAACATGTCCTGCGGCTTGCCGATCGGCGCGAAAGGCAGCCCGGTTCCGTCGAGCTTGGCGATCACTTCTTCAGCGGTGAACTGACCGATGAGCTCGCGGATCTGCGGCATGATCTGATCGCGCGCTTTCACGCGGGAATTGTTCTCTCGCAGAGACTCATCCGCCCACAACTCGTCCAGCCCGAACAGCTTGCAGAATTTCTCCCACAGGGCATCGGTGACGACGCCGATGAAGACCGGATCGGTTTTCGTCTCGAACACGTCATAGATTGCCCAGGCGGAAACGCGCGCGGGCATCGGCGCAGCAGGCGTGCCGGTCACGGCGTATTGCGCCATGTGCTGCCCGACGAGGTAGATGGTGGTTTCGAACAGGCTCGCGACGACTTTCTGCCCCTTGCCGGTGCGGTGGCGTTCTTCCAGCGCGGCGAGCACACCGATCACCCCGAACATGCCGCCGGTGACGTCGATCACGCTCGCGCCCGCGCGCAAGGGCTTGCCTGGAGGGCCGGTCATATAGGCGAGCCCGCCCATCATCTGCGCGACTTCGTCCAGCGCGGTGCGGTTCTCGTATGGGCCGGGCAAGAAGCCTTTTTCGCTGCAATAGATGAGCCGCGGATTGGTCTGCGACAGCGCTTCATAGGAAAGCCCGAGCCGGTCGAGCGCGCCGGGCCGGAAATTCTCGACAAGAATGTCTGCGCCCGCGATCAGATCCTTCGCAACCGCTATCCCGTCCTCGCTCTTGAGGTCCAGGCAGATCGATTGCTTGCCGCGATTATACATCGGGAAATAGCCTGCGCCGGAGCCGAGCAGCCGCCGCGTGCGGTCCCCGCCAATCGGTTCGATCCGTACGATCTCCGCGCCGAGCCCTGCCAGAATATGGCCCACGGTCGGACCCATCACCATGTGAGTGAACTCGACGCCCTTGATCCCGGCCAATGGGGTGGGTGCTGTTTCGCTCATGCGGCAATCCTGTTCTTGTAGTCGAGCATTGGCCCCGCATCAGGCGTGAAGCCGTAGAGCGGCTCGCCCGGCAAAGCCTCTTCGATGATGCTGCGCACTTCCAGAAGCTTCTCGAGATCAATCCCTGTCTTGAGGCCCATCGAATTCAGCATCAGCACGAGGTCCTCGGTGACGAGGTTTCCGCTTGCGCCGGGTGCGAAGGGGCAGCCGCCGAGCCCGCCCAGCGAAGCGTCGAAGGTGGTGATCCCTTCTTCCAGCCCGGCAACGACATTCGCAAGGCCGAGCCCGCGCGTGTTGTGCAAGTGGAGTGTCGTGAGCTTGTCACCAACCGCTGACTTGACCAGTTTGGTCAACCGGCGGACCTGCGCGGGGTCGGCATAGCCGGTAGTGTCGGACAGGCTGAATTCCTGCCCTCCAGCCTCAGCGGCTTTCTCTGCCAGCCTTGCGACTGCATTCGGATCGACCGCGCCTTCATATGTACAACCGAATGCGGTGGAGAGGCCGACCGCGAAGTGGATGCCATGCTCCTTTGCGATGGCTGCGGCTGCACGGATTTCCTCGACCATCGCTTCGTGGTCCTTGCGCACATTCTTGATCGAATGCGTCTCGCTCATCGAGAAAGGGATGCTCATCCCGTCGACGCCGGCATCGGCCGCGAATTGCGCGCCCTTGGCGTTGGGAACGAGGGTGACGACAGTCAGGCCATCGATGGTCTTGGCGTGCTTCACAAGTTCGGCGGTGTCCGCCATTTGCGGCAGCAGCTTGGGCGGCACGAAGCTGCCGACTTCGATCTCGCGCACGCCCGCTGCGGCTTCGGCGCTGATCCAGCGCTTCTTGGCGTCGAGCGGCATGACCCGTTCGATCGATTGCAGCCCGTCGCGCGGGCCCACTTCGGAAACGAGGATATCGGTCATGTGGCGGTCTCCAGATATACCCATGGGCGCTGTGCAGCGTCGGCGGAAAGCCACGCGTCAATTGCGTCGCCTTGAGTCATGGTGAGGTCAATTGCATCGAGCCCTTCGGCGAGCATTTGCTTGGCTTCGGGGTCGATGGTGAAGGGATAGGTCTTGTTATCACAGCGCACTTGCTGCGCGGCGAGGTCGATGGTGACGGATTTTCCAGCGCAGGCTTCGACCGCCTCGCGCGGCAAGGCCACCGGCAGCAGGAAATTGCGCAGGCAATTGTTCTGGAAGATCGGTGCAAAGCTCTCCGCGATGATCGCCTTGATGCCGTATTCCGCAAGCGCCCAGACGGCATGTTCGCGGCTCGATCCGCAGCCGAAGTTCTTTCCGCCTGTGATGATGGTTGCATTGGCGAACTCAGGCTGGTTGAGCGCGAAATCGGGGTTAGGTACGCGCGCATCCACGTTGGAATAGCGCCACGGTGCGAACATCCCGTCCGCCAGACCGTCCCGCCCGGTAGAGCGCATTTCGCGGCTCGGGATGATCGTGTCGGTATCGATATTGTCGACCATAATCGGCGCAGCAATTCCGGTAAGAGGTTGAGGGAAAGCGCTCATGCGGGCTCCTCCTCGTGGCTATTTAGCGCCGCATAATTGCGGTGGTCGGCAATCGCGCCTGCGATGGCGCTGGCTGCGACCGTTTCTGGCGAGGCGATATGCGTCTTGATACCCGGACCTTGTCGACCTTCGAAATTGCGGTTGGTGCTGGAGATAGTGCGGCTGCCTTCGGGAAATCCTTCCCCGCCCGCATAGAAGCACAGCGAGCAGCCAGACATCCGCCATTCGAACCCCGCATCGGTAAAGACCTTGTCTAGCCCTTCGGCCTCGGCCTGACGCTTCACGGAAAGCGAGCCGGGTACGACCATCGCTTTCTTGATCGAAGGCGCGATTTTCCGTCCCTTCAGGATCGCAGCTGCACGACGCAAATCGGAGATGCGGCTGTTGGTGCAGCTGCCGATAAACGCGACATCGATGGGCGTTCCAGCGAGAGGCGTGCCTTCCTCCAGCCCGATATAGCGATGCACTTTCTCCGGCCCTTGCGGCACGCTGCCCGTGACAGGGATCGTGTGCTCAGGGCTGGTGCCCCAGCTGACCATCGGCGCAAGGCTCGCGGCGTCAATTACGATCTCGGTGTCGAAATGCGCGCCAGCATCGCTCGTCAGCGTCTGCCAATAAGGATCGCTGAAATCAGCCGGCGCGTAAGGGCGTCCAGCAAGATATTCATAGGTCTTCGCATCGGGCGCGATCAGCCCGGTCATCGCGCTGAACTCGGTCGCCATGTTGCACAGCGTCATGCGCGCTTCCATGTCGAGCGCAGCGACCGCTTCGCCAGCAAACTCGACCACATGGCCTGCCCCGCCGCCTGCGCCATGCTCAGCGATCAGCGCGAGTACCATGTCCTTGGCCGTAACGCCTTGTGGCAGCTCGCCTTCATAGGTCACGCGCATCGTTCTGGGCTTGTCGAGCCTCAGTGTGCCGGTTGCCATTGCGTGTTCTGCTTCGGAGCTGCCGATCCCCCAGGCGAGCGCGCCGAATGCGCCTTGGGTGCAGGTGTGGCTGTCAGGCGCAACCAGCGTCACACCCGGCAAGACGATCCCCTGCTCCGGGCTGATAACATGGACGATGCCTTGGTTTTTGTCATTCACATCGAACAGCGTGATGCCCGCCGCTTTCGTCGCTGCGCGCGTTTCCGTGATGAAGCCTTCGCCTCCTTGCATCAAAGTGCCATCGCCTCTGCCCGGCCGAGTATCAACAATGTGATCCATGACGGCAAAGACCCGCGCCGGGTCGTGCACTGTGCGGCCCATCTCGGCCATCCGCTTGAGCGCAGCCGCGCCCGTGCGCTCGTGCAGGAACACCCGGTCGATCGCGATCAGCGCTGCACCCGATGGCGTTTCCGCCACCAGATGCGTTTGCCAGATCTTTTCGAACAGCGTGCGTGTCATGGTCTCAGCGCTTATGTGGTCGCTTCTTCGCGCGCAGCAAAGGGGTCAATCTTATCCGACAGGTGGAACCTTCGCGGCGAGCACATCATGCCAGTGCCGTGCAGCGTGGCCTGCTCGCAGCCTTGCGAGGAAGCGCGCATGGATCGCTGCAGGGACAATCGCGGCTTGATCGACCGGGATCGCGTGGTCGCGGTTCGCTTCGTACCAAGGCGTGAAGAAAGCCTCTTCGCGCGCCGCGGCCCAGGCCCGGTGCAAGTGGGTGCCGAAACGGTCGGGGGTCAGGTCAGGATAAAGCAAGTCGGGATCACCGGTAGGCGAAGAAGGCCATTCAATTCCGCTTGCGCCAAGCGCTTCAGCAGCCGCCTCGACTGCAGCTTGCATGTCAGAGAAATCGCTTGAATAGCCATGCCCCGGCGCATCGATGCAGAGTTCGCCCGAGGCTGGCTCTCCCATCTGCGCAGCGGGAGCATGGAGGACCAACTTCGCACCGCGCTCGCCCTTCCAGTGGATCAGGCCATCGCCCACCGGTATCCATCCCTCGTTCTCGTCTTGCGGCAGCTCGCCCGCATCACCGCCCGGCGAATGCTCCCGCAGGAACGCAAGGCTCACATCGTGATGCTCTTCTGGCGTTGTGACCTTGTAGGCGTCCCAGCCCGTGGGCATCTCTCCGAGACGGTCGATGTGCGGTTGCAGCGGATCGCCATCATAAGCCGTGATGAGACAAGGCGGCACCTTGTTGTCACTCGGCGGAATGTCACGCGGGGCGCGCAAGACCGCGCCATAGCCCGCGCGGTAGGCATCGCCCGCTTCAAGGAAATCATCGACCCAGCCTTGCGCAACGGCGGTATCGGCATGGGCGTTGGGAAGCCTTGCGGCATCGACCGTGTGAAACCAGGGAAAGAACCAGCTTTGTTCAAGCACGCGGTGCCACAGCCAGGCGAGATGCTCGCCATAGGGGGCTGGGTGAAACTCAGGCAGGTATTTCTCGCCGAAGATCGCCATTTCTTGCTGAGTCCAGACCGCATAGCCACCCATCGCAATCGCGCGGAATCGTGATGGATTCCGCTTCAAGGCGGTCATCAGGATGATCGCGCCTGAATGGAAGCCATAGGCGAGTGTCGGAGCGATGCCGAGCGCTTCGATAAATTCGCTCACCGCATCGGCAAAGGCGTTGATGTCCGGCAATGCGCCATCCTGAAGCGGCAAGGGATCGCTTTGGCCAAAACCCGGCGAATCCGGCGCAATGCAGGTAAAGTGCTTGCTCCACTTTTCCATCAACGGTTCGTATTCTGCAGAAGAGCGCGGGCTCTGATGCACCATCAGCAGCACCGGGCCCTTGCCGCAGCGCCTGTAATGCACTTTGCGCGGGGGGCTTCCATCCGCCTTGCGAACAGTCAGGATATGGCGCGTGATCACTGGTGCAGCCTCCTCAAAAACAGAGATAGCCGTGGACAAGTTGTCCGGACAAATTTATGGCATAAGCCTCTAGGCTGCTTTCCTGTGTCCGTCAAAGCGGAATCGGCAAGCGCGAGGGGTCTGCCAGGCAAGGAGAGATCATGAGCGAGATTGTTGGCACAAAAATGGTCGAGGATGGCAAGACCGCGCGCCAGATCTTTGAAGAGGTGATGGCCAATCCATCACGCAAGAAGTTCGGCTTTGGCGAAAAGCTGGCGATTGTGAATGTCGACCCGCAGCAAGCCTATACTCGGCTCGACATGTTCAAGACTTCCTACGAGACCGATCCACGCCAGATCGAATATATCAACACGATCAGTCGGCTCGCGCGGGAAAAAGGCATGCCGGTGATCTGGAGCCGGGTTGCTTACATGGAGGATGGAAGCGATTGCGGCGTGTGGGGCACGCGCACGGACACTGAAGACAGCTTGCAGAACATCAAATACGGCTCGCCGAGGCACGAGTTTGATCCGCGCTGCGAGATTGATCCGGGCGATCTCACTTACACCAAGCGCATGCCGAGCGCGTTCTTCGAAACGCAGCTGGCGAGCTATCTGACCTTTCACAAGGTCGATACCGTCGTCGTCACCGGCGGTTCGACCAGCGGCTGCGTGCGCGCGACTGCGGTTGATGCACTCAGCCACGGTTATCGCACCATCGTCCCAATCGAAACCTGCGCGGACAAGCATGAGAGCTTCCACTTCGCGAACCTCACCGATCTCCTCATCAAATATGCCGATGTCGAGCCGGTGCAGACCGTAATCGACTGGCTGGAGGCGCGCTGATGCAAGAGGGCCAAGCTGACCCCGGTCTTTACGACTATCACCCCTATAACAACCGCAAGAAGATCGTCTGGCCCGAAGGCAAGACCTGTGCGGTATGGGTTGCGCCCAATCTCGAATATTACGAGATCGACCCGCCTGCGAACCCGCACCGCAAGCCGTGGGGAAGGCCGCACCCGGACGTCGTCGGCTATTCCTATCGCGACCATTCCAACCGCGTGAGCCATTGGCGCATGGCGGATGTAATGGACCGCCATGGCTTCCCCGGCAGCGTGAGCCTGTCGGTCGCGCTGTGCGATCACCACCCTGAAGTTGTCGCCGATGGGGCAGCTCGCGGGTGGGAGTTCTTCAGCCACGGTATTTACAACACGCGCTATTCCTATGGCATGTCCGAAGAGCAGGAGCGCGCGTGGATCGAGGATTCGCTGGAGACGGTTGAGAAAGCCGCGGGCCAGCGCATTCGCGGCTGGCTCGCCCCGGCTTTGACGCATACGCCGCGCACGCTTGATCTGATTGCGGAATACGGGCTCGACTACACTTGCGATCTCTATCACGACGACCAGGTCCAGCATGTGAAGACCAAGAGCGGCAATCTCGCTTCGATCCCCTACAGCCTGGAAGTCAACGACCATTACGGCTTCAACGTCTACGGCATGGCGGGGCGCGAATATGCCGAAAGCCTGATCAAGCAGTTCGAGCGGCTCGCGGCGGAAGGCGAGAACTCAGGCACGGTGATGTGCATCCCGCTGCACGCCTATCTGATCGGGCAGCCGCACCGGATCGGCCCGTTCGAAGAGGCGCTGCGTCACATTGCTGCGGACCCGCGCTGCTGGAAAGCGCGCGCAGGGGAGATCGTCGATAGCTGGAGGGCGCAGCAATGAGTCTTCCTCCGGAATACACGCAGTACCCCAAGCGCGGTGAAGGCTATGACCACGACTATTACACCTGGTCAAGCATTCACACGCGTCCGCAGGTGCGCTGGCCCGATGATCGGTCCGTAGCGATCTTCCTGTCGGTGAATCTCGAATTCTTTCCGATCACGCCGTCGGACGAGCCCTTCCGAGCGCCGGGGCACATGGTCACGCCTTACCCGGATTACCGTCACTACACAGTGCGCGATTACGGCAACCGGGTGGCGGCGTTCCGTATGCTCGATGCCTTTGCCAAGACGGGCGTCACCGCGAGTTTTGCGGTCAATGCTGCGGTGGCAGAACGCTATCCCGAACTGATCGGCGCGGTGAAGTCTGGCGGGCACGAGATTGTCGCACATTCGACCGACATGAACGGCACGATCGCCTCCAGCATGAGCGAGGAAGCCGAACGCGAACTGATCGCCGATGCCTTGTCACGGCTCGAAGCGGCGACAGGCCAAAAGGCCAAAGGCTGGCATTCAATCGCTCGTTCGCAGAGCTGGCGGACGCTCGATATCCTGAAGGAGCACGGCCTCAGCTGGTGTGCGGACTGGGTGAATGACGAGCTGCCCTATCGCTTTTCGAACGGCATGGTTGCAGTACCTTCAAGTGTCGATCTGTCGGATCGCCAGATCGTCGCGGTGCAGCAGCATTCCGCCGAAGCCTGGGCGCAGATGATGCGCGATGCGTTCGACTGGCTCGCCGATGAGGCGGCGTCACAATCCTCCGCCCGCGTGCTGCCGATGCAGCTGACGCCATACATCATGGGGCAACCCTTCCGCATTGCCGCACTCGAAGACCTGCTCGCTGATCTCGCAAAACGGGAACAGAGCTGGTTTGCGAGTGGTTCCGAGATTGTGGCGGCATGGGAGTCTCAACAGTGCCAAGAACAATAAGCGCACACAATCCTCGCACGGGTGAAGAAGACTACGAATTCGCAGTCAGCACGCGCGAGGAAATTGCGGCAGAGGCGGAAAAGCTGCGTGCTGCACAACCCGCCTGGGAAGCAATGGGACCGGAAGGCCGCGCGGCTGTGATGATGCGCTTTGCCGATGCGCTCGAAGCGGCCGCACCCGCGATCGCGGCAGCGCTAGCTATCGATACGGGCCGGCAGACGGTCGCCTGGCTCGAAGTCAATGGCTGCGTCGGCAATATCCGTGGTTGGGCGGCAAAAGCGCCTGCGCTGTTTGCTTCCCTGCCGAGCGAGGTGGAACCATCCTTCACTCCCGGTGTGGAGATCGTGCCTGCCTACAGCGCCTATCCACTGTTCGGGGCGATTTGCCCATGGAACTTCCCGGTCATCCTTAGCCATATTGACGCGGTGCCTGCCCTTATGGCGGGCTGCGCAGCGCTGGTGAAGCCATCCGAAATCACACCGCGTTTCGTCGAACCCATGCGCGAAGTCTTGGCGCAAGTGCCAGAGCTTCCGCTTGCATACATCATGGGCGGGCCCGAGGTCGGTCAGGCACTGATCGAGGAAGTCGATTATATCTGCTTCACCGGCTCGACCGCGACGGGTCGCAAGGTAGCCGAAGCCGCCGCGCGCCAGCTGATTCCGGCCAATCTGGAGCTTGGCGGCAAGGATCCGATGATCATCACGGCCAGTGCTGATCCGGAATGGGCGGCAGGTGTTGCCTTGCGCTCCAGCATCGTTGCAACAGGGCAGGCATGCCAGTCGATCGAGCGCATTTACGTGGCGCGAGAGATTGCCGATGCATTCCTTGCCAAGCTGGTCGAGGGCGCGGAAGCGGTTGAGCTGACCTATCCCGATCCAGCGCAAGGCCATCTCGGCCCGTTCATCTTCCCGCCTCAAGGCGCGAAAGTGCAAGCGCATATCGACGAGGCAAAGGGCAAAGGCGCGCGTGTACTGACCGGCGGACTGATCGAAGAGCTGGGGGGCGGCACATACCTGCGCCCCACGATCCTGACCGACGTGACGCCGGACATGGCGGTGATGCGCGAGGAGACTTTTGGCCCGGTCCTGCCGGTGACGGTCTTTGATGATATCGAAGATGCCATCGCTCAGGCGAATGACACCGAATACGGTCTTTCCGCAGCAGTACTCGCCGCTTCGCTGGAAGAAGCCGCGAGCATCGGCGCACGGCTGGACGCGGGTGCGATCAGCCTGCAGGATGGCGCGATGACCAGCATGGTCGGCGATGCCGCAAACGAGTCGCGCAAATCCTCCGGTCTTGGTCCAAGCCGAATGGGTAACACAGGGCTGCTTCGCTTCTTGCGCCGCCAGTCGCTGATCCGCCAGACCGGTCAGGCGCTAACCATTGATGCTTATGCCGAAGGGGCAAGAGGATAGGAGATAAGCGATCATGAGCAACCGCGCCGCGCTTCAGTCTGTCATGCCCGCCATGCTGCTGCATGAAGGCTGGTGGGACGGATGGTATCGCCATTATGATGCCGATGGCACGCAAGTCGACGCGCACAAGGTCAAGACGCATTGCGAGTTTCCGGACTCCGGCGAATGGCACTACATCCAGCACAACTGGCTCAGCTGGGATGACGGGCGCGAGGCGGTCTATGAATTCGGCGGCAAGCTCGACGGGCGACGGCTTTTGTGGGAGACAGACCGGTTCAAGGGTTATGGCTGGCAGACCGCCGAAGATACGCTGATGCTGAAGCTCGACCGGCTCGACGTGCCGGGGGCGTACTATATTGAGATGATCAACATCGCACCCGATGGGCAGAGCCGCGCGCGAACCTGGCAGTGGTTCAAGGATGGCCGCCCATGGAAACGCACGCTATGCGACGAATGGAGGATCGACGGACCATGATCGCAGCCGCTCTCATGATTATCGCGCAGGCCAGCGGGCCCGTTGCAGTTCAAGCCATGCCCGATCCCGAACCGGTCCGCTATGCCGATCCACCCGACCTGGTGCTCGGGCTCGATGCGGACGAGATAGAAGCCGTTCCCTATTTCAACGGGCTGCTGTTGCGCACTGCGCTTCGCAATAGCAGTGACGGCTCCTATGCGGCAAAGGTAACGTTCCTCGCAGACGAGAAGATGGGCTCAGGGCCCATCGGCCGCGACTATCACATCTATGTGTTAGAAGGCGAAATGCGCTTTGGCGAAGTGACTCTGGGACAAGGCGATTTGGCCTATCTGCCGCAAGGCACCGATGTCGGCGGCCTCTCCGGCACTGTCGGCACGACCTATCTCATGTTCGGCAGGGCAAAGCGCAAAGAGCCGGTCGCAGCCGGCGAAGCGGTGTTTGTGCGGGCTGCCGATGTGGAATGGCGCAAGGGCACGGTCGCGGCTGCGGGCGGGGCCGATGCGGAATTGCTGATCAAGCCGCTCTGGACCGATGCTGAAACCGGCGCGCGCGTCCATCTGGTCAAGATCGCGCCGGGCGTCACCGTACCATGGGAAATTCATCCCAGCGCGGAGGAA
Source organism: Altererythrobacter sp. GH1-8 (assembly GCF_043702085.1). GTDB lineage: Bacteria > Pseudomonadota > Alphaproteobacteria > Sphingomonadales > Sphingomonadaceae > Erythrobacter. The sequence continues at coordinate 457,881 of NZ_CP171690.1, read as the reverse complement.
GGCTATCTGCTGGAAGGCGATTACAAGCTCGCTGAATGCCTGCCTTCGGGACGCCGAGACTACAGCTATAACGAAGGCGGGTATTTCTACCGCCCCGGCGGTGTAATGCATTCCGGGCCGGACTCGTTCACCTCGACTGGAGCCACCTGGCTCATTCGCACACCGGCGGAATTGACCGCCCTGTTCTATCCGAGCTGCCCTGCGGCTCCAGCTCTAGAGGAGACCCAACCATGACCGTTGAACTCCAGCACCCGATGAAGCCTGAGGCGACACCTGAAGAGGTTGCGCGCGGACGCTTCACCTCGGGCATTCGCAGCCTGATCCTGAACGATCTCGCGGGCGATATGCGTTCGGCTTACGAGCGGCGCGCGGCCCCGGCTTTCAAGAAGGAGCATGGCCGCGATCCAGAAACCAGCCGCGAAGCGCATCAGGCGCTGCGTGGTGACCCGGCCTTCAACATCTATTCCGCGATGCGGGTGCACGCGCAGAAGATGGTCTGGGCGAGCGTCGCCGACAGTGTCGAGCGTGAAGCGGAACGGCTTGCGTCAGAAGCGCAGGCGGTTGCGGACCTTGGCGGCGAGTTGAAGCTCAACCCTGACTTGGAAGTGCCCAAGAACGTCCATGCGATCGACGTCCATTTGATGCCGGGCAGCTATACGCGCGGGGAAGACAGCCTCGAGGCAGGCGCGGTTTACGACCGCGGCCTTGCGGTATTCTCGATGGGGCTGATGGGCGCGAACCTCGATGATATCGGCCTCTCGATGAGCCAGTATATCAAGCAGCGCTATCCCGAGTTTGATCCCAAGCGCATCCTCGATACCGGCTGCACCATCGGCCACAACACGCTGCCGTGGAAGCAGGCCTACCCGGATGCCGAAGTCATCGCGATTGACGCGGCTCCCGGCCCGCTCGCCTATGGTTCAGCACGCGCGAAGATGCAGGGGCAGGACGTCACCTTCATGCAGATGTGCGCGGACGATCTCGCGTTCGAGGATGAAAGCTTCGACGTCGTGTGGTCCAGCATGTTCCTGCACGAACTCTCGAAGAAGCAGCGCGCGAAATGCTTTGAAGAGGCTTACCGCGTGCTCAAGCCCGGTGGGCTCGTCGTCCACATGGAGCTGCCGCCCAATGACCAGATGGGCGCGTTCGACGGCTTCTATCTCGACTGGGACAGCTATTACAATAACGAGCCTTATTACAAAGGCTTCCGTGATGAGACGCCCAGGAATCTGACCAGCGCGGCCGGCTTTGCCGAGGACGACTATTTCGATTTCGTCGTCCCTTCGATCGGCATTTACGGCGAGGATGCGGTGCGCGAAGCGGCGCGCGGCGACCGCGCCGAAGCGGTCGGGCAGGAAACCACCGGGCGTCTTGCAGAAGGCGTGATGTGGTTCGGCTTTGGCGCGTGGAAGAAGTAAGATGAGCAACGAATTCTTGAGGCCCGAGGATGCACCGCCATCGCTCTATGATGATCAGGGCAACCCGCGATTTTTCTCCGATCCGGGCATGGACCGCTTTGTCGCGGTGGTGATGAACCTCGCGCAGGAGGTGTGGGTGCAGGAAGAGCGCCTGCTCGCGCTTGAAGAAGAGAAAAGCGGCCAGAGCGTCGACCGGGAGGCGAAGGTCAAAGAATTCATCGACCGGGTGTTCGCGCCGGTAAGAGAGGCTTGAGCAACATGAAGGCATGGCAGATTGGCGCGCGCAGCGGTATCGACGGATTGCAGATGGGCGAGATGGCGGAGCCTGTGGCTGGCACAGGCGAAATTCTCGTCCGGGTAACAGCAGCCGGGCTGAACTATCGCGACCTGATGGTGCTGCGCGGCGAGTATGGGACGGACTTGCCTTCAACCCGCGTGCCGCTGTCCGATGGTGTGGGCGTGGTGGAAGCCGTGGGCGAGGGCGTAACCGATCTCGCAGTAGGTGACCGCGTGGTCGCGCCGCATTTCGTCACCTGGCTTGAGCCAGAGGGCTACGGCTTTCAGGTCTTTGGGCAGGATCTGGGCGTCACCGCCGATGGCTGGCTGCGCGAGAAGCTGATGCTGCCTGCCAGCGCTGCGATCAAGCTGCCGGACAGAGTCTCGGACGAAACCGCAGCGACGCTCGCCGTGGTCGGCGGGACAGTGTGGCACGCGATGGTCGCGTTCGGAGGCGCCGCTCCGGGCAAGCTCGTCCTCGCGCAAGGGACCGGCGGCGTGTCGATGTTTGCGCTGCAACTGGCGAAGGCGCTGGGCGCGGACTTCGCGATTACCTCCTCAAGCGATGAGAAGCTCGCCAAGGCGCGCGATATGGGTGCGGACTACACAATCAACTACCGCGAGCGGCCCGATTGGGCTGCCGCTCTGCTGGAGGCAACCGGCGGGCGCGGCGCGGACGTAGTGGTCGATACGCTCGGCTTCCCGGCCTTGGGTCAGACCGTGGCGGCGACCGGCGTCAACGGGCGGATCGGGACATTGGGCGCGCTGTCAGGCAGCCCGCAGGACACCGCGAGCGCGAGCCAGGGCGAGATCATCGGCAAGAACATCACGATCAAGGGGATCGCGAGCGGCTCGCGCTCGATGCTGGCCGAGGCGATCGATGTGATTGCGGCGAACGGCATCGCGATGACAGTGGACAGGGAATTCGCGTTCGAGGATGCGCCTGCGGCTTACCGCCACCTCGAAAGCGCCGCGCATATGGGCAAGGTGCTGCTGCGGGTGGGTTAGGGTCCGCTAACGACCCAATTGCGGACAATTCGCTTGCGACATCAGGAGGCACTATGATCCCTGTAAGAGCTGCCTCATTGTGGGATGATCTTTCTGTACAAAACCATTGCGGAAAAGATCGGACCGAAAGAGGTCAGTCGCATGATTGGCTTGAGCTCCAATTCTGCCGCCGCGGCTAAAACCTGGCTCTTTGCAGCAAGAAATCCCGCAAGATCGCATTGAATTTCTCAGGCTGTTCCATCATCAGGAAATGACCCGTATCCGGCAGGCGCGTTTCATTCCAATTCGGGATGAAATCCCGCGTATCAAAATCAGGATCTTGCCGCGAATCGCTCGCCCACACTGTAAGTGCAGGGGCCTCGATAACCTGTGTGGATTGATTATCGGGTGAAGCCATCGCGTTGAACGCTCCCTGAGCAGTCGTCGCAGGCGCCGCCATCATCATCGCGCGGATATCACGCCGAAGGGCTTCGGAAGTCCCTTCCGCGAACATGCCTTCGATCAGTGCAGCGCGAGTTGCACGTGTTACGGGTTCGGTAGGCGGGTCAATCTTGGTCCATCCACGCTGCTCGAGATGGCCATCCACCGCCACAAGCCCGGCAACGTGATCCGGATATTTGAGCGCATAGGCACGAATGACTGCGGCGCCCATAGAGTGACCAACCAGCACGATCTTGTTTGCGGAAAGTTCCGATCTTACTGCTTCCACCGCATCGGCAAACAGTTCCATGGAATAGTCTTCAACAGACGCAGGCTCCTGACTCGCACCGTGCCCCGGCAAGTCGATAGTCACCACTCTGTAATCATCGATGAAGGCTGGCGTTTGCTCCCTCCACGATCGACTGTCGCAGGTCCACCCATGGACAAAGATGATTGTTTGACCTTGACCCTGCACTGTCGAGTGGACCGCAAGGTCCTTCACCGATCCAGCCAGTGCGGCACCATGAAACATAGCGGCGAGAAAAAGTGCGAAGAGAGCTTTCATCAACCGTCCCATTTGCGGTGTCGCTAGCCCCGTGTTGCAAGCTTTGACAAGGCGCCTGCTGGATCGTCAAGAATATCAGGATCGTGCTGCATCACCAATTGCCGAATATCGTGCGGCAATTCTGCTGGACTAAATATCTTTCGGCCTCGTCCGTTTGAGGTTGTATGGCCGGACACCTGGTCCATTTTCATCCAAGGGCGCCAGCTGGAAATAGCGGTGTAACTATACTCTGCTGGGATGTTTGGCGACTGCGTGCTGAATATATCTTCAGCTAGCGCCTCGTAGATCATCCACTCCCTATAAAAGACAGCCGGCTTTGAACTTCCGCTGGTATAAGCGCGCCCATACTCATTCGTCCTGACCAGCAGCTTCTCTCGAGAGACCCAGGGCGTTTCTACGCTTCGTTGCAGTCTGACCCGCGATGGTGGCGCAAAGTCGGCAGATGCCTCACCCGGGTTACCCGGAGTGACAGTTTCCCATTCATCGAGTTGATTGGCGAAGCGGACGGTCAGCGGTCCAGTGCGATACTTCGGAACCGCTACAGGTTCGCTTTGCCCCGGGAACTGAAAGCTCTCGATCTGCTTCCCGGTCTTGCGATCCACATAATATGCGACCTCAAGGATTTGGGCCTCAAAGAGAGAGCCTACAGGAACATAGCGTGCCACCACGAAAGCTTTAAGGTCGCAAAAAGGCACGATATCGCCATCAACCACGATCTCGCGAACTGCGTCCAGATAGCTCATGGTCAATGCACCATCGGCACTTCCGCGCATCCGCATGACAGTGCTAAGAGGATCAAGCGTAGTCACGCGACTGGAGTGGTTCGAGGCACGCAGACCGGTTGTTGCCATGCCTCCAAGAGCGAGCATTCCGCCAGCTCCAGCCAAGATTGAGCGCCGAGCTACTCTCAATTTCCTACTCCTCCATTCCGCGGATCGCCATGTTGACAAGCGCTGATCCGTCCCAGTCATCGACTGAGATTCCATGCCGAAAAATCACAAGATCATGGGAAGGTGACATGTAGAGCACACGAAAACCGCCCCCTTCGATGATGCGCACATCATCTGTAAGATATGGCTCTGACATGGGGATGACGCCGGGTTGGCCAGAGTAATAAGTTCGCAAGGGATCAAAAGGTGTCCCAAGCCACAGGCCCATTCCATGGTTCGGGTTCGCAGCAGAGGGCGTTGCCATCGCCCTTGTCCAATCAGTTGGTAGCACTTGCTCACCTTCCCATTGTCCGTCACGCATCACAAGTTGACCAAGCCTTAACCAATCGCGCGGTGATGCACGCATACAGCAGATCACGCGGGCCTTCCCGCCAGGCCTATCACGTTGGAAAGTCGCATCTCGCGCGCCAATCCGCTTCCAGATACGCTCTGACAGTACCTGCTCGATAGGCTGTCTCATGGCTGCTTCCAGAACCATGGCAAGAACCTGCATGTTCTGGTCCGAGACATTGAAAACAGTGCCAGGCTGATCAGTCAGTCCAAATTCCAGAGCGGCCCGATTCACATCGCCGCAATAGAAGAGGCACATATAATCGTTTCCATGAATTTGGGTAATCGGCTTTGGCTTAGGCAGAGCAAGCCCACTGATATTTCGCGCTACCTGCTCGACCGTAATCCGACCGCGCGGATCGTCCGCCCACGCTGCAATGTACTTGCCGATCGGATCGTCGAGTGACAGGCTCCCATCAGCTAACGCGAAGCCCAGCACTAGAGGAGCCATCGAACGAGTCATGGCGCGACCGTTGGCGAGCGTTTCGCCAGTCATGCCGTTCCAGTATTGCTCAAGTACGATCTCGCCGCGATGAGCGACGATGAGCGCGTTCGACCGCTTCTCGCGCGCCCAAGTACGAATTTGCTCAAGAGCTTCGGATGAAATCGCAGGGTTGCTGGCGGCAGGGAGGAACGGCCCCGGCTCTCCCTCGATAACGGCATCGGGCCAGTAGAAATAGTGAGGTGGCTCGAAAGCATTTTTCGGCGCAGAAGTGATCCGCCAAAGATACACCGGGTCTGAAAAGCTCCAATGAGCTATCGCGATGTCGGGATCGGCAATTCCTTCCGGCATCGTTTCATAGCCGCCTGGCTCGGTCGGTCCCGAAGCGTAAACCTGTGCTCTTTGAGAGTCTGCGGAGATCACTGTTGCTTGGGCGCAGGCCGAAGCTCCGATGATAAGAGCAGTCAAAATTGCGACACGCAGCATGAGGGTTCAGAAGTCGAATCTTCCTGTCAGGCCCACAGTACGGTTCGCTCCCTTGATGGGAACGTACACCGTCTCGGTGGGAAAGAATATCGCAAATGACGAGGCCGCGTACTGCTTGTTGAACAGGTTTTTTGCCCACATGGTCAATGACCAGTTGTCACCACGGATGCCAGCCCTCGCATCCACGAGCGTTCTGCTGGGAAGAAATGCCAAGTTCACGGAATCCGCATACTGCTTCGACTTATAGCTAACATCGAGGCCGCCAAAGCCTTCAATTGCTCCACTAATCGGAGCGTTAAAATCAGCCCCCAGCAAGCCCTGGACCTTGGACTGACGTTCAAGCTGGTTGCCACCGACGTCGCCATCTGCAGGGCATGCAACATCGTCGCAGAAGCCGATATCGCGCAACCGAGTATCAATCACCCCGTCGTCATACTTGGCATCGTTGTAAGAGAAACCAGCACGAAGGTTGATATTCGGATTGACCGCAAAAACTGTGTCGATCTCGAAGCCCTTGACGCTGGATTTGCCGGCATTGCCGATGAGAGCCGGTCCTGTAATTCCCGGAGGGGAGCCAGGCGCTGGCGTGCCGGTGACAGAAACCTGCCGGTTATTCCAATCAATGTAGAACAGTGCCGCGTTTAACGTTATTGCTCCATTTGCGAACGTATTCTTAGTGCCGATTTCATAAGTCCAATTGTTATCAGGATCGAAAGTCTTTTCTTCTTCGACAAAGGCGGCACCGTTGAAGCCGCCGGCCTTTTTGCCATTCGCAACGCTTATGTAGAGCATGCTGTCTTCGCTAACACGGTAATCAGCGGTAAAGCGCGGCGTGAACTGCTTCCAATCGCCATCTTGGACCGAAACCGTCGGGTTAAAGGTAGTCGGGCCGCTGGTGACCGTCTTATCCTCCCACTGGTAGCGCGCCTCGACGCCGAGGCGCAGCTGGTCAATCACCTCCCAGTTGATACGGCCAAAGATTGCCTTGGTCTTCACTATTGATCTCACCCTTGTCAGGGTTATGAAGTCTGGACTGGATAAGTCATAAGGCTGGGTATCGAGAAGTGGCAGTCCGAACGACAGCGGGAATGTGTCGAAATCGTTCAGCCTCGAGTAGATGCCGCCGATCATGACATTCAGCCCACCGGTCGGTGAATATTCCGCGCGCATCTCATGTGACCAGTACTTCACATCGCCGACGGGGGAGATCTGGAACTGATTGCCTAAGACTGTCGGGTTGAAGGGGTTGAATGTGCCGAGGACCGGGTCGGTGTCGCTCGATCCACCGGAAATGGCATCGGATTTGACGTAGCCATAATCATAGGAAAAGGTCAGGTCATCGGCGGCCTCCCAATCGGCCTGGCCGACCAAGATGGTGCTCTTGGATTCGAGCCCGATATTGCGCGGATCTACATTGGCCACCGACGGTTCGGCGCCGCCGGGCAGCGGCTGGAACCGGAATGGCAGTTCACCACAGAAGAATGCCGGATTGCCGCCTAAGATCGCGCCGCAGTTGGTGGCACCGATTGCATCGCCATCGGAACGCTTGCGCTGAATGACAGCTGGCGATTCCACAAGCGTATCAAAATGGTAGGCCCCGAAATCAAGACTAAGAGTCTCGGTCGGCGTGAACACAAGACGACCTTGAAACGACTTGTTTTCCCAGCCACCCAATCGTCCTGGCGATCCTGGCGAAATGTCGATGTCGGCATTGGGGTGACCGTTGAGCTGATCGCCGTCAAAGGTGCTATAACCTGCGCCAATCTGTATGAAGAGTTTGTCCTCGACAAGAGGGCCACCGACTTCTGCGATGGCATCGAGCCGCTCGTAAATGCCGACCGTTCCTTCGACAGAACCACGCCATTCATTGCCTGGCCTTCTTGAGACGTAGTTGATTGCGCCCGAAAACGCATTTCTGCCATATAGCGCGCTCTGTGGCCCTTTGACCACTTCGACGCGCTCTAGGCCAATTACACCCGGATTGATGACATAACTGCGCGGAAGATAAATGCCGTCGAAGAAGGTCGAAACATTTTGGTCGAGGTCAGTGATGCGTTGCTGCGAAGCGCCGCGAATTACCGGCGTGCCCGCGCTGCCGAGATAGGCTTCGAAGTTGAGGCCGGGAGTGAATTTTGAAATGTCGTTTAAATCGCGGACTTGCCGTTCACGGATATCCTCTGAGTTGAATGCCGCTATGGCCAATGGGACGTCCTGAAGCCGCTCTTCCGTCTTACGAGCCGTGACTATAATGACATTCCCGCTTGTTTGGGCACTCTCGTCCTCCGCTGCGGCGTCCTGCTGTGCGAAGGCTGGACTTGCGATTGCCAGCGAGGCGGCACTTCCCAACGCTGTGGTACGAAATTTCCTCATAATTTTGACCTCCTACCCGAGCGGCTCCAGCCGCTTCCCATTTCTCAGATTACCCTTCTTCGGGTGCCAAGCTCATTCCGGATAGATACTTCTGACCTACCCCTAACAAAGAAATTATGTCAGGAGATTTCAGGATGTTTCGCGTTAAAAACTCTCAACCGCAGTGCGAGAATTTTTCCGTTTAAGAAGCATCAATCTGCATCATTGATCGCTAATTGAGCGTTGAAGAAGCATGATTGCGCAAACCCAGTATCGATCAACCCCTAATTCTGGTCCGATTTTCTCGCATCAATGATTGCCTGCACTTTGGGTAAATGGGCTTGGCTGACCGGAACTGTCATGCCATTTGGAAGATCGAGTTGGCGTAAGCGCCCCTTACCGCTTAGTCTTGTGATCGCATTCTTGGCCACCCAATAGGAACGGTGCACTCTTAGGCCAATCCCAAGCCTCTCCATCTCTCTGGCCGCATCTCCAAAGCGATAGAGCACTTTGCTCTCGCCACCTTGGGAGTAGACATCAACATAATGCTCGCTGGCTGCCATAGCGATAATGTCTCGCCGCAAATGCTTGGGCACCCTTTCAAGAAATATGGATCTTTCGGCATCGGCGCTGCCACTCCGCGCATCGGCTACGCTTCGGCTTGCAAGGAATGGGAAGAAAAGCACATCCTTTGAACCCCACTCGTAAACGAAATGTAGGGCAATCCAGATTGGCAGAAAACTCATCCCGCTAGGCGTGGCGATGAAAAATAGCGTCCCTTCAATGTACCCGACGCCTTCACTCGACATCCGTTCGGCCAGAACCGGAAACACTCCGGAGATAAGCCAAGTGTAAGAAGCAGTATAGAGAAATCCAAGACCTAGCGCCGCTACCCCACCACAAAATAAAGCAATAGCGGGCGGCCAAGCCGTAATACGCAGGCCCGAGAGAGTTAAATAAGTAAGCAGTGCGGCCAGCAGATAGAATGGTAGATTAAAGCTCGTGATGAGCAGGATCGACATCCAAATACTGAAATCGATCACTATCAGATTTCCTCGCACACCAAGGAAAATTGAAAGCGCAAGCGGAAAGGCTAAGTATAGAATGAAAAATCGCTTAATGGGCAAGCCCACTAACCGGTCTCTCTGAAGATCGAAGAAAGGACATTGCATGCTAGGCACACCTTCGGACGAGCAGTCTAAACCCACGCTTTGTGTACTACGATCACAATCGGTTGCGCAAACCGGGTTGGTTCGAGCTTACATCGTGATGCAAATCGAAGAAGCCTGGCTCTAATGGCCAAGCAGTCGAATAAGTCGTCACCTGGTCGATTTTGGGGCCACATGATAGTTTGGATGTTACTCACGTAGGTAATCTTCTCGACAGTGACATATTTCAAAATTAAGCAAACTCGCTTCCGAGGGACAAGCAATATCGACGGCGTCCAAGCGACCCTCTTCTTTGCAAATTGCCACACGCGCCGAGGAAATCGCGGGCGCAGCAATCGTGGACGCGCAACGCCTCCGAACCACAGTACCGATTGGTCCTTGCAAGCCCCGTGAATTTGAAAGTTCAATACCGTTCGCGGAGTTGAGCGCAGCTATTGCTAAAGCCAAAAGACCGCTTTCCACCCAGTTTCAGACGTGAAGTCTGACTCCCTCACCCCCGCTCCAGTTCGACCAGTTCGTAGCGGTTCATCATATACCCGTCGATTGAGCCGTAGACGAGCACTGCGTCCTCGTCTGCCGTCACCCACATGTCGTAATCGGGGTGCTTCTTGCCGCCCATCCCATCATCGCTGTCATCGACGAAGCGGAAGTGGTGGCAGGCGAAAGTGCCCGCTTCGCAGCTCTTTTCTTCCTCGCCGACATATTCGAGCGTCATTTCGACCACGGAAATCTTCGGCGGAGATGCGCCGCGATGATCGGGTGAGGGGAGGAAAGTGCGGATCTTGCGACGGTGCGGGCCTTTGCCGGTGTCCATGATCTTCGTCAGGAACCCGTCGCCCACGATCGGGTGCGTGCCGAAGCCGTCGAACGGCCCTTCCGCATCGCGCACTTCCGAATTGCGGCCAATCGAGGGGCCGTAACTCTCGCAGATGATCTGGGCATTTTCCGCGTCGTTGCGCATCCAGCCCGAACCGCAGAATTCATCGCCCAGCGTGATGTGCACCAGCAGGTTCTGCGGGACCATATTGGGCCCGATGTGATAGGTGATGTCACGCAGGACAGTCGGGTCCGGCTCCTCGATCTCGCACTGCGCGCGCATGATCACCGAGCCATCGGCGTGGTGCGAGAAGTTGAACCACTCGCGCCCGCGCTCCTGCCCCATCATTTCCGGCTTGACCGAGGTGTAGCGGAGCTTCCCGCGAACGTTCCTGTGCTTCATGTGATCCTCTCTTCGAATTCGTCATTGCGAGGAGCGTGAGCGACGAAGCAATCCAGCGACCGCCCCTGGATTGCCGCGCTCCCGTTGGTCGCTCGCAATGACTCTTGATAGCGAGCCATGCTCTAAATGATCCCGGCCTTATCCAGTCGCTCGATCACGCGTTCCTGCGCACGCTTGAAATAGTCGCGTTCGGGGATCGCGGGCTTGCCGTCCGCCATCATCCCGTCAGCCCCGTGGAAGTTCTCCGCCGCCGCCGCATAGGCCTCTGCCCACAAAGCCGGGCGTTGCCGCGCGAGATAGTTCGTCATCGCCGGCGTGCGGCGCGCTTCGCGAAGGGCGCGCAGGTCGATGTTGGCGAACGCTGTGAAGGTCTCGCCATCGCCCGATTGCGCGATGACGCGGCCCTTGAAATCGACCACCTGGCTGTTCCCCTCCGCACTGCTGAGCGGCATCGCCGTGCCGGAAATCCCTGCGGTGTTGGCGGAGACGACATAGGCGAGGTTTTCGAAGGCGCGCGCCTGTTTTGCCACGTCCTTATTGGTCGCGATCGGGCTGCCGACTTCGGAGGAGGAATGGCAGAACAGCTCTGCCCCGCGCAAAGCGAGCGCGCGCGCGATCTCGGGATAGAGGATTTCTTCGGACGCAATCGCGGCGAGATTGCCGATTTCGGTCTTGGCGACGGGGAACACCGCCTCCAGCCCATATGTGTCGAGATATTTCTCCCACACATCGTGCGGGCTCGGTGCGAACATGGAGATCAAGCGGCGGTAACGCAGCACCGTGTCGCCATTCGGCGCAACCACAAAGCTCGTCTGGAAATAGAAATCGGGGAACGCTGCGTCGCTCTCATACGCATTGCCGGCGATGAACATACCGAGTTTCTGCGCCAGCGTGCCGAGCGCTTCGTATTCCGGACCGCCTGCCGCCCAGCCGACGCGTCTCGCAAAGTCCGGGATCGAAATCCGCCCCGGATAGGAGGTGAAGAGATATTCCGGCAGCACCGCGAGCTTCACCGGCTTGCCCGCATATTGCGTGACGAAGATCGCGCTGGTGCGGATCGGCCCTTCCAGTTCCGCGATGTGATCGAGCATCGCTTGGCGAGCGGCCGCTTCGTCGGGCAGTCGCTCCAGCGAGCGTGCAGTCAGCTGCATGGCGATGGCGGAATAGGTGGCTGTGTCTGTCACATCATCTTCCTGTCTGGCCGAAAGAGGCGCAGCGCTCGCAAGGGCCGTGCAAAGCCCTGCTGCCATCGCTCGCCTCCGGTCGGCTTCCCACACGCTTAAAGCCCAAGCGATCCTGGATTCATCAGCCCGCGCGGATCGACCTTTTGCTTGACCGATTTCAGAAGTGCATTTGCCGCCGGGTCAAGGCTGTCACGATAGCGATAGGCGCGTCCGATCTGGAAATGCACCGCCTTGTGTTCGAAGAACAGGTCCACCAGCGCCTGTTTTAGCTTCTGCGTCAGCGCCCAGCTTTCCGCGTTGGCCTCCAGCACTGGCAGGCGCTTCAGATGCGCGTCTTCCACCGTGTCGCGGATCAGCGGATTGCTCGCATCGGGCCAGTAGATGCATGGCTCGATAATCACGCCCTGCCCGCCGACATTGGCCACCAGAGTTCCGATATGGAGGCCGAGCCTGTCCATCTCCGCGCGGTGTGTGTCGAACAGCGCGTTGATCGCGTCGTAGCAGCCCTGCGCCTTGCTGTGCGGCAGCAGGCCGTGGATCGGCGCCCAGCGCTCGCCATCCGGGCCGAGCATCGAGTTCAGGGGCCCAAACGGATTGGCGCGGACGATCTTGGGGATGGTGTTCTCGACCTCGCGCCCGCCATTCTGCTTCGCGATTGCGCGCGCGGCCTCGATGTCGGCATCAGCAGCAGCCTGAATGCGGCCTTCGGTCAGAACGTGGAGGGAAAACTTCGCGTCTTTGAGGAAATCGCGTCCGGCCAGCGCGACCTTCGCGCCCTCTTTCAGACCTTTCAGCAGCCCGCCCTGCTGCCTCATCATGCCGACAAGCTGCTTGGCATCGCTGGCAAGGCTCTCACGCTTCATTCTGAGCGCGTTCAGGTTCGGGTCGAAGCCAAAGCATTCAGTGGCGATTTCGCTGCGCTCGATTTCGGATGAAGCCGCAAGCCAGCTCGCATGATCGTCAAACACAAAGCTCGCATAGCCGTGGCATTTGGCTTCGCGCACCAAGCGCAAGGTTACCGTCGCCTTGATCCCGAGCGCGCCCGTGTCGCCGCAGAACAGGCCGGTGAGGTCCGGGCCATAAGGCCGGGTAAATTCGCTCCCCGTGCGCATGATCGTGCCATCGGCCAGCACCACTTCGAGCGACACACAGCTGAGCGCCGCGGTGCCATGCTTGCTGGAGCCCCAGAAGATGCCGTTCTGGCTCATCCCGCCGCCGATGCTCGCCTTGAGGCCTGAAAGTGTTCCCCACATGGGCGTGCGCAGGCCCCTGGGCTTCAGCGCTTCGTACAGCGTTGCCCAGGTGCAGCCGGCCTCGACCGTGACGGTCATGTCCGCTTCGTTGATGTCGAGCACGCGGTTCATCGCGGCAAGGTCGAACAGCACGGTGCCCGGCGCATCCTGGATGTAGCCGCTGGTGTAGCTCATGCCTCCGCCGCGCGGTGCGACAGCGTGGCCGGCATCGGTTGCAGCCTTTACCGCTGCGGCGAGCTGCTCCTTGCTTTTCGGCCGTACGACCGCGGCAAGATCAGCCCCGCGCGTGTAGATGTCATGTGCGAAGAAATCGAGCGAGTCCGGGTCGTCGATAACTTCAGCGCCGCTGCGCCTGAGATTGTCGATGAGGGTTGGTTCAGCAAGAGTTGCCATCATGCAAGCTCCGGTTGGGGGTGGATTTTCGACGAGTCCTTCGAGAAGGTCGGATAGGCTCCGAGGAACAAGAGCAGGACCGCTCCCATCGGGAACATGATCATCGCGGCAAACAGCATGCCGTCGTAATTGCCGGTCGCATCGCGAACCCATCCGTAAAGGGTGGGGGAGATCGCCGAGCAGACACCAAAGGGCAGGTACAGCATGCCGTAGATCTTGCCGTAATGCGCCATCCCGAAATAGCGTCCTGCAAGGAACGCGATTAGGTCGCTTTCTGCACCCGCTGCAAAACCGAGCATGAAGGCTGCAAAATAGATCACCACCGCGTCAGTCGATGTGCCCATCAGCATAAAGCAGGCGATCGCCGGGACCACCAGGATCGGGACGCACACCAGCGGCGCCCAGAAACGGTCCAGAAGGAAACCCGTAATCAGACGGCCTGAAAGCAGGGCAATGCCGATCATACCCATGATCGAAGCGCCATCCTCTGTGGTCAGCCCGTGCTGCTTGATGATCTCGGGCATGTGGATATGCGCGCCGCCATAAGCGACCGAAATCAGGACGATGGATGCGAAGATGATCCAGAAGCGGACACCGCGCATGGCTTGTGTGAGAGAGACACCGGTCAAGTCCCCGCCATCGCGGATTTCTGCCGGCATTTCTTCACTCCGCGGTTCACGGAAAAAGATCAGGGCAAAGGGGATGGAGATCAGCAAGGGTAGCAAGGCGACCGTGGGGAACATGCCGCGCCAGCCAAATTCCTCGATCGACCAGACTGCGATCCGCGGAACGACCAGTGCCGCAAGGCTCGTGCCGAGCAACATGATGCCCAGCGCAAGTCCCCGGTTCTTGAAAAACCACAGGTTGATGGCGCGGCTCCAGCCTACCGGGGTCGAGCCGATGCTGACAAACCCCATCAGGAACCACAGGAAGTAAAAGCCGATGATAGAGGCTGGCGCAATGCCGAGTGCTGCAAATGTGAGACCGAATGCAAAGGATGATCCGATCGCGACTTTACGCACGCCGTATTTGTCCGCCATCCAGCCAAACACTGGCGCAAGCAGCGCTCCGGTGATGCCATAGAACATCAGCGAAGCGCTGATCTGGCCATAGCCCCACCCCGTTTCCTGGTGGATCGGTTCAAGGACAAAGCCGAACGTGTTGAAGGGGATTGGCGAAGCACCGCAGGCGACGCCGATCAGCGCCGCCAGCAAGACTTTCCAGCCCATCGCAAATTCACCGCGCTGCTCTGTCGCCGATGGTGTTGTCGTGCTCACTCAATCACTCCTTTTGTGGCGCTTGACCCCCACCATATCACATTGGGAAGCACCGCATCGTCCCATGCCTCCGGCCAATCTCTCGCTGCGCGGATAATGACGAGGCCCTTGTCCGGCATCACATAAGTCCGCTGGCCGCCATGGCCGTGCAGCATAATGACCTGGGGTGCAGCAAAGGCTTCACTCTGCCACGGGATCAGGGGCACGCCCGGCGGGCGTTCTCCGCCGATGTTCTGGTTGCCGACCCAGACCTGGTAGCCATATCCCTTGTAGCCGGGTGAGGGCGCGATCATTTCAGCAAGCCACTCAACCGGAACAATGCCGCGTGCGCCGACCTTTTCCGCAGCAAGGAAAAGCCCCCCGATCCGCACCCAGTCAATCGGGCGCGACAGGACACAGCAGCTCGACAGCACCATCCCGCCTTCGCGGTCGAGCGGCATCTTGGCATGGGCAAGGCCGAGCGGTTGCCAGATGCGTTCCGATAGCAGCGTCTCGTAATCCTTGCCGCTGGCACGTTCGAGCACCATGCCAATCAACTGGTTGACCTGGTTGTTGTAGTCGAAAGTTTCGCCTGATGGGCCGATCTGCCGGAGGGTCAGGAGCCGGTCGGTGAAATCGCTGCCCAGCGAATGTCGCACGATCGGATTATCGCGCGTGACCTGATAGCCATAGCCATCATCGCCTTGCTCTAGCCCGCTCGCCATCCACAGCATGTGGCGCAAGGGAATTTGCCCGCGCGGATCGTCTGCCCATTCGGCAATGTAAGTGCTGATCGGCTCCTCAACGCTCGCGATCTCGCCGCGCGCAATGGCGGTTCCGACCAGCATCGCGGTGAGGGTCTTCGACATGCTTTGCGGGTTGAACAGAGTGTCGCGGCCAGAGCCTTGCCAATAGCGTTCATGCACGATCCTGCCATCGCGCGCGACGATCAGCGCAGTCGAATTCTGCGCCTTTGCCCAGGCTTCCGCCGCTACAATCGCGGTTGGCGCGATCCCGGCCTCTTCAGGTGTTGCAAGCTGATAGGCTTGCGGATCGCCAGCGACCTCGGCCACCGGATCGTACCAGTCGACCGGGATCGTAAGCGGCTGGTATCCGCCGGCTGCCAGACTCTCCCAGCGGCGTTCGAAATTCTCGTCGACGTCCTGCGCCGCGAGCGGCTGCGCGCAGCTAGCCAAACCGGCCAGGGCAAGCGCGCTAATACGCATGGTAGAATTCCGTGAGATTGCCGTCGGGATCGCGGACTGCGATAATGTCTACTTTTCCAAGTGCGGGGATTGTTACCTGGTCCGCCGCATAGGCAAAGCCTACACCCTGCTGTTGGAGAAAGCTGTAATAGTCGCCAAGCCGCTCGACCGGATAGCGTACGGAGATAATCCCGAGATTGGGCGGCGAGGCGTACGCAGAGAGATCGCGGCCAGTAAACCCTTCGAACTGCATCACTTCGATCCGGCCTGTTTCGCCCGGCAAATCCGGCTGGACGACCGCGGCGCGGCGCACCAGCGTGGTGGCAAGATTGGCGGGAACCGAAAAATTGTTGGAGCGCGGCTGGGGGTCGGTAAAGGGATAGTCGAACAACACCTTCAGGCCGAGGATATCGCGATAGAAAGCGAGGCTTGCCGGTTGATCCTTCACCATCCGCATGGTGTTGAAGGCCTGGCTCAGCCGGCCAATCGGAAAGCCAGTAAAGGGAGGGGCCTCGCGCTGGTAAAGTGCGTAATTGACCCCGTGCGGCCCTTGCACAACGACATTGACCAGGTCCGATCCGCCGAAGCTGAAGCGATAGGGCTCGCTTTCCGCCCACCAGCCGCGCGCAATTGCGGCATCATACAGCGCCTGCGTATCCTCGCTGCGCAGCATGATGGAGAAGATTCCGCCGGTGTCCCAGGGCCGCGCGGTCAGGCGGATCGGCCGTTGGTCTTCAACGCCATCGAAGCGGACGAAGCGAATGCAGCCTGTGTCAGCTTCAGCCGCGCAGATCTTGCGGAACTGCGCGGTGACTGCGGCGGGCAATCGCCAGTAATCGAGTTCGCCGCGATGGACGGGCCCTTCAGCGACGACCCGCCAGCCACCGTCCTCGATCAGCCATGCAGAGCTTGCATCGAGATCGGTGACGCTGACGACCGCTTCCGTCCATGGCGCGGCACCGAATTCGCTGGCGCGTTGAGGTGTCTCATCCGCCAAAGCGGGAGGGGCTGGCGCTGCGATCAGCGCCAGCCCCCCGATGGCCGCTTTCAACAAACGGCCGGATTGCATCAGAAGTCGAACTTGGCTCTGAGCGTCCATGTCCGCGGCGAATTCAGATAGCCGTAGTTAGCGAGTGCGGATTCGATGGCTTCTTCATCGAAGCAGTTCTTGCACTCCGCAACCAGTGACCAGCCCGCGACATTGGATAGCGTTACCGAGGCGTTCACGATCCAGCGATCGTCGCTGAATGAGCCTGACAGCGGGTCGATGAAGTCGCCCAGGCCGATGGTGTTAGCCGGATAGGTATTGCCGGAATTCGGGCCGAGAACATCGCCGTCATACAGCGTCACCTCGCTGGTGCCGACCTCGCTCTTCGAGCGCCAGCTTGCATTCATCGCAGGCGTGAAGGTGAAGTCACCGAATTCGACGTCATAGCTTCCCCCGAGAGCCACCGTCCAATCGGGCGTACGCACTGGTTCGGCCAGCTCGCCAAGCGGCGAGACAATACCAACACCACAGTCAGGCGCGTTGTCTGCACCGCTCGTATTCGGGATCAGGCCAAGAGCAAGTTGCGCCCGACAATCGCTGAGCTGTCGTCCCACGGACTTGATGCCGTATTCATCGAACGGAGCGGCATCGCTATCAAGCCGATACTTGTCATCCTGGTAACCGATTGCGGCAAACAGGTTGAACCCATCCGCCGGCGCGGCGGTCAGTTCGACTTCGATACCCTTGTTGCGATAGTCGGCGAAGTTGCGGGTGATGAAGGCAAGCGAGCCGTCAGCGCGGGTAAACGCGGATGGCGTTTGCAGACCGCCAACATCGAGCCAGAAGGCCGTGACGTTGAGTTGCAGCAGCCGATCGAACAGCGTGCTCTTGAACCCGGCCTCATAGCTCCATGCCTTTTCAGGCGCGAACGGAAGAAGCTCCGCCGGTGCGGTGCCGCGTGCGTTCCAACCACCAGACTTGAAGCCACGTGTGGCACTGGCGAACAGCAGAACATCGTCACTCACATCGTAGTTGATGGCAAAACGCGGAGTCCAGACACCGACGCTTTGCTTTGACGGAATGGCGACCGGGGCCGCCGGGCCAGTCGGATTGCCCGCCGCATCGCGCGGTGTGACATTCACTGAAAGGTTGGCAGTGTCGATGCAGGTGGAGGGGCCGAACTGGCCCGGACCAATGCACAGATTGCCGCCAAGACGGTTGCGATTGTCGCGGATGTCGAAGGTCTTCTCTTCGTCGGTATAGCGAATGCCGGCAGTCAGCGTGAGCTGATCGGTTACATTCACGTCCGCCTGGACATAACCCGCCCACGCTTCTGCTTCGTTGTTGATCACGCGGTCCGCCAGCAGCAGCGGATAACCGTCCGGAAGCGGAAAGACGATCGGGAGCGAGAAGATGTCGCCGAAGTCGGTGCGGTTCTCTTCCTTGAAGTAGTACACACCGCCCACCAGGTCGATCAGACCATCGCCGAGCGAACCGTTGAGCTTGATTTCCTGCGTGTACTGCGTGTGCTCGCCATCATTGGCGATGGTGAAGCCGCCATAGGTGAACCCGATGACCGGCGGGATCGGGTTCGAAGTGCTTGGCAGGCCGCGGCCGTCAGCAAAGTCGAGCGCGAATTTCTGCCCGATATCGACAAAGCCGCTGATGATGTTGACCGACCATTCAGGGCTCAGCTCGAATTCGAAGTTGGACGACACGAAATTCATCCGTGTCTGGTTGCCAAGGCCGAAATCATTCTTTCGACCGGTCAGCAGGTCACCCAGGAAGGCATTGGTGAAGTTGCCGTTCTCGGTCATGCCGGTAGCCACAAAGCGGCCATCGCAATCGTCAGGGATATTGAGCTCCTGCGCGGCGAGCGGATCGCAGTCGAAGTTCAGCAGGTTCGCGCTGTCGGCATAGGTGTGGATGTAGGAGCCGGTCCAGCGCGCCGTGTCAGACAGCTCGCCCCGCAGGCCCAGACGCACGCCCCAGCCATCGTTCTCGTTGGTGCGCTCGCCAGTAATGACGTTCTTGGCCCAGCCATCATCGTTCTGCCAGTAGCCCGACAGCTTGATTGCGAATGTCTCAGCCAATGGAATGTCAATCGAAGCGCGTGCCAGCTTGCGATCATAGGAACCATAGCCAATCTCGGCATAGCCAGCGACTTCATCGCCAGGCTCGGCGAGGAAGACGTTGACGGCACCACCCGTCGTGTTGCGCCCGAACAGCGTGCCTTGCGGACCGCGCAGAACCTCGACCCGTTCAACGTCGAAGAAGGAGAGGTTGTTGGCGTTCTGGCGCGAGAGATAGATGTCGTCGACATAGGTGCCGATCGGAGGGTCAAAGGTCGCGATGGATTCCGTGTTGCCGATGCCGCGCAGGTAATAGGCGTTTGCTGTCCCGAGACCGGTGTTGTTGAGACCAACCAGGTTTGGAACGAATTGCGCGACCTCCAGGGCGGTGCCGATGCCGCGTTGCTCCAGCGTTTCCTGGTTGAAGGCGCTGATCGCGATAGGAACGTCCTGAACGCTTTCCTCGCGGCGCTGTGCGGTAACGATAATGGTGCTGACGCCGCTTTGCTCTTCAGCTTCCTGCGGTGCGGCATCGTCTTGCGCCATTGCAGGCGATGCAAATGCAGCCAGAGCAAGCGCAGAGCATGTCCCAGCCAAAGCCAGTGATTTGGAACTACGAAGTGTCATGAAGAGTTTTCCTTCCCTGGAAAAGCGGCTTTTGAGTGTCTTCGGCCAGCCTTGGATGGCCAGATTCGTTATGATTTCCTGTCTTGGATAAATTTGTCCGGACAAAGGCTTGCTTGTCAAGCCAAACAATGCAATTTGCCCCGGTACAAGCAATATTATGTCGTGGTCTGCGGCGCTTGGGCAACACTGTTTCGATTCACTGCTCGAGGAGCGATTATGAGCCTTGGTGATTTAGCCTATCCCACACTGGTTTATGTGCATCTGCTGCTGTTCGTGCTGTGGCTTGGAGCTGATGTCGGAGTATTCGTGCTTGGGCAGCATTTTCGCCGGCGCGGGGACTACACGCTCGAGCAGCGGATTGCCCTGCTGAAGCTGCTGGTCGAGATCGACATGGTCCCGCGAAGCGCATGGGCGCTGATGGTTCCGCTTTCGCTGAGTGTGGTCGACATGGGCAATTGGTGGGATGTGCCCATTGTGTTGCTTGCTGGCGCCTGGATCATCGGTCTGTTCTGGCTGTGGCTAGTGTGGGATTCGCACAAGCACGACATGACGCCGCGCGCGGCCCGCAATCGCGCCATCGAAGGCTGGCTGCGTTGGCTGATCGGCGGCTTCTACCTGTGGCTGGGTGGTCAGAGCCTGCTGACCGATGGCCCGCTGATGCCTGACTGGCTCGCCTGGAAAGCGCTGATGTTCGGCTTGATCTTCGTTGCCGCGATCATGATCGATGTCAGCTTCAAGCCGGTCGGCGCTCAGCTTGCGGCAGTGATGCAGCAGGGATCAAGCGACGAGACAGAGATCCCGCTGAGGAAGACGATGGATCGGACACGGGTCTGGGTCTGGGCAGTCTATATCCTGCTGATGATCACGGCGTTTCTCGGCAATGTAAAACCGGTCTTCTGATACTAGTCTCGCCCGCATCAGGTTTCAGCCGCAATATGCCTCCATGATTGCGCGGGAGCGCTAAAGCTGCTTGTGCAATTTGCGCAGATTGGAACGAGAGGAGCTCACCCGGATATGTTCGCCGCATCAAGTCTGTTGTTCGTGCCCGGATCACGGCCGGAGCGTTTTCCCAAGGCCGCTGCAGCTGGCGCCGGGCTGGTGATCATTGACCTCGAAGATGCAGTTGGGCCAGCGGACAAGGAAACCGCGCGTGAAGCAGCCCTCAAGCAGGTGCGCGATGCAGGCGAAGGCTTCGCGATCCGCATCAATGCGGTGACTACCCCGGAAGGCATTCGCGATCTTGCTGCGCTGACGCAATCGGATGTGCTTCCAGAGACGCTCATGATCCCGATGGTGGAGAGCGAAGTCGAGCTGGACATTGTAGCGCGCGCGCTGGGCGAGCGCTGTCCGGACCTGCTTCCGCTGATCGAAACCCCGCGCGGGCTGCGCAGCGCCTTGGCGATCACAAGCCATGCCAAGGTTGCCGCGCTGATGTTCGGTGGGGCGGATTTCTCCGGTGAACTGCAAGTCGCTGTTTCGTGGGAGCCGCTCTTGGCAGCGCGCCAGGAATTGATCCTCGCTTGTGCAGAGGCGCGCAAGCCGCTGATCGATGTGCCCTATATCCATCTCGATGACGAGGACGGCTTGCGGCGCGAATGCGAACTGGCGCGCAGCATCGGGATCACCGCCAAGGCCGCGATCCATCCCAAACAGGTTCCCATGATTGAGGACGTGTTCGCGCCCACCGCTGAGCAGGTCGCAGAAGCAGAAGAAGCCTTGCGGGTTTACGAGGAAACCGGCGGCAAGGCGGTCCGCCATAAGGGCCGTATGCTCGAAGCGCCAATGATCAAGACCTATCGCGCAATCCTGGCGCGCAAGCGGAGCGGCTAGCGCAGAATGGGCAAGCTATCGGGCATCCGCGTGGTCGATCTATCGATGTTCCTGCCGGGACCGATGATGACCGTGATGATGGCCGATCAGGGCGCCGAGGTCATCAAGGTCGAGCCATCTCATGGCGATCCCGCGCGCGAGCAGGCCCCGTTCGGCACCTATGGCGATGCTGAGCATTCAGTGTGGTTCGCCAACCTCAATCGCGGCAAGACATCGGTCGTGCTCGATTTGAAAAGCGATGCAGGGAAGCAGGAATTGCGCCACCTGATCGCGGGCGCAGACGTCTTCGTCGAAGGCTTTCGGCCCGGCGTGATGGAGCGGCTCGGGTTCGACTATGACAGCGTGAAGGCGATCAAGCCTGACATTATCTATTGCTCGATTTCCGCCTTCGGTCAGCGCGGCGATCTCGCCCATCATCCGGCGCATGATCTGGCGGTGCAGGCGCTGGCAGGTTTCCTCTCCGTCAATGACGGGTCCGATGGAGCACCGGTCGTCCCCGGCGCGGCAAGCGCGGATATGGCCGCGGGCCTGACGGCCCTTTCCGCTGTACTGATGGCGCTGGTCGGAAGGGCGCGCACTGGCGATGGCGCTTACATCGATTGCGCGATGTTCGACAGCATCTTGCCATGGTGCGCGCATACTGCCGGGAGCGCGATTGCAGGCGGCGAAGCACCGCGTTCTGCCTCCCAGCGCAGCCTTGGCGGAGCAGCCCTCTATCAGGTCTATGAGACGTCAGATGGCAAGCATGTGGTGCTTGGCGGGCGCGAGATCAAATTCGCGCATAACCTTCTCACCGCGCTTGGCCGCGAAGACCTTGTGCCACTCGCGGAAAGGCCCGCTGGCGAGCAAGGTGAGCTGATCGCATTCCTGCGCGAAACCTTTGCTCTCAAGACCCGCGAGGAGTGGGTCCGCTGGTTCGCAGACAAGGACGTCGCCTTTGCGCCTGTGCTGGACTTCCGCGAAGCCTTTGACGAGCCGCATATTGCAGAGCGCGGCTTGCTCATGGAAAGCGAAGGAGGCGGCAGGCATATCGCGCCTGCGATCCGGTTTGCGGGTGCGGAATGGAGGCCGGGCAAAGTACCGGGGCTGGGTGACGGATGAGCCTAGCGATCCACGTCAATATTCATCGAGTAGGCGAAACGGTCGCCCGGGTGATGGCTGAGCGAAATCTGGTAGATCTCGCCGCTCGCATCAACATAGCAGCGCAGCACTCGCAGAACCGGGCTGCCGATTTCGACTTCCAGTTTCTCAGCCAGCTCGGCACTGGCCGCGGTGGCCTGAATGTCCTGAGTGACCTTGCTCGCGCTGACACCTGCGATCTGTTCGATCTGCGTGAACAGCGTCCTCGGGCTGGCGTTGAGGTCCAGTCGGTTGATCGCATCTCCCAGACGTTCGTGAAAATAGGCCGTCGTCGCGGCGATCGGTTTTTCGCCATATCCCTGCTGCCGCAGGCCGTGGAACACAGTCCAGATACCATCCGTGGATCGAGCGATCTCCTCAGCAATGTCGCCAGGGAGAGGACCGCGACCTGCAGGCCGGTAAACCACTGCGCTGCCGCGAGCATACTGCAATATGTCGCTGACGCTGGAGAGCGGCTGGTGCAGCGCTCCACCGCGGGCCGCAGGGGGCTGGACCGTCGTACCCGATCCGCGCTTGCGTTGGATCAGGCCTTCTGCCTCCAATCGGCGCAGCGCTTCGCGAACGGTAAAGCGGCTGACATCAAATTGCGCGCACAGGCTGGTCTCGGTGGGAAACTGCTCGCCATCGCCAAAGTCTCCGGCCAGGATCGATTCGCGCAGCTGCCCTGCCAGCTGCAGATAGCGCGGTGCCTTTGTGGTCTTCGGCGATTTCTTCGCCTTTGTCGCCTTGCTCGCCAAGATCTTCGCCATCCAGTCCTGAATGCAGGGGCGCTGACATGAGCGCCCTTCTTCTCTGTCGATTTGTCCGGACTTTAACGCGTCCTTTCGGCAAAAGCGAGCGCAAGCGTGCGCGGGTTGATTTGCTGGACTGGCTCGCCGGTTTGGCACTAGTGCGGACCTGGGAACGGCCGGTGACTTGCAGCATGGTTTTAGGGAGTTTGGTTCGGTGACTCCGACGCAGCGCATCCTTGAGTTCGCAGCTGCGAACCATGTCCTGTCATCCAATGTGCGCGCCGACGCGCTCCGTTTGCTCGGCGACACGCTGGCGGTCGGGGCGGCTGCGGTTGAAGCGCCGGGCGCAGACCAGATCCTCACTGCTGCGCGAGCGATGGGCGCAGGCGAAGAGGCAAGGCTGCTCGGGACGGCTGAGCGGCTACCCGCACCCGCTGCCGCTTTCGTCAATGGCTACCGCATTCATTGCCTCGAATGGGATGCGGTGCACGAGCCTGCGGTTGTCCATGCGCTCAGCACTGTTGTTGCCGCACTTGGCGCTGCGATCGACCGCAAGGGCGGTTGCGATTCTGACGAAGCGCTCGTCGCGCTTGCTGTTGGCGTGGATGTCGCAGCAGGCGTGGGTCTTGCTGCCGACACCGGGCTCAGCTTCTTTCGCCCTGCAACGGCGGGGTTGCTGGGGGCCGCATTGGCGGTCGCGCGCATCGATGACGCACCGCTGGATGACACCTTGGGGCTTGCCTACAGCAGCGCGGCGGGGACCATGCAGGCCCATGTCGAAGGGCTAGCGACCCTACCATTCCAGATCGCCAATGCGGCGCGCGCTGCGATCACCGCGAGCGACCTTGCCAAGGCCGGGTTTCCGGGCCCCAAGGACCCGCTCGAAGGGCAGTTCGGCTATTTCACGCTGTTCGATAAGGGCGATCTCAGCAGCTACACCGACCATCTGGGTGAGGTCTGGCGGATCAGTGAAGTCAGCGTGAAGCCCTACCCATCAGGCCGGGCCAGCCATGGCGCACTGGGCAAGCTGGAAGAACTCGCGCTTGATGCGGCGCAAGTGGAGCGAATGGTGCTCGCTTGCCCGCCATTGATCCGGCGGTTGGTTGAGCGGCCCTACAAGCCTGAGATGACGCCCGCCTATGCGCGCCTGTGCCTGCAATGGCTCAGCGCGCTGATGCTCACCGATGGACGGATCGACCCGCGTCGGTTCACGCCCGAGCACATGGCTGACCCGCAGCTTGCCGCGCTGGCGCAGAAATTCACCCTCGTTCCCGATGGCAACGAGGATCCCAATGCGCTTTTCCCGCAAGCGCTGACGGTCACGCTCACGGACGGAACCAGCGCCACTCATGCGATCGCCGCGACGCTTGGTAGCCGGGATAATCCGCTGACCGCAGAGCAGTCAGCCAAGCGCATGGCGCTCGCCCGCGAGCTTGCTCCGGCGCAGGCGGACACTAGGATATTCGATCACCCGCTGGAATACTTTATTTTGCCAGCCTGACAGCAATCTGCGCGTCTGAAGCGCTCAAGGAAACCGAAGGAGACCCCCATGCGTATCATCGTTCCGTTCAACCTGAAGCCTGGCACGGATGTGGCCGAATATGAGGAATGGGCGAAGACCAAGGATGTACCGACAGCGGGCGCGCTCCCATCCGTGAAGAGCTTTACCGTGCACAAGGCGACCGGCCTGTTTGGCGATCCCGAAGCAACCCCGCCGTTCCAGTATTTCGAAGTGCTCGACATCACCAACATGGAGGACTTCATCGCGGATGTATCGGATCCCGAATTCCAGGCGGCAGCTGCGCCGTTCCAGGTCTATGCCGATGCGCCGCAATTCATTCTGACTGAAGATCTGTAAGGGGGAGCTTGCACACCATGGGCCAGTTTACAGGAAAGACCATCATCGTCACCGGCTCCGGCAAGGAGAAGGGGCTGGGGCAGGGCATCTTGCAGGCCTTTGCCGATGAGGGCGCAAATTGCGTCGTCTCCGACCTTGCAATCGATGCTGAAGCAGAAGGTGTCGCAGAGGAACTGCGTTCGCGCGGGGCGAAGGTTGCGACGATCGCTTGCGACGTGTCGCAGCCAGACCAGTGCGAAGCTCTGATCGCAGGTGCTGTCGAGCACTTTGGCGGGGTCGATGTGCTCGTCAACAATGCCGGGATCGGCTTCAAAATGAAGGGCCTCCTCGATGTTGATATCAAGGACGAGTGGGATCTTGTGATCGCCGTCAATCTGTCCGGCGCGTTCTATTGCACGCAGGCAGCGGCCCGCGCGATGGTGAAGCGCGGACAAGGCGGGCGGATCATCAACATCGCCAGCCAAGCCGCCAAGTCAGGCTTCCCGCACCTTGCCGCCTATGTCAGTTCAAAGCACGGGATGATCGGGCTGACCCGTGCCAGCGCGGTTGAGCTCGGCAAGGAAGGGATCACGGTCAACGCCGTCTGCCCGAACCATGTCACCACCGCGCTGGGCGCCGAGCAGAATGAATACTTCTCCAAGCTGCTGGGCTTCGCGACCGTTCAGGACTATCTCGCCAATATGAGCGCGAAGAACCCGATGGGTCGGCCCGGCCTGCCAAGCGACACCGCGCAGGCCTGCCTGTGGCTGGCGAGCGATGCGGCCTGTTACGTCACTGGCGAAGGGCTCAACGTCAGCGGCGGTGAAGAGATGCACTGATGCGCGCTGCTGCAAGAGTTTTGGCATGAGTTTGCGACTGGAAGTCGAAGGCCGGGTCGCGCACTTGCTGATCGACCGGGCGGACAAGCGCAATGCCTTCACCATGGCAATGTGGCAGGCCATGCCCGGCCTGCTTGAGCAGGCGGCCCGCAATACGGACTTGCGGCTGCTGGTCGTTCGCGCTGCTGAACCCGGTGCTGCTTTTTGCGCTGGCGCAGACATTTCCGAAATGCTCGCCAACAAGGACGATGCCGGGTGGCGCGCGGCCAACCAGGCGGCGATCAACCGCGCTCAGTATGAGCTTACCCGACACCGGTTGCCAACGCTCGCCATTATCGAAGGCGACTGCATTGGTGGCGGCTGCGGGATAGCGCTAGCCTGCGATCTTCGCATCGCGACAAGTGTGACAGCACGCTTTGGGATTACGCCTGCCAAGCTCGGCCTCGTCTACCCCTTGCACGATGTAAAGCTGCTGGTCGATCTGGTTGGCCCCGGCCACGCGAGGCGGATGCTCTATACTGGCAATCTGATCCCGGCTTCCGAGGCTGAGCGGATTGGCCTGATCGAAGAGATAACGGACCAGCCGGAACGCCTGATCGAGCAGATTCTTGCCGCGTCACCGCATTCGATTCGCGAGATCAAGCGCTTTGTTCGCCGTGTTCTGGACGGGCAGGGCGAGGACGATGCGGACTCGCTGCGGATCTTTGCAGAAGCTTTCGAAGGGAAGGATTTTGCGGAAGGCACGCGCGCTTTCATTGACAAGCGCAAGCCGGAATTCTGAAGCGTGGAACATGCGCAGGGAACCCTTGCCGTGTCCGCGAGTCGATCAGTTACAGGCGCGCAAGTCGCAGGCCTGTCGCAATCGGTTAGGCCGCAATGGCTTGGCTCGCCATGGGAGACAATGCTGCGATGATTGAACACGGGACAATTCTTGGCGGGCTCTCGACGATCCCTGATCTTGAAGCAGGATTGCGTGCTTACCGCGACGTGCTGGGCCTTGACCTGATTGAGCAAGGCAAGCTCGACGAGGATTTGGCCACCAGCTGGAATTGCCCGGCCAATGCCGGGTCGCCCTATGCGGTATTGCAGCCCAAATCAGGTGAGCCGTGCTGGTTCCGGCTGGTCGAGCAGCCCGAATTTCCAGGCTTCAAGCCGACCACGACTTACGGCTGGGCGGCGTTCGAGACGACGGTCGAAGACGTGTGGAAATGGCCCGATGCCTTGCCGGAAGATCTCTTCACCATCGTTGGCCCACCCAAGACGCTGGAGAATATGGAACCGACTTTCATTCCGATGCAGGCGCTGGGACCGGGCAAGGAGATGATCTATCTCAACCAGGTTCTGAACAGCACTTCGGATAACGAACTGCCCAAGGCGAAGTCCCCGGTTGACCGCATCTTTATCGTTGTCCTTGCGACGCCTGACCGCAAGGCCAGCGTTGACTGGTATGCGGATAATCTTGGGCTGGAGCGGGGCGTCGATTACACATTGCCGTACTCCATGATCAACGATGCGTTCGGTCTCGCGCCTGACACGCAAACGACGATCACGATGGTCCAGCAAGGCCGCATGCCGATTGTGGAAGTCGATGATTATCCGCGTAGCGCAATGCGGCGCCCGCGCCACGAAGGCATGCTGCCGCCGGGCAATGCACTGGTCACGCTCGCGGTCGAAAGCCTTGACGAATGCGAAGCAGAGTGGCTCGAAGAACCTGCGACGCGCGAAGGGGCAATGTATGAAGGCCGTCGTGCTGCAACCGCTATTGGTGCAGGCTGCGAGCTGATTGAATGCGTGGAGGTTGGTTGACGCGATGCCGTTATTTTCATTTTATTGCCGAGACGGCGAAAACGGCGCGAGCCTGCGCGAACGTGACCTGCACGCGCACCTGGCGCATGTGGAAGCCAATATTGATGACTATGCGATTGCGGGCCCCTTGAAGCGAGGCGATGAGACGATTGGCTCGCTGCTTGTAATCAAGGCCAAGGATCAGGAAGAAGCGCGCGCAAAGTTCGAAGCCGATCCCTATTTTGCTGCAGGCGTGTGGCAGTCTATCCGCTGTGAAGAATTTCTCGGCGTGGCAGGCGATTGGGTCGGCGGCGCAGCTTGGAAGAAGGGGTAAAGGCGATGGCAGAGGAACCTGACTTCAGCGAAGTGCTGGACGACTATTCTGCTGCCTGGGCGAACCTCACCACTGAAGGGATCGCTGACTTCTGGCGGCGCGATCATTTTCGCTTCTACAAGGCTGAGGAAGTCCCTGAGCTGTTCACAGAGTTTCCCTCTGTGCTCGCGTACTGGCGCGGTAATGAGCACCTTCACGAAAGCGTCGACCTGCATTTCACCGCAGTGCTCGATCTCGGCATTCCGGGTCCTGCGCGGCTGACCAGCTGCCGCCTCGACTGGCGGATTGGTTTCCGCGAGGATGCGCGCGATGCTGAAGGCCGCCCATATCGCCATGCCGGCAAGGCGATGGCAGGTTGGAACCATGTCCTGTCGCTGTGGGAAGAAGTGGACGAGCGCTGGTATCTGACCGGCTGGCTGGAAGCGCCTGATACCTCGCCGCTCTATCTGACCGAGCTGTTCTACCGCATGGCAGAACGCTACCCCAACGGCGATTGAGTTCCGCCTAGCTGGCGAAGTCTTCAGGTTTTGCGTCAGGCGCGAGGTTATCGATGTCGCGCCACAGCAGCCATTCTCCGTCCTGCCATTTGTAAATTAGCAGTGAGCGGCCTGCGACTTCTACCGGTGCCTGTCCGGGGAACGTGATCGTCATCAGATATTTCGCGGTGACCACGCCATAGTGCGGATTGGCGTAAGCCGATTCTGCTACCACTTCCTCGTTTTCGAACTGAAATTGCACCGTCCCGCCTGCATTGGGAACCCGCCGAAGGAAGGCGATGATATTGTCCGCGCCTTCGATCTTGGGCTGGCCCTGTGTCATGAGCACCGCGTCATCGGTGTAGAGCGAGCGTAGAGCCTCCCAATCGCCTGCCTGATAAAGGGTCTGCCAGCGCGCCCCTGCTGCCGCGAGCTGCGCTTCCTGTTCCTCTTGCGCTGCGGCCCACTGGCTCCGCATCTGCTCGGAGGGCGTGCAAGCGGGAAGCGCGAAAGCTGCGACTACCAAACCAGCCATTCGGATCATCGCAATCTCCCGCCTTGCTGCGTGCAAGTGCGATCTATTCCGCTGCCTGAGCCAGCTCAACCTCGTGATCGGACCACAGCGGCTGCCTCGGAGCGGGCAGGCCCGTTTCCGCTTCGCAGTTTGCACGCAGCGCCTCGATACCGGGGCCATAGTCGAACAGCGGGAGCTCCCCGCGCGTCGACTTGATCTCTTCGCGCAAGCTTGCGGTCGCCGCCGCGTCGACATTGCCATCAGCATCGGCAATTACGCCATAATCCTTCGCGCCTTCCGGCGTTACGAGACCCTGACGGATTTCGAGGCCGACCAGTTCCGGATCGCGTTCAAGCGGGTCACCCCAGCCGCCGCCGCCCCAGGTGATGAAGTGGAGCACGTCGCCTGCTGAAACCGGCACGTCTTCGATCTTGTTGCCGACGATCTGCGTGGTGCCATCGACTTTCTCGAGGATCTTCTTCGCGCGCTTGCCGGGGTGCCCGCCGTTGACGCCCCATGGCGGGACGAACCAGCGGTCGTCATGGATCGCGATATTGCCGTCCGCGAGGAAGCGGTAGCTCATCCGGATGCCGTTGCCGCCGCGGTGCAGGCCCGCCCCGCCGCTGTCAGGCTCGGTCGAGTAACGCTCGATCCGCATGGGGAAATAGCGCTCGAGGAATTCGTTCGGGACGTTGGTGAAGCCCGGCCACAGCGAGTGACCGTCCGGCCCATCGCCCAGCGGACGTCCGGGGATGCCGCCGAAGCCGATCTGGAACAGCTGGAACCATTCACCTTTGCTCGCTGGCCTGTTGTCCCAGCCGGAATAGAACAGGTGCGGACTTGAGCTGAAGCCGGCTGCGTTCAGGAATTCCGGCGTACCCTGACCGAGCAAACCGCCCAGGATGTCGAAGATACGGCCTAACGCGTGGGTGCGACCCGACAGGGCTGCCGGGAATTTGGGTTTGAGCAGGCTGCCTTCCGGGATACGGACTTCGATCAGATCGTAGAACCCGTCATTGAACAGGATCTGCGGGTCGAACACCATGATCATGTAGATGCCGAAGAACATCTTGAACATGTTCTCATTGAGCAGGAAGTTGATCGAAGCGGCGGACTGCGGGTCGGTTCCGTCGAAGTCGAGGATGACCTTCCCGCCTTCGCGCCACATCGTGCACTTGATCTTGTAGGGGCCGTAGCCCTTGCCGTCATCGCACAGATAATCTTCGAAGCTGACCGGGGTTTCCGGGATCGCCTGGCTGATCAGCGCTTCCATCGCTCGATAGTTGCGCGCGAGAAGTTCCTGGGTGGCCGATACGTAAACGTCGTCGCCAAAGCGGTCAGCCATTTCCAGTACGCGCTTGGAGGCGACGCGGCAGCTCGCGATCAGAGCGTTGAGGTCCGCCTGGCACCAGTCGGGCTTGCGGGTCTGGTGCATGACGAGCTTCATCAGGTCGTCATTGTATTCGCCCTTCTTCCAGATCTTGACCGGCGGGATACGCACGCCTTCCTCGAAGATCGAGCTTGCACCGATCGGCATGGAGCCGGGGACCGAACCGCCGATGTCGGACTGGTGGCCGAACATTGCGGTGTAGGCGATCAGGCGGCCATCCTTGAAAACGGGGAGCAGCACCAGCCAGTCGTTCGAGTGGCTAACTGCGCCGTCGCAGGAATAGGGATCGCTGAGGAAGATCATGTCGCCATCTTCCAGCGTGCCGTCGAAGCCTTTCAGGAAGCCGTCGATGAAGCTGCCGAACTGGCCGACGATCATCTTGCCCTTGGGGTCGGCGATCAGCGGAAAGGCATCGCCCTGTTCGCGAATGCCCGGCGACATTGCGGTTCGCACCAGCGTCGCGTCCATCTCGATCCGCGCATTGCGCAGCGCATTTTCGATGATGTCGAGCGTGACCGGATCGATGTCGATCTTCTTGAAGGGCGTCGAATTGGTTTCGATGATTTGTGCTGGCATCGGATCAGCCCTCCTGATTTGGGTTGATGAGGATGTTGCCGACATGGTCGACTGTTGCGGTGCAACCGCTTTCGACCAGTGTCGTGGAGTCCATTTCCGTAATGATCGCAGGTCCGGGGATGATATCGCCCTGGAGCAGCTTGGCACGGTCGTAGATCACAGCGGCCTGTTCGCGCCCGTCCATCCACAGCGTGTGGTCGCGGATCTTCGCAGCCGAAGGATCGCCATTGCCTTTCTTGAGCTCGGCTGCGGGAAGCGCGGGGGCCTGGCCCATCGCTACGGCGCGCAGGTTCACGATCTCATGCGGCGTATCCATGTTGAAAGTGAACAGGCGGCGGTGTTCGTCGTCGAATCGCTTCAAGATGCCTTCAATCCCGTCCTTGTCGAGGATGTCCTGGCTGATCGTCAGCGGCACTTCGAACGCCTGCCCCGCATAGCGGATATCGACTTCGAACTCGCTGGTGATGTCTTCTGCCGGAATACCGTCATTGAGGAGTTCGCTGCGGGTTTGCTGCGCCATTTCATCGAGCACGGCCTTCAAGTCCGCTACGCTCGTATCCTTGGCGAGCTTGGAGAAGCTGCGGGCGGTTTCCGTCCGCATCCGCGTAGTGGCATCGCCGAGCGCGCACAGCACGCCGGGAGAAACCGGAGAGACCGCAGGCCAGCTGCCCATCAGTTTCGCAACCGCGTTGACATGGAGCGGTCCCGCTCCGCCGAAGCCCATCACCGCGAAATCGCGCGGGTCATAGCCTTGCTGGACGGAGATCATCCGCAGCGCGCCGAACATGTTCTCGTTGACGATATCGATGATGCCGCGCGCCGCTGCCATCAGATCAATGCCAAGCGCATCGGCGATGGTCTGCACCGCCTTCTTCGCGCCTTCGCGGTCGAGCTTGAAGGTCCCGCCGAGCAGGTCTTCCGGCAGATAGCCGAGTACGACGTTGGCGTCGGTCACGGTCGGCAACGTGCCGCCCTTGTTGTAAGCCACCGGGCCCGGCACCGCGCCGGCGCTTTCCGGGCCGACGCGCAGCGCCTTGGTCAGTTCAGGAACGTGCGCGATCGAACCGCCGCCAGCACCCACGGTCTTCACGTCGAGCGCTGAGGCGCGGACTGACAAGTGGCCGACTTCCGTCGTGCGCTGACGGCGCGGTTCGAGCCCTTCGATCAACGCGACGTCGGTGGAGGTTCCGCCAACATCCAGCGTGAGGATGTTCTTGATCCCGGCATTCTTGCCGACCCACAGCGCGCCCGTGACCCCGCCCGCAGGGCCGGACATGAGGATGTTGACCGGATGCTCTTCCGCCTTCTGGCTGCTCATCAACCCGCCGTCTGAGCGCAGCAACGAGAGCTTGCCTTGCAGCCCTTCTTCTTCCAGCCGGTTGCGCAGGTTGGAGACGTACTTGCCGACCACCGGACGCACGGCTGCGTTTGCGACAGTCGACAGGGTGCGCTCATATTCCTGCATTTCGGGGAGCACTTCATGGCTCAGTGAGACGGGAATGCTGTCACCCAGAACCTCGGCTGCGATCTCGCCAATGCGCTTCTCATGAGCGCCGTTCACGTAGGCGTTCATCAGGCTGACGGTGAGCGCTTCTATCCCTTGGCCCTTGAGCTTTCCTAGCGCGGCGCGGATCGCATCTTCATCGAGCGGGCGCACTTCCTTGCCGTCCGCATCCATCCGGCCTGGCACTTCGACGGTGTCTTCAAGCGCGGCCAAAGGCTGCGGCTTGGGCCAGACGATCCAGGCAGCAAGACCTCCGGGGACGAAGCTGCGCGCGATCTGCATCACGTCACGATAGCCTTCGGTCACGATCAGGCCGACGCGCGAACCCTTGCCTTCCAGCACGGCGTTGGTGGCGACCGTGGTGCCGTGGAGGAAATAGGCGATGTCCTTGGCCGCGACGCCTGCTTCAGCTGTGATGGCCTGCACCCCGTTGAGGATCCCTTCGGAACTGTCGTGGGGTGTCGACGGGGTCTTGTGCCGCCAGAAGTTGCCGGTTTCCTCGTCAAACAGCAGCAGGTCGGTAAAAGTCCCGCCAACATCGACGCCAAGCCTGTAGGTCATAGTGTCTCCCGGTTCCTATCGTTTCGCGGCTGTGGGAGCAGTCGCAAACATTTGAAATCAATCAGGCCGCGCGCGCGACCAGAGATGGCAAGGTGCGGCCCAGCTTTGCGCCGAACCAGTGATTGGTTGCGATGGCTGCTTCCAGATCAATTCCTGTACTGATCTCAGAACGCTCCATCATATAAATTAGGTCCTCAGTTGCGATATTTCCGGTCGCATTGGGGGCGAAGGGGCATCCGCCAAGCCCGCCAAGGCTTGCGTCGAAGGCACTTACACCCGCTTGATATGCAGCCCATGCATTGGCGATACCGGTGCCCCGGGTGTCGTGGAAATGACAGCGCATGGGTATCCGCCCACCGAGTAATTCGCTCAAGCGTCCGAACAGGTCGGTGACCTGCGTCGGCACGCCCACTCCGATCGTATCGGCGAGCGCGATTTCTTCAGGATCTTCCGCGGCCATTTCTTCGGCGATCTGCATCACCGTCTCGGGCTTCACTTCCCCTTCGAACGGGCATCCGAACGCGGCAGAGATCATCACCTGAACCCGCAGCCCCTCGGCCTTGGCAAAGCGGATCATCTGGCGATTCTCCTCGATGCCTTCTGCGATGGTCTGGCCCTGGTTCTTCTGACCGAAGGTATCGCTCGCAACGATCACGCAGCCAGCCTGGTCGATGCCGCGCCCCTTTCCGTTCTTCGGGCCGCCTTCGCGGGTCGCAAGCCCGCGCATCACGCCGCGCTTGTTCAGAGTGAGGCCGATATAGGTCACGTCATCACGGTCAGGCAGGCCAGCGATCACGTCTTCGGCATCGGCCATTTGCGGGACGCGCTTGGGGTGGACGAAACTCGCGACCTCAAGCCGTCTGGCGCCATAGTCGATCATCCGATTGATCAGCGCGAGCTTGTCTTGAGTGGTGATGACGTCTGGCTCGTTTTGCAAGCCGTCACGCGGACCGACTTCGACCAGTTCAATGGAGGGATGAGGCATGGGGGAATCGCTTCGGTTCGTTATTCGCTGAGCGGTTCAATACGCAAATTGTATACAAATGCAAATTCTGTCTCTATAGGCCCGGCTCGGATTTCTGGCCGGTGGTCTGGCGGTGGCGCAAAGTCGTCTGGCGCGGTCTGCCGGTGGTCTAAGGGTGATCTAAGGGTTGTCTGGCTTCGTCTGCATCGCGGTCATGCGGTGAGAGAGCCGGGAAAAGGAAAGGGTTTTGATGATGGCACAGGGCGCACTCGAAGGACTTCGCCTGATCGAAATGGGGCAGCTTATCGCGGGGCCGTTCTGCGGCCAGCTGATGGGGGATCACGGCGCGGAAGTCATCAAGATCGAGCCGCCCAAGGTTGGCGATGCAATGCGCAATTGGGGCCAGGGCATCCCACTGTGGTTCTCCGTTGTCGGACGCAACAAGAAGTCCATCACATTGAACCTGCGCGAAAAGGAAGGGCAGGACATCGTGCGCCAGCTCGTCGCCAAGTCGGACTTCCTGCTGGAGAATTTCCGCCCAGGTACGCTCGAGCGCTGGAACCTCGGCTGGGAAGAGCTTTCCGCGATCAACGAAGCGCTGATCATGATCCGCGTCTCGGGCTATGGCCAGACCGGTCCGTACAGCCCGCGTGCGGGTTACGGCGGCATCGGCGAAGCGATGGGCGGTATGCGCTATATCGCGGGTGAGCCGGACCGTCCGCCGTCCCGTGCCGGCATCTCGATCGGCGATTCGCTCGCCGCGACCTATGCCTGCCTTGGGGCGCTGATGGCGCTCAACCACCGCCACAAGACCGGCAAGGGGCAGGTGGTCGATTCGGCAATCTACGAAGCAGTGCTGGCGATGATGGAATCGCTCATCCCTGAGTACACCGTTGCCAATCACATTCGCGAGCGCACCGGCTCGATCCTGCCCAAGGTCGCGCCGTCCAATGTCTATCCGACAAAGGATGGCAGCGTGCTCGTCGCGGGCAATCAGGACAGCGTGTGGAAGCGCATGGCGACGATGATGGGCAAGGCAGAGCTCGGCGATGATCCACGCTACAACAGCCATGTCGCGCGCGGAGAGAACCAGACTGAACTGGACGAGCTGATCGGCGAATGGACCAAGCAGTACACCAGCCAGGAAGTGCTTGATTTTTGCGAGGAACATGGCGTGCCAGCGGGCAATATCTACCGTGCGCCAGAGATGCTGGCTGACCCCCATTTCGCCGCGCGCGAAGCGATTATCGATGTGCCGCATCCACGCCACGAGAATTTCAAGATGCAGAATGTCGCCCCCAAGCTTTCAGCAACCCCGGGCCATGTCGACTGGGTCGGACCTGAACTTGGCCAGCACAACGAGGAAATCTACGGCGAGCTGCTCGGGATGGATTCAGCGACCCGCGCAGATCTTGCAGAGCGGGGTATTATCTAGCCGCACTTATTGCACTGCGCGCCTTTCTCACTGGATGAACTGACTGGCGAACATCTGTCCTTTGCTGCGGACAATGCGTTAGTTCATTGCTCCCACGCCGGAGTATAGCCTCCTGGCCGAGGAACTTGTGGAGGTACGCGGATGGAACGGCAACAATTCTCGGATCGCAATAATGCTGAAGGCGGACTGTTTCGAGCGAGCCGCCGCGCCATGTTGTCAGTGCTGGGCGGCGGCCTTGCCCTTGCGGCGAGCGGTACTCGGTTGGCCGCTCAGGCTCAGGCCGATGAAGGGGAAGCCGACTTCTTTAACGCCTATGACCGTACCAAGTGGTTCACGAAAGGCGAGATGGATGGCACACCCTGGATCGCGCCGAAGCATGGCAACTTCGATCTTCAGGACCCGGTAGACAACAAGCTTGCGCGGCTCAAGATGACCGGCAACCTCATCGGCAAACGCACTTATATTCCGATGCTGGTCCGCCTGATGCTTGCGCGCGAGGAGCTGCCCGGCGGGCCCATTCTGGGCGGAGCGGGCATGTTCACCTGGCAATTGCAGGTACCCGATCCGACTGAATATCCGGGATTGCCAGACGGGTCGATCCTGATGCGTTCCATGTACACCGCGCGATATCTCGACCCGGCAACGATGGAGCCGGTCGACGAGCTGCGGAACCCGTATAATGGCACGCTGATGAAACTGGAGGACCAGCTGTTCGTGGAGAACTTCATCATCTTCCCCAAAGGCGGCAGCCGCTTTGTGGAAGAGCCGCAATTCGTTGATGACGATCCTGATGAACCCAAGCTCAGCCATTTCAAGCGCTGGGGCGACGAGCTGGTCCTGTTCGCCGGTGGGACATATAGCAAGCCAGGCAAGCACCAGCCGCGATTCACGGAGAATATGTGGCGCTCATCCTATGATGACGTGATGGATCCTGATCGCGAAGGGATTGCGCTCGACTACAGCTTCTGTGGGGTAAACAAGGCGTTCGAGAAGCCGTGGATGGGCTATTCAGAGGCGGACGAGGATTTGCTGCTCGATCTTGCGAATGGCCGCAAATTCCACTCGGTCGAGGATATCCCTGACTTTCACAAGCGCGTGCTGCTGGAAAAATATCCCGACCGGATTTGATTGCGCACTTCCTGCCCGGACAGTGGGAGCAGTTGGAACGCGCACCCGCCTATCCGCCACCATCGATCTCTTGCGCGCTTGCCGCGAAGGTGTGAAACGCACGCCGTAAGTGGCTTGCCATGACCGCGCGGGCCCACCCTTTGTCGCGTGCGCGAAAGGCTGCGATCAGCTCGTCATGATCGCGCGCTGACCGGCGCAGATCCTCCACCGAGTAGCTGCGCGCGGTGCGCAGAACGACCGGCGCTTCAACCAGCAGAGCGAGCACCTGCGCCAGGCGCGGCGAGTGACTCGCATCGGTGATGATCTCGTGAAACGCGCGGTTCGCATCGAGGAATGCGGCGATGTCCGGCGCATCCCCTGCGACCGCAGCATGGAGCTGCGCGTTGACCTCTTCCATCGCGGCGAGCTGGCCGGGGGTGATCCGCGTTGCAGCGCGCTCTGCCGCATGGCCCTCCAGCATTTCGCGCAGCGTGAACATCTCGTCGATGTCATCGCGGCTCCAATCGGCCACAAAGATCCGCTTCGATTCGCTGCGCACCAAAAGCAGCTCTGCCTCCAAGCGGCGCACCGCATCGCGCACCGGCGTGCGGCTGACCCCTGCGATCTCCGCCAACTGTTCTTCCGTCAGCTGTTCGCCCGGCGCTGTCGCCCCGCTCAGCACATGAGCGCGGATCGAGTCATACGCCCTATCAGAGGCACGGCTCATTTCTGGTCCTTCGGCATGGGATTGCCCGCTTCAGATGGCGCCAGACGACCCTTAGACAACCCTTAGACAACCCTTAGACCTCCTCAGATCACTGCAAGACGTCCCGAAACTTGCCGCAGACGGTTTTTCCTTGACGCAGAGGAATTGTATACAATAGGTGGCGCGTCAAGGGAGATTGTGGATATGAGCGATCCCAAACGGATCAAGGTCATCGTACCTATCCCCATGGATGAAGCGGGCGTGGCCAATCGTGCCGAGCAGCTTCCCGACGACTTTGTGCGGCCCGGCTTCAAGCCCGAATTCGAAGCGGTCAAATGGGGCGCAGCATACGGCGATAGCTATCACGATACGCTGCTGATGGACTGGACCGTGTTCCAGGCGGGCATCACGGCCGAGGAAGAAGGCTACTCCGGTGTCCTGATCGATACGGTGAGCGATAGCGGAATGCGCCCGCTTCGTTCGGCCCTCAGCATTCCCGTTGTCGGACCGGGTGAAGCGGCCTTTGCGATGGCGATGATGCTCGGCAAGAAGTTCACCGTGCTGACGATGTGGCCGGAATGGTTCCCGCTCTACGAGAAGACGCTCACCGAGTACGGCTGGTGGCCGCGCTGCGCATCGCTGCGCTCGATCAACACGCGCCCTGACGTGACCGAACTGCTTGAGGGCAAGGAAGAGGTCGTGTTCGGCAAGCTGAAGGCTGAAGCGACCAAGGCGATGGAACAAGACGGCGCGGATGTGATCGTGCTCGGCTCGACCACCATGCACCAGAGCGCAGCCTATCTCGACAGCGAGCTTCCGATCCCGGTGCTGAACCCGGGACAGGTCGCCTACAAGATGCTGGAGACCCAGATCGAGCTTGGCCTCGCACATTCCAAGAAGGCGTTTCCCGCGCCTCAAGTCCCTAACCCTGAGGGCATTCTCAAAGGATGGTATTCATGAGTGCCAATACTGAAGATAGCTGGAGTGAAGCAGGGCCGGGCCAGACCCCGCTGCCCTATCCCTTCTACATCGACATCGTAACCAAGCGTTACTTCGATGGAGTCGACAACAAGAACCTTGATCAGGTGCTCAATTGCTTCACCCCTGACGCGGTGCTGCACGAAGCCACGAGCGACACGGTTCACAGGGGGCGCGATGCGATCAAGGCTATGTTCGTGAAGCTGTTCGCCGATTTCGAACAGATCTGGCATGGCAATTTCGTCCACACCGCGGACCCGCAGACGAACAGCATCAACAGCCAGTTCACCGTGCTGATCACGCCGAATGGCGGCGAGCAGCTGCGCTATGAGAACTGCAATCGGTTTTACCTGAAGGATCGGCTGTTTCACCGCGTCTATGTTTATATGAGCGGTGACAATCTGCTGAAGGAAGGAGACGCCTGATGCAGTACGAACCCACATTGAACCGCGAGGAACTGATCGAATTCGCAACCCAGAAATACTTTGCGAATGTCGATGCGAAGAACATGGAGGCGACGCTCGATTGCTTCCACGATGAAGCGCTGTTCTGCGTCCAGACCGCGTTTGAGCGGCATGTCGGCAAGGCCGGCATCAAGCGCATGTTCACGGACTTCTTCGCTGCCTACGAGACGATCATCCACCGCGATTTTACCTGCACCGTGGACGAGGCAAACGGGCGCATTTCCGCCAGCTTCGTGGCAGAGCTGCACGATGCGGACGGCAATGAGACACTCCTTTACAACACCAATTTCTGGCGGCTGAGACCAGGGCCTGACGGCCCGAAATTCCAGGAGGTCTACGTCTATATGAGCGGTGCTAACGTACTGACGTAGAACACCGTTCTGAATTTGGTGAAGCTATTTGGCCACAGCGCGAGCGGGAATAGCTGGCGTTTCGGGCACTGAACTCGGTTTGCTGCGTTTGAACGCGCAGGAACAAGTGAAATAAAAGGCGGATCAGACCGCCCTTGATAATCAGGGAACTCACGATGACACACTTCAAGACCAAGCTTGCATCGGGCGCCGCACTGGCTGCGCTGTTTTCCGCCGCCCCTGCTTTCGCGCAGGACACAGCTGCGCAGCAAGGCGCAGAGGACGCAGCGGAAGGCAATGCGATTATCGTGACCGCGCGCCGTCAGGACGAACAGTTGCAGGATGTCCCTGCCTCCGTCGCGGTTATCACAGCAGATGCGCTGGAGAAGACCGGAGCAGACAATGCCGAGGACTTTGTTCAGCTGACCCCCGGTGTGACCATCGTGACAGGCACGGCAGAAGCCGGCGATACGCAGGTCAACATTCGCGGTATCAACGGCGCGCGCGATGCGGAAAGCTCGATCGCGCTGGTAGTGGACGGCATCCTCAAGACCAACACCGCGCAGCTGAACCAGCCGCAAGGCACGCTGCGTCAGGTTGAAATCCTCAAAGGGCCGCAAGGCGCGCTTTACGGACGCAACGCGGCGGCAGGGGCGATTGTGCTCTCGACGCTCAAGCCCGGCGATTTTCTCGAGGGAGCGGTCAAGGCTTCCTACGCCAATGAAGACACCATGGAAGCGACTGCACATGTCGCTGGTCCGCTGGGCGAGAACCTCGGTTTCGTGCTGTCAGGCTACTACCGCACCACGGACGGTTTCTTCCGCAATATCTTCGTCGATGAAAAGAACGTCGATGACCAGGAAGTGTGGTCATTGGATGGACGCATCGTCGCCGATCTGAGCGATGCGACAGAGCTCGATATCAAAGCGCGCTACTCGCAGCTGCGCGGCGCGTCGATCAACTTCAACGCGTCCTTCCACCTGCCTGAATTCGCGGCTTTCAACCCGGCTTTCTACGAAGACGTGAACGAGCACCAGTTCCGCTATTACAACAATATCGATCCGTCGAACGATCAGGACAGCTTCGATATCTCGGCCAAGGTCGAACATGAATTCGATGGTGCAACGCTCACCGCTTGGGCGCTCTATTCCGATGTCGACCAGAACCTTGTAGCGGACGGCACCTCGGCTGACTTCGCGCGCTACATCCCGTTCCCCGCACCGACGCCGGAAGCCGCTGCGGTTGCCGGTCAATGCTTTGCATCGACCGCTGCGCTGACCGGTTTCGAAGTCAATCAGCCTGGTTTCATTGGCCCGACCCCGGTACCGTTCCTGTTTGCCCCGGCTGATGGCTCGACCTTCGGACCTTACAGCCCGACAACCTGTGACGGCACTCAGTATCAGATCCGCGAGCAGACCGACATCAGCGGTGAAATCCGTCTGGCCTCGAACGGGGATGGCCCGCTCAGCTGGCAGCTCGGCCTGTATTACCTCAATATCGATCGTGAGACCGGTGTGAGCCTCGGCGCAGATCTGGGCCAAGGCGTGATTGAACAGCTCTACAACGCGCCGGGCACGACCAACCCCACATCACTCTTGCTGGCAGACTCGTTCAAGACCGATGTCTATGCCGCTTTCGGTAATGCCGAATACGAGTTTGGCGATTTCACGGCTGGTCTTGCTCTTCGGTATGACATCGAAGACCGCACGAGCAGCTCACAAGTCCCGGCCGTGTTCGACCCGATCACCGGGGGCCCGATCAATCCGGGCCAGGTGGTCGACATGGGCGTGGTCCAGCCGCTGGGTGACCGTTCTGCCAAGTTCAAGCAGCTGCAGCCCAAGGTCAGCCTCGCCTGGCAGCCTTCGCCCGATCTCAACATCTACGCCAACTGGGGCATCGGCTTTAAGTCCGGCGGCTTCAACAATCAGGGCTCGTCGGCGATCATCGACGCCGCGTTCAATGATGGCGTGACGCCGGGCACGATCAACGCGAACGTGACGATCGAAGACCTGTATGGCAAGGAAACGTCGAGCGCGTTCGAAGTGGGTGTGAAGGGCAATCTGCTTGATGGCCGCATCACCTTCGATCTCGCCGGTTACTACACCGAAATCGATGACATGCAGTTCTTCGAATTCTTCGTCGGCGGCTTTGGCCTGCTGCGCGTCGTCTCGAATATCGACAAGGTCGAAGTTACCGGCGCAGAGCTCAATGTATCGGCAGAGATCATGGATGGCTGGAGCATCTTCAGCTCGGTCAACGTCACCGACAGTGAAATCACGGCCAACGCCTCACGTCCTTACACGATCGGTAACAAGTCGCCTTACACGGCAGACTACACGATCAACCTCGGGACGGAGCTTGATACCCCGCTCAATGCCAACACCGACCTCATCCTGCGCGCCGACTATCGCATCACCGGGCCGACCTGGTTCCACTCGGTACAGGATCAGGAGCGTCCGACACTGTTCACAGGGCTTATCCCGATCAGCCAGGTCAACTTCCTGCCAGCGGAATTCGGCAATGCCCGGTTTGACGTCGCCAAGCGCGATGCCTTTGGCGTGCTCAACCTGCGTGCAGGTGTCGAGATCGGCAACATCAGCGTCTTCGCTTTCGGTGAGAATGTACTCAACGAGAAGTATGTCGCTGAAGTCATTCCGGCGATTGAGTTTGGCGGCTCGTTCATCTCACCGGGCGCGCGCGCGCTCTACGGTGTCGAAGTCGGCTTCAAGTTCTAAGCAATCCAAACGCGAGGGAGCTCTTCGGGTGAGCAGCACAGGCGGAGACGCAACAGATAACTATAGCGGCGTCTTCGAGGGCAGGATCGGCTTCGGGAAGAAGCCGGCCCTGATCCTGATCGACTTTGTCGAAGCCTATTTCGACAAGGATTGCGAGCTGTATGCGGGCGTGGAAGACGCGCTCGCATCAGCTATCGAACTGGTTGAAGCGGCGCGCAAGGCGGGCATCCTCATCATCTATACCAATGTCAGCTTCCACCCTTCGATGAAGGATGGCGGGCGGTTTGCACAAAAGGTCGCGCCGTTGCGCAATTTCGTCGCCGGCCATCCTATGGGCAACTGGCCCAAGGGGCTGAGCCCGCGCGAAGACGAGCTGGTCATTTCAAAGCAATATGCGAGCGCGTTCTTCGGGACATCGCTCGCCTCGACCCTCACCGCCAATGGCAATGACAGCCTGATCATCACCGGGCTTTCCACCAGCGGCTGCGTGCGCGCGACTTGCGTTGATGCCTGCCAGCACGGCTTTATCCCGATCGTTGCGCAAGAGGCCGTCGGCGATCGTCACGAAGCTGTTCACAAGGCCAATCTGTTCGACATGAATGCGAAATATGGCGATGTCGTACCCGTGGCGGAAATCCACCAGCATCTCGCCTCGCTCGGTTGAGCGCCCAGCGCTCTACGCGGGCTTGAGCAGTCTTCCCGCTACTGCGTCGAGCTTTGCCAGAACCGCAGGGTCATGCTGATCGGGCGCTGTAATAACCGCATCATCCAATGCAGTGTCGATCGGTGAAGCAGCACGCTTCTTGGGAAGTTTGTTGAGGAAATTGGTGACCACGTCGCGTGCAAGCTGCGAATTGGCCTGCATCTGCGCGACGACCTGGCCGACGTCGACCGCCTCTCCATCGCGCCAGCAATCATAGTCCGTCACCATGCCGATCAGAGCGTAAGGCAGCTCTGCCTCGCGGGCAAGCCGGGCTTCGGGCAGCGCAGTCATGCCGATCACATCTGCCCCCCATTGGCGGTACAAGCGGCTTTCCGCGCGGGTCGAAAATTGCGGGCCTTCCATCGCGAGATAGGTCGCGCCGGTTGCCATCTTGCCTTTGGCCGTAGCAATCGCTTCCGTCAGCATTGCAGAAAGTCGTTCGCATACCGGGTCTGCCATGGAAACATGCGCAACAAAGCCCGTGCTGAAAAAGCTGTCTGCGCGCGCCTTGGTGCGGTCGATGAACTGTTCGACCACGGCAAAGCGGCCCGGTTCAATCTCTTCGCGCAAGGATCCGACGGCAGAGATCGCGATAATGTCCGTGCAGCCTGACCGCTTCAGGGCATCGATATTCGCCCGCGCATTGACCTCGGTAGGCGGGATTGGGTGGCCCCGGCCGTGGCGCGGCAGGAACCGCACGCGCACATCGCCCACCCGCCCGCACAGGATCTCGTCAGACGGCTTGCCCCAGGGCGTGTCCACCGCAATCCATTGCGCGTCTTCCAGCCCCTCCAGCGCGTAGAGGCCCGATCCGCCAATAATCCCGATGGTCCACGGGCTGGTCATGCAATGCGCCCCCTAAGCGAGTTGAGCGTTAAGAAAACAGGTCGATTCAACAAAAGCTTTCGCGCGTTTAGAGCGCTTTGCCATGCCTTGGCAAAGATTTGGTTAGTTTATCGCTAACACAGGCCCCGCCAATGCGCTGTGACCTGCCGCGCCGGATAGGTTGCTCAGCGAAATGCATTTGCAAAGGGTGGCTGCGATGTCCATCTTGGAATGCACGCGAACACAATACGAATCGAGATGGAGAAACGCCCGCTATGGCAACCCAGTACAAGAACCTCATCAACGGCGAGATGGTCGAGACCGGCGAATGGCTCGATGTGGTCAATCCCGCGACGGAACAAGTGATCGGGCAAGTGCCGGTTTGCGGCAGTGAGGAGCTGGATCGTGCGGTGGCCGCCGCACGCGCTGCGTTCAAGACCTGGAAGAAAACCAGCTTTGAAGAACGCCAGGCCGCCTGCATGGCGATCTCTGCCGCGATCAAGGAAAACGCTGACGAACTCTATCGTTTGCTCACGAGTGAGCAGGGCAAGCCGCACGATCAGGCCAAGGGCGAGATTTTTGGCGCGGCTGGCATGGCCAAGGCACAATCGACTCTGAAGCTCGAGGATGTGCTGAGCGAAGATAGCGATACGCGCCTCAGCCGCACCCGGCGTGTGCCGGTCGGCGTGGTGGGCGGGATCGTGCCGTGGAACTTCCCTGTGATGATGGCTATTCAGAAAATCGTGCCGGCGCTGATGAG
Source organism: Altererythrobacter sp. GH1-8 (assembly GCF_043702085.1). Classification (GTDB taxonomy): domain Bacteria; phylum Pseudomonadota; class Alphaproteobacteria; order Sphingomonadales; family Sphingomonadaceae; genus Erythrobacter. The sequence continues at coordinate 413,727 of NZ_CP171690.1, read as the reverse complement.
CGGCTGCACGATTGTGCTGAAGCCTTCGCCCTTCACCCCGCTGACGACCCTGCGCGTTGCAGAGCTGATCGCGGACAAAGTGCCCGCTGGCACCGTCAACATCATCACCGGTGAAGACAGCCTCGGCCCGCTCATCACCGGGCATCCGGATATCGACAAGATCACTTTCACTGGCTCGACCGCGACTGGCAAGAAGATCATGGAAGGTGCGAGCGCGGACCTCAAACGCATCACGCTGGAACTGGGCGGAAACGATGCCTCGATCGTGCTGCCCGATGCTGACCCAAAGAAGGTTGCTGAACAGCTGTTCTGGTCGAGCTTTGCCAATGCCGGTCAGGTCTGTGTGGCGGCGAAGCGCGTCTACATTCACGAGGATATTTATGACGAGCTCAGCGCAGCGATTGTCGAATATGCGAAGAACGTCAAAGTGGGCGATGGTTCGCAGCAGGGCACGGCGGTCGGCCCGGTCCAGAACAAGAAGCAGTATGAGCGCGTGCTTGAGCTGATCGAGGACGCGAAGGCGAACGGCTACAAGTTCCTGCTCGGCGGCGATGTCGACCCGTCAGGCTCGGGCTATTACGTGCCGATCACGATCATGGATAACCCGCCGGAAGACGCACGCATCGTCGCAGAGGAACAGTTCGGCCCGGTCATGCCGCTGCTCAAATTCTCCACCGAGGAGGAAGTGATCGCGCGCGCGAACAATTCCGAGTACGGGCTCGCCGGCGCTGTGTGGACCAGCAACACCGACAAGGGGGTCGAGATTGCAGAGCAGCTCGAAACCGGCACGGTGTGGATCAACGAATACATGCACCTGTCACCCTTCGCGCCGTTTGGCGGGCACAAGCAGTCTGGCTTTGGCGCCGAGTATGGTCTCGATGGCTTGAAGGAATTCACCTATCCGCAGGTGATCACCGTCAAGAAAGACAGCGTGCTTGCTTGATTGGCGCGCGCTCAGGGCATTCGATCTGAGCGCGCGTGGCCAGGTCTGCAAGGGGGTGCCGCCTATTGCGAGGACTCCAGTGTCTCGAAGTTCAGCCCTACGGCCCAGCGGCGCTGAAAGCCGCGCCAGTGCTCTGGCTCGCCATCGCCTGCCAGCTTGCCGTTCAATTGCTCGCCGAACTGGGCCTGCCAGCGGCTATCATTGGCATTGCTGACCGGCACTGAGAGATAGGCGGCCTTGGCGGCGTCGCCTTTCAGGTGCAGGTCGAGAAAGGCGGTGACGAAATGCTGGTTGATGGCATTGATCCGGTCCTGCCGCCAGACCGGCTCATTGAGAAATTCTGCTATGCGGAACGGCGCATCCTCCGCGATCGCAAAGGCATTGCCGACAATATTATGCCGCGCCTCGCGGTACGTCAGCAAGTGGCGCGTGGTCCCTTGAAGCTGCTCGAAAACCCAGTGCACGCCTTCAGCATGGTTGGAAACATCATCTTCGCTGCCGGACACGATCATCGCCGGGATGGAAAGCCTGCCAAGCTTCTCCGCGCTCCACACCCGATTGTCCGGCTGTCCGCCCCACGGCGCAAAGGCGATCACTGCATCGAGCGGCGCGGGCTCCTTTGAGGCAGCGCGCAATGCGTCCAGCGCTGCTGTCGGGACCGTATCGAACGTGTCGCTGGCATAGTCATAATCCGCGCCTGCGGTCGCGATCGCGCCATAGCCGCCCATCGAATAGCCGATCAGGCCCACGCGCTCCGGGTCGATCAGCTTGGCGATTGGCCCGCGGCCGGCAGCGGCATCAGCCAGCAAAGCACCGAGCACCTGGCGCTGATCGAGCGAGCGGTCGACCAGCACCTTGCTGAAGGAATGGACGAAATCGCTGACGTCCTCGATGGGCATGTCGCCGTGATCGATCGAAGCGACGATATAGCCATGCGAGGCAATGTGTTCGCCAAGATTGCTTAGCTGGGTGTTCCACCCATTGAAGCCGTGGCTTATGATGACGAGGGGGAATTGTTCGCCAGAGACAGGCGCGACATCGCTGAACGCACGTCCATCGAATTGCAGCGTGAACGGCTCCATATCGGATGGCCGCATCGTGTGCACGTATGTGACAGGACGCGCGCCATTCGCGCCATCTGCCGGGTACCACAGGCGGACCTTCACAGTGCGGTCCTCGCGCTCGACAGCGCCGGTCGCCATGCCGAGCTTGGTGAAGGTCACACGGCCTTCGAAGGTAAAATCCTGTTCGGCGGTGCCGACAGTATACACGCCGAAGCGTCCCAGTTCAGGGGCCTCGCCAACTGCACCATCATGCACTTGCGGAATCGCCATATAGGCAGCCGTACCGAGCCCGGCGGTTGCCAGCGCGAGTATCCCGAGCGCGATATTTCTCTTCTTCATCGCCTGTTGTGCCTTCCTCTCCCGCTCATTGCTTGCCGCCTCCGCTCAAATGAAGTTCGCGATCCGGTCGAGCGGCTTCTTCTTGAGCGCATGGGTCGGGACGGTCGCGCCTTCAGCGGGATAGCCGACCACCAACAGCAGGTATGGCTTTTCGCTCTTCGGACGGCCGCACAAATCGTTGAGAAAGCTCATCGGCTTGGGCGTATGCGTCAGCATCGCGCAGCCTGCATTGTGCAGCGCTGCGATGAGGAAACCCATCGCGATCCCGACGCTTTCCGGCACGTAGTAGTTTTGCGTTGCGCCATCATCGTCGATGCCGCCCTTGCGCTGGCCGAACACCGCGATGACCCATGGCGCGGTCTCAAGATAGGGCTTGTGCGCATCGGTGCCGAGATCCGCGAGCGCGTCGAGCCACTCTTCGCTGGCGCGGCCCTCATAGAACGCGCGCTCTTCCTTCTCTGCAAGCTCGCGCAGGGTCTTCTTCTTGTCAGGCGAGCCGATCGCGCTGAAGAACCAGGGCTGGTGGTTCGCCCCGCTCGGCGCGCGCCCAGCAGTGAGTATGGCCTGTTCGATCACCTCGCGCGGGATTGGTCGGTCGGAAAATTGCCGGATCGAATGACGCGTGCTCATGCGTCCGAAGAATGCCCGTGCCTCGGCCAGCATCTGTTCGGGAGGCAGCTCTTCCCAATCGGAAAGCGGGACGGAATCGTGATCCTGCATCAGAAAGTGTCCCTGGGCTGGAGGGATCGCCAGGACTGTTTGGTGCGGTCGAGAAGACTCGAACTTCCACGGGCGTTAGCCCACAACGACCTCAACGTTGCGCGTCTACCAGTTCCGCCACGACCGCACACAGTCTTGAAAAAGGCCCGGTGGTAAGACGGGCTTCCTTGCGAACAGGTGCGGCCCCCTAGCAAGGGGCAAAGCGCCCTGCAAGCACTTTGCCGTCCGCGGCGGCATGTTATCGGATTTTGTCTGCGAGGTTACGCCCGAACCGGTACGTCACCGGTGGGTCACCGGTGCGTCATTGGCGCGTCTAGCTTGGTTTCCAGCCGAATTCTGCATATTTCGCCGTGCTGGGCACATCAGCCACCGCTTCGCGAATGACGACTGATTCGCCGGGGGCCAGATCCGCTTGCGGCGGCACGATTTCCCAGCTGAACACGACGACATCCTTGTCATCGAGCAGGTTGACCCGGATCGGCGGTATGTCGACGGTCTCGCGGCCGATGTTGGTCACAGTCCCGCTGGTGGTGAAGTAGGCTCCTCCCTCAGGAACAGCGCGCAAATCCTGCCCTGACTGCGGGAATTCCAGCAGAAGATCAGGCTGCTCCAGCGCGAATTCGGGCTGCTTGATCGGAATCCAGTCAGGCAGGCCGCCGCGCAGATTGAGGAACACGACCATGCCGATGGCGGCCAAGGCGAAGATCGCAGCCGCCCAGGTCCAAAGCTTGAGCGGGTTGCGGCGCGGCTTGAACGGCGCGTCATAATCGAACGCGGTCTCTTCAGCCGAAGCATCCTCATCAAGGTTCGGCGGGCCGTAGATCGGATCGTGGACATATTGCCGGGCGCCGGATGCGCTCTCGCCCTCTGCATCCGCCGCGGTATCTTCGGGATTCTCGTCGACGAATGTTTCAGCGCTGGCTTCAGCAGTTTCGCGTTCGGCTTCCGGCGCGATACTTTCATGCGGCTCAGGTTCCGGCACAACTTCCGGCACAACTTCCGGCACAACTTCCGACTCAGGCACACTTGCAGGCGGCGGATCAGCGCGGACGGTCCCTGACACGGTGGCGACAGAAGCAACGCCTGCGGCCTTGCGCGCTTCGTCGATCGTGCGCCAATGGCTGACCGAGGGCTGAGCCTCCTCCGGTTTGTCCTGCGCGCCTGCATCTTCCTTGCCTAACTCTGATTCGTCAGGCTCCGGCTCATCGCTCTCCGGCTCTGGCTCGGGCTGCGGTTCTTCAGCAACAGGTTCTGGTTCAGGCTCTGGTTCTGGCGCGACAGGCTCAGGCTCAGCTTCAGGCTCAGCTTCAGGCTCTTCCGCAGCCGGCTCTGGCTCAGGTTCCGGCTCAGGAGGCGGCGGCGCTGGAGGTGGAGCAGGAGGAGGGGCTACGACGGGTTCAGGAGCTGGCTCGGGTGACCGCTCCATCTCCGGCCCTTCCTGATACCAGCTGTGTTTGCATTTGGCGCAGCGAACAGTGCGACCTTCGACACCGATGGCTTCGTCGGGCACGACATAACGCGTGCTACAGGCTGGACAGGCGATGATCATCCCGACGCTAGCCTTAAGGCGCGGCCATTCATGCAACAAGCGTTTTAACCTCCGACCTGACGTAAATGTCTGCTTTTTCCACAAAGGTGCGGCTGGTTGGACGCATATCGGATCGAACACCGTGATGCCCGCGCGTTAGTGTTTGCACCGGATCGGGCCGCACGATAGAGCCGCGAACATGAGCGAGGGGCAGACGGAAATCGTCAGTTTCGACAATGTCGGGATGCGTTATGGCACCGGGCCAGAGGTGCTGCGCGACCTGTCCTTCAAGCTGTTTTCAGGCCGGTTCTACTTTTTGACCGGCACCAGCGGGGCGGGCAAGACCAGCCTGCTGCGGATGCTTTACCTCGCGCAGCGTCCGTCACGCGGTGCGATCCGCATGTTTGGCAAGGACCTGATCACGCTTCCGCGCGGAGAATTGCCTGCATTCCGGCGCAAGATCGGGGTGGTTTTCCAGGACTTCCGTCTGGTCGAACATCTCTCTGCGTTCGATAATGTTGCGCTTCCCCTGCGGGTGGCGGGGGTCAAGGAAAGCGATATCATCAAGCCCGTTTCCGACATGCTGGAATGGGTCGGGCTGGCGCACCGCTCTGATGCGCCGCCGCCATCACTGTCCGGCGGGGAGCAGCAGCGCGTCGCGATCGCGCGAGCGGTGATCGCGCGGCCCCGGATCCTTGTCGCGGACGAGCCGACCGGGAACGTCGATCCGGACATGGCAGTGAAGCTGCTGCGCCTGTTTGAAGCGCTCAACCGGCTCGGTACTACTGTCGTCGTCGCGACGCATGATATCCACTTGCTCAAGAAAGTCCCGTCGTCGCTGATCATGCGCCTCGATGAAGGCAAGCTGTTCGATCCGACCGGGATGCTGCGCTATCCGCCCCCGCCGCAAGGCTCGTCAGGCGTGCAAGTCCGGCAAGCCGCTGCGAAAGCGGGCGAAGGGAAAGGCGCATGAAACCGCCCCCTCTTGCCGGGCGCAAGACGCTCAAGCGCGGCGAAGCGCGGATTGGCAAGCAGCGTGCCTCGCAGATCGTTCCGCGCGCTCGGCTGGCAGGCCCTGTGCCGTGGGTCCTTGCGATCATGATCGCGTTGATCGTGGTTGCGAGTGCCGGGGCGCTGTCGCTGGGCAATCTGGCGGATCGCGCGCGCGGCGAGCTGTCCGGCGCTCTGACAGTCCAGGTCATCGAGGCCAACGCGGCGGAGCGCCGAGCGCAAACGGACCGCGCGGCTGAACTGCTCCGCGCTGATGCGGCGGTTGAGGACCTGCGCGTCGTTCCTGAAGAAGAGCTCGATGCCCTGCTCGAGCCATGGCTTGGTACAGGCGATGCGGGGGATGCCGTGCCCATTCCTGCGCTGATCGATGTCCAGCTCACAGGCCCGGCCAACGCAGAAGAAATCGAGCGTTTGCATAATCTCGTCGCCAAGGAAGCGCCCGCCGCTCGGATTGATGCCCAATCGAGCTGGCTGCAGCCCGTTTATTCCGCGCTTTCCGCGCTTCAGTATCTCGCCTTCGCCTTGATCTTGCTGCTTGCCCTTACCGCCGTGACGGCGGTCTGGCTCGCGACGCGAAGCGCGCTTGCGAACAATCGCGACACAGTTGAAATCGTGCATCTGCTCGGCGGCACCGACAGCCAGATAGCGCGCATATTCCAGCGCTCGGTGGGAATTGATGCTATCACTGGCGGAGCGGTCGGACTTGGCCTCGGGCTGGTCGCGGTGTTCATTCTGGCGAGCCAGTTTGCCGCGCTCGATTCAGGCATGATCGGAGGCGGGGTGCTGGACGGGTCAGACTGGCTTGCGATTGCGATGATTCCCGTCGCAGGCGTCGGTATTGCGGTTGTTACAGCGCGCATCACGCTCGGAAATGCGTTAAGGAAGATGCTGTGATCCTGCGCATCATCTCGACCGCCCTGCTGGTGTGGATCTTCGGCTTTGTCTGGTTCTCGCTTGCCTTGCCGCAGCCTGCCGGCGATCTGCAGACCGATGCGGTGATTGTGCCGACCGGGTCCGCCGGGCGGATTCCGCAAGGCCTCAGCGTGCTCGAGCAGGGCCTTGCTGAGCAGTTGCTGGTCACCGGCGTCGATCCGGAAGTGAAACCGGGCGAATTTGCGGCGCAGTTCGGGGTCTCGCGCAGGCGCATGGATTGCTGTGTGACGCTGGGTTTTGCCGCCGTTGATACCAAGAGCAATGCCCTGGAAACCGCAGAATGGGTGGCGGACCGCAACATCACGTCGCTGCGACTGGTGACGGCAGACTGGCACATGCGCCGCGCCGCGCATGAGCTTGAGCTGGCTCTGCCTTCCGATGTCACGATCGTGCGCGATGCGGTGCAGACGGAGCTTGAGCTTGACGGGCTGTTCCTTGAATACAACAAGCTGCTGGCAAGCTGGCTCGCCGGCCTTGTCGACTACTGACGGCCTGCCCCATGCCGGTCCTGCGCAGCCTTGCTTTTTATATCCTGTTCTATCTCGCGAGCGCGCTGCTGGTCATGGCTGCAGTGGTCGCAATGTCGATCAGCAAACAGGCGGTGCGCAATGTGGTGGAGCGGTGGAGCGGCTGGCATCGCTGGTGCGTGACGCGCTTGCTGGGGATCGAAGTTCGGCTGGAGGGGAAACCGGAGGACGGCCCGGTGCTCTACGCCATGAAGCATGAGAGCTTTTTCGAAGCGATTGATGCGCCGACCTTGCTGAAACGGCCCAGCGTCTTTGCCAAGCGTGAACTGTTTGACATCCCCGGCTGGGGGAGGGCGGCATTGTTTTACGGGCTGGTCCCCGTCGCGCGCGAAGAAGGCGCGACCGCGCTGCGCCGAATGATCGTCTCTGCCAGGGACAAGGTCGAAGACGGCAGGCCGCTGGTCATCTTTCCCGAAGGCACGCGCGTTCCGCACGGCACTTCTCCCAAGCTCCAGGCAGGCTTTGCCGGGCTGTACAAGATGCTGCGCCTGCCGGTTGTCCCGGTCGCTGTGAACAGCGGGCCGCTCTACCACCGGCTATGGAAGCGTTCCGGCACGATCACCTACAAGTTTGGCGAACCGATCCCGCCGGGGCTACCGCGCGAGGAGATCGAGGCGCGCGTTCATAAAGCGATCAATGCTCTCGCCCGAAATCCGGGCGTTCATCATCCTGACCCTGTTCGATAATCGAACGGCGGATCGCGCGGGTACGACTGAAGAGCTCGTGCAGCGTTTCGCCATCGCCTGAACGGATCGCGCGCTGGAGAGCGGTCAGATCCTCGGTAAAGCGGCCCAGCATCTCCAGCACGGCGGTCTTGTTGTTCAGGAACACATCCCGCCACATCACCGGATCGCTTGCCGCGATACGGGTGAAATCGCGAAATCCGCCCGCAGAGTATTTGATCACTTCGCCGCGCGTCACCTCTTCCAGATCGCTCGCCGTGCCAACGATCGTGTAGGCGATGAGGTGCGGGATATGGCTGGTGACCGCGAGCACCAGATCATGATGCTGGGCATCCATGATCTCGATCTTCGAGCCGAGCTTCTCCCAGAATTCAGCCAGCGTTGCGACCGCCTGTTCATCTGCCCCTTCAGGCGGGGTCAGGATGCACCAGCGTTCGGCAAACAGGCTGGGAAAGCCTGCGTCCGGCCCGCTTTGCTCCGTCCCGGCGACCGGGTGGGCAGGAATGATCGTGCGGCCCGGCAATGCGTTCGCCAAGGCGATAGCGACGCTCTCCTTGGAAGAGCCGACATCGCTGATAATCGCATTGTCCGGCAGAGCGTCAGCAATCTCTTCCGCCGCCTTGCCCATCGCCCCGACCGGCACGCACAGGATCACGAGGTCCGCCTTGCAGACCGCTTCTGCTGCAGTCTCGGCAATATGGTTGGCAAGCCCGCGTTCGTTCGCCCGCTTGCGCACATCCGCGTCCGCATCGTACCCGGTTGTGACGATGTCCGGCGCGCGCTCGCGAATGGCGAGGCCGATTGAGCCGCCGAGCAGTCCCAGTCCGATGATGGCGACATTGTGGATGCTCATGCGGCTTCTCCGCAAAGCTGCCGCAGGGTGGCGATCACGTCGTCCATGTGCTGCTCGCTTCCGATCGTGATGCGCAGCGCATCGGGCAGGGCCGGGCTGGGGTTGTTGCGCACCGCATAGCCTGCGTCCGCCAGAACCTTGAGAGCAGCTTCGGCTGTGACCTCGCCTTCGAACAGGACCAGGACGAAATTCGCCTGGCTGGGGATGGCGCGCAAGCCGTGATTGCCGAGTGCCTGAACGGCTTCGATCAGGCGCTGACGACCGCGCGCATTCGCCTGGCGCGACCGCTCGACAAATTCCTGATCCGCCAGCGCAGCGCATGCCGCATTCTGTCCCTGCGTAGAAACGTTGAAAGCCCCGCGCAGTCGCTGCAGGCCAGCAACTATCGCAGGCGCTCCCGTGGCCCAACCGATCCTGAGGCCCGCAAGGCCATAGGCTTTCGAAAACGTGCGGGTCACCAGAACGTTGCTGGCTTCCCAGGCAAGCACCAATCCGTCATCATCCATGCCGTCATCGACATATTCCGCATAGGCCTGATCCAGCACCAGCAGGACGTTGCCTGGAAGGCCTTGATGCAAGCGGCGGACCTCATCGCGGGCAAGATGTGTTCCGCACGGGTTGTTCGGATTGTCCAGCAATACAACCCGGGTCTTGTCCGTTACGGCAGCGAGGATCGCATCCACGCTCGCGACGAAATTCTCGTCTTTGACCGCGACCGGCACCGCGCCGACCTTGCGCGTGATCAGCGGGTAGAGCGAGAAGGAGTATTGCGAGAACAGCACTTCATCGCCCGGCCCGGCGTAGGCCTGCACAGCGCAATGCAGCAATTCGCCTGATCCGGTCCCGCAAACAATCAGGGCAGGATCGATTCCGTGGAGCTTGCCAATGGCCTTGGTCAATTCCAGCGCGCCGGGGTCAGGATAGTCGGCCGGGTTGCCCGGATCGCGCAAAGCATCGAGCGCCGCCGGGCTGCAACCCAGCGGGTTCTCATTGGCCGACAGCTTGATCAGGGTGCGCCCGTCATCGGATTTGGACTTGCCCGGCACATAGGGCCGCAATTCCTCGATCCAGGGCTTCAATTGGGGGTCGGTTGGCATAGCGGCATGGCGCATAACGCATTCGCGCCTGAAAAACAGCACAATTGACAGCGCGGTCGCTCTCGCTCAATCGGCGGGCAGCCATGGCCAAAGCATCCACCTCGCAAAGCATCACGCTCGATCACCCGCTTGCCCTCGATAGCGGGCAGGAACTCGCGCAGGTCGACATCGCCTATGAAACCTATGGCGCGCTTGACGAGGCGAAGTCCAACGCGATCCTGATCTGCCATGCATTGACCGGCGACCAATATGTGGCGAGCGACCATCCCATCACCGGCAAGCCGGGCTGGTGGGAGAACATGGTGGGCTCTGGCAAGCCGCTGGACACCGACCGTTTCCACGTGATCTGCGCCAATGTCATCGGCAGCTGCATGGGTTCGACCGGCCCGGCAAGCCTTGCGAGTGATGGCAAGCCGCTCGCGATGCGCTTTCCGGTGATAACGATCCGCGACATGGTCCGCGGACTGGTGGGTTTGCTCGACGCGCTCGGGATCGAGCAGCTCCACGCAGTGGTCGGCGGCTCCATGGGCGGAATGCAGGCGCTGAGCCTTGCCGCCAACTGGCCGGAGCGCGCGGCGCGCGTGCTCGCGATTGCAACGACTGCGCGTCACTCGGCGCAGAACATCGCCTTTCACGAGGTCGGGCGGCAGGCGATCATGGCGGACCCCAATTGGCGCGATGGCGACTATTACAGCCATGACACAAAGCCTGATAACGGCCTCGCAGTCGCGCGCATGGCGGCGCATATCACGTACCTCTCAGAGGAGGGGCTGACAGAGAAATTCGGGCGGCGGCTGCAGGATCGGGACGCCAAGAGCTTTGGCTTCGATGCGGATTTCCAGGTCGAAAGTTATCTGCGCTATCAAGGCAGCGGTTTTACCCGTCGCTTCGATGCCAACAGCTACCTCTACATCACCCGCGCGATGGATTACTTCGACTTGGCCGAAGAGCATGGCGGCAAACTTGCCAATGCCTTTGCAGGATCGAAATCGCGCTTCTGCCTCGTCAGTTTTGACAGCGACTGGCTCTACCCGACATCGGAGAGCCGCCACATCGTCCATGCGCTCAATGCCGCCGGGGCCAAGGTGAGCTTTGTCGAGCTGAGCGCCCCGTTCGGCCATGACAGTTTCCTGCTCGATGTGCCTGCGCTCGACCGGGTTATCGAAGGTTTTCTCAATGGTTGATCTTGGGGCTGAGCGGCCCGGACCAAATCTACGCCCTGACCTTGCTGTGATCGCGCAGGCGGTGAAGCCAGGCACGCGCGTGCTCGACATCGGCTGCGGTGACGGCGCGTTGATGGCGGAGCTTGCTGCCAATCGCGAGGTCGATGCACGCGGCCTTGAAATCGATCCTGAGCAGGTCGAGCGCTGCGTCGCTCGCGGCCTGCCCGTGGTTCAGGGCGATGCCGACCGGGATCTCGCCGATTATCCTGACAAGGCATTCGACTACGCTATTCTCAGCCAGACACTGCAAACCGCCGCGCGGCCGGACCGGATGCTGGAAGAGCTGTTGCGCGTAGGTCAGAAGGCCTTTGTCAGCTTCCCCAACTTTGCGCATTGGCGCACCCGTGCGGCGCTGATGTTCGGGGGGCGGATGCCGGTTACGCGCGCGTTGCCGGTGAGCTGGTACGCGACGAAGAACATCCACCATGTGACGATTGACGATTTCCGCGAACTCGCCCGCGAGAAAGGCGCGCAGATAGAAAACCAGTGGTTCTTTTCCGATGAAGCGCAAATCGGCGCGACAGGAGCTAACTGGCGCGCCGAATTTGCAGTGTTTGAATTATCTCGGTGAGCGGTTTCTATCCGCTACCCAGCCACCCGCTCTCTCCGCCCTTCCACCCGGATTATCATGCCGGGTTAATATCCGGGTGGAAGGGCGGAGAGAGCGGGTGGCGAGGCCCAATCAACGGTCAGCCGGCGCGGTGGAAACCGCACAGCTTGTTACCATCGGGATCGCGCAGATAGGCGAGGTCCATCGGGCCCATCGTGCTGTCGCGGCGGCCAGGCGGGTCTTCGCAAGTGCTGCCTCCATTGGCGACGCCGGCATCATGCCAGGCCTGGACCTGCTCCATGCTGTCGCACTTGAAGCCGATCGTGCCGCCATTGGCAAAGGTTGCCGGCTTACCGTCGATCGGCTCGCTGATGCCGAAAGTCCCGCCATTGTGATTCCAGAAAGCACGGTGAATGCCCTCATCGGTGACATGCACCATTGGCTCGCCCGCCCCGAGGGTCGAGAGGATCGCGTTGTAGAATGCCTTGGACTTCTCGAAATCGTTCGCGCCTACCATGATATGACTGAACATGAATCGGTTCTCCTTTGAAACTGAGCGTTGCCTAAGCTTGTCCCGTTCGCGTGACAAGCTGTTGCTAGTGCGCGGTTCATCTTTGCGCGCTATAAAGACCGCCATGACCAAGCCTCTTCTTGCCGCCGCCTTGCTTGCTGCACTATCGCCAGCCGCCCTTGCACAACCCGACACGGCCGCGCCGTTTGATCCCGCGAGCGTCCAGTTGTCGCTCGAGAATAAGGGCTTGCTGCGATGCTCGGCGGCCTTTGCCTTGGTCAGCTTCGGTCAGGATAATGGCAATGAAGCCGCACTTGTCTGGCCCAGGCTTGATCCGCGCGGGCAGGAATTCTTCGTCCGCTCGCTGGCCAAGCTGATGGATGAAACAGGGCTCGACCGTGATCAGGTGTCAGCGCTTGCGTCGCGTGAAGCGCAGCGCTTGCTCGACGAGAATCAGGTCGATGCAGTAATGCCTGCTTGCCTCGCCATGCTGGAGAGTTCGAACCTTTAGGGTCTCGGCAGCGAGGCCAAGCCGCGCGAATTGTATGAATGCGGCAGATGCACAGCTATTTTTGAACCGCTTGCCGCTGAAGTGTTTACCGCCTGATCGCCATGCGCCATGACGCCAAGAGCTATGTGGCAACTCTACCAATTTCCTCTGTGTCCTTTCAGCCGAAAAATCCGCCTGTTGCTGGGCGAAAAAGGTGTGCCGTTTGAACTGGTGCGGGAAGATCCCTGGGCAGCGAACGACATGTTTTTCAACCTCAATCCGGCTGGGCGAACGCCGGTGATGGTGAACGCCGACAAGGAACTGGTGCTGTCCGACAGTCGCGCGATTGCGGAGTATTTCGAAGAAACAGTGGATGCCTCGCCGATGATCAACGGATCGTCAGCCAACCGGGCAGAGATCCGCCGCCTCGTCGCATTGTTCGACGAGAACTTCTATGCCGATGTCACCGCGCCGCTGTTGCTGGAGCGGATGAAGAAGCGGCTGTTCCTGCGCGAACCGCCCGATTCGCGAATGCTGCGTGAAGCGATGCGGTTGGCGCACGGGCATCTCGATTACATGGACTATCTGATCGACACGCGCCCGTGGCTCGCCGGGCCGACCATGAGCCTGGCAGACCTTGCGGCAGCCGCGCAGATCTCTGTCGCGGACTATCTGGGCGGGATCGACTGGTCCGGGCACGAACAGTCACGCGGCTGGTATTCTGTGTTCAAGAGCCGCCCGAGCTTCCGCCCGCTGCTGACCGAACGGATGGACGTGATCCGTCCGCCTGCTCACTACGCAGAGATTGATATCTAAAGGTCGCGCGCCCATTTGATGGGCAGGCAGCGGCAGTTTGCGCAGCAAACCAAAGACCGAGTGGCCGCTCCCGACGAGGGCAGCTTGCCTGCCCGGAAGCGAGGAAAGCCAAGCACGCGGATGCGTGCGTAGGCGCTTGAGGAAAGAAAGATGACCGACAATCCCAAGAACCTGACTGAAGCCGAATGGCGCGAGCGTTTGACGCCCGAGCAGTACCATGTGCTGCGCGAGGCGGGCACGGAGCGCGCGTTCACAGGCCAGTATGACAAGCATTACGAGGAAGGCGAATACACCTGCGCCGGATGCGGAACGGTGTTGTTCGAAAGCGATGCGAAGTACAACTCAGGCTGCGGCTGGCCTGCTTTCACGAAGCCTGAAAGCGGCGACAAGATCGAGGAAAAGCGCGACGCCAGCTTTGGCATGATCCGCACCGAAGTGCTGTGCGCGAATTGCGGCGGGCACCTTGGCCATGTCTTCCCCGATGGACCTCAGGAAAAGGGCGGTCTGCGCTATTGCATCAATTCGCTCAGCCTCGATTTTGACGGCAAGGATACGGATTAGGATTAATCTGCCCGGTCAGGAGCACAATTGACCCGTTCACGCCGGGTTAGGTTTGCCTTATGCAGGGCAGCAGCAAGGTCGGGGCGCTGGTCGCCTCAAATCAGGTGGATGATCCAGCGACACAATGTCACGGCGCGGCGACAAGATTTCCAACAAGGGTAAGCGTGGCTCTCGCCGGGCTGCGGCGGAACGCGGCCAGACCTCGCAAAAGCCGAGGCGTGTTTCGCGGCGCTCGCGCAAGAGTGACAGGCCGGCATCGCCGTTGCGCAAATGGATCAAGCGGCTCGCGATCGGAGGCGGCCTGGCAGCGCTGATCGCCGCGATCGGACTGTCGATCGCGGTCGGCACAGCGGCGAGCAATCTGCCCAGCTTCTATCAGCTCAAGACCACCCAGACCGCGCAGACCATCCTGGTGCGCGCGCGCGATGGGACCGAGATCGTCGAAATCGGACCGAGTTTTGGCGAATGGCTCGACTATGACGACATTCCGCAGACCATGAAGGATGCAATGATCGCGGTGGAAGACCGCCGCTATTATTCGCATTTCGGGCTCGATCCGATCCGTCTGACGGGTGCGGTCGTCGAAGGTGTTACAGGCGATGACCGGATCGGCGGCACTTCGACCATTTCCCAGCAGCTCGCCCGCAACCTGTTCCTCAACAACAACCGCTCGTTCGATCGCAAAGCGCGCGAGGCGATCCTGGCGATGGCGCTCGAATGGAAATTCTCGAAGGCCCAGATCCTCGAACTGTATCTCAACAAGGTCTATTTCGGCGGCGGGGCCTATGGGATCGACAGCGCAAGCCGGACCTTCTTCAGCCACCCGGCGAATACCCTGTCGACGGCCGAAGCTGCGATTATCGCAGGGATGGTGAAAGCCCCCAGCAGCTATTCGCCGACCGCAGATGTGGACGCAGCGGTGGGCCGCGCGCGCGTCGTGCTGCAATTGATGGAAGAGCAGGGTTTCATTACCCCAGCGCAGGCCAATGTCGATGTTGACGCAGTCAATCTGAAAAAGAGCCAGGGGACGAATTCCGTCCGCTATTTCACCGACTGGGCCTTGCCGCAGCTCGACCTGCTGTTGCCTGAAACCTATGAATCGCTGGAAGTGTGGACCACGATCGATGTCAACCTGCAGAAGGCAGCGACCGATGCGATCAGGGCGAACACACCAGAAGGCGCACAAGGGGCGCTGGTGAGCCTGGATCGCGACGGGGCGATCCTCGCCATGGTTGGCGGCCGGGACTACGTTGAAAGCAATTACAACCGCGCGACCAATGCGATGCGCCAGCCCGGCTCCAGCTGGAAGCTGTTCGTGTACCTCGCAGCGCTGGAACGCGGTTACACGCCGGATGACCGGATAGTCGACGAACCCGTTTCGATCGACGGCTGGAGCCCGCGCAATTCCAATGGGCAGAACCTGGGCGAGACCAATCTGCGCACAGCCTTCGCATTGTCGATCAACACCGTGGCGGCCAAGCTCGGCAATGAGACCAGCTTCGGGGCGGTGGCCAGCATGGCGCGCCGGTTCGGGATCAGCTCGCAAATTTCCTCTTACCCCTCGATGGTGCTGGGCTCCAACGAAGTGCGCGTGATCGAGATGGTCCAGGCGTTTGCCGCGATCTCTGCCAAAGGCACGTCAGTGGCACCCTATGGCATCACCCGCGTGACCACTGCGAGCGGAGAAGAACTCTACCGCCACGAAAAGCCGCGCCAGAGCCAGCTTATACCGGATTACGTCGCAGCGGGCATGACTGACATGCTGCAGACCGCCGTCAACACCGGCACCGCCCGCGCGGCGCAGATCGGGCGGCCCGTTGCCGGCAAGACGGGTACGACCAACTCCAACAAGGACGGCTGGTTCGTTGGCTTCTCAAGCGGGATAACCACGGGCGTATGGATGGGCCGTGACGATGCGAAACCCGTGCGCGGGCTGCAGGGCGGGCGTGCTCCTGCACGCGCCTTTGCCGACTTCATGGTCAAGGCTGTTGCCGATCGTCCAGTGGAAGAGTTCGATACCGAAGTGAACCTGCCGGAATGGCAGCTCGAGCCGGATGAGCAATATCTCTACGGCGGTGATCCTGACGACTATTACTATATCGACGAGCAAGGCAATCTGATCGAGCCGGGTGGTCCACGCCAGGTTCCGGGCGACATGCCGCTTGGCCCTGACGGGATGCCCTTGCCATCCAGACAGGGTGTGCCGCCGGCCGCATCGGATGACTTCCTTGACCGCGCAACCGGCGAGCGGCGGCAGCCTGAAACGTTCGACGACGCGTTCTCTCAGGGCCGCAACCAGCCGCCGCCGATGCCGCGCACGATCAGACCTTCCGAGGCTCAGCGCGAGCAGCAGCGACCCGCTCAGGAGCGATAGTTCAGCCTGGAGTGGCGCCAAGAAAAAAGGCGCCGCGGATCGCTCCGCAACGCCTTTTAGCTCAGGGTTCGGGGTCTTCGGACGCGCCTTAGCGCAGCCTTACGGCGACATAGACCGGATTGGCGCTGCGGCGCGGCCTCACGGTTAGCAGCACCACCTTGCGTCCTTCGGCTTCAGCCGCAAGAATTGCCTGCTCCAGCGTAGCAATCGAGCTGACCGGATTGTACTGTACTTCAAGGATGATATCGCCGCGATTGAGGCCCTTGCGCGCCGCATCGGCATTGCGATCAACCCCGGCGATCACCACGCCTTGTGTGTCTTCAGAGACGCCCAGTTGACGCGCGATATCTTCAGTCAGCTCGAGAACGGCAAGGCCGACTTTCTCTTCCACGACGCCGCCAGCCTCTTCAGGCACTTGTTCTTCTTCCGCGTCAGGGTCGAAGGTCTGTTGCTGCATCAGCTCTTCCGCGCTGGGACGCTTGCCGATGGTGGCATTGACCGTCATTCGGCGTCCGTCACGGATCAGATCGATCGGAACGCGGGTGCCGGGTTCGATGTTTGCGACGATGAAGGACAAGGTCTCGTCGCGCGTCACCTGCTTGCCGTCGATCCTCGTAACAATATCGCCTGCCTTGATCCCCGCCTTGTCTGCCGCGTCGCCTTCGCGCACGAATTGCACGATCTCACCGCGATTACGCGGGAGGCCCAGCGCGTCCGCCATGTCGTCATCGACCGGGGCGATGTTCACACCCAGGAAGCCGCGCTGGATCTCTTCACCTGCCCTCAGCTTTTCGACGATGGGAGCGGCAATGTCTGACGGAATCGCAAAGCCGATCCCGACATTCCCGCCAGACGGGGAAAAGATCGCATTGTTGATGCCGATCACATTGCCCTTCATGTCGAACAGCGGACCGCCCGAATTGCCGCGGTTGATGCTGGCATCAGTCTGGATGTAGCGCTCATACGCTCCGCCACGGCCATTGGGCGGTGTGCGCAGAACCGCCGAGACGATACCACTGGTAACCGTTCCACCAAGCCCGAACGGGTTGCCGATGGCAATCACCCAGTCGCCCACGCGCGCTTCATTGCTGTCGCCGAATTCGACGAAGGGGAAGGTCTTGTTCGACTGGATCTTGAGAACTGCCAGGTCGCTGGCTGCGTCAGCTCCGACCAGCTCTGCCTCGTATTCCGTGCCATCGGGCATGGTAACGGTAATTTCTTCCAGCGTGATGCGCGGACCGCGCCCGCCGCCGTTGTCGCCGGGGGGAGAGACCACGTGATTGTTGGTCACCACATAGCCGTCAGCGGAAATAATGAAGCCCGAGCCCAATGATTGCGCTTCGCGGGTTTGCGGCTCGGTCGGTTGCGGCTGGCGGCGCTGGAACATGTCCGCGAACGGCGTACCGGCAAACGGGTTGTTGGCCTGCACTTCCACCCGCTGGCGGGTCGCAATGTTGACCACCGCTGGCTGCAGCTGCGCGGTCAGGTCCGCAAAGCTCTCTGGAGCGCCGGCGCGCGGCACAACGCGGGCCATCTCTGTCTCGTCGTTTTGTGCAACCTGCGCGCCAGCCGGATAACCGGTTGTCAGCGATACAGCTGCTCCACCGAGCAGCAGGGCAGTGCTTAGTCCATAAACGTAACGCATCGGGGCCTTGGTCCTCTTTGCTCTATTCGTGTCGTTGGCCTGCCGAAGAGCTTCTCGTCAGGCCGAAAATCTGCCGCCACAAAAGGCCAGCGCCACTGAACCGCAATTGAACGGCGCAGACAGTTTGCCGAGGGCAGTGTTCCGTTCGTCGAGCGGTCTAGCGACGCCCTCCGCGGAACTGACGCAGATACTCATTATCCGGCGACAGGATGATGGAGCTTTCACCTCGTCCTTCGCCTTGCGCAAATGTGGAGTCATAGCTCTGCATCGCGCGGTAGAAGTCGTAGAATTCCGGGTCCTTGCCAAAAGCGTCGGCGTAAGTGCGAGCGGCTTCAGCATCGGCTTCTGCGCGGATTACCACCGCGTCACGCT
Source organism: Altererythrobacter sp. GH1-8 (assembly GCF_043702085.1). Taxonomy (GTDB): domain Bacteria; phylum Pseudomonadota; class Alphaproteobacteria; order Sphingomonadales; family Sphingomonadaceae; genus Erythrobacter. The sequence continues at coordinate 395,487 of NZ_CP171690.1, read as the reverse complement.
GGCCTGCTGCGCGAATCGCCCGCGCTTCACGCTCACGATCCGATTCCATTCGGCGGAAAGCCGATTGCAGCGGTGCATCGGGCAAGTCGGTGCGCTTGATCTGCACATCTATCACTTCCGCGCCGTATTGCCGTGCTTCGCGGTCGAGGTTCGCGCGAACATTCGCGAGCGCAGAGCCGCGCTCTGCTGTCAGCATTGATTGGAAGGTGCGGCGACCGAGCTCCTGCCGCAAAGCCGAGTTCAGAATCGGCTCAAGCGCGTTGCGTACGCCATCGGTTGTCCCGGCGCGCTCCACCATGCGGATCGGATCGACGATGCGGAAACGCGCATAGGCATTGACGAGCAAGCGTTGCTGGTCGTTGGAGAGCACTTCCTCATCGGTCATGTCGAGATCGAGCAGGCGCTTCTCGATCCGGCGTACCGAATCGATGAAGGGGACGCGCAGATAAAGGCCTGCGCCTGTCCGCCCGCCCGGCGTGTTCACCGTGCCGACCGGTTCACCCGTGCGGACGATGACGACTTGCTCTTCTTCAGGCACCACATAGGCGCTCAAGGAGAACACTACGATGGCGCCGATGAGCGCCATGAACGCCAGACGATAATTTTGCCAGACATTGCTCATGATTACTGGCCTCCCTGCGCAGAGCTGCTTTCGGTCTTGCGCCGCCGGTTCACTTCGGGAAGCGGCAGATACGGCGTTACTCCACCGGTTTCGACAATGGTCTTGTCGGTCTGGCTGAGGATGCGCTCCATCGTCTCGTAATAGAGGCGCTGCCGCGTAACACGCGGGGCGAGGCGATATTCTTCATAGACCTTGTCGAATGCCTGCGCTTCACCTTCGGCCTGCGCGAGGACCTGTTCTGCGTAGCCGCGCGCCTGATTCCGGGCGGCGTCAGCGTTCTGCTCTGCAACCTGAACGTCACGGAAGGCATCGACCACTTCAGCAGGCGGGTCAGCTTTCTCGATTTCCACACCGAGCACGCTGATCCCCGCATTGTAGGAATCGAGCGTCGCCTGCATCCGTTCGCGCACGTCCTGCTGGATCTCTGCGCGGCCCTGACCGGTAAAGGTCTCTTCCAGGTTCTTTTCCGCAATCGCGGCGCGCATCGCAGCCTCTGCGGCTTCGGCGACGGTATTGATGGGCTCCACCACTCGGAACTTGAATTGCTCCAGATCCTTGATGTTCCAGCGCACGATGTAGCTGAGATCGACGAGGTTCTGGTCGCCGGTCAGGATCAGCTTGACCCCTTCACCGGTGCCCGGAATGGAAAGCGCACGGACCCCGCGCACATCTTCCACATCGACGGTTTCGATCGGGAACGGCGCAGAAAAGCGCAGGCCCGGCTCCAGCGTACGGGTGTAATTGCCGAGCGTCTTGACCACCGCCTGCTCCTGCGGACCGATCAGATGGGTGCTGGTCCCGATTATAGCCAAGCCGACAGCGCCGAGAATGATGACGGGTAGCCAGCTCTTGCCGCCGGGGCGTTCGGGAAAGCGCAGGTTCGGGCCACCCGGGCCGCCGCCGCGCCGCCTCGGGCCTTCCGGACCGCGGTTCTTGAAGATGTCTTCTATGCTCGCAGAACGGCGTCCCCTGTCGCCGGTACCGCTGCTGCCACCACCGGGGATCCAGGGATTGCGCGGACCATCGCCGGACTCGCCGCCCCCTGATGGTTCGTCACCACCATCGCCGCTGTCTCCACCGGAGCCTCTGCCGCCCCCAGACGAACCTCCTGACGAACCCCAGGGACTCTTGCCGGCCATCGCCAGCGCGATCGATTGTCGAATTATGTTCAACTTGTGCATATCTGTCTTATAGGTAGCTCTTGTTGGAAAAACAGGGGTTGCGGTGACGATTTTGCTGCTAGTGCTGCGCCCAAATGGACCAAGCTCAACTGATTGACCACTTGCCAGACGAAATTGCGGCCCGCGTCAAGTCTGCTCGCATGGTAGCTACGCGCGCTGTCGTAGTGGCGGATGCATCCGGACTGGACGGAAAACAGCGCGGCGCGATGGAGCGGACGATCACAGACGCACTCGGCGCGCTTGACGGGGTTGACGAAGTGCGGGTTGCGATGATGGCGGACAAGCCTGCGCGCCGGATGATCGCGATCGGTTCCGGCAAGGGCGGTGTCGGCAAGTCGACGCTGACCGCCAATCTTGCGGTTGCGCTGGCGCAGCTCGGACACAAGGTCGGGGTCGTCGATGCAGACATCTACGGCCCCTCGCAGCCGCGCTTGCTTGCCAAGGAAGACGAGCGGCCGGAAGCAGTTGACAACAAGCTGATCCCGCTTGTCAGCCCGCACGGAGTCAAGGTCCTCTCGATGGGTCACCTGGTGAAGCAAGGCAAGGCGCTTGCCTGGCGCGGACCGATGGCAGGCGGCGCGCTCGGCCAGCTGGTGGAGGCGGATTGGGGCGATTGCGATCTCCTGCTGATCGATTTGCCACCCGGCACAGGCGATGTGCAGCTTTCCATGCTGCAAAAGCACAAGCCCGATGGCGCGGTGCTGGTCTCGACCCCGCAGGACCTGGCGCTGATCGATGCGGCGCGCGCTGGCCAGCTGTTCGACCAGGGCGAGATTCCGATCATCGGGTTGGTGGAAAACATGGCAGGTTATGTCTGCCCGCATTGCGGCGAAGCATCCGATCCGTTCGGTTCGGGCGGAGTGGAAGCTGCCGCAGCTCGCCTGGAACTTCCGTTTCTGGGCCGCATTCCGCTTACCATGTCGATCCGGCAGGACAGTGACGCAGGCCAGCCTCCCGCTTTGCACGACAGCGAGGCTGGCGAGCATTTCCGCGCAATCGCGCGCAAACTGGTTGACTGGCTGCAGTCAGAAACGAGCCCGGCATGACCTGGACTCGTCGCGGCGTCCTGACAGGAGCGGCGGTGGGCGGCGGCCTGGTTGCGGCCTGGTTCCTGATTCCGCGCCGATATCCTGATCCGCTGATCGCGGATGAGGATGAAGTGGCGTTCGACGCGTGGTTGAAGATTGGTCGTGACGGCATTGTCACGGTTGCGGTCCCGCAGCTCGAAATGGGCCAGGGCGTCACCACCCTACTGCCGCAGATCATTGCCACCGAGCTCGGCGCTGACTGGCGCCAGATTGCGGTCGAGCCGGCCCCTGTCAGCGCGGCCTATGCGAACATACCGCTTGCGGCGAAGTGGTCGGCGCTGTGGATGCCGTTTGCCGCCGGTCTGGCGGATGAGCCGGACTCGCTTCTAGCAAAGCGGTTCGCGCACCGGGCACGCTTCAACGTCACTGCGGACGGGACCACGCTGGCCGCCTATGAAGAAGCCTGCCGCTTTGCCGCCGCCAGCGCGCGGGCTGTCCTGATGCAGGCCGCAGCGGACCAATGGGACGTCACGTGGGAAGAGTGCGAGGCACAGGATGGCTTTGTCACGCATGGCGATAAGCGGCTGCGCTTTGCCGATCTGGTCGATACGGCAGCAGACTTTTCGCCCCCTGATCCGCCGCCTTTGCGGCCCACTGCGCCTTCGGAAGAAACCCTGCCCGGTGAAGCGGAAGGCCAGACGGCGTTTCCGCGCATCGACCTGCCGTCAAAGGTCGATGGCAGTTACCGCTTTGCAGGCGATGTGCGCTTGCCTGACATGGTCTTTGCCGCAATCCGGCATGGGCCGCTCGACCAGTCCGAACTGACAGATTTCAACCCGCTCAACGCGCGCCGAATTCAGGGGATTGTAGGCGCGGTAAAGGGCAAGCGCTGGCTAGCGGTTGCGGCAACGAACTGGTGGGCGGCAGAGCGTGCGCTGGAGCGGATGGATGTCCGTTTCAGCGTTGGCTACGATGTCGATAGCGACACCATCAACCAGCGTCTCGCCGATGCCTTGCGCGATGGCGAGGCGCATGAAATCGCGCGAGAGGGGGAAACCGACAACGCCTTTTCCGCGCCTAATGTCTCGCGCCTTTACGAGATCGAACCCGCGCTGCATCTGCCGCTTGAAACAGCGAGCGCAACGGCGCGCTTCGATGGCAGCAAGCTTGAACTCTGGGTTGCGACACAGGCACCCGAGCGCACGCGCTTTGGGGCGGCCAAGGCGCTCGGCATCGCGACGCAGGACGTGGTCCTTTATCCGATGCCCGCCGGGGGCAGTTTCGATTGCCGGCTGGAGGATGATCACGCGATCGAAGTCGCCTTGATCGCCCGAGAGCTTGAACGTCCGGTCCAGCTCGTGTGGTCACGCTGGCAGGACATCCTGCGCACCCGCCCGCGTGCGCCCGCTCAGGTTCTCATGTCAGCCAAGTGGACAGGCGATGGCAGTGCCACATTGCGCGCCCTGAAGACACGGATTGCGACCCCGCCGCACGGCAGGGAATTCGGCAAGCGCCTGTTCGAAAACCGAACGAGCTGGGCTGCGATCGCTGAAAGCGAAGGGCAAGCTGACGCGCTCGCGTGCGAGGGGGCCATGCCGCCCTATGCCATTCCCGACCGCGTGGTTGAGCATGTCCCGGTTGAAATCGGCCTTTCGACCGGGCGCCAGCGCGGCAACGCGCGCGGCTACACCTGCTTCGCGATGGAAAGCTTCATCGACGAGATCGCCAAACAGAATGCGCGCGAGCCGCTGTCCTATCGTATCGCCATGCTTGGCACCGATCCGCGCCTGGCCGCGTGCCTTCAGCAAGTGGCCCGGCTGGCTGAGTGGGACGGCGGCGCAGACCAGAGCGGCAAGGGCCTCGCCTGTCATCGCATTGGCGGGGCTGAAGATGGCGGACGCATCGCCTGCATCGCGACTGCGCGCGGCGGCGAAAGCGGCTTTGTGGTCAGCCGCCTGGTTGCGGTGTGCGACATCGGCCGGATCGTCAACCTCGACATTGCCCGCCAGCAGATCGAAGGCGGTCTGGTGTTCGGCATGGCGATGGCGCTCGGCGCGAGTGCGAATTACCGGGCCGGGATGCCCGAAACGCGCAGGTTGAGCGAATTCAATTTGCCGGTGATGGCCGATTGCCCTGAGATTATCGTCGACTTCATCGCCAGCGAAGCGCCCCCTGCCGATCCCGGAGAATTGAGCGCTGTGGTCGCAGCGCCGGCCATTGCCAACGCGCTTCATTCAGCAACTGGCTTGCGCTTGCGTCGTCTGCCGTTACTGAGCGGCGGGCTATGACCTGGCAGCAGCAGCAACTCCCCTCTGATCACGTCGCCGTCAAGAGCGGGCGCGTCGGCGTGCTGCTGGTCAACCTCGGCACACCCGAAGCGCCCGACCCCGCTTCGGTCAAGAAGTACCTGGCAGAGTTTCTGTCCGACCCGCGCGTGATCGAGATTCCGGCGGTTGTCTGGCAGGTCATCCTGCGCGGGATTATCCTCAATTTTCGCCCGAAGAAAAGCGCCGAAGCCTACAAGAAAGTCTGGACCGACAGGGGCTCTCCGCTCGCTGTGATCACGCAGGATCAGGCGGCCGGCCTCGCTCAGCGATTTGGCGATAAGGTGATGGTCGACTGGGCCATGCGTTATGGCAAGCCGTCTATCCCGGACCAGCTCGCAAAGCTGAAGGAAGCAGGTTGTGAACGCATCCTGCTTGCGCCGCTTTACCCGCAATACTGCGGTGCGACGACGGCGACCGTGATCGACAAGGCCAACGCCTGGCTAAAGGAACAGCGCTGGCAGCCGGTGATGCGCACCTTGCCTCCCTACCATGACGATCCGCTCTACATCGATGCGCTCGAGGCGGACATCACGCGGCAATTGGCGGCGCTCGATTTTGAGCCGGAAGTGCTGCTCCTGAGCTTCCACGGCATGCCCGAACGCACGCTGCTGCTTGGCGATCCCTATCATTGCCAGTGCCAGAAGACTGCGCGCTTGCTGCGGGAGCGGCTTGGCAAGCCTGGCCTCAGGATTGAGACCACGTTCCAGTCGCGGTTTGGCAATGCCAAATGGCTGGAGCCTGCAACGGACGATACGCTGATCGCAGAAGGCGAAAAGGGTACGAAGCGTATGGCCGTGGCGGCACCGGGCTTCGCCGCGGACTGCGTCGAGACACTGGAAGAGCTTGCGATTGAAGGCCGCGATGAGTTTCTGGAAGCGGGCGGCGAGCAATTTGCGGTGCTCAGCTGCCTCAACACGTCCGATGCGGGAATGGCCATGCTCGAAGCCATGGTGCGGCGCGAACTGTCAGGCTGGATTTAACGCGCATCCTCGCTTACACTGATGTAGGTTGTCATTAAGAACCTTCATTTAGGACCTGCGCCATGGCTACGCTTGCTGACCCCGCCAAAGCTGATTCTCATGCAGAGGATGCCAATCCTCCCAAGCACTGGACTGAGGGGCGCTTGGAAGGGGCTGACCTCGCCCATATTCCGGGCGATGCCGGGTGGCCGATTGTCGGCAACACCTTCACCATGCTGGCTGACCCCCACGGGTTCGTGCGCAAGATGGTGGCTGAGCATGGCCGGGTCTACAAGACGCGCGCGTTCGGCGGGTGGCAGGTTGCGCTGATCGGCCCGGACGCGAACGAGCTGCTATTGTTCAACAAGGACAAGATCTTCTCCAGCGAACAAGGCTGGGGACCGATCCTCGACCAGCTGTTCCCGCGCGGATTGATGCTGATGGATTTCGATCATCACCGGATTGACCGGCGCGCGCTATCGATTGCGTTCAAGCCGGAGCCGATGCGGCATTATGCCGGCTCTCTCAACGCTGGGATCGCACGCGAAGTCGCTGGCTGGGCGGACAAGCCCATGACTTTCTATCCGGCGATCAAGAAGCTGACGCTGGACCTGGCCGCTGACAGCTTCATCGGCATTCCCTGGGGGCCAGAGGCTGACGCGATCAACACGGCCTTCATCGACATGGTTCAGGCCTCTGTCGCACCGGTGCGCAAGCCGCTGCCGTTCACGCAATTGAAGAAAGGCGTCGATGGACGCGCTTTCCTGGTCGACTATTTCACCAAGGAAACGCACCGCCGCCGCGCAGAGGGCGGCGGACAGGACATGTTCAGCCAGTTCGCGACCGCGACCCGAGAAGACGGCTCGCTCCTTCCGGTTGATGAAGTGGTCGATCACATGAATTTCCTGATGATGGCTGCGCACGACACCATCACATCGAGCGCAACCTCGCTGATTTACTTGCTGGCGAAGAACCCGGAATGGCAGGACAAACTCCGCGCAGAAATCATCGCCGTGACGGGCGGCCCTGATGCATCAGGCAAGCCGCGCGCCTTGTCCTATGACGATCTGCCCAAGCTTGAGCTGACCGAAATGGCGTTCAAGGAAGCGCTGCGGATCATGCCGCCTGTGCCTTCGACCCCGCGCCGTGCGCTCAAGAGCTTCGAGTTTGGCGGCTACACCATTCCGGCGGGCGCTGCGGTCGGCATCAATGCCCATTTCGTTCATCACGATCCCGAGATCTGGCCCGAGCCGGAGAAATTCGACCCGATGCGCTTCACGCCTGAACAGGTCCGCGAACGGCACAAATACGCTTGGGTTCCGTTTGGCGGCGGCGCGCATATGTGCCTTGGCCTCCATTTCGCTTACATGCAGGTCAAGATCCTTATGGCGCAGCTGCTGCAGCAATACTCCATCGAGATTGCAGCGGGTTATGATCCTGAATGGCAGCCCTGGCCGATCCCCAAGCCCAGGGACGGTCTGAAGGTCACGTTTAAAAGCCTTTAGTAAGCGAATCGGCGCTCACATCCTCGCTGCTAATCCCTACCCCCGGATCAAGTCCGGGGTCCGGGGCAGCTGCGGCCGGCCGGTCGCCCTTTGGCTGCCGCGACCAGACAGTAACCTCTTAAAAATCTATCGCGATCCCGTTTTTCTCCCAATCGCCATAGCGGGTGGGGGAAAGCTCGCGCGGTTCATCCTTGGCAGGATCGACTGCCTTGGGCGCAGGCGGCGGATCATTGGTCCAGTGGGCCGGTTTCCTGAAGGCTTTCGCCGCGTCTGATTTCGATTTCGTCATGATTACCAAATGCGCGCGCTGGCGCTTGGTTTCAAGGGCGGCTAGGGCAAGCGTCGATGGCACAGCCTCTCGGAATTCATGCGCGGCGCGGCGCGCTCAAGCTGCTCGACGCGGTGCTGCGGCGCGGCGAGACCATCGAGCAGGCGCAAGGCGCAGCCCTGAAGGATATCCGCAAGCCTGCCGACAGGGCGCTGGCGCTCGCGCTTGCCAATGAAGCCCTGCGCTGGCTGATGGACCTCGACGCACTGATCGACAGCGCGACGAAGAAGCCGCTGCCCGATGACGCCAAGCCGCGCATGGTACTGCGCCTGATGCTGGCAGGCTGGTTGCGGCTCGAAACACCGCCACACGCCGTGATCGCCACGGGGCTGCCGCTGCTATCGGGCGGGCCGCGCAGGCTGGCGCATGGAGTGTTTTCGACCCTGAGCAAAGGCGAAGTTGCTTTGCCCGATGCGCCCAGCCTGCCCGCCGAAGCCGCAGCGCGATGGGGCGAGCGCGCAGGAGCCATCGCACAGGGGCTCGCGCAGCCGCCCGAGGTGGACCTTGCGATCAGGAATGCGAGCCAGACCGATGAATGGCAGGCGAAGCTTGGCGGAGTGAGCTTGATGCCGGGCCATGTCCGCGTCCCGCGCGGAACCGCGATCGAGAAACTGCCCGGCTATGCCGAAGGGGCGTGGTGGGTGCAGGACCTGGCCGCGCAATTGCCCGCTCGCTTGCTCGGGGAAGGTGAAGGCCGACATGTGCTTGACCTGTGCGCTGCGCCGGGCGGCAAGACGCTCGCGCTGGCGGCGCAAGGCTGGCAGGTTACCGCGCTCGATATCAGCAAGCGGCGGCTGGGCTTGCTCAAGGACAACCTGAAGCGCACCGGATTGAAGGCTTCGACAGTTCGCGCCGATGCGCTCAGTTGGGAACCGAAGCATCAGTTCGACGCGATCCTGCTTGACGCGCCCTGCACCGCGACCGGCACCTGCCGCCGGCATCCCGATGTGCTGCACCGCATCGGGCCGCGCCAGATCGAGGAGATGACTGAGCTGCAATCAGCCTTGATCGAGCGCGCGAGCGGATGGCTCAAACCGGGCGGAACGCTGGTTTATGCGGTATGCTCGCTTGAGGCGGACGAGGGCGAGGAACAGGCTGAAAGGGTCACACTTACGCCCGATCCGATCCGGGCTGAGGAGCTGCCGCAAGGCCTCACCCCCACCCCCGAAGGCTGGCTGCGCACCGATCCCGGTATGCTCGGCGACCAGGGAGGGCTCGATGGGTTCTTTGTAGTGCGTTGGCGCGCTTAGTTCTGCGAAGACGCTTATCCTCGTGCAAACCGGAACCCGGCTCGGCTCGGGAAATCCACGAGATCAACGAGCGCCGCTCGCGCGGCGCATCCTGCGAATGTCCTCAATTTGGGTGGGGAGCGGACGTAAGTAAATCTCTAATGAGCTGGTATTCGGGGACATGACTTGATTCCTTGTCATTCAATGCCTTGTCCGGCGCCCGACCGCATTTTATCCACCCTGAAGTGCTGGACGCGGCCCGCTGACAAGTTTTCTCGCCTCGGCCTGAGCGGTCAGCACCAGTTCGGCGGCAAGCAGAGCCTGAGCCTGATTTTGAGCGACCTCTGTCCGCACCATCACGTCCGAAATGAACTGCGGGCCGAACGGGAGTGGCACATCGCTGCAATCGATGTAGGTCGTGCCTTTGCGGTCAGCCAGCAAGAGGTGATCGCTACCCGGGCGGCCCTCAATGTCGACGTATTTGCGCAGTTCAATGTAGCCTTCGGTGCCCAGGATGAACAGGCGCCCGTCGCCCCATGTTGGCAAACCGTCAGGTGTGAACCAGTCGACCCTGACATAGCCGGTCCCCCCATTGCCGCTTAGGGTCATGTCCCCGAAATCCTGGAATTTCGGATGGCCGGGAGTGTCCAGATTGCCGACCTGCGACGCCACGACCTGCGCTTCGGTGGAGCCGGTGTAAAACAGGAACTGATCGGCCTGATGGCTGCCAATGTCGGTCAGGATGCCGCCATAGTTCTTCACATCCCAGAACCACTCGGGCCGGTTGGGTGCGCTCATGCGGTGTGGGGCGATGTTGATCGTCTGAAGCACCCGCCCGATCGCACCGGCTCGAACGAGTTCGCCGGCCTTGACCGCAGCGCGCACTTCAAGCCGTTCCGAATACATGATGGCGAACTTGCGTCTGGTCTCCGCGATCGTGCGACGCACTTCGGCCAGCTGGTCTAGGCTGGTGATCCCCGGTTTGTCCGAAAGAAAGTCCTTTCCAGCGCGCATTACACGAATGCCAAGCGGCGCGCGAAGACGGGGAATGGATGCGCTGGCCACGACCTGTACGCTCTTGTCGTCGAGAATCTCGGCTTGGGTGCGGGCAACTTTCACGTCGCCATAACGGGCGAGATAGCGCGCAAGTTGCCGTGGGTCGCTCGCATGCACCGCGGCAAGCGTGCCGCCGCCGCGGATCAGCGCGTCTGTCATCGAGTAGATATGCGGATGGTCAAGCCCGATCACGGCGAACCGCAGCCGGTGTCTGGCGCTGGGATCGGGCGCCGTTGGCGCGGCATTGGGGGTAACCCCGTTGCTCCGCCCATTCGATTGTGCGCTTACCGCACCGGCTAGACCTGCTGCGACCATACCCAGACCGCCCAGCATCAGGCGGCGATTAATCTTGTCCATACGATTGCTCCTTAGGGGCAAGTCAAGACGTCAACGCCATGCGTTAAGTCTCGCACACTGGATGACTGTCAGCAATTGGGTCGTAAGCGGACCAAACTCACAATGCTGTCCTACAGGTCCAGTGCTGTGCCATCATGCCGCCATGTTCGACCCGTTTTCCTGCACAGTATCAGTCGCTTGTGAGCTAAAATCCACCCGAGATTTTCCGTCTCAGGACTGTGTAACATGTGTATCCAACAAGCCGTTGATCCTACCCCTTCACCTTGTCCTGAAAGCTCTTCCTGAGCTTCATCAGCTTGGGCGGGATCACCGCGAGGCAATAGGGATTGCGCTGGCCTTCGCCTTCCCAATATTCCTGATGGTAATCCTCTGCCGGGAACCATGTCGCGGCCAGCCCGCCTTCCGTGCCTTCAATGGTCGTTACCGCTTCCTGCCCCGGATGATCCGCATTCCAGCGCGCAATGGCGGCTTCGGCTTCAGCCTTCTGCGCATCATCCAAGGGGAAGATCGCGCTTCTGTACTGTGTACCAACATCATTGCCCTGGCGGTTCAGTTGCGTCGGGTCATGCGTGCCGAGGAACACGTCGTAGATCTCGGCGAGGGAAATCACGTCCGGATCGAAGGTCACCCTTATGCCCTCGGCATGGCCGGTGCTGCCGCTGCAAACCTGCTTGTAGGTCGGGTTCTCGACTGTCCCGCCGATATAGCCGCTTTCCACCTCGGAAACGCCGACCACGTCGCGGAACACCGCTTCAGTGCACCAAAAACACCCGCCGGCGATGATTGCCTGTGTCATTTGCAGAAACTCCTTGCTCGCTTGTCAGTTAGGTATTGTGTGAGCGCTTGTCATCGGCTTGCGCTTGATTGATGCTTGGATTTGCCATTTCGCTTATTCCCCACTGGAGAGAACCTGACATGAAAAAGCCCTTACTTGCTCTTGCTGCCTTTGCGCTGACAGCACCTCTTGCCCCGGCTTGGGCTGATGGCCATGGCGACCATTCTGCCGCTCCGAAACTGGAAGACGTGCTCGCGCACGAACGCCGCGATGGTGACCGCGCGCGCGACCCATATCGCAACCCGGCTGAAACGCTCGCTTTCTTCCAGGTAGAGCCGACCATGACCGTGGTCGAATGGGGTCCGGGCGGAGGCTGGTACACCCGCGTTCTCGCACCCTATCTCATGCCGGCCGGCAAATACGTCGCGATCAATCCGGATAGCGATGGTCGCGAATATCGCAGCCGCGCTCAGGAAGCCGCGGCGAAGGGCTGGACGGAAACGTTCAAGGCCAGCCTTGCCGAAGGCATGGGGGTCGAGGCCGACAAGGTCATGGCGTTCGAGCTCGATGAAGTCCCCGAAGAGATGAAAGGCACGGTCGACCGCGCGCTGATCTTCCGTTCCATGCACGGGCTCCACCACGGCAATGTTGCTGACGATGTGCTCAAGGGACTGCGTGCCTTGCTGAAGGATGACGGGATGGTCGGCGTGGTCCAGCACCGCGCTCCGGACGGTGCCAGCTATGCCGATTATGGCGCACGTCAGCGCGGATACATGCGCGAGCAGGACGTTATCGGCCTGTTTGAAACCGCAGGCTTCGAGCTGGTCGGAAGCTCTGAAGTGAACGCCAACCCCAAGGATCCGGCCAATTGGGAAGGCGGGGTGTGGACCTTGCCGCCATCGCTTGGTTTTGGCCGTCAATCGGCAGAAGAACAGGCAAAGCACAACGCCATCGGCGAAAGCGACCGCATGACGCTGTTGTTCAAGAAGGCTGACTGAGCTTTCCGGGCTGTTCTAACAGCCCGACTGACTTTTCAGTTTTCAATTCTGGGACTAAGGGGCGGCAGCATGAGAGAGATCACTGTTGCCGCCCTCCAGCTGCCGCTTGGCAGCGAAGACGAGGCAGAGAATATCGCCGCTGTAGCGGAGTTGGTGGAGCAGGCGGCCGCGCGCGGTGCAGAGCTGATCCTGCCGCCGGAGCTTTTTTCCGGCCCCTATTTCTGCAAGACCGAAGATGAAGCGCTGTTTGCGCTCGCCCGGCCGACGCTGGAACATCCTTCGGTCATCGCGATGCGGGGGCTCGCGGCGAAACTGAAAGTAACGATCCCGACCAGCTTTTTCGAGCGTGACGGGCATCACTATTACAACACGCTCGCGATGATCGATCCGCGAGGCGAGGTCACCGGCACATATCGCAAGAGCCACATTCCCGACGGGCCGGGCTATGAGGAGAAGTTCTATTTCCGCCCTGGAAATGATGGGTTCAAGGTGTGGGACTTGGCCTTGCGCGAAGGCGGCACAGCGCGAATCGGGGTCGGGATATGCTGGGACCAATGGTATCCCGAAGCGGCGCGCGTGATGGCACTGCTGGGCGCAGAAGTGCTGCTCTATCCGACCGCAATCGGCTCCGAACCCTATGACGTTGATCTCGACACCAGCCGTATGTGGCAGCGCGCTATGCAGGGTCACAGCGTGTCCAATTGTATGCCGGTGGTGGCGGCCAACCGGATCGGAGAAGAGCAGGGGCAGGCGTTTTACGGCCACTCTTTCGTCACTAATGAATGGGGTGACAAGGTGGTTGAGTTCGGCAAGGAAGAGGAGGGCGTGCTGGTCGCGACGCTCGATCTCGACCAGGCTGCCACGCATCGTGCGGGGATGGGCTTCTTCCGCGATCGCCGCCCGCAGCTTTATGGACGGATCGCAGAAGACACGTGAGCAAGGCGGCTGAGCTGGCTGATCCGGCGGGGGATTTGCAGGCGAAAGTCTCGCAGCTCTATCTGCTCGCGTTTGGCTCTAACGTGCGGGTGCCCGGTGTTGGAGGGCCGCGCCAAGTGATCGCGGCGGCGATCAGTGATCTGGAGGATCTGGGGCTGCGCTTTCATGGCATCTCGCCGCTCATTTGCAGCGCGCCAGTCGGCCCCTCACAGCGCCAGTACGCAAATGCTGCGGCGGTGGTGGAAACCTTTCGGACGCCTCCCAGCATGTTGCTCTTGGCCCGCGCGGTCGAACAGGGCCTTGGTCGCAAGCGGCGCGGGCAGGTCTGGCGGTCACGCACGCTCGATATCGACATTGTCCTGTGGGACGGCGGCATGTTTGCAATCGACGACCTCGTCATTCCTCATCCGCGTTTTCGGGACCGAGACTTTGTGCTCGGCCCCGCAAAGGCGATTGCGGGCGACTGGCGCGACCCGGTTACTGGCCTTTCTTGCGCGCATTTGTTTGCACGCTTGACCCGCCCGCGCCCTGTGCCTAGGTGAGCCTCCGCACGCGGCCACCGACACGCGCCCGTGCAACCCTGACGTGGGGGCCCTTAGCTCAGTCGGTAGAGCAACTGACTTTTAATCAGTAGGTCGCAGGTTCGACCCCTGCAGGGCTCACCACCTTTTTTCAAAGACTTAAGTCTTAAAGATTCTCCGGTGGCGACGTCTGCCTTCGCCTGGAGGTTTCACTTAGGTTTCAAAGTTCTGTTGGATGCACCTAGATTCGAAGCGGTCAGTCGGCTTGCCCTGTTTTAGTATCAATGAAGTTCCAATGTTCACCGCCTTCAATCAACGCAGACATTCTTCTCAGCGCTGCCATGCCTGCTCTCAATGCCGTGCTTTCGCGGCTACGCCCATCTGCATCGGCTTCATCCCCCAGCCTTTGAAAGGTCGCAGCTTCAGCCTCCGGCATTGCTTGGATCGCAAGTAGTTCATCGTTGGTCATATCCGAACTCCTGTGATTGCGACGTAGACCTACATATAGCCAGGAAGCTAACCCACCCCCCCAAATTTGAACCGCTGCGTCCCCTCCCCTGGGTACCCCCCCCCCAAATATAACTAGATGGGACCCAAACACCCCTATACTTACTATTTCGCGCGTTCGATGATCTAATTCTATCGTACCCATTTCCTGAGGGTGCGGTTCGATTGGCTTCTCCCGCTGGCACTAATGGTCTGAAAGGCCCGTGTTTTCTAACCCTATTCGTTGATTAGCTGGGGCGCTTGAACCTAAATCTAGACCTTCACTAGCGGATGTGCGTGCAACCGAGATTTTTTCCGGACTTTCAATTTCTGCCAGCCACTGAATCCATAGACATCTTCTAGGCAATTGCGCGTGCGATATAATGCCTCAAGGGTCTTGCTTAACTGATTGGCGCAAGAGCCCACACCATAGACACATTCCCCGTGAACGAGCTTGTTGCGCATAATGGAGGTCTGCTTGAAGGTCGACCAGTCTTCTGCTCCGATTACGGTAGTCAGTTTTCGGTTTTGAGGATCATAGAACTCCCAAGTATTCTTAATTCGGTCGAGCCCACCTAGACCCTTCACGATACTCTCCGCGTCAATCGACCGAAAACCTGCGGAGACGATTAGCTGGCGCAAAGTTCGTCGGAGTGTTTTTTCGACGGTAAAGGCCGTAGTCACCAGTGCCTCAGCATAGTGACCATTGTCACTCAACTGCTCTATCCTTCTTGTAGCTTCTTCGAAGCCAAGTCGAACTGAGTACATTTGTTCACTCCGATCCTTAGAGGTGCACTGTAGCGCAGAGGCCTTCTACCCAGTTAGGTTGCGCCCACATATAGTCTTTAGAAATGCCTCTTACTCTAAGGAGACTGAGAGTTAAATTATCGCGCGAGATTGGCTGCGATCTGCTTAGCTTGCTCTTGAAAATCCTGGGCAAGTGTGCTCGTCACTTTCTTCTAGCTGTCTGATAAGGATGAACCTTTCGGTGAGTAAACCGAAAAAGCTTTCTACCACTCAATTGCATGAGAAGTTGTTGGCGTCGCTTCGCCCCATCGTGCTCGCTCATTCAGATTTAGGCCAGAAACCTTTAGAGATCGACCTTCGAGCACCCGTCTCGGCAAGGCTGCGCGTCTATATGTACAATGCGACTAATCCACCAGGCGGACGCACTTTGGGTGAGTATAAGATTCAATTGATGGTTCCGGGGCAAAAAGGCGGCGAAGTTGGCAACTTTGCAACGGATGACGACAGGCTGATATTGCTTGTTGGTTATGCTGATAGCGACGGTGTTTTCATCTTATGGGATGCAGGTCTTTATGTTGACTTTGCGCACTCCCGAAACGTGCAAGTGAAGTCTGAAACTGTCATAGCGGCGATGGCCGGAAAAATTGCCGAGCAAGATAGAAGGTTAAGGCCGAGGCCTGGCGAACAAGCCAAAGAGACTGTTGTTGCCTGCCAAAGCAAAAACTTGATTGAGGGAATCCAACAAAGGATGGAACTTACGCGAGACAGGTTGTGCAAAATTGATTGAAGCACCGCGCCTGAACGAAATTGATTTTAGGCAATCGTATCACAAGCCTGAGGACGATATCGCTCAGGATTTCTACTTGCCCGCCATGAAAGCCGCCAAGTCTTATGACCGAGCCGTGGGATTCTTCAGCAGTTCAATCTACATAATCTCTTGGCCGAGTATAAAGTTTTTCGCGCGAAATGGCGGCAAGATCCGAATGATCTGCTCACCCGTTCTATCGGCGCAAGACGATGAGGCGCTCAGAATAGGCTACACAGAGAGGGATGAAGAACGCTCCAGCAAGGAAATTTGTCAACGATTTGATGAACTTCTAGCCTCTGATGAGTTTGCAAAGCCGGCGAAGATACTGGCAAGCCTGGTTTCGCTGGGAATTTTAGAGGTGAAGCTTGCCTGGGTTGGCCAAGAAGCCAGCGCGCGATCGAGGAGGCTGTTCCACGACAAGCTCGGTATACTCTCCGATGGGGAAAATCGCGTCGCCTTTAAGGGATCGATGAACGAAACATGGCCCGGCTTGGCTCTTGACGGCAACCTAGAGTCCATTGATGTCTTTACCAGCTGGTCAAACTCTAGCGATCGGACGAGGATTGCGACTGAAGCAGAGTATTTCGAGCGCCTTTGGCTGAATGAATCTCCGCACGTTACTGTCCTGCCAGTCCCCAAGTCGGCGAAGGAACACATTATCTCCCGCGCTGAGGTCGAAAGATGGCCGGAGTATGTGGATGAGATTAATCTCGAGCTCGAAACGGCCGCGGGATGGTCTCCTGAGGCAGGTAAGCCGGGTGGGAGAAAGCCAAGAAAGCATCAGGTCACAGCATTAGAAAATTGGCTCCAGTCCGAGCGGCGCGGAATCCTCAAGCACGCCACTGGTTCTGGCAAAACCTTTACAGCTTTATGTGCGATCAATGATGCTATTGGCCGGAGAGATACGCCCATCATCTTAGTGCCAAGCGATCTCTTGTTGTCGCAATGGGATGAAGAGCTAAGAACTGCCTTTGCAGGGAGAGACCTACAGATACTCGTTTGCGGGGGCGGTAATTCTCAGTGGCGGTCGGGTAGCCCGACCAACCTCAAGATTTGGAGTAGGCCGCTCCGCCCTGGCCAAGCTCCCCGGATCATTCTCAGTACTCTGCAAACAGCTTGCTCGGAATCATTCCTTAGTCAGTGCCACCAAGGAGAACATCTTTTCTTGGTCGCAGATGAGGTGCACCGGCTTGGAGCGCAAAAGAGTCGCCGTGTTCTCGATCTAAAGGTGGGGGCTCGTCTTGGCCTGAGTGCCACACCCGAGCGCGTTGGTGACCCTGATGGAACATCCGCAATACTGGAATATTTTGGCGGGATCGTAAGGCCAGTGTTCGGTATCGCTGATGCGCTTCGAGCGAAGACTCTAACGCCCTACGCCTATCATATTCATAAAGTCCAATTGCTGCCCGAAGAACAAGAGCGGTGGGACGAGCTTTCTGCGAGATACCGAAAAGCTTATGCCAGGTACCTAAGTGGGGGCTATTCTGACGAAACGCATGCCGAGAATACACTGAAGCGGTTGCTAATCCAAAGGTCCAAAGTGGTGAAGGGGGCGCATGCCAAGATCGCATTGGCTGCTCGCGTGGTCGCCCAAAAATTCGAGCAAGGACAGCATTGGATTGTCTACTGCGATGATCAAGACCAACTCTATCAGGTGCTTGGATCGCTTCGCGATGCTGGGCTGCGAGATGTCTATGAATACCACTCCGAGATGAAGGGTGATCGGAAGGCAACTTTGCGTGGGTTCTCTGCTCTGGGTGGAGTGGTCGTATCCATCAAGTGTCTCGACGAGGGGGTGGACATCCCGAACGTTTCGCACGCATTGATCCTCGCCTCTTCCAAGAATCCGAGGGAGTTCATCCAGAGAAGAGGTCGTGTTTTGAGGAAATCTGAGGGCAAGTACCTTGCGCACGTCCATGACGCCATCGTAATCCCAAGTGAAGAGCATGAAGACGACACGAACTCAATAATTCGGGCGGAGTTAGCCAGAGCTATTGAATTCGGTCAGTATGCTGTCAATCCAGCGAGCGTGTCGGATTTAGAGATGATTGCTATTGAGCTTGGAGTTGATCTCGGTGAAGCTGGCCAAGGCCTAGAGGACGATGAGGGGAACGGCTTGTGAGTGAAACCGCTTCAGAAGCAGGAAATGCGGATCGCATAATTACGGTTATAGAGAATATTAGATCAGAAGAGTTTCCTGAGATCCCAAGCGGACTAGTCGCGGCCATTGTTCGGCTTCACCAAGGTGATGTGCCAGCCTATGATCTATCGCGAGAGCTTGAGCGTATTCTACGTGAGTTTGAGGCTTAACTTATGCTCATACTTCGCGCACTCGAACTTAATAATTTTGGCCCTTTTAAGGGCAACCAAAGAGTTGAGTTCCCTACCGAGGAAGGGGTCTCTGTAGTCTATGGCGAGAATATGCGGGGCAAAACCTCACTCCTCAACGCCATCAGATTTGCATTCTTCGGAAAGATAATTGGGCGTGGAAGATCTGAGACTAGTTTGTCGAAGGTTGGAAATTGGGAGGCCAAGGAAGATGGCGAGCATGCATTTAGCGTAAGGCTCGATTTGAAACATGATGCTGTCGATTACACCCTTGTAAGAAAAGTTCAGCCTAAACTCGGTATCGATGCTCCCGAGATAGATGCTCATTTTGAAGTGGGCCTTCATCTAAGTAAGGGCGGCCATCAAATGGGGCCTGATGAAGCTAAAGTTGAGTTAAATCGAATACTGCCCGAAGAAGTATCTAGATTTTTTCTATTCGACGGAGAGTTACTTCAAGAATATGAAGAACTCCTTATCGAAGATAGTGATATGGGGACTCAAATTAGTGATGCAATTGAAAAAATACTAGGTCTGCCAGTACTTACTAACTCCATTGCAAGTCTTAACGCAGCGCAGAAAAAGGCGAGTTCTGCTTACAGTAAAGCAGCAACGGCTGATAGCCAAACTCGTGAGATTGGACACCACCTCTCACAGCTTGCAGAAACCAAGGAAGAACAGGCAGCGGGACTTCAGAGATATAAGGAAAAGTTGGAGGAGGCTAGAAGAGAAAAAACCGATGCCGAGATGGCCGTTCGCAAGTTTGATCGCGCTTCATCAATACTTGATCAAGTGGAGGCCGACACAAAAGAAATCGCATCCTTGCAGGAAGAACTGGATCTTGGTCTGATCGCGATACAGGATTCAATGACTAATGCTTGGTGCGTGCTATTGCAAGATCGCCTTAAGAAAGAACTCGAGCACTTGAGAGGTGAGCAAGAAGCCCTGCGCGCGAAAGCAATCAGGTTAGATATTCTAAACAATCTGTCGGCCGAAGGCAAAGATCAATGCCCCGCTTGCTTCCAAGAGATTTCGAGCACAGCAAAAGAGAAAATCAAGGAGGCCTCGGAAACTGGCAATCAGGAAAGTGGCGATGCAGTCGAGCGGCAAGTTTCAGGTCTTGGGCGCCAAATAGATGCAATCAGCGGCATCGTAGAGAAGGCGAATGCTGACGCTCTTACATTGCGCTGGAACGCCATAGAGGATCTACGTGTAAAGATTGAAATTAAGAAGGGGGAAGTGAGGGAAAAGAAGGCTCTCTTGGAGGGATACACAGAGCATGATTTGCGTGCTGCCAAGCTGAACTATGACAAGACCGTTCGAAAGATCGACAAATGCGAGGAGTCGATAAAGCAGCAAGAAGAGGCATTAAAGCTAACCGAAGAAAGAATAACGAGTTTACGAGACAAACTCGATCGAGTTGAGGGGGGGCGGCTGGATGTTGAGCGGAGGCGCTTGAAGCTTCTTGACGCGCTTCTTGGTCTATTTGAAGAAGGAAAAACCGCTTTCAAGAATGACCTCAAATCTCGCGTCGAGAGTGACGCTTCGAGACATTTCCGGTCACTAACTTCCGAGCCCGAATATAGCGGCCTGCAAATCAATGAGGGCTATGGTCTGACCATCGTTCATAAAACAGGTGCAACTATTCCAGTGCGATCGGCTGGCGCAGAACATGTAGTTGCTCTCGCGCTTGTCGCGGCGCTTCAAGGGAATGCTCCCATGAGGGGGCCGATTATTATCGATTCTCCCTTTGGCCGATTGGACAAGACACACACGAACAATATCGTTTCAGCATTGCCTTCAATGTCCCCGCAAGTCATCCTTCTAGTATATGAAGATGAGCTTGCTCCCAGCTTGGCGAGGGAATTGTTGGAAATTCGGTTAAAGAGGGAATGGAAGTTACAGCGAATTTCCGCTCGCCATACTCAAATCAATCCGAGAGAAAACTGATGGCTGAAGAGATCGGAACTCCTGATAGCCCTTCGCAGGCCGACAAGACAACAATTGGCATGACTGCCTCTATGTCGCCGAAGCTCAAAAGGCTGGAGGAAGATGGGCAATTCAAAACGGAGTTGGATGCCGCGAAATTTGCGCTGGCTTACGCGATACGTCAAAATGTCGGTCAAGGGAGAGCGGAGAGTCCGGGCACAAAATGGAATCGAGGCACACTCGACGAGGACGGGGCTCTTAGGACCTTAGTGCAGACAATTTATCCAGGCGAAACCCAACCTTACCGGCAGATCGAATTTTTGATAAACGAGGGCGTCCGCCTTTTGGTGGCAGACGAAAACTTTGGGCCGGATATATTGGAGTTAATCCAATTTAGCGACGCTTAGGGCGCGATTTCCCTCCGTCGGCAATTGTTGTGGTAACGGCCTCGTCTACGGGAACACTACCAGGTTGGTAGATAACATAAGGCTCAGATCTCTCTTTAGGTATAAGTGGCGCGTCTGTTGTGAATCTTGCCGCCGCGCCTTTGACGTAGTCCTCAGAGAGTTCACAACAGGCCCACTTGCGCCCTAGTTGCTCTGCTACCGCGCCGGTAATGCATGAGCCCCCGAAGGGATCGACTACCAGATCATCTGGGTCTGTCAGGAACCGAATGAAGTACTCCGGTAGCTGCGCAGGGAAGCGCGCTGGATGGATAGGGAGATCGTTTTCGCGACAATATGCCTGATAGGCGCTGTTACTCTCAGTATTTGCGATCGCAATCAGATTTGGAGGGACTGCACCACCGTTGTCATGGGAAAACTTTTCTGAAATTGCGTGGCCTGAAGGCCTGAGCTTTGCGACGTAGCCATGCTCTAGAAGGCTCTCCATACTCTTGCTGTATGGCGATAGTACCTTCTTGTTATTCGCTTTCGGCCATGGCGAAGGAGATAGCCACCAGACTGTGTTGACGGCATCCTTAACCCGAACGCGCCTGATGTTCACCCATTCCGCAGGAGTGGGGAGTTTTGAGGGGTTCCACCAGTAGTGCTCTTGGCAGAGATGGAACCCATATTCTTCCACCAGCATTATCAGAAGCTTGAAATGATAGAGGCTTCTTGTTGGGGTGCCCTTGTTCCAGGCCCCACCGATATCAATTACAAGGCTTCCGTCATCTCTCAGTACACGCTTGAAGCCTTCCGCGAATGGGCGAAACCAATCGCAGTATCGATCTGCGTCTTCGTTGCCGTAACTTTTCTTCCGGACCAACCCAAAGGGTGGCGAAGTCATGATAAGATTGACCGATTTTTCTTCAGCTATGTCAAGCAAGTAGTCGAGAGAGTCGCCGAGAAAGATCGTTCCATTTTTGGTATTGAGCCACTCCTTCATTGGAGATGCTGATCTATCGTTCGGCACATCAGAGTATTCGTTCATTTGGCCCTACAGTTTGCCCGAATTAGTGTAGCCTACATGCCCTACATACGGTGGTGAGTTGCACCAAGCATAATCTCGCGATCCTACCCAGAACCATTCAGACTAACTCAGCTTAGCCTTCTAATCCCATCCAGCAGCACACGGGTCGCTCGGCAGTCATCCTCATTGTATGCCAAAATTCGCTCTCTGATGGCAGGGTTCCGAGTTCTCACCCACTCGTCGAACCATTGGATTGAGGCGGCACCAGAGGGGTTGGTGTCCCTCCACTCGAACCCCAAGTGCTTTGCCAGAGATTTGATCGAGTGGTCATTGGTCGGCCACTCGGTAGCCTTGGTCACGACGTCGTTGTAGAGATCGATTGAATGGGCGGGATCGAATAAATGCTCTATTAACTCAGCCGAACAAACATCAGGGTACTGCGATTGCAACTTGCGATAAATGGTTCGCTCGTACTTGGAGTAATACCAAATTGAAGCGGATGCATCGGCTGTCATATAATCGATTGATCGCGCGAATGCTGCACGCTCGGCGCCTGCTGTTTCAGCCTCAGTGAAAAAAGCGATAAATCGCTCTGTGGAGTTGTCGCCACCGCGCCTTTCTACAAATCCGTGCAAGTAGGTGTGATCACGAAGCGGATCGACCTCTATGTCAAAAAACAGTTCGAGCTCTGTCGATGGTAGGATGACCGGAGCCTTGAGGTAGGGCTTGGCATCGTGTTCTGTTAGAAGCCTTGCGCGCGCATGGAACTTTTTCAGGCTCGTCTGGCCGACGCGATAGAATGGCGTGTTTCCATCGCTGATATAGGCTTCTGGATTGCACTGCGCGAGATCATCAATTGTAGGGAACTCCTCAGCAAGGCTGTCCCGAATAGCCCTGCCTAGGCCAGGGATGAGAGTTAGGTCGTTACTTTCCCGAAGGCTTCGCGAGCAGTGGGAATGCCAATGACAGAGCTTGCAAGCGCTAGCGAGCGCACCTCTCGGATCATGGTGACCATTTGCAATCCTTCGCGCTTCATTGAGCGCGCCTTGGTACTCCTCCCAGAGTGTTTTGGTGATACGCTTGCCCCGCGAGGTTTCGAGGTCATACTCAATCTCGTTGGCATGAACATCGAAGATGTAACCGCGTCGCCCAGATGACTGCCCGAGCTGCTCAAGGATGTCGACATATAGTGCAAGTTGGACCGCATAGTGCAGTTTGGGTTTCCCATCAGCATCATCGCCACCGTCTTCCTTTCCGCGACCAGATTTGATGTCGATCGGAATGTATCCGCTGCCTTGGCGTCGCAAGAGATCTGGGATGCCTAGCAAATCGCCCGAGGTGATCCGCCCATTGTAGATCAGCCTTTCGCCACGCTGCATGGCTTCGAGCGTCAATCGTTCCTTTTCCTCACCACCTACATGGGAGAGGTCGAGAAACTCCCTCTCGCCGCCTCCGAAGACTTCCTTCTCGTAGAGAGTACCGCGCTCCCAAAGCATCTCAACGAAAGCATTCGGGGGGTCTTTCTCGGATGGATCGCCGCAGTAATCGAGATGAACCCGCTTGGGGCACTGTACGAAGTTGTAAAGGGTCGTGGCAGTGATCAAGGGGCTTAGCGTAGTCACGAAGTGATGGAGATGAAGTAGTAGGGAGATGTCAAGCTGTGCTGGAGGCCTGACAACCTTCTCTGGGTTGCCATGGATGCCCTCAGGGTGTGCAAAGCGGACAGGATCAAGCCCCCTCCCAAGGGCAAAGTGGGCCATTTAGAAATTTAGAGGACCCTGCTATTTGAGACTTGGAGGGTGCTTGTGAATGGCGCGGAAGATATCGGCTCCGGAACAGATGATCGGGATGCTGCCTGCCGGTGAGATTGCCCACAAATTCCCAAACATCCAGACTAACGAGTTTTCAAGCGAGGATATCGATGAGCGCGTCATGCATTCACTAAGGCGGGCGTATGGAGACGACTATCTCTAGAATATAGCCGAAGGAGGCTTAACGTCGCCCCTGTTCTGCGCGGCGATAATCGTAAGACGAGCGGTCAACGAGCCGAAAGTACCCCCGCTCTTCGTATGGGAATAATTGATTTGGTGGGCGGTCTGAAGATAACGCGACTTCTTGACGCCCAGCTAACTGCATCGGGAGCTTGACTTGGAGATGCTGTCCAGTTTCACATGAGTAATCAGCGTCTGGAGCAGGGAGAGTTTCGAAGTCGAAATGTCAGACAACGTTTTTCCTTTGAAGGCTCCTCCTGATATCACTGTGTCTCCAGGGGGAACGATCCACGCATCCGACTTCCTCAGGCTCGTAACCGAATACTACCAATCCGACATTCCGCGCGCTCCGCTAATCAAGGCACTCTCACAACACGAGATTGCCTACTTTCGGTGCACCGAAGGCGAGGCAGAGACCTTCCTAGACTGGGCAGTCGGCATGGATATTTCTTTTTCAGAGGACGCTCAGAAAGTCGACAGCGAGGAATTGCGGTCTGGCCAAACTGATGGAGTCTCAACAGAATCGCATCCCGACCAAGAAGTTCTTCGCGGAATCAGTGAGGCGGCTTGGGAGTTAGCCAAGGAAGACGCAAATGCCGAACGCGCGTTTGATGATCTGAGGAAAGAGATGAAGTACGGATCTTTTCCGCCTGGTTGGGAGCACCAGTCGGCGAGGTGGGAGGCCGTATTCGGGAACTTGGACCCGATCCCAACGATAGATCTATACATCCGCGAGAGCTTCCTTCCGCAAGACATAGAAGAGGCTTTCAAACCAGCAGAGGTAAATGATGGTTCGCGGGGCTTCACAGCCGTGACCGCTCAAGATGGAGAAGAAATTATCTGGAGGGAGGCGGTTGCAATCCTTTGCGCCGCACTCATTGACCCGCCCGAGTGCGAGTCAGATGAAGAATACTTTGAGCAAACACAGGAATCTGCCCCTACCGTTGCAAGCATAATTGGGCTCCCTGATCGGATATTTCCCTGGGTCGCCCCTTGGGACTCAAGGTTTGAAGATTTGTGGGCCAAAGCAAAGCCTCCATTACTTGCTTTGGCCCTGCAATACGCAGTCGAGTTCGCAGTCGACGGTTACAAAGGGGCGGAGATTCAACCCGCGCCAGAGAGCTATGATCCCGAACGGGCCATTTTTTCCTATTTCTTCTTTCTGCTGGGCAATCTTGCCGGCCAAACTTTGGTGTCTTTTGAGGAACTGGGCGAGGTGCAGGACTTCTTTAACTCCGATCAATATCGAAGAATATATCTTATTGCAAAGAAACATCCTCGGGAGTTCGATTACTTCGAAGAAACCTGGTCATTATTCTCCGCTGAAGAGGAGCAATTGATTGGTAATAGATCAAGCACTCATCTAGTGCGGCTGCTCTTCAGTTATCGCGACTACATTTACGGCGGCCGCCTGCCTTTCGCTCAATATACTGATCAGGTGCTTACAATCGGGCCAGTTCGCTCCAAGCATGGGGGGCATTGGCTAGCCGATTTTTCCGGCCAGGGTCTTGCCTATCTATTGGACTACATGTCCTTCTCGCGCCTCGACAGCGATGCTCGACCAACTGACAACCAATTGACGCGAACGGCTGATGCGAGATTGCGCTTTCGCACCTATCATAGGGCGTTGAGGACTATGAGGGAGGAGGGGCTGGAAGACCTCGCCACTGCATGGTGGTCTTTCTTTATCGCTTCACAGGCGCAAACATTTGGCGGCCTCGGCCTCGGTTCGAGAGAGACCCATCAAATCTTCCAAATTGCTGCAGAACTCGGACCTGATCCAAGGCTCGAGAGGGCGAAAAGATTTCTCCTGGAGATGACCTCCGAATCGGGTGACCAATTATCGTATGCAATTGCCAAGAGTTTGGTGAAGCCTTCCGATGCGGACGCACCGGTGCCTCTGCCACAGCCAGATCTCGAACAGTTTGTGGCGGGCCGACTTGGTGTTGAAGTATGGGAGAGAATGAGTGAAGGAGCGCGCAGGGATCTAATTGAGGCAGAAGCACTCTTCAGTCGCGCGTATCGTGAGATGGGAGCTGGCAGGTCCGATTGGGGAGGTCTCATAATGCCATTCGCCCGGGCTTTTGAGGCCGAAGCGACACGCCAGTGGCAGCCGTTCTTCAAGGAACTTTGCGATGCTGGGGCCTTAAGCGAGAAAGAAAGCACCGGGCTCACGATTGGAAAATATGCTCACGTTCTTCGAAGCATGCTCAAGCGTCTCGAAAAGGGCAATAAGGTAACTGTTCGGCGAGAGGCAAAGGAGCGCGCCTTGGAGATAGTAGAGGCGTTTGACGGCGTGTTCCTCCCCCTCCGCCAGCTACGCAACAGGGCAGCTCATGCCGATTCCGAAGCGCCAGTCACCTCTGACGAATTTCTTTGGCTGCGGTCATCGATCTATGATCAGAAGGCGTTCGAAGTTCTTCAGAGGATTTGACGATCTCGCAAGCGGCAAAACTATTGTCGCCGGTGCAATAAAGCCGCGTCTTTCCGGCGCCACAAACTATCTCGCCTAACCCAGATGTACAAACGGGGTTGATAACCATCTGACTAGAATCGGGTCGTCACCAGCCAGACCGTTCTAAATTTGAGTCGCAAAGCAGCCAGTCCGCTACCAGAGATGGCGGCGAAAGGAAAAATCGTCATTTTTTGGAGTGGGAAGGTGAAATCCTTAGGTTCGCCCTTGCCGTATTCCGCTCATTAGTGTTGTTTAAAGCAGATGCATAAGATGGAGTCCTTCCTTGCAGGAGCGCTACCTCGGCGATTCACATGATTTTTTGAAGTATGCGTTTCTCCGCCATCTGAGCGCTGAACTCGGCATGCAACTCGGTGTGAACTGGTATCTTGCCAAGCCGGAGAATGTCGATCGACCCGGCAACAATGACGGCGAGAAGCGCCATCACCTAAAGGGAAGAGTTTGGCGAGCACTAGATCCAGAACTATTCGAAAAGATTTCTGGCTTTGATAATCCAACGGAGCGGCGGCTTGATCGCGTGGCTTCTTGGGGCGTTCTTCCTAAATCGACCCACTATTACTCGGAGAACATCTGTTCGAGCGAGCGTCGGGTTTGGCATGCCAATGGCATGAAATCTCTCATAGCTTGTGACTTAGTGTTTCTTGACCCTGACAATGGTTTCGAGGTCCCCTCAATGACTCGCAGGACTGCCCCAAAATATGCCCTTTATACCGAAGTCAGAGACTATGCGCACGCTGGTAAAATTGTAGTCGGGATTCAGTTTGCTCGGCAGTGCGACCCGATTGCTCGCGCTCGTAGCGTTCGTGATCTGGTTCTGGATGCATGCGGCGGCGGCGCAGTGTTGCCGGTAGTGCGCGGAAGGGTAGCCCCCAACATTCTGTTCGTTACATTTGCCCCATCACCGTTTGCCTCCGCTGTAAAATCATCGGTCGAGAGCTTCTGTAGCCGAAGCGCAAAGGTTGAACTCGTTGCCTAATTATAGGTTAGGCAGAAGGCGAGATTCTACCGAGTACGGTTTCTCACATTAGTTGGCCTTGCGTTCAATGCGTCAAACGTCCTCAATTGGGTCGTTATCCGAACGGCAGTTTTTGGGGATGGAATACGGACCGAGAGTCCAAGGTGCTGACCCGATGATTACCTGAGAAGTACCCCCAGAACGACCACCATGCAGACAGCAACAAAAAGTCCCACTGCGCCTCCCAGGATTATCCCAACCCCGAACCTAATAAATAACCGCATGCACTTAACGATCGATAGCATGTGGCCTGCTTCTACCTAAACTCCGATAAGCTCAATGGCACCGGCGAAGGTTTCTGTGTGCCCAGATCCAACACGGCAGAATCAAGCACTGCAGCCAGCGTTCAAGAGCGAAACACCAGATGATTGCGCATCCAAGACTGGGGCTGTTTCAAGCAGAACTCTTTCATTCTTCCGAGTTAGGTCGATATTGTATGGATGTCGTGCGGCGGTCAGTAGAACGTCCTTAACAACCAAAGACAAAGCTATTTTATCACCATTGCTGGGGTGGTCGATAATTAGCCTGTTAACACGAAGGTCGTTAGCTGCGATCGGCCTGGAGTTCGATATTGCTGCAGCCTACGAGAAAGTCGATCAGTCTCGCCGACATAATAAATGTGATGGGCGTTGGTTTTGATTTCAAACTGGTAGAGGCCTGGTCGTGCCTACACCTTCGGAAACCTAATCTTTTGTTCTTCATCGAGCGAGATGGCACCGCTCTTTACCCATGAGAATACTGCTCTTAGTTCGACGCGATCCATTTCGGCCTCCCCATGACCACAAAAATTCCTGTCGGCGAGGCTCAGTAGTTCACTGAAATTGAAACTTGCTTTGGGTCAACCTGCGCTAACTTCGCGATCAAGACCTTGGCATCATTAATGGCCCTCTCAAGGCTGACTGGAGGTGCCGTATCGTTAGTTAGGGGAGTGGATTTATCGATTGGCTTGCCGGCTCCAAGCTCCAGATAATTGGTGCTGACACCAAGAGCATCAGCCAAAGCCTCTAGGTTGTATTTGCGGGGTTCGGTGTTCCCTTCTTCCCAGTTCCAAACGCAGGTCGTCGAAACACCAACCATTTCTCCAAGTCGAGTTTTCGAAAGGCCTCGTTCATTTCGAAGCGCCCGCAGACGAGCGGCAAATGAATGTGGTTGTGCTGGCATTGCCTTCTCCTTCAACCCGAACATTTATATCACATTCTGAATTTTTGAAAAGTGAAAAATGATATTTTCACTTTTGTGGTTGCTTAACGAGCCGGCTCAATCCAATCTCGACCACCAAATGTGTTGCATCGCTATGAATCAGCAGCGCCTGCTTTGTGGACCGTTACCAGTCGGTCTGCCCTCATCTGAACGGGCGGCGAAGCGATCAGTCAGGTCCTAGGCTAGCAAATCAAGATAAAAATCGGCTGCTAATGGTTGGGGAAGCGGGAAGAGAAATGGGCTGCAGAATAAGAGTTAGACATTCGAGGTCACCGACTGATTACAACGCATTAAGCTGCGGAATAGCTCGCTGAATCAGAAAACGCGGTTATTCCCAGAACCACCAAAATTTCTACCGGAGTCCTTTTTGTAGTCTTCCCTGCTCCCCATGGGCTCATAAGCTATTCTCTTAGTCTTTGGATGCAGAGACGCACAATCCACACAAACAGTTGTATCTGGCAAGGCTCGAACCCTGCCTTCGCTAATCGGCTCGCCACAGGTCACGCAGAGCTTTTCGGATGGTGCCCTATCGGTGTCGAGCATCTCTCTATTCTCTGAGCCCGACAGATCGTCAGAGTTCATTTCTGTATTGGCGCGCGCAACCCCAATATCTCGATCGACAAGGGCAATATTCCGACCATGGCATTGCGAACAAATAAGCCTGTGGAGCACGGCGCGAAGCCCTCCTTCATCGAGCTTCTCGAGTAAATGCGAGCCTTCAAGAGTTTCTTGTGCGCCCTTGGCATGGCCGCAATCAGAGCAAACGAATGTGAACATGTCGATTCTGTAAATTGCGTCCATTAAAACAAAAACTCTCGATAATTTTGGTTGTATCATAATGGCAATTATCGAACCAGTTCGATGCGGAGTAGTAGATCTCAATTCCTCTAATCGTCGCGAGTTGCTGCGAATAGATGGCCGTCCGCGGTTGAGTCGTTAGCGGACCTTGGGTTTTCTTCCCCTCCATTTTGGCCCCTCCGCTAGCCCTAAACCAAATGATAGTGCTTCAAGATCGCGTAGCTCCGCAAGTTTTCGGCTGTGGTTTGCATGTGCGCGATGCGTGCACTGACCATGCTTGTAGTTCCAATGCTTTTCGCCGTGGCGAACTGTTTCCGGGCGGCGGGCCCCATGAACATAGCATACGGGCGCCCCATAGCTCGCAAGTCGCCAGCAACGCTGGCCGGTACTCTTCGCCTTAGCACTGCACCTGACAGCCTTATCTTGGAGGATGGACTTCAGCGGCACCCGGCATGCCTGATAATCGAGAGGGAGACCAGAATGGGGGTCATCTGTAGCAAATAAGTGCTCACCTCATGGTTGCCTGCTGTCATAAGCCCTGAGTAGAACAGAAATTACAGCAGGCGTCACCGATCACAGATGCGTCTGCACACAGTTGGGGGAGTATTGAGGAGCCGTTTTTCAGGCGCTGATATTCCTGAGAGATAGGCCCCTTGAGCATCTGCCGTGCACGCTCACAATCTCGACGGACTTGTTGGACATTGGGCTTTATCGAGAAGAGAAAGCCGACTATTTCCACTTTCGGCACACCATGAAGCGTAAGCGCCTGTGTAGCCGGAATTACGTTATATCCCAGCTCGTACACGATATTTTGGGGAACGGTGCGCAGCCGCACGTGCATGTCTTCGGGAACGCAGCTTGAGAGCATACCCCTGTGCCGTTGCCGCTGAGGAGTGGACAGGTAGTTGGTTATATCGTCCAGCACCCCCCGTTCGTAATCCAGGTTGTAGCGCCCCTCTTTCACGCGGTGGGCGCTGATGAGGGTAAAAGGCACGTTGGTCAGGCGCATGCGCATGGCGTCGAGGAAGGAGTCATTCTTGGGTATCTGTTTCATCGTGTTGTTTTCCATTTGAGTCGAGGCACAGGGCGGGGAGGGCAGGATGGAGGGGCATTCGTGCAAACCTTTCCATATGCGTTTTCAAGGGGAACTTTACTCAAAACCCTCCACATCCTGCCCTTCCTGCCCTGCGTGATCATGAGAACGACCCGACACGCTTCAGGCCGAAGTAGAAGCGTTTGCCGTTGCTCTTGGTGCTGGGGAAACCGCGCTCCGCCAGTCGCTGCGTGAAGGTCTTTTTCGAGCCCGGCTGGACACCGTTTTCTTCGCACCAGAACCGCCAGCCCCTGAATAGGGTGGACTGTTCGACACGCTCTGCTGGGTCCTTCTCTGTGCGTTCTTCGAGGAATTCCCCGAGAAGGTCGCTCTCCTTGCGGTATTGGGCCGTTTCGTGCTTCATCGCCGGGCTCAGGCGCAACCCATCCCGGTAGTACTTCACGGCACCCTCGACCATCCACGCGAGGATCCCCTCGCGCTCCGCCATGAGCTTTGTCTCCAGAAACGGATCCTGCTGGTGCCGTTCGAATTTGCGCCGGAACGGAAGGATCACAATCCGCCGCCAGATACCATCATCGTCTCCTTTGATGATGGGCTTGTGGTTGGTCCGCACCCATGGCGTGAAGGCCGGGTCGAATGTAAAGTACTCCCCGTAGAGATGCCTTGCGGCAATCGGCTCACGTCCCGCCAGCTGCTTCGCGACCACTTCATCGAGAAACATACCACCCGGCAGTTCGTTGACCGACACCAGCCTGGTCCCGGGTAGCATCGCCATGTCCGGTCGCGCCGCGTGATCATCCGTCCGACGTGCGGCCAGCAAACTCGTTGGTGCTGTTTTTGCGTATTCGCCCAAGATTGCGCTGATGGCGTTCCCGAAGATAGACTTGCCATTCGCTCCGAAGCCTACACAGAAGACGATGATTTCCTCGCTGACTTCGCCTGTGAGTGTCAGCCCGAGCAGTATCTGTACGGCCTCGATCGTATTCGCGTCGGGTGTTCCGTCTTCGTTTACGAAGACTTCATCGAGAAATTGGCGCCACCGAGGGCAGTCGGCTGTCTTTTCGAAGCTCGCCGCGCACTGACGGGTAATCAGCATTCGGGGTTCGTTCGTCTGGAGCCAACCCATCCGCAGGTTTACCGCGCCGTTCTTGACGCCGAGCATGTCGGGATGTGCATCGAGCTGCTCAGGGGTGGCGCCCATACCCGGTTCTGACGCTGCCAATTTGAGCATTGCCTCTAGGCGTGGGCGCATTGACGCTTGTGTGGCCTCCCGGATCAGTCGTTTCGCCTTGTCCTGGTCATCGCCCAGCAGGTCTGCGGCGCGCTTCACGAGCTCCTGTGCGACTTCTTTTGCCGCCTCCAGCTCCTCGCCCTTTTCACAGCGGCGCCAACGTTCATCGCGCCAGATCAGCCAGCACCCACCCTTGTGGACGTACAGCATCTTGCCCCGGAACATGCGGGCGAATGCCTTGGCATTTCTGACATCGCCGGACAGGGACCAGTCGACTATCGGCTGCACCTCAACATCAGCGCAGGCCTTGGTGATCGTGCGTTGGCGGTAATCAGGCCGGTCTTGCCACTTCTCACGTTGCGCGAGGTCGCTTCGGCCCATCACGCCTTCGGTGAGTCCGGCCAACTCTTCGGGTGACGCGACTTGGTGGGCTAAGCTCTTGGCGATATAGCCCGCCATCGCAAGATCGGCGTCGCTCTGGCTATGATAGTGCCCACCGCCCCGGCGTGCGCCATCGACATCGAAATCGCCACGCCACAGTAGAGGGTGCTTCCTTTCCATGTCGGCGGCGACCTGCGCCACAATGAGGTGCTGACCATCAGTCAGATCAGCATCACATACGGGTGGGAGTTCTGGTCGATAAGGTGTTTGCCCAGTAGTCTGTTTGACCAGCTTCGGGGGAAAAGCTTGCTTAAGGGCCTGCGCGCTATAACGCGTGCGTGTCGCGACCACTTTGACTTCGGGACAGAGGCAGGAGCCGATCATTAAGAGATCCCCTCACGATACTTCATGTGGCGAAAGCCCGGAAGGCGAAGTAGCCGAGATACATCAATCGCTGCCCTATCGGCGCCCATGTCAACGAGCCGCCGGTTGAGCGCCTCCGCAGTCTCTAGATCGATCGCTTCGCCGTCCTCGAGCAGCCAGTAGAAGTGCAGGTTCGCAGGCCCGCTTGTCTCGACTTCCAGAGTAGGTGGAAGCTTGGTGCGGATCGCCTCGAGAACGTCGGGTGAAGCCCCGTCCATGTCTGCGTGAATACCCCTGATCCGGGTAAGGTTTTCTTTGCGGCGCTGCCCGTTGAACTCGTTTACCGCAATGAAGATACCGGCCCCGGCCTCGTTTGCTGCTTCGATCTCAGGCAGGAGGGCTTCAACTTCTTCACGCGACTTGTTGGGGTGGCGGCCCAACAACGGGTCGGGGTTCGCCTTGGCGGTGCCCTTCGGCAGGTCCGTGTAGGTCTCGATGTTAAACCGAGCCTCGTCCCGGTGGTCGAGGAGGTCGAGGAAGATGAGGGTGGGGTGGCGCATCACACAACACCTGAAGGCTCTGGCACTTGCATTCCACCGGCAAGCATCTTGCGGATGTCTCCGACCCGCCAAGCCGAGATTCCGGGACTTACCTTAATGGGTTTGGGCGCTGTGCCTGCCCTGACCATGCGCCACCAAGTTGCCGGCGAAACAGGGAGTAGCGGTGGGTTCCCACCTTCTCCAAGGATGACTGGTAGACGGACCAAGGCAGCATCGGGGAGATCGTCAAAACCAAACGACTGGGTCTTTCCAATGGTTACAGTCGCTTCTTTTGCAGGTGCTCGGTAGTTGGCTGGGTGTGTATGAGACATGCCACGACCCTGCCTGAGAGAGGCTGCCGTGTCTGTCCTTTCAAATCAGCGATTTCAGGTGACACCTAATATGGGAAGTCATCGTCCCAGGGGTTTCGGTCGATTGCCCGCAGATGCGGGAATTGGTACCAACATTTTCGTAGGTACTCCGCATCGTAGCTGTCGTCGCCAATGCTGGGTAGCTTCTGGGCAACTTCCGAGGCCTTTGCGCACGCCTGAGTCACAGGCGTACCTTCATGTACATGGGCGGCTACCAGATGGAGCAAGAAACTCAGCATCTTCCGCCTCTCGGAATCCTGTTTCGATTCTCCACGACCGCGCTTCAAGCCAAGGACTGCATTCGCATCTTCGCCGCCGGCTATACGCGAAAGACAGCCCGATAGGTATTGTTGCTCCTCGTAGTTCATTGTCCCATTCGAAACTTCAGTTGCGAGCGAACTTAGCCTGCGACGATCGTCCTCAACACTCATCGGTCACTGTCCGTTTTGGTTCGGGATGATGCGGCGGTGATCTTGTCTATGAAGTCTGCGACCTTCTGCAAAGTCTCACTCTGTTCAGTCAGATAACGGCTCTTATTGTACCCCGCCACCAGTTGGCCGCCGATGTTGGCATGACCCAAGATCGCGGAAACCACATGCGGCGGCGCTCCGAGATCTCCGGCCAAGGTAGCAGTCGTCCTACGTAGAGCGTGTGCAGACCAGTTCTTGACACTGGACTTCTTTGCCGTCGCTTTTAGCCAGCGATCCCAGTTTGCAAGTTTGCCGCCGCGAGCGCCCACAAAAACCAGATCGGCATCCCTGATCACACTGTTGTTTCCGGCCATTTGGCGCCGCGCCAACTCTGTTTCCCTCGTAGTCTGAAGAAGTAACAAGGCCTGCCGTGACAGCGGCACAATGTGCGAATGTTGGCTTTGGGTTCTTGCCCTGTTTGGCCTCGTGTCTTTGCGCCGCTCGCCTGAAATTGCCCAGGTTCCGGCCTCGAAATCGATCTCCTTCCAGGTCGCAGATTTCGCCTCGTCTAGGCGCGCCCCTGTCAACAAGATGAAGAGGCAGCACCGCCCATAAGGGTCGGTAAAGAATGGCAATACCTTCTTGAGATCGCTAGCGTCGAGAACGCGCTGTTTAGTCGGGCGGCGGACGGGTTTCTCAAGATCGAAAGGGCCTTGTACGAAACCCCGTTTCTCTGCCCATTTGAGAATTGGCGCCAGGTAACTAGCAGCCCGCGCCGCTGAAGTTTTTGCCGTATGTCCATCTATGGCGAGCTGCAATTCAGCCGAAGTAATCTCCAGTGCCGGGCGGTTGAGATGGCTACGGAAGACGGATTTGACACGACGCACCTGCTCGTCCTGGCTAGCAAGGAGATTGCCCGGACCGGATTGAAAATAGCTCTTAATAACAGAGCCAAGAGTGCCGCGTCCTTGCTTGGCCGCCTGCGCCTGTTGGCGCGCAGCCCTTTTCTCGGCAGTAGGATCCGCTCCGATCCGGATCCGTTGTCGCATCTCTTCGGCCTGTTTACGTGCGTCCGAAAGGCCCAGGCCACGCCCAACATCGAAGCGGCGCATTACCCCCTTGGCGCGTATGTTAAGTGACCAAGTTCGAGTGCCGTTGGGTGTAATGCGCAAACGAAGGCCAGGCACAGCACCATCCACCAACTCGATCGTCTTTGCGCTATCGGGCCTAAGCTTGGATATCTTTGCAGATGAAAGCGGGGGTACTCTCTTGGGCAAGGCGGCTACCTTCTTCAGGTTTCATTGAGGTTTCAAAGTTCGTGAGAGACAATAGCACCACTTGAGACCTGGTGATATAGGAAGATGGCCAAATAATTGCTTTACAATGTCAAGTTAGGGCTCTGTACGTACCAATTGAGCTTGAGAGAGGTATTGTGATAGATGAAGAGCAACTGACTTTTAATCAGTAGGTCGCAGGTTCGACCCCTGCAGGGCTCACCACCATTTCACGCAGCAGCGGATTGTTTGGCCCAAGGCCCTCCTGGTTACACCGGCTTGTTGCGTGTGGCTTTAATGCGGCTGGGTCCGGGTTCCAACAACCACGGCTTTATGAGCGGGTCAAACTGAATTCGCGCAGTTCAGGGCGGCTCGCCCGAGGCGCGTTCATCCGGCATTCGCTGTTTCGATCAACGAGACGGCGATACAGGCGCTCGAAAACCGCAGAGTACCATATGGCGAGCGTATCGAGCTCTTTTCCCAAGCTGGCGAATTCGGTTCGTTCGATGCGGAAAGACCAGGGACCGGCAGGTTCAAAACGGCCCGCGCCGATAAAGGTCCAGGCATGGCGCTTTATTGCCGCCATGAGTAGCGGAGCTGAAAGGCTGGATGGCAACCAACACAACAGGCTGACAGCACAGCCCGGTATGCGATTCGCGATGATGTAGTCTGCAGTTCCGCACCCTGCAGCGCGCGCAATCTGCTCGGCCTTGCATGGGCCCAGAACGGCCAGAGCCCGGTGGAGCCGGAGCGCGTCCTCCTCCGGGATCATCGCGTGGTCACTGGGAAGGAGTGTATTGCCCGATTGTTGACACAGGAGCCGAGCCTCGCCCTTGCCCAGGTAAAGTTCAAGTGCCGACACAATCTGAAGAACCGCATTGGGGCCAATAAGCGCCGGCGCGCCCTCCTGGCCTGCCTCAGGGGCGAAGATCGCTGCGCTCTCAATCAACATCAATCCGGTCCTTGCGGCGCTGTTCGCTCCGCTCTCTCATTTGAGCGCGTACTGCGTGTCTTCGCTCTGATGCTCTGGACGCGCGATCGGCTGCGGCTTCCCAGTCATCGGCGGCCTGCGCCGCGACTGTGCGGGTCTCGTCGAACTTAAAGTCGACCTTGTTGGTGGTTTGCGGCCCCCAGTAACCTGCCTTGCCAAGATCGTAGAAGGTCCGCTTGAACCCTGCGCGCAGAAATGCATAGAGACATCCTAGGAGATAGCGCCGTCTGAACCCGCTACCGCGCCAGGGATAGTGGAACAACGCCTTTTGCATGTAGAAGCGGCGGTAGTTTTTCATGACCCCGTTCAGCAACTCGCCGCGCTCCATCGCCTTGGGTTTCATGATTGGAGTGACGAAATTGTACTTCGAGAAATCATGGATCTCCACCTGGTCCTTGATCTCCTCAAACAACGGCGTGAACGGCCAAGGGGTGTACATCGCCCAGTTCGCGAGGTCGGGCTGCCAGTCCCACGCCATCCGATAGGTTTCTTCGAGCGTTTCTTCGGTTTCATTGTCGAGCCCGACAATGAACTGCGCCTCGACAAATATGTCCGCTTCGCGCAGCAGCCGGATCGCGTTCTTGTTCTGCTCGACCGTGGTTTCCTTGTTGAACAGGTCAAGTTTCATTTGCGCGGCTGCCTCTGTCCCCAGGCTGACATGGACAAGACCAGCCTTGCGATAAAAGGCCAGCAGTTCGCGATCGCGATAAATGTCGGTTACGCGCGTGTTGATCCCCCACTTCACCTTGTCCGGCAGCCCGCGGTCGATCAGTTCCTGGCAGAATTCAACGAACTTCTTGCGATTGATGGTGGGCTCTTCATCGGCCAAGATAAAGAAGCCGACGCCGTGACTCTCATGCAGGTCCGCGATCTCGTCAACCACGTCCTTGGGATCGCGGATGCGGTAGTCGCGCCAAAACTTCCATTGCGAGCAAAACGAACAGGTGAACGGGCAGCCCCGCGCGAGATTGGGAATGGCAACCTTGGTGCCAAGCGGGATGTAGGTGTAAAGGTCCCAGTCCAGCACGCCCCAGTCAGGCTTGAGCAGAGACATGTCCTTGACCGTGTCAGCGGCCTCGGTCGCGATGATCTGGTCTCCCGTTCTAAAGGCGAGGCCTCTGATCGAACGCGCATCCTGCGGCCAGCGTTGCTCCTCGATTGCCGTGAACAGCTCGACAGCAATGTTTTCGCCTTCCCCGCGCACGATCACATCAATGTGGGGTGCTTCGGACAGCACTTGCTTGTACATGAAAGTTGCGTGGACACCGCCCAGCACACGCACGGCGCGAGGCACGGTCAAGGCGGCAATTTCCAGCACTCTCTCAGCGGCGTAGATCGACGGGGTGATGGCGGTGGTGCCAACAACATCGGGTTGCAGGTCAACCATGCGGCGGGCGAGTTCCTCATCGTCAACGCCTTCTGTCATGGCATCGATGAAGTGGATATCGGTGAAGCCTGCTTTCTTGAGCGGTCCGGTGAGATAGGCAACCCAGGCTGGCGGCCAGGTTCCGGCGATCTCTGCACCACCTGAGCGATAATTCGGATGAACAAACAGGATTTTCACACCACACCTCCGCCATGCTTCGTGACGCTTGCACGCCCACAACTGAAATCTGGCGCGTGATCGAAACAAGAGCTTTGAGACAGATCAAACGGCGCGAGATTCTCGCCCTTTCGCTCTGCTAGATTGCAGAGCTGAAGCGCCTTGTGGTCGTTTCGCGATATGGGTCGAACAACGCCGCGATAACCCGGGAATAGGGCAAACCTGATGGCGTGATATGCAAGGTCGTGGCGTTTGTAAGTTCAGCGAGGCCGCGTTCGATGAATGGCGCTAGTCGGGCGCGTACTCTGGCTATCATGCCTGCGGTCATCTCGGCCTTGCCCTGGCATAATAACCGCTCGATCACTTGCCCGATTGCCTGGTCGGCAGCGGATCGGACGATGCCCTCACTCGCACACAGTTTGCCTTGCGAAGACAGCATTCGGAAGCGGCCCGAATTCTTCTCGTTTTGTGCAATGAGCTCCGGGAAGACACTGATTGCCGAGGCACCGAGACCCAACAGGACGGGTGATGGATCATCGGTGAAGCCCTGGAAATTGCGTCGCAACGTCCCGGAACGCGCAGCCTTGGCCATGGGATCGCCGGGCAAGGCAAAATGATCAAAGCCAACCGCTTCATAGCCGTGCCCAGTCAGATAGGCGAAGCCTTGCTCCGCCATGGCGAACCGCTCGCGTTCACCCGGCAAAGCAGTGGCATCAATCACTTTCTGACGTGGGATGATCTGCGGGACATGTGCATAGCCAAACAGCGCAATCCGGTCCGCACCCAGAATTCTGGTGTATTCGAGCGTGTCGGCGAGGTCCTCGGCACTCTGCTGCGGCAGCCCGTGCATGAGGTCGAAATTGAGCGATGTGACATTGGCCGCGCGCAGCCAGTCGATCGTTCGGCAAATCAATCCATCGCCTTGCTCGCGGCCGATCGCTGTCTGGCAATGGGGGGCAAAGGTCTGCACCCCCATGCTCGCGCGGGTTATTCCTGCCGCTGCAATCGCCTCGCCCCAATCGCTGGACATGGTGCGCGGGTCGAGCTCGATCGACCATTCGGTATCGTGCAACCGGAAATGATGGTGAATGGCGTCGACAAGCTCGATGAAATCGCCCGGCGTAATGGCATTGGGGCTCCCGCCGCCGAAGGCAACGCGCCGCACACCTGCATCAGCGGGAAGCAGCCCTGCTTCGGTTTCGATTTGCGTATGCAGTGCCTGAAGGTAGCTATCCACGCGCTGCCTGCGCCCGCTCGCTGCGGTGTTGCAACCGCAATAGTGGCAAATCTTCTGGCAGAACGGGATATGCAGGTAGAGCGAAATGTCGCCAGAGGCCTGGCTGATCGACTGCTCCAGCTCGCCCTCGGTCAAAGGGCCAAAGTCGGCGGCGGTGGGATAGCTGGTGTAACGCGGCACCGGCGTTTCGAACAAGTCGGGATGATAGGTCCACATGAGCCTGTCCAAAGACTAACAGCCCGCCGCTGTCTTTGCGCGAGATCAAATGGGAGAGAGCCGGGTCTTTTCTTCATGCGCGTTGGAGTTGGCCTCGCCCAAAAGTCTTAGACACATGCGTATGCAAATCGGCTAAGGACTCTCCCATGGCGAGCGAGATTGCCGAGATCGCAGGCTTCCTCAGAAGCACTGCGCCGTTCGATGCGCTGGACGACAGCGACATCGCGATCCTTTCGCGTGCGATCAGCGTTTCCTATTTCCGTGCGGCTGAGGTTGCGCTCGAAAGCGGGGCGCACAACGACCAGCTCTACCTGGTGCGATCGGGCGCAGTGGAGCTGCGTCTGGCGGGCGAGGAGCTGACCGCGCGGCTTGGCACGGGGGGCAGCTTTGCCTATCCATCGCTGCTGCGCGGGGGAGAGGTCCGTAACACCACCATCGCGCTGGAAGACACGCTGCTCTATTCGATCCCGGCAGAGCATTTTCATCGGTTGCGGGAGAGCGAACCGCGATTCCGCGAATATTACGCGCGCGATGAGAATGCGCGTATTCGCCATGCGTTGGAGCGCCAGCGCAAGGCTCAGGCGCTGCAGCTCGACCGGACCCTGCTTGAACATCTGGTGGTGCGCGGAAAGCCGGTATCCTGCACGCCCGAATCCACCATCCGCGAAGCCGCCCGGTTGATGAGCGAGCGCAATGTCAGCACGCTCGCTGTGTGCGAGGGCGAGAGGCTTGCGGGGATCTTTACCGACAAGGATCTGCGCAGCCGTGTGGTCGCGGCAGAGACCCCGCTCGATCAGCCGATCAGTGCCGTCATGACCGCCAATCCGCGTACGTTGTCGGGCAATGCGAGTGTTGCAGAAGCCATGGCGATGATGGCGTCTGGCGGCTTTCGCCATATCCCGCTGGTGAGCGCGAATGGAAATTTGGCCGGTATTCTCAGCGCGACCGATATCCTTTCTTACCTCGGCAACAACGCGATCGATGCCGGCATGGCGGTTGCACGCGCGCGCAATGAAGCAGAGCTGATCGCGGCAGCAAAGCAAGTACCGGAAAGTTTTGCCGCCATGGTCGCCTCTGGTGTCCAGGCGAGCCACGCGATGCGCTTTACCTCCGCGCTCGGGGAAGCCGTGCATCGCCGCGCGGCTGAACTGGCCGAGGAAGAACTGGGCGCGCCGCCTGTCCCCTATGCGCTGGTGGTGTTCGGCTCGCTCGCGCGCAACGAGCAACTGGTAGGATCCGACCAGGACAATGGCCTCGTCATCGATGATGCAGCGAGCGAAGCAGACTTCGCTTATTTCGAGCGCCTCGGCACGCGCATTTCGGACATTTTGGATGCGTGCGGCTATGTCTACTGCAAGGGCGGGATCATGGCCAAGAATGCGGAGCAACGCCGCACAGCCAGCGCGTGGTCTGAGCGCTATGCGACCTGGATCGAAAGGCCCAATGAAGACCGCATTCTGCGCGCCACCATCTTCTTTGACATGCGGCTGGTGCATGGCGATGCCGCGCTTGCTCGCAGGGTTCAGCAGGATAATGTCGGCCTGTTCAAGGACAGCCCGCTGTTCGTGAGCTTCCTTGCGCGCGATGCCCTGCGCAGCAAGATACCGCTTGGCATCTTCCGCAATCTGGTGCTCGACACCACTGCCGATGGTCAAAAGGTGTTCGATGCCAAGCGTCAGGCGATCC
Organism: Altererythrobacter sp. GH1-8; assembly: GCF_043702085.1. Lineage (GTDB taxonomy): Bacteria > Pseudomonadota > Alphaproteobacteria > Sphingomonadales > Sphingomonadaceae > Erythrobacter. The sequence goes on along the minus strand of NZ_CP171690.1, from coordinate 355,184 downwards.
TGCCAATCGTCGATATTGCGCGCACTCATGCGCTCGCGGCTGGCCTGAGTGAGGTGGGCACAATCGACCGGCTCCACGCGCTCGCCGCGGCCGGCAAGATGAACGCCGATGATGCGCAGAGCCTCGAAGATGCGATGCTGCTGGTGAACGAGATGCGGATCGCGCATCAGGCGCGCCAGGTGCAGAAAGGCGAAACGCCAGACAACTTTATCGCGCCCGCAGATCTCTCGCCGCTGGAGCGCGATTACCTCAAGGATGCCTTTGCGGTCATTCGTAGCGCGCTCGATTCGCTCAGGCGCAATTTTGCCGGCGGTATAGCCTGACATGCTGGGGGCCTGACATGCTGGCACGGTGGCGCTTCGAGCGGGCGCTGAGCCAGCTCGCGCAAACGGACATCCCGGTGCTGGCTGATTTCGCCAGCGCGGACTGGCCCGAACCTGCAACTCCGGTGCGAGAGGCACCCTTGCTCGCCCTCGATTTCGAGCTCGACGGGCTGACCCGCGATGCGCACTTGCTGCAAGCGGGCTGGGTCCCTTTTTCCGGGCGAGCGATCGCCATGGCAGATGCACAGGTGCACGACATCCGCAGCCATGCCGAACTTAATCGGGTGGCAGTGACGGTGCACGGGATCGGCACTGATCGCGCGTCTGAAGGAACGCGGCCGCGCGATGTAATTACGCAGCTCGTCAAGGCTTTGAGCGGGCGAATTCTGGTCGCCCACGCGGCAGGAATTGAGCGCTCCGCGTTGCAGCGCATGACGCAAACGCTGTTCGGACATTCCTTGCCGATCCGGTCGATCTGCACGCTTGAGCTCGAGCGCAGGTTAGCGCCCAACCTCATCGGAGACGGCGTTTACCGCCTTGGCGCATGCCGGGCCCGCTACGGCTTGCCTGAATATGCCGCACACGATGCACTGACCGATGCGCTTGCCGCAGCCGAACTCTTGCAGGCCCAGCTTTCGCGCATGGCGGCAGATATGTCGCTCGGCTCGCTGGAGCGGTATATCTGAGCATTAAGACTAAAGTCTCTCTCGCTTATCCACCCTCTGCGACCTAGCCTCACCAATAACAATGCGGAAGTGTGCCGCGCAGAAACGGAGGGGAATCATGGACGATCCGAATTCAACCGAAACCAGCGAGGCTGAAGGCGCCTACTGGAAGGAAAACATCAGACTGCTGGTGACCCTCATGGTGATCTGGTTCGCCTGCTCGTTTGGCGCAGGCATCCTGTTCAGGGACTTCCTCGATCAGTTCATGCTTGGCGGCTATCCGCTTGGCTTCTGGTTCGCGCAGCAAGGCTCGATCTACATCTTCATCGCGCTGATCTTCTACTACGTCGTCAAGATGCGGAAGATCGAGCGCAAATACGATCTCGACGATTGAGTGGGGAGGGGATCATGGAAACACAAACTCTCATTTATCTCTTCGTCGGCCTCAGCTTTGCGCTCTATATCGGCATCGCGATCTGGAGCCGAGCTGGCTCAACAAAGGAATTCTACGTTGCTGGCGGCGGAGTAAACCCGGTCGTCAACGGCATGGCAACCGCGGCTGACTGGATGAGCGCGGCTAGCTTCATCTCGATGGCGGGCCTGATTGCATTCCTCGGCTATGATGCCTCGGTCTACCTGATGGGCTGGACCGGTGGTTATGTAATGCTCGCGCTGCTGCTGGCGCCCTATCTGCGCAAGTTCGGCCAGTTCACTGTGCCTGATTTCATCGGGACGCGGTATTATTCCAAGGCTGCGCGCGTGGTCGCAGTGATCTGCCTGATTTTTATCAGCTTTACCTATATCGCCGGGCAGATGCGCGGCGTCGGCATCGTGTTCAGCCGGTTCCTGGATGTGCCGATCACCATGGGCGTCATTATCGGGATGGGCATCGTGTTCATCTATGCGGTCCTCGGCGGCATGAAAGGCATCACCTACACGCAGGTCGCGCAATATTGCGTGCTGATATTCGCGTACATGGTCCCAGCCTTCTTCCTCAGCTTCATGATTACCGGCAACCCGATTCCGCAGCTGGGCCTCGGTTCAACGGTCAATGATGGATCCGGGCTATACGTGCTGGAGAAGCTCAATCTGGTCCTGCTGGATCTGGGCTTCGGCGAATATACGGACGGCTCGAAGAGCATGATCGATGTGTTCTGCATCACCATGGCGCTGATGGTCGGCACGGCAGGTCTGCCGCATGTCATCGTGCGTTTCTTCACCGTGCCCAAGGCATCAGATGCGCGCAAATCAGCCGGCTGGGCGCTGATCTTCATCGCCCTGCTTTACACTACCGCACCTGCGGTCGGCGCGTTCGCAAGGCTCAACTTCATCGATACGGTGAACGAGACGAGCTACTCGCAAGCACCGGGCTGGTTCAAGAACTGGGAATCGAACGATCTGATCGCTTTTCAGGACAAGAACGGTGATGGCGTGATGCAAGTCCGCACCGGTCCCGCCTTCGATGGTGCACCGGCATTTGGAGAAGGCAGGGGTCCTTCAGGTGAGCGCGTGGTTACAAACGCGCCAGTCGCCGACAACGCGAACGAGGTCTATGTCGACAACGACATCATGGTGCTGGCCAATCCGGAGATCGGCAACCTGCCGGGCTGGGTGATTGCGCTGGTCGCCGCTGGTGGCCTCGCCGCAGCCCTATCGACTGCAGCAGGCTTGTTGCTGGTGATCTCCAGCTCGGTCAGCCATGACCTGCTCAAATCGACCTTCAAGCCGGACATCTCGGAGAAGGGCGAGCTGATGGCGGCACGGCTGGCGGCAACCGCTGCGATCGTGGTGGCAGGCTATCTCGGCATCTATCCGCCCGGATGGGTTGCGCAGGTGGTGGCCTTCGCGTTCGGACTTGCCGCGGCGAGCCTCTTCCCGGCGATCTTCATGGGCATCTTCAGTAAATCCATGAACAGGGAAGGCGCGATTGCCGGCATGGTCACAGGCCTGGTCTTCACCTTCAGCTATATCTTCTACTTCAAGCTGGCGAACCCGGCAGCGAACGTAGCGGATAACTGGCTGTTCGGGATCTCGCCGGAAGGCATTGGCGTAATCGGTATGCTGCTGAACTTCGCGGTTGCCATCGCGGTCGCCAAGGTCACGGCAAGCCCGCCTGCTGAAATCCGCAAGCTGGTCGATTCGATCCGTGTGCCGCGCGGGGCAAGTGACGCTCACGCGCACTGATCGAAGGCGGATCAAATCAGAGGGCTGGGGGGCTCTCACGCAGAGGGGCGGTGCCGTCGGCATCGCCCCTCATGCCGTGCGTTGGATGAGGCCTTGCAAGACGCGGAAGAATTGATAGCCTTGCTGGCGGGAGAGGGAGGGGATTATGCTGTTCGGCGCCGCAATTGCGGCAGCGACGATTTACCTGGCATTCCTGTTCTGGCTGGCTGCGCGGCAGGACCGCGTTCATGCGACAGCTGAAAGACGCGGGCAAAGCGTCTCCTTGCAGGGCTGGATCTACGGCCTGAGCCTCGCCGTCTATTGCACCAGTTGGACTTTCTTTGGCGGTGTCGGCAGCGCAGCCACAGATGGCTGGCATTTCCTTCCCATCTATCTCGGCCCGATCCTGGTCTTCACTGTGGGCTTCGGTCTCGTCCGGCGTATCCTTGCGATAGCCAAGGCGCAACATTCGACTTCAATCGCAGACTTTCTGTCAGCACGATATGGCAAGAGCGCGCTGGTCGCAGCCCTCGTCACGGTCATCGCCACGATCGGCTCGCTGCCCTACATGGCGCTGCAATTGCAGTCGGTTGGATCATCGCTGCTGCTGATTGATCCTGCCATTGCAAGCAGTGTGGCGCTTGACGAACTGGTGATGCTGGTGGCGGGCCTGATGGCGCTGTTCGCAATCCTGTTTGGTTCGAGCAGAGGTGAACGCGCGGGCAATAATGCGGGGCTTGTGCTGACCATTGCGGTCGAAGCGGTAGTTAAGCTCATTGCGCTGATCGCGGTCGCAGTGCTGGCCTTGGTTGTGCTGATAGGTGAGAGCGCGCCGCAGGTTCCCGATGTGTTCGAGCCCGCGCAAATCGACGCCCGGTTTGCGATCCTGACACTGATCGCTGCCTGCGCGGCCCTCTGCCTGCCGCGCCAGTTTCACATGACTTTCGTCGAGGCACAAAGCGACCGGGCGAGCGCTCCCATGCGGTGGGTCTTTCCGGCCTATCTGGTGCTGACTTCGCTGGTCATCGTCCCGATCGTGCTGGGCGGGCTCGCCGCATTGCCGTCAGGGACCAGTCCTGACAGCATTGTCATGGCCTTGCCGCTGGCGATGGGGAGCGACGCGCTGGCATTGCTGGTTTTCATCGGTGGCTTTTCCGCGTCGGCGGGTATGATCGTGGTGGCCAGCGTAGCCTTGTCGACCATGATTACGAACGATCTGCTTGCGCCGCTGCTGTTCCGCAAGACCTTGCGCGGCGGAGGTGACCGGGCGCGGCTGGCGCAACAATTGCTGACCATTCGGCGCCTGGTGATAGGCGCGCTGCTGTTCTTTGCTTACCTGTTCTATCTCGGTTTCGGAGCGGTCACGAGCCTTGCCGGACTCGGCACACTGGCGTTTGCCGCGATGGCGCAATTCGCGCCGGGTCTGGTGCTTGGCATGTGGTCGAGAGCAGGCACGCGGACGGGGATGATTGCAGGCCTCGTCGCTGGTTTCGCGCTTTGGCTGATCCTGCTGATCATACCTGCTGCGACCGGTGCACCTGCACCGATTGCGATCCACCCTGATCCGCTTGTATCAGGTGTCTTGCTGAGCCTTGGCGCGAACATCACGTGTTATTGGCTGGGCTCGACAATCGGGCGCGAGACTTTGCTCGATGCATCGCAAGCTGCTGCCTTCGTGGGAACTCCCATGCCCGGTTCGGTACCGGGTTATGCCACGCACATGCGGGTTGCTGACATCCGCTTGCTGCTCGCGCAATTGATCGGCCGGGACCGTTCTGATGCCGCCATTGCTGCCATGCCTACGCCTTACCGCAACTCCGACCCTGCGGACGAAGCGGTACTAACCATGGCAGAACGAACGATCGCGGGCGTTGTCGGTGCGTCTTCAGCGCGGATGCTGGTAGCAAGCTGGTCACAAGGTGATCCGGTGCCATTGGCAGAAGTCATGGCGATGTTCGACGAGACCAGCAAGCGCCTCTCCTTCAGTGGCGACCTGCTGCAAATTGCAATCGAAAACATCGACCAGGGCGTGGCATTGGTCGATGCCGACATGAAGCTGGTTGCGTGGAACAGCCGCTATCAGGAGATGTTTGGGCTGAGCGATGCGATGGTGACGGTCGGTACACCGATCGAAGACCTGATCCGGTTCAATATGCAGCGCACCGGCATGGCGGCAGAGAAGATCGAGCAGCAGGTCGCGCGCCGCCTCGATTATATGCGCGCAGGTCGCATGCACCGGATCGAGACCGAACAACATGACGGACGGATTTTGCAGATCATCGGTAATCCTGCGCCTGGCGGCGGCTATGTTACCTCCTACAATGATGTCACGGCGGATCGCCGGGCGGAACAGGTACTGCAGGAGAAAGTCGCTGAGCGCACGGCGCAATTACGCGAAGCCAATGAAGCGTTGGAAGCTGCGACGCAGTCCAAGACGCGTTTTCTTGCCGCGGCGAGCCATGATCTGATCCAGCCTTTGAACGCGGCGCGCCTGTTCGCTTCAGCCCTGGGTGAGGAAGTGCGCGACCGCGAGCAACTGGCCAGGCTGGTCAGGGACCTCGATGGGTCGATAGCTTCAGCGGACCGGCTGATCCGCGCGCTGCTCGATATCTCCAAGCTCGATGGGGGAGGGATCAAACCGAAGATTGAGAGCTTTGCGCTGGATGAGGTGTTCGATGAACTCGTGCGCGAACTGGGTGTGCAGGCGGCGGCCAAGGGGCTGCGCTTGCGGCGCGTGCGTACCAGCGCCTGGATTGAGAGCGATCGGGCGATGCTGACGAGCGTGCTGCGCAATTTGCTCAGCAATGCGATCCGCTACACCGACAGGGGCGGCGTGCTTCTGGGAGTGCGTCGGCGCTCCGGCAGGGCGCTGATCTGTGTTCATGATACCGGGCGCGGCATTGCAGAGCGTGACATCGAAACCATCTTCGACGAATTCGAGCGCGCGTCTGCCACTGATCGCGAAGGGCTTGGTCTGGGCCTCGCGATCGTTCGGCGAATTGCAGACGTGCTGAAGCTGCACGTGGAGACAACGTCGCTTCTCGGGCAGGGCAGCCGCTTTGCAATTCATACCCCCGTCGCGCGGTGGGAGCAACGCAAGCCTGCGCGCGCCGAGCAACGCAAGCGCACAGGTCTTGCAGACGCGCGCGTGCTGGTGGTCGATAATGATCCAGCCGCGCTTTCCGCGACCGCCGCCTTGCTCGGCAAATGGGGCTTGGACGTCGTGTGTGCGGCAAGCGAGGCAGAAGCGCTTGAGGTTTGCCCCCGGCCACCTGACGTCGCAATCATGGACTACCGGCTGGATGATGGTGCACGCGGCGACGGCGTGTACCTCTCGCTGTGCGAAGCCTGGGGTGCGCAACCTGCGGCAATCCTGCTGACCGCGGAGAGCGGGGAGGAGACCGCCGAAGCAGCAAAACGAATGGACGCGAACCGTTTGCTCAAACCGTCATCGCCCGCCGCCTTGCGCGCGCTGATCGCGGATGCGGCGAGCCGGGCTCGCCAACCGGCGAGCCAGAGAAGCGATCAGGCGGGAGTGGAATCGGCAGCGGGCTGATCGACGTCGAGCTTGGTCGCGAGCAGCACGGCCTGCGTCCGGCTGACAACGCCGAGCTTGCGGAAGATTGCGGTGATATGCGCTTTCACCGTCGCTTCGCTGATGTCGAGTTCATAGGCGATCTGCTTGTTGAGCAGGCCTGCTTTCATCTGGCTGAGGATCCGGCGCTGCGCGGGCGTAAGGCTTGCCATCGCCGCGATATCGTCATCGCTGCCCTCGTCCGTTTCAGGAAACCAGTTGTCGCCTTTGCGTACAGCCGCGAGCGCTTCGCGCATGGCGTCAAGGCTCGCGGATTTGGGAATGAAAGCAGCTGCCCCCAGCTGGCTGGCAGCGGCATAGACCCGCGGTTCCTCGCTGGCTGATACGATCACGATCGGCAGTGCGGGAAAGTCCTGGCGCAAATCCATGAGCACGCTCAGCCCGTCGGAGTCTTCCATGTGGAGGTCGAGCAGCAGGCATTCGGGCGCCGCTTCTGCCAGAGCTTCCCTTGCGGCTTTGGCAGAGCCTGCCTCGACCACTTCGGCGCCCGGCCAGACCTTGGTCACCGCATGGCTCAGCGCTGTGCGAAACAGCGGGTGGTCGTCAGCGATGATGATCCGCTCGGCCATGGCTCAGCGGTTCTGCCGCCCTTCGATCAGCCGATCAACCAGGCTGGGGTCAGCCAGGGTCGATGTATCCCCAAGCGAGCCGTAATCGTTCTCTGCGATCTTTCTGAGGATGCGCCGCATGATCTTGCCAGAACGGGTTTTCGGCAGGCCGTCAGTGAACTGGATATGATCAGGCGACGCGATCGGGCCGATTTCCTTGCGCACATGATTGCGAAGCGCGGTATAGAGTTCGTCCGAACCTTCCTCACCGGCATTTAAGGTTACATAGCAATAGATGCCCTGGCCCTTGATGTCGTGCGGATAGCCGACGACTGCCGCTTCAGCGACCAGCTGATGGAGTACCAGCGCGCTTTCGACTTCCGCTGTGCCCATGCGGTGGCCTGAGACGTTGATAACATCGTCCACGCGGCCTGTGATCCAGTAATAGCCATCCGCGTCACGGCGGCACCCATCCCCGGTGAAGTACTTGCCCGCATAGGTGCTGAAATAGGTCTGGATGAAACGCTCATGGTCGCCATAGACACTGCGCGCCTGCCCCGGCCAGCTATGCGTGATGCAGAGGTTGCCTTCAGCGGCTCCCTCCAGGACCACACCGTCATTGTCGACCAGCTGCGGCTGCACGCCGAAGAACGGCAGCCCCGCGCTGCCCGGCTTCATGTCATGCGCCGCCGGCAGAGTCGTAATCATCATCCCGCCGGTTTCCGTCTGCCACCAGGTGTCGACAATCGGGCATTGGCCATTGCCGACGACATCATGATACCAGCGCCACGCTTCTGGATTGATCGGCTCGCCGACACTGCCGAGCAGCCTGAGCGAAGAACGGTCACGGCTCGTCACTTGGCTATCGCCTTCGCGCATCAGCGCGCGGATCGCGGTGGGTGCGGTGTAGAGAATGTTGACCTTGTGCTTGTCGACCACGTCCCAGAAGCGGCCATGGTCGGGATAGTTGGGCACGCCTTCGAACACGATCCCTGTCGCTCCGTTGATGAGCGGACCGTAGACGATGTAGCTGTGGCCAGTAACCCAGCCGATATCTGCGGTGCACCAGTAGATCTCGCCCGGCTGGTAATCGAATACGTAGTTGAAGGTTGTCGCCGCCCACACGCCATAGCCGCCTGTTGTGTGCAGCACGCCCTTGGGCTTTCCGGTCGAGCCGGAGGTGTAGAGGATGAACAACGGGTCTTCTGCGCCCATCGGAACGCAGGGGACATCCGCATCGGACTTCACATCCTCAAACCAATGATCGCGGCCTTCTCTCATCGCGACCTCGCCGCCGGTGTGTTTGACCACCAGCACCGCATCGACTTCCACGCCGGGCAAGGCGAGCGCTGCATCGACATTCGCTTTCAATGGCACGCGCTTGGAGCCGCGCAGACCTTCATCCGCTGTAATCACGAAACGGCTTTTGCAATCGGTGATCCGTCCAGCCAAAGCCTCGGGCGAGAAGCCGCCGAAGACGACCGAGTGGATCGCACCCAGACGCGCACAGGCAAGCATTGCAGTCACGCCTTCGATGATCATGGGCATGTAGAGAGTGACGCGGTCGCCCTTCTTGACCCCCATCGCTATGAGCGCGTTCGCCATCGCGGTGACTTCGGAATGCAGCTCGCGATAAGTCAGCGTGCGGCCTGGCGATGCCGGATCGTCCGGCTCGAAAATCAGCGCCGTTGTGTCCCCGCGCCCTGCCTCGACATGCCGGTCAACCGCGTTGTAGCACAGGTTGAGTACTCCGTCGGAATACCACTTGATATCGACTGTATCGTAGGACCATTCGCCGGCCTTGGCGGGCTGGGTGAACCAGTCGAGCCGCTGCGCTTGCTCCAGCCAGAACGTATCCGGATCCTCGACTGACTGGCGGTACATCGCGTCATATTGCCCTGCGCTGCAATGGGTGGCGCGGTTATGGTTCGGGCGCGGTACGAAGTCGCTGACGGTGCCGTTCATGGTTTGAATCCTCCTGTCACCCATCATTCCTACTCCTTTTTCGCGTCCAACGCCTGTGAGACAAAGGTCTTACGACCATCCTCTAGCTGTGCCCTGCCGCACTGCTGCGCCATGCTTGAAGCAATAGTGGTTGGGATGGGGATACATGACATGACACAACGGACTATGCGACCCTTGTTTCGCATTGGGCTTCTCGCAGCGAGTTGTCTGGTGGCAACGCCCGCGATTGCAAAAGAGGCAACTGAGGAAGCGAGCATCGAGCAGCGGCTCGACCGGCTGGAAGCGATGGTCGGCGCGTTGATCGAGCGGATGGACGCACAGCAAGGCCAGATGGACGCAGGCCAGGCCGAAAACGCGGCGGCGGCAGAACTGGCGATGGCGGAAACCCGCGCCTTGCAGGCCCGTCAGGCCGAGCTTGCCAAACAGATTGCAGAGCCGAAGAAGCAGGAAGACAAGGGCTTTCGCGTGGGCAATACCACCATCGCCTATGCGGGTTATGTCAAGGTTGATGCGATCACGCAGCGCACCAGTGGCGGCCAGGTCGGGACCGGCAGCATTGTTCGCGATTTTCTCATCCCCGGCGCGATCCCGGTGGGCGGCGAAGGCTCTGGCTGGGACACCGACTTCAACGCTCGCCAATCCCGCCTGATCTTCAAGACAGCGACCGATGTCGGCGCCGAACACACGTTGAATTCGCAGATCGAGCTCGATTTCATGGTGACGGACGGTGGCGACGAGCGGATTTCCAACAGCTATCAGCCGCGCTTGCGGCAGGCCTTCATCACTTACGACAACTGGCTGTTCGGGCAGGCATGGTCGACTTTCCAGAATGTCGGCGCGCTGCCGGAAAGCCTCGATTTCATTGGTACGACGCCGGGCACTGTGTTCGTGCGGCAGCCGATGATCCGCTACACCAAGGGCGGTCTGCAGATCGCCGTCGAACAACCAGAGACCACCGTGACATCTCCCTCAGGTGGCCGGGTGATTGCGGGCGACGACGCTCTTCCCGATGTCGTCGCCCGCTACAATTTCGGCGGAGACTGGGGGTCTGTTTCCGCCGCCGGTATCTTGCGCAGCCTTCGAGTGCGCAACGACGATTTTGGCACAGGCAATGACAGCGCGATGGGTTATGGCGTCAGCGTTGCTGGAAAGTTCAATCTGGGCGGCAAGGACGATCTGCGGCTCATGGCGAGTGCAGGCGATGGGCTGGGGCGCTATATCGGTCTCAACATCGTGAACGATGCCGCGATCGATGTCGCAAGGGGTGATCTCGATCCGATCTTCACTTATTCAGGCTTTGCCGCCTATCGCCACTTCTGGAGCGACAAGGTGCGTTCGACGATTGCCGGCTCCTATTTCAAGGCGGACAACCCGGTCCTGCTTACCACCAGTCAGGTAACGGACGAGAGCTGGAATGCGCTCGCCAACATCATCTTCTCACCGGTCGGCCCGCTCGATATCGGGCTGGAATACATGTACGCCAAGCGGACTTTGGAAGACGGCCGTTCGGGCAATCTGCAAAAGGTCCAGGTCTCGACCAAATATTCGTTCTAGGCGGCAGACTGAAGGCGAGCGGTAAGCCTTCAGACCTGCTTCTGGTCGAGCCAGCGAGCGAGTTTGACTCCCCCGGTTATCAGAAATGGGACCAGCACAATGCTGAGCGTGACCTTGGCGATAACCTGGCCGATCAGCAGGGGGGTGATGTCGAACTCGCCATAGAAAGCGAGGGTTACGAAGATCACCGAATCGAGCGCCTGGCTCAGCGCGGATGCAACCGCCCCGCGGATCATCAGGCCGAAAGTGCTGGTATTGCTTGACCCTTTCAGGCGCGAGAAAATCCAAACGTTCAAAAGCAGCGAGACGATGTAGGCGGCGGGACCGGCGAGCATGATACGCGGCGTTTGCGATAACACTGTCTCGAATGCGGCAAGGTCCGTGCTGCGGAACTCCAGCATTTCCGGCGAAGCTGGCAGGTTCATTACCAACCCGATCAGGGCGGCTGACATGGCGAGCGGCAGGAACCCCCACCACACCAGCCGGTTCGCCATCCGCTCTCCATAGAGCTGCGCGATCGTGCTGCTGATCACCACCAGCATCAGGAATGCGAAGATGCCCGCTTCCACTGCAAGTTGGGTCGGCCAGAGCTGCACCTGCTTGAAAGCGAGCACGCCTGCGATCACTGTCATGCCGCCATACAGAAGCAGGTAGACAAACAATCCGCGCGGCATGGTCATGCCAACACTCACCGGGTTTTCAGCTGTCTCATTCATCGCGTTTGCCTATGCGCGAGCAGGCGAAAAGGGAAGTGGCCGCCTTGCGCTGCCTGTGGGAACAGCCCACGTGCATGAAGCTTCTTATTTGACTGGCGCGCCACAAAAGGCGACACGCTGGCCTTCTACCGATTCCGGCAGCACGAAGGGGTCTCATGCCGCCATTCCTGATTAATATCGCCGGGATACTTGTGATCCTTGCCTTCGCCTTCATTCTGTCGACCGGCAAGAAGCGCATCCGTTTGCGTGTCGTCGCAGCCGCCTTTGGCCTGCAAGCACTGATGGCTTTCCTTGTGCTGGCAACCAGTTGGGGCAGGGCGGTGATCCAGGGGATGTCCGACGGTGTCTCCGCGCTGCTCTCCTACGCAGACGCAGGTACAGCTTTCCTGTTTGGCGTGGACAACCCCTTGCAGAACACATTTGCACTCGGAGCCTTGCCAGTAATTGTGTTCTTCGCGTCGCTGGTTTCGATCCTCTATTACCTCGGCATCATGCAGCGCGTGGTGCGCTGGGTGGGCGGCGGGATCGCCTTCGTGACCGGCGTCAGCAAGGTCGAGAGCCTCGGCGCGGCAGCCAATATCTTTGTCGGGCAATCGGAAAGCCCGCTGGTCGTCCGCCCGTACCTGGCTGCGCTTGCGCCAAGCCAATTGTTCACCCTTATGAGCGTTGGCATGGCGGGGGTCGCGGGGACGATCCTCGCGGCCTATGCCGGGCTGCTGGGTGATGAGTACTTGCCGTTCCTGCTTGCGGCCGCCTTCATGTCCGCACCCGGCGGTATCCTGATGGCGAAGATCATCATGCCGGATGAGCATGAGGGATCGCCAGCAGCGGAAGGCGAGATTGCCATGCCGCAAGCGAGGATCAGCGGCGAAGGCCCAGGCGCGATCGTCGAAGGCGGTAAACCATATGAAGTCGAAGTGGCTGAGACTTTCGAGGAAGGCACAAAGCCTGCAAATGTCATCGAAGCAGCCGCACAAGGTGCGCAAACCGGCGTCAAACTGGCAGTGGCGGTGGGCGCGATGGTGCTGGCTTTCGTTGCATTGGTTGCGCTCGCAAACGGACTGCTTGGTTCGGTTGGGGGGCTGGTCGGATATCCGGATCTCTCATTCCAGCAAATCCTGGGCTATGTCTTTGCCCCGGTGATGTTCCTGATCGGCATCCCGTGGGAAGATGCGGGCGTGGCTGGTGGACTGTTCGGCACGAAGATCGTGCTCAACGAATTTGTGGCCTTCATCGACCTCGGGCAGCTTGACGATCTGTCGGAGCGCAGCCGCGCGATTGTGACCTTCGCGCTGTGCGGTTTCGCCAACTTCTCCTCCATCGCCATCCAGATGGCGGTGACAGGCGGACTTGCGCCAAATCAAAGACCTGTGATCGCAAAGCTGGGATTGCGTGCGCTCGCCGCCGGTAGCCTCGCCAATCTGATGAGCGCTGCTCTGGCGGGACTGTTCTTGCCCTATTAAGAGTAAGCTCATGACTGACATAGCAATTGTTTCGCTCGCGCAACCGCTTGACACCATCGCTGACGAACTGGGCCGCAGCTTTGCCGAATATGGCTTTGCCGTGGTGCGCGATCACGGCATCCCGCAGGACCTGATCGACCGCGCGGAAGCCAAGTCCAAAGAGTTTTTCGCGCTGCCGGAAGAGGTCAAGCGCGGCTACCAGATTCCAGGTGGCGGCGGTGCGCGCGGCTACACCCCTTTCGGGACAGAAAAGGCCAAGGATGCCGAAATCTTCGACCTGAAGGAATTCTGGCATGTCGGGAGGTCCTTGCCCGAAGGTCACCCGCTTTCAGAATATATGGCGCCCAATGTCTGGCCGGATGAAATCGACGGCTTTCGCGAGACTTTCAGCGAACTCTATGGCGCGTTCGAAACCGCTGGCTTGCGCGTGCTGGAAGCGATCGCTTTGCACCTGGGGCTGGATCAGCAGTACTTCGCGGCGACGGTTGAAGATGGCAATTCGGTGATGCGCCTGCTGCATTACCCGCCGCTCGGCGAAGACGCGCCTGACGGAGCTATCCGTGCGGCTGCGCATGGCGATATCAACACGATCACTTTGCTGCTCGGCGCAGAAGAAGCCGGCCTCGAATTGCTCACCAGGCAAGGGAGTTGGAAGGCGGTCGACGTGCCCGATGGCGCGCTCGTGATCAATGTCGGCGACATGCTCGACCGGCTTACCAACAGCCGGTTGCGTTCAACTACGCACCGGGTCGTCAACCCGCATGGCGCGGCAAAAACCCGCTCGCGTTACTCCATGCCGTTCTTCCTTCATTTCCGTCCCGACTATGTGATTGAAACGCTGGAGAGCTGCATCGAAGCGGGCCACGAATCGGAAGCGCCCGAGCCGATCTCCAGCCATGAATTCCTCCAGCAGCGGCTGCGTGAGATCAATCTGGCTTGAACAAGACGGCCAGGCGCACAGCCAGGGCCCGTTTTTCCGTTCGTGTTGCGTTGCAGCAACAGGGCGCTGAAGTCCCCGGATTCCGGGGGGTCCGGGAGCGCCAATTGAGAGCGTTCGCGCAGATCGTTCCAAACACACGCGAAGTTTTTCACATGCCTGTCACAAATCCGTCTTTTGACCGACGCTCAATGCCCCTAGGCGCAGAACTACCAATTCACACATCTCTCTCCTTCATGTGATCAAGGGACCGACCACCATGAAACTCAAATATCTCCTTGCAGCGAGCGCGGTCAGCCTCACTGCGGCAACCGCATTTGCACCGACTGCAGCCCATGCACAGCAGATTACTTCCGGCATCGAAGGCCGGGTCACTTCCGAAGACGGCGCCCCACTCGGCGGTGCTTCGGTTGTCATTACTGACACTCGCACCGGGCAAACCAGAACTCTTGAAGCGGGCGCTGACGGCAACTTCCGCGCCGTATCACTGGTTCCGGGCGGACCTTACACGATCACGGCAACCGCATCCGGATACGAAGGCCAGACGGTCGAAGGCGTGAACACCTCGGTCTCGGGTAACACGTCGCTTTCCTTCCGCCTCGCATCGACCGCCACCGGCGATAGCGACAATGTGATCGTTGTCTCTGGCGCGCGCGCAGGTGTGACCCAGCTTGCTGTCGGTCCTGGCCAGTCATTCGGTGCTGACGCGCTCGAGGGCTTTCCGTCAATCTCGCGCGATATCCGCGACATCGTCCGTCTCGATCCGCGTGTCAGTCTCGAGCGTTCCTCGGAAGTCGATCGTATCTCATGCCTTGGCGGCAATGACCGTTCTAACAGCTTCACGGTTGACGGAATCATCCAGTCAGACAGTTTTGGCCTGACCGATACGCCGTTCGCGGCCCGCAGCGCGCTTCCTGTACCTTTTGACGTTGTTCGCGAGACCTCAGTCGAGTTCGCCCCGTTCGATGTCGAATACGGCCAGTTCACCGGCTGTACGATCAATGTGATCACCAAGTCGGGTGGTAATGATTTCCACGGATCGGCTTTCTTTACCTTCCGCAACGACGACCTGCGCGGCGACACGGTTGACGGTCGCGATGCTAGCACCCTTCCGTTTGAGGAAAAGCGCTGGGGCGCGACGCTCAGCGGCCCGATCATCAAGGACCGGCTGTTCTTCTTCGTCGGGTACGAAGAAACCGACCTGCCCGATCCGTTCGATCGCGGTCCTGAAGGCAGCGGCCTTGCCAACGAAGTCGATTTCGTGACTCAGGCACAGTTCGACGAATTCGCCCAGATCGCGCGCGACGTATACGGCCAGGACGTGGGCGGTTATCCGCGCATCACCCCAGACGCGAGCACGCGCTATTTCGCACGGGTCGATGCCCTGATCACGGACGGCCAGCGTCTCGAATTGAGCTACCAGAAGCTCGACGAAGCATTCGTGACGTCGGACACGGGGTCGAACAATCTCACCGGCATCAACAGCTTCAACGAGCAGGGCACGCTGTCCGACTACTATTCGGCGCGGCTCTATTCGGACTGGACCGATAATTTCTCGACCGAGATCAGCTTTGCACGTTCGGACATCACCGATCGCCAGGGTCCGTTCGGCTTCAACGAACAGCAGGACGAGAACCCGACGGTTCGCCTCGCAGTCGGCGTGGTTGGACCGGGCGACAATGGCCTGCTTACGACCGGCCCGGGGATCTTCCGTTCTGCAAACGCGCTTGAACAGACGATCGACCAGTTCAAAGCGAAGGCCAATCTGCTGGCAGGCGATCACGAATTCACGCTCGGCTTTGAAGTCAACAAGGCCGACTTCTATAACCTGTTCGCGATCAATGCGACCGGCACCCTGTTCTTCCAGAACCTTGACGATTTTCGTGAAGGGCTGCTGACCAATGGTAGCGGCTTCCCGAGCGGCTTTACCGGTGCCGACGATGTCGTGGACAATGAAATCGACGGCGCAGCCATTGCTTCGACCGGAAGCGGCGACATCAACGAAGCTGCAGCGGAATTCTCGCGCACGATATGGACTGCCTATGTGCAGGACCAGTGGCAGCTGACCGACCAGCTCAATGTGCTGATCGGCGGCCGCGTTGACTGGTATAGCGGCGACGCCCCGCGCGCCAACCCGCTGTTCCTGCAGCGTTATGGCTACACCAACGCGACTTCGTTCGGCCGGTTTGATCCGCTGTTCCTGCCGCGTCTCGGCTTCACCTACGACCTGTTCAACGAAGGTTTCTTCGAAGGCACGGTCATCAAGGGCGGCATAGGCGTGTTCGGTGGAGGCGACCCAACCGTCTGGTTCTCCAACGCGTTCTCAAACACCGGTTTCTCCACCGCAGAGGGCACCACGCTCGATGCGGCCTGTGCCGGCCTTGCGCGCGATGCGAATGGCCAGATCGATGTGGTAGTGAACGGTGTATTCACCGGCATCCCGCAATGCGCGATCGACGCTGGCAGCGCCGTTGCAGCACAGGGCGCTGCTCCGGTTCAGTCGACTGATCCCAACTTCAAGCTTCCGTCCGTGGTCCGTGCCAACATCGGGCTTGAAACGACGTTTGGTGCAGATGAAGGGTTCTTCTCGAACTGGAACCTGAACCTTGACTACATCTACTCGAAGTTCCGCAATCCGGTGAATTGGGTCGACCTTACCTATGCGCTTGATTATCGCGCAGGCGATAACGGGTTCCTCGTCGACGGCCGCCCAGTCTATTCGTCGATCGATCCTCTGATCGCGGGTTGCGATGCGACTTATGTATCGCCGGGCGTGTGGAAAGGGGTCACCGATGTGTGCTTCAATACGCGCCGTGAAGACGAGTATATGCTGACCAATGCGGGCAGCTTTGAAAGCCATGTCGCGTCGATCATCCTGTCCAAGAACTTCCAAGGCGGGCTATTCACCGAGGCAGGTAATTTCCGGGTCAACTTGGGTTATGCCTGGACCGATGCGGAAAACCGCCGTGAAGCCCGTAGCTCGACCGCGTCGTCTAACTTTGGCAAGTCAGCTACTTTCGACGTGCTCGACCCGGCAGTGTCTCCTTCGAACTACCAGACCCGTCACGTCGCAACATTCGCGGCTAACCTGCGCGAAGAGTTCTTTGGCGATTATGGTACTGAACTTGGCTTGGTCTTCGTTGCACGTTCGGGGCGTCCTTACAGCCTGACCTTTGACGGAGCGCCATTCACCGAGCTGTCGAGCAGCCGCGACCAACAGCTGCTATATGTGCCGAGCGGAGTAAATGATCCCAATGTCTCGCCCCTTTCGGATGCCGCGTCTGTCCAGTCCTTGATCGACTATGTGGCTGCCTCGGGCTGCGATTACACACCGGGCGAAACGATCAAGCGTAACACCTGTCGTTCGGACTGGTATTTCGACATGGACCTGCGCATCGCGCAGGAACTGCCGGGGCCGGGTAAGTTCTTCGGGATTGAGGACCGCTTCACACTGTTTGCTGACTTCGATAACGTTCTGAATATGCTTGATAACAGCTGGAACGTTTTCCGTTCGGTTCCCGGCGGAACCTTCGGCGCTGGTGATGGCGCTCTCGTTGACGTAGTCGATGGCGGGTTTGACTCGGAAGGTCGCTATCGGATCTCCGGATTCAATCCCGATGATCGCGACAACGTGGGGACCTCAGCTTCCGTCTGGAAGATCCAGGTCGGCGTTCGCTACGAATTCTGATCCAAACCGTTCAGCGATTAAAACTTGCAGCGGCGGGGCTCTGGCACAGAGCTCCGCCGTTTGCTTTTTTGCAAGTCCGACCTATTCGCTTTCTGGCTGTTTGGGCTGATCGAGGAACATTGCCGTGTCGAGCAGGCGCTGAGCGAGTGCCCGCCGATCGTCCAGCTGTGTATCAGTCCTGAGAGCCCGTTCCAGCGCAGCGGCGCATTCGCCCAGTTTCGCTTCCCCGAACATCCCGGCAGTACCAGCGAGCGTGTGCACAAGCCGGGCCAGCGCATCGGCCTCAGCTCCGCCAAGCGCTTCGTCGCGCAAGGCAGCGCTGACCGCTGCCAGCGTCTCGCTGCGGCGGATTTGCCAGCGCTTCACCAGCGAGGGCGAGTGCACGGTTGCCGGGTGCTTGACGGGCTCAGCCTCTGCTGCAGGAGCGCTGGCAACCGCCGCGATATCGACGATGCGCACAGGCAACCAGCGCTGGAGCGCGTTGACCAGGTCAGCAAAGGCAAGTGGCTTGGCTAAATGGCCTTGCATGCCCGCTTCGCGCGCTGCGGCGATATCTTCCGGGAACGCATTCGCTGTGAGTGCAATGATCGGTAGCGCGCTCGCTCGGATTCCCTCGGCCCGGATCGCGCGGGTTGCCGAATAACCATCGCAGCCGGGCATTTGGATGTCCATCAGGACGAGGTCGAATGGCGTTCCCTCAGCGAATGCCTCCAGCACAGCTTCGATGGCTTCCTCTCCATCGCGGGCAATCGAGACAGTCTGCCCGCACCGCTCCAGCATCGCAGACACCAGCATCCGGTTGATGTCATGGTCCTCCGCAAGCAGAATGCGCGAGGGTTGAAGGTGCGGATCGCCTTGCTCGCTCCGCGCACGGGCAGGCGATTTCTCAGGAGCCTGGAGTGCAATTTCGTATGGAATGCTGAGCGTGAAGCAACTTCCCATGCCGGGGGTGGAGGTCACGTCGAGGTAGCCATCGAGCAATTCTGCGAGCTGGCGACTGATCGTCAGCCCCAGACCAGTACCGCCGAACCGCCTTGAGGTGTCGCCTTCTCCTTGCACGAAAGGGTCAAAGATGTTCGCCAGCCGGTCGCCCAGGATCCCGATGCCGGTGTCTTCGACTTCGATCTGGACTCGATCATCGCGGATCGAGTGACGCAGGGTGATTGACCCAGCTTCCGTGAATTTCACCGCGTTGCTGAGCAGATTGAGAAGGATCTGGCGTACTCGCAGGCCATCGGTAATGATGAAGGGACCGCGGGTTGGACCTTCGCAGGTCAATTCCAGACCTTTCTTCTGAGCGCTGGCCTGATGCAGCCGGGTGCATTCGCGGATCAACTCGCCGAGATCCGTCGGCTCGCGCTCAATCGTCACATGCCCTGCTTCGATCTTGGCAAGGTCAAGAATGTCATTGAGCAGCATCATCATGGAGCGTCCCGATTCCACGATCAACTGGGCGTGGTGCGCTTGCTCGGGCGGCAAATCGGCTTGTTCGAGCAGTTCGGCAAAGCCCAAAACGCCGTTCATGGGCGTGCGGATTTCATGGCTCATATTCGCCAGAAATTCGGATTTCCCGCGTGCTGCTTCCTCTGCGACCCGGCGGGCGCGGGTCAGCTGGATTTCCAGTTCGACGCGGTCTGTGACTTCGCGCGCGGAGACGACCATGCCGCTGGGTGGGCCACCGGGCTTTTGGCGGGCGACCGCGCAGTCGGCTTCGATATAAATTGGGCGACCGGTTTCATCATCGGTACGGCGACGGAAAATGAAACGCTCCTTTGCGCTGACACCGCTCAGCAGCCGCTGTTCGATCTCAGCGAAATGGCTTTGCGATTCCGGGTGGGCCCGGTCGCTGCCAGGATTGCCGAGGAAGGCCTCGGGCGGTTCGCCCAGCACATTGCGTACCGAGCGCGAGGCGTAGGTGCACACACCAGACTTGTCATAATGCAGCACTGCGTCGGCGATGCTGTCGGTCAGCAAGGCAAGTTCTGCCTGCTTGTCAGCCAGCGCCTGCAAGGCCCGGTCGCGTCCTGCGAGGATGGCAGCAACCGGCAGTCCGAGCAGGAAAGCTGCGGCAAGGTAAATCTGCAGCACAATCAGCTTCATCGTGGGAGAGATATCAAGCGAGTTGACGGGGCCAAGTCCGGAAGCGGTAAAGCCAACCGCTATGGCCGCTGAAGTCGCGATTGCGATGGCTGTTCCTGTCGCCCCCAGGCGAAATGCATGAAGCGTGACGATCGGCAGCGCCATGAACATCACCGGTACAACGCTCTGCCCGAAGATCAGAGCGTTGGCCACAGCACCGCCGAGCAGGATCAGCGACCATTCAATCAAGCGGCGATTGCTAGGCCGTGTGAACCTGCGCATGGCATCAATCAGAACCATGACGCTGGGAGCGACTATGGCCATGCCAAGACCATCGGTCGCCGCCCACTTCGCCCAACTCACAAAGTGGCTGATGGGATGATGGTCCAGTGTAATCACCGCCAGCACAGCCGAACACATCGGCGCAATGACCGCCGCTGCAAGGATGAAGCGCGTCATCTGGCTGATGTCGAGCATGTCGGGGCGGGGGCCGCACAATGCCCGGGTGAGCGACAAGGCAATTTGGATCTCTATCGCGTTGCAGGCCGCGAGTGCCGCTGCCGCTCCGACACTGTCTCCGCCAAGCAGATTGGCAATCGAATTGCCCACCCACATGGCGAGGATCAGCAGCTGTTCTCTCTTGAAGGTGAAGCGCAGCAGGATTGCAACGGCGACAGCGTTGGGGATCCATACCGCTGCTATGCGGCTGTCGAGCCGGGTGAATTCAAGGCTGATCCAAGCCAGCGATCCGAACACCAGCGCGCCGCACAGGCAGATGAAGAGCGTTGCGCCAGCCCCGCCTGACTGAGCCCATGCCCGCCAGTCATGCATTTCCGTTTGAGGTACCATGTCTCTTCTTCCACTGGGATTGTAGAGAGAAACGGTCCATCGCGGGCGGGATTGGCCATCTGATTGGGCTTGTCTATTATGGATACATGGCTCGCTCCGACCGCTATTCCGCTCAGCGCCGCCCAATGCGTTGGGGTGTCATCGCACTGCTTGCCGTGCTGCACGTGGTGGCGCTCTATGCCTTCGCCCGGATGCTCGCCCCTGATCTCACCGCCGCAGTTGAGCGCAGCGTGGTCTCTGCTTTTACGGTAACTGTCACCACACCCGATGAGCCGATCCCGCCTGAGAACACGCCGCAACCCGATGAAGGCGCGCAAGGCGAAACGGGTAAGAAGGCTGTGCCAAAGCCCGTCGCTGCTCCGAGTCCCCGTGTCCCGATGAAGGAGGATACGCCGATGCCGCGGGCTTCCTCCACCGGCAGCGCGAACACGTCGGGCGCCCGCGATGCAGGCGATGGAACCGGAGCAAGCGGTTCGGGTCCGGGAACCGGCAGTGGCCGCGAAGGCGGCGGCATGGGCGGGGTGGCGGTGACCAGGCCGGTGCACATTTCCGGGGAGATCAACAGCGCGCGCGACTATCCCATTCCCGAAGGCGGGCGTAACGCACGCAAGGGCAGCGAAGTCATCGTACGGATGATCGTCGGTACCGATGGCCGGGCGCGCAATTGCACCATCTATCGCCCCAGCCCGTTTCCTGAAGCGGACCGGATTACCTGCGATCTGGTTGAGCAGCGATTGCGTTTTCGTCCGGCCCAGGATGCGCGCGGCAACCTTGTGGCTGCACCTTTCTATTGGCGGCAGCGTTGGTTTTGATACGTAGGTTGGCGAGTAACCATTTCCGACTATGAGGTTGAATTCATGAGTACCAATGCAATTCACCCGGTCATCCTGTGCGGCGGAAGCGGCACCCGGCTGTGGCCGCGCAGCCGGCGCAGCGCGCCCAAGCCGTTCATCCCGCTTGTCGGCGAGCGCACCTTGTTCAGGGCAGCGGTCGAGCGTGCTTCTGATCCGCAAGTGTTTGGCGCGCCAGTGATCGTTGCCGGGGCGCAGCATGTCCCGCTGATCGAGGCGCAATTGCCCGATGGTACCGGCGCTCGCATCGTCGTGGAACCGGCGGCGAAGAACACGGCCCCTGCCATCGCGCTCGCAGCAGCCGTGCTCGATCCCGATGCGGTGATGCTCGTGTGTCCCAGCGATCACTATATTGCTGACGATGCCGGCTTTGTCGCTGCTGCTCGTAAAGCGGCCAAGCTGGCCAAGGACGACTGGCTGGTTGCCATCGGCATTGCGCCGGATGGGCCAGAGACGGGTTACGGCTATATCAAGCTGGGCGAACCGCTTGAAGGCGGACACAAAGTTGCGCGTTTTGTCGAGAAGCCGGATCTTGAGCGTGCGCAAGGGTTCCTCGCAGAAGGCGGCTATGCATGGAACGGCGGCATCTTCGCCTTTCGCGCGGGCGCTTTGCTGGCTGAGCTGGCGCAGCATCGCCCAGCCATGGCAGAGGCGGTACGCAATGCCGCTGCCAAAGGCGTGACAGAGGGCGAAAAGTTTCATCCTGCGGCGGATGTCTTTGCCGGGATCGAAGGGGATTCGATCGACTATGCGGTGATGGAAAACACTGGGCGCGCAGCGGTGGTCGAGGCCAGTATGGGGTGGTCCGATATCGGCAATTGGGCCGCCTTGCAGGATGCCTTGTCCGGCGATGATGCGGGCAACCATGCCGTGGGCCCCGCCGAATTTAAGGACGCCAGGCGGGTGCTCGCGATCAGCGATGGTCCGCGCATTTCTGTCGTGGGTCTGGAAGACGTGTGCGTGGTCGTAGACGGCAATGAAGTACTCGTGACGACCCGGGAAGGCGCGCAACTGGTCGGTAAGCTCAAAGGCCCCGCTGAAGGATGAGCGGCGACCAGCACTCTTCAGGCAGCGCCGAAGCGGAGGGCGTCCTTGCGACACGCGCGGTCGAGAAGGTCTGGGGACGCGCGGTTCTTCCCGAACCTTTCGAAACGGCGGTTCGCAAGACGATTGCTCCGGCTGAGCCAGTAGGCGAGGTCTGGTTCGATTCCCCCGCCGAGCTCGATCAGATCCTCGTCAAATATCTCTTCACCAGCGACAAATTGTCGGTCCAGGTGCACCCTTCCGATGCGCAGGCTCAGGCAGGCGAAGCCGGCAAGGAAGAATGCTGGCTGATCCTCGATGCCGAGCCTGAGGCAAAGCTGGCGATCGGCTTTGAGCAGGAACTGTCTGCGGATGCGATCAAAGCGGCGGCGCTCGATGGCAGTATCGAGCAATTGCTTGCATGGCATCCCGTTTCGGCAGGCGATTTCTTCTATCTCCCGGCGGGTACAGTCCACGCGATAGGCGCAGGCATATCGCTGGTCGAAGTGCAACAGTCGAGTGAAACGACTTTCCGGCTGTATGATTATGGCCGTCCGCGCGAACTCCATCTGGAGCGCGCCATCGCGGTGGCCAAAGGCGGGCCCTATGCCAGCGCGCATCGCTCGCGGGTCACTGATGCAACTGCGGCGCTTGTCCATGGACCGCATTTCCAGCTTACACGGCTGGTGGGCACTCCTGATGAAGCCGTGTGCGATCAGTTCTCACGCGCCTGCCTGGTGCTGCCTCTCCGTGGATGTGTCTCGCAAGGCTCAGGCGAAGTACCGTCAGGCAGCTGCGCCTATGGTCCTCACCTTGATGCCTTCCGCTTCAGCGACGACGCGATTGCTTTGATCGTCGCCAACCCGGCATGAGAGCCATGGGCTGCGCCCTTGCTACGCTTCACCCTGCGGCGGCGGGTTGCGCCCGCTTGAAGCGAGGCGTGTGCCGTTTTCGCTCTCGCTCAACCCCGGAATGATTCTGGCAATGTCGCGCTGACTATACGGCTTTTTCAGCGCCCCGACGGCGCCGAGCGCTGCAGCTTGCTTGCTGATATCTCCATAGCCGGTTGCGAGCACGAACGGCACCTCGAGCGATCGCAACTCGCTGATGATCCGTTCGCTTGTTTCCGAGCCAAGATTGAAATCGAGGATCGCAAAGTCGGGCAGATTGTTTTCGATCGCCTCAAGCGCGCTGGCGACCGAGGAGCAGGTGGCGACATGCGAAATTCCAAAGTCGCGCAGGATTTCAGCGGTGTCGAGCGCGATGATCATGCTGTCCTCGACCAGCAGGATCGTCTCAGGCAGGCTGCCAGATGAAACGATCTCCACGGCATTCGGCTCCGGCGCCTCGCTCTGGCTTTCGTTGGGAATCGGAATGCTGCCTGTTTCGACATGAGAGACAGGAATGCGGAAATGGGCACGCAGTCCTTCGCGCTGGAAGTCAAGCCGCGCTTCGCCCTGCAATTCAAACGGGATCGAACGTTCGATGATCGTCGAGCCGAAGCCGCGCCGGGTTGGTTCCTCAACCGGCGGTCCGCCGCTCTCTTGCCAGTCGATGATCAGATCGCCGTCCGGGCTCCGGCTCAGCGCGATGGCAAGCTCGCCGCTGCGGTCGCACAGGCTGCCATATTTGACGGAGTTCGTGACCATCTCGTGCAGCACCAGGGCGAGCACTGTGTATGCCTTGGGCGAAACGAGCACATCTTCGCCGCTCAGGCGCAAACGGTCCCGCTTGCCGTTCAGATAGGCCTTGGCTTCGGCTTCAATAAGTTTCGAGATCGGAGCCGGAGACCAGTTTTCGCGAGTAATGTTTTCATGTGCGGTCGCAAGCGCAGTGATCCGACCGCTCACGATTTCAACAAACTGGTCCTTGTCGAGCGCTTCGCGCCTGCTCTGATCGACCAGGCTGCGGATCAGATTGAGGATATTGCGCACGCGGTGGTTGAGTTCTGCAATCAGCAGTGATTGCTGTTCCTGTGACTTGCGGCGCTCGCGTTCTGCGTCATCGGTCAGTTTGAGAATGATCTCCAGCAAGGTCGTGCGGAGCCGCTCAGCGATTTGCAGATCATTCTCGTTCCACCGTTCGGAATGGTTGGATACGGTCTGCTCCCAGGCGGCAAAGCTTGATCGCGGGGTCAGTGTTGCGCCTTTTTCATCTTTGCTCACGGCCTTGTTGGGATTGCCGCCCCATACGACCTTTTGCGGCAATTCCCTGCGCCATAGAGCGAGGTAGTCTCGCGGGTTGCGCGACATCGGAATGATCAGCGCGCCCGCGGCCCGATCCGCGAAAGAGGCGGCAGCGGAGATATGCTGGGCGATCGCTTCGCTTGCAAGAATCCTGCCGGACGGAAATCCATTAAGGGTCGGCACGAGCGCTTCGAATTCTTCCCTGTCAGGGGCAAAGCCACGCGCGCGATAAACGCCATCGACCATAACCGAAAGACCATCATGTGCGATGGTTCCCTTTAGCAGATCATCGAGCATGGGCAGGTTTTCGACCAGAGAGGGACCCTGTGCGAGACGCACCATCAGTCGGTCATGCAATCGCTGACCTTGCATCCGAACGGCTTCGTTCTGCCGCAGCAGCGAGCGGTCCAGCGCAATCGAGAACAGTTGCGAAAACAGCTCTGCGGTCGTGCGCGTCGCGAACGGGAGCGGCTTGGCGCTGCCGTGGTGACATGCGAACAGCCCCCACAATCTGCCCTGATACACGATCGAAATCGACAGCGATGCGCCCACCCCCATGTTCTTCAGATACTGGATATGGATCGGCGAGACCGCGCGCAGGGTCGACATAGACAGATCGAGCGGTTCTGAACCAAAGCGCCCTTGCGGCAGGATCGCGACGGGAATGGCCTCAACGTCCGCAATAATGCGAAAGCGGTTGCGCAGATAGAGCGCGCGGGCCTGCTCGGGAATATCGGTACGCGGATAGCGCAAGCCGAGAAAGCTCTCCAGCTTGGGTTCGCGCTCTTCCGCGATCACTTCTCCGGTCCCGTCTGCCCGGAAGCGGTAGACCATGACCCGGTCATAGCCGAGGATCTGCTTAAGCCGTGCTGCCCCCATTCGGCAGATCACCTGCATGTCTTCAGTGGTTTCCAGCTGCGAGGTCAGCGGACCGAGCAAGTCGAGCGGGCTGGCGGGCTGGCGCTCGCCCATATGCGGCTCGACCTCAATCACGATGACGTGGTCGGCGCGATGCACGGCACAATCAAAAAGCCGGTCGTTGACCAGTTCCAGCGCAAAAATGCGATCCACCGCGTCGGCTGTTTCAAGCGAGAACAGGCAGCTCTTGATCCGCTCCAGCGCAAGCGGTCTCAGGACGTGATCGAGGCTGCTTCCGATCTGGAGTTGCTTGCGGCCTGACTGAATCTCGGCAAGACCGAGCACTTCGGCGGCATTCTGCGAGTGATAAGCCAGTGTCCAGTCGAGATTGACCGCCAGCAGCGCGCCAAATGGTTGAATGGTGTTGAGCGCATGGATCGGCTCGCGATCACAGTCTGTCAGTTCGAAGCGGCGCGGCCCATCTGTCATGCAGCGAGCCTTTGCTGGAAAGCCTGAGCAGTGCGCAGGAAATGGTCGAACACCGCCTGCGCACCCTCGCACGAAGCGTCGGCCAAGGCCTGATCCGGCACTCGCATGAGTGCCGGCAGCAGGCTTCTCCAGAAGGCGTGCATGGACGTATCGCTGAGAAACGCGGTTGGAAGCGATGCGGCGTCAGCGCCCTGCATCAGCGACTTCAGCATCATGGCATTGCCGAGCGATGACCCGGCAAGCGCCCAGACCGCACCTGTCGGTTCAGCGCCTGCTGCGAGCTTGAATGCGCGAGGAGGCGTGAAAATCGTCAATCCAAGTGCTGCAATGTCGGCTTCCAGCAGTTCGGCTTGCGCAGGAGTCTGCAGATTTTTCGGACATTTCTGAGCGATCCAGCGCTCGATCGGAAGGCGTGCGGCATGCTGGACCTGCAGGAAGCGGGCATAGCCCGCGCGCGTGTCCCAACCGAATGTTGACATCGCTCCGTCAAGCCGTTCGTGGGCGTGGCTGGTGCGCGCTCGCAGCTGATCGCGCAGGCTTGCTGTGGTGTTTGCAAATTGGATAACGCTGCCTCCCTTTCCCTCAGTCCGCCATTCGAGCATGCGTTACGTCAACGCTCCGCCAGGAGCCCTGAACCCATGCCACGAATGTCGACCAAATCAGCGAGAGAGCGCCGATCCCGCTAATGATGTGCAGGAATTATATCGACCTTGTAAAGGGTTAAGAGCGGGGGCAGGGCTCAACCGCGATAAAATCATCCGTTTTCGAGGAGCTTGGTGCCGTTTTTCCGGATCGCGCTTTCCAGCATACCGCCGATGAATGACAGCGCCAACGGCAGGTCAACGACAAAGACGACCTGTTCGTCTTCGATCTCGACCTGGCCATCAATCGACTGGCCCATGGTCGACACGTTGAGCGTCATGCAATCCTCGCCATCCCAGCCGGTCGAGACCCTGGCCATCCCGCCGGGGATGTAATCGGCGATTTCATGGCTGCGTTCTTTCAAGCGGCGGCGGACTTCATCCTTGCCGAGTTCATGAGGGAGTGCAACGCGCATCAACGGTGGTCCTCCAGGGCTTCGGGGCCGCCGAAGCGGTAATCGAGATAACGCGACTTGATCGCCAGATCGTCGAGCGCGCCTTCCGCCATGCGTCGCGTGACACGGTCAACTTCGCCGCTGATCTTGGTAAGGCTTTGCGTCAGGCGCTCGTCCGCGGTCTTGCCGGCGTGCTTCTCGCCGCGCAGATGTGCCGGGATCTTGCGGTAATTGTCGATCGTCTCCGGGATGTATTCGCCGACCAGTTCGCGCACTTCATTGAGCGCGGGATTGTTGGCATCGATTGTTTCCAGCTGAAGCCCGAGCGCGTCCAGTTGTACGCCAAGCTGATCGACCACCTGCACTGCAGGCGGGGGCAGGGCAGCACGCTGCGCCTCGAGCCACAGTTCGGTGCGGCCCACCATCTGCCGCGCGTCGCCTTTCTTCAGGTCTTCGCGCTTGGGCACCTTGATCTTGGGATATTTCGCAAACACGCCGACCGCGACAACCGCCGCGAGGAATGTAAGCATGATCCCCGTAAAGCCGATCCCGTCCAGGATCAGACCCGCTGCGACGGCCGCAACCCAGATCCCGGCAAGGGCAATCAGTATGCGCTTGATCCGGCTCTTCCAGTGCCTCGCTTTGAGATCCGCTGACCCGCGACCGATCGATTTCGCCGGGCGATGCGTGCCGCCCTCGCGCTGCACCGCAAGGCTACGCCCAGCAGCGCTCAGGATCTGATCGGATTCGCGGGTGCTATCGGCCATCGGTGCTCAGGCCTTACTTTTCGAGCGAAAGCAGCGAGGGTTCGGAAGCCACCTTCGCCTGTGCCTGAGCCTGCCCCTCAGCCCGTGCGATATAGCCCTTCGACTTTTCGACTTCGGCTGAAAGGGTCTCGACCGTCTGCTTCATGCTGGAAAGCGCGCGGACCTTGAAGTCATCCACTTCATCCATCGTGTCATAGATGTTCTGAAACGCCCGCTGCAGCGTTTCGAGCGGGATCGTGCTGGAGGCAGCCTGCTCGTGTATCTTGCCGGTCTGTTCGCGCAGCAGCGTGCTGGTCGAATCGATGATGTCGCTGGTGGTCTGGTTCAGCGCCGTGATCTGGCCGAGCACCAGCCGCTGATTGGTCATCGCCTGTGCAACCGTCACTGCGGTGCGCAGCGCGCCCACGGTGGTGGTCGATGCCCGGTCCACGCCCTTGACCAGCTCGACATTGTTCTTCTTGACGAGGTCGAGCGCGAGATAGCCTTGCACGCTGACCGCCATTTGCGTGAGCAGGTCCTGGGTGCGCTGGCGAACATAGAACAGGGCGCTTTCGCGCAGCGCCTTGGCCTTCGCCGGATCGGTGCTGTCGAGCTCTGCTGCCTTGTCTTCGAGCCGCGCATCGAGCGTCTTGGCGATGTGGATCATCTGCTCCAGCTCGCCCATCGCTTCCCACAGCTTTTGCCGTTCGACATCGATTGCGGCGTTATCCTCGTGCAGTTCCTTCTTGCCGGATGCAAGCCGCTCCAGGATCGACTGGATGTGTCCCTGCGAACTTGTATAGCTGTCAAAATAGCGCTGCATCTTGTTGCCGAACGGAATGATCCCGAACAGCTTGCGCCCGCGGATCTTGCCCTTGCGGCCTGGATCGAGTTCTTCCACGGTCTTGCGCAGCTCTAGCAGGTCATTTCCGACGCCAGTGTCCTGATCCATCGCCCGCACCGGACGATCGAGGAAGCGGTTTGACATTGCCGCCGCTGCCCGGATCTGTTCCTGACCCATGCGCGTGATCTGGTCGACTTTCTCGCCGAATGCGGGGGAATTGGCATCTTCCGCCACCAGTTCGGCAACGAAATTGTCGACCTTTTCGTCCAGCTTGGACTTCTTTCCCTCATCGACCGGAACAAGGCCCGCAGCCTTTTCCGCCTTCACCACCGGCACCGGATCAGGCGGGGTCAGGTCGAACTCGGTTTCGGTCTTGGTTGTCGTTTCTTGCGTGCTCATGGGCTGCGTAATGCTCCTTAAAGGCGCGCCCACGAATACCGGCGCGCCATACATCCTGACTGTATTAGTATCCTAAGACACATTGTTCAAGAGAATGTGCCTTATGCACGCTTGAAGGTCCAGCGAAAGCAGCGGCGAATTCGCGGCTTTGCCTAATGCGCGAATCTGCGTAAATCAGATGTTTGACCAATCAGGGGATGGCCAAACGTGGCTGACAAGAATGAATTGAGCGCCAGTGAAGCTGTGTCCAGTCCGGCGGCAATCGAAAGCGTCGCTGATGATGAGGCAATGCCGAAGGGTGAGGCTCCACGCCCTTCGCTCTCCAGCGTGAAATTCAGCCTGCTGCGGTGGTGGCGACAGGAAGTCACAGCCACGGTCGATCAACCGGCAGTGATAGAAAAGCGCCGCGATGATTGCGCTCTGTCTGAACGCTATCTGTTCATGACCGCGATGTCAGGCGGAATTGCGATCCTTGGCTTGCTGCTGTCCTCGCCTGCGGTGGTTATCGGAGCGATGCTGCTCTCCCCGCTGATGGGTCCGATCATGGGATTGGGCTTCGCCCTTGCGATTGGCGATTACGCCTGGCTCAAACAGTCAGCACGCTCGCTCGCCTGGGGCTCGGCCATGGCGATTCTGCTGTGCGCGCTGATCGTGTTCTTTTCGCCCATCCAGACGATCACGCCGGAAATCGCGGCACGCACCCGGCCTAACCTGTTCGACTTGCTGGTGGCGTTGTTCTCGGCATTGGCGGGCGCTTATGCGATGATCCGGGGACGCGAAGGCACGATCGTGGGGGTGGCCATCGCAACCGCCTTGATGCCGCCGCTTGCGACCGTCGGCTATGGGCTGGCAACTTTTAACGGCACTGTTTTCTGGGGAGCGTTGTTTCTCTTTGTCACGAACCTCCTGACCATTGCGCTGACCGCCCTTGCGATGGCGAAACTCTACGGCTTCCGCACCAGCCTTAGCGAACGCAACACGCTGTTCCAGAATATCGCCATTGTCACCGTGTTTGTAGCGCTGGCAATCCCGCTTTTCATCTCCTTGCAAAACATTGCGTGGGAGACAAACGCACAGCGCATCGTCCGAAACGAATTGCAGGATGCGTTTGGAGCAAGTGCGCGGATCGACCAGTTCGAGATCGATTTCACAAGAGATCCCCTCGTGATCGACGCAACTGTACTGACTCCGCGCTTGCGGGACGATGCAGATGCAGAAATCAGCGCTGCGCTGGAGCGGCGTCTGGGGCAGAACGTGGAGTTGTTGCTGGCACAATTCCAGGTCGGTACAAATGCAAGCGCAGCGGAACAGGCACAATTGTCCGCCGCCCGCGCACGCGAGGAGGCCAATGCCCGCGAGCAGGCAGAAGACGTTGCTCGACACCTTGCACTGGTGGCTGGTGTCCCAGACAGCGATGTCACTGTTGACCGAAACCGCAAACGCGCGATCGTTCGCGCGCGCCGCCTCGAAGGGGCGACGCTTTCGACCTATAACATCCTTGAAGCGCGAATTGCGGCGACTGCGCCGGACTGGACAGTGGAGCTGATCCCACCGGTCGGCCCGCTGCCGGTGATCGCCTATCAGGTGCAGCGCAATGCGGCAGGTGAGCCGGTCTACACACTGACCGAGCAAGGCCGCGTGGCGCGCGATCTCGCGGTGTGGAGTGTGCAGCGGCTCGGCTTGCCGGTGGTTCTTTCCGGTCCAGAGGAACTGGTGGCGCTGATCGAGCGTGATCTCGACGAGGCAGGTGTCAGCGACGTAAGGCAGGGCGTGCTGACGCGTGGTGGGTCAGAAGTGACGCTGCGCTGGGACGAGGTGGAGTAGAGGTCAGCGAAAGCTTGCCTACGCCGCCATTTCGAGCGGTGCGATCTCGCCTGACAGGTACAGCTTCTTCGCTTTCGCGCGCGAAAGCTTGCCAGAGCTGGTACGCGGCAGGGTGCGCGGCGGCACCAGTTCGACCACACAGCTCATGCCGGTGACAGAGCGGACCTTGTCGGCAATCTGATCGCGCAGGCGGATGCGCTCTTCCGGATCGGAAACACGGCAGTGGACCAGCACTGCGGGTGCTTCCTCGCCACTTTCCGTCTCGATTGAAAAAGCCGCGATGTCGCCATGGTTGAAGCCGGGCAATTGCTCGACTGCCCATTCGATATCCTGCGGCCAGTGGTTCTTGCCATTGATGATGATCATGTCCTTGGCGCGGCCGACGATGAACAGATAACCATCGGCGAGATAGCCCATGTCGCCGGTGTCGAGCCATCCGTCGACGAGGCAATCCTCGGTCGCTTCCAGATTGCGGAAGTAGGAATGCATCACGCTGGGCCCTCTGCACCATACCTTGCCGATATGATGGTCAGGCCGCGCATCGCCATTCTCGCCGCGGATCTGCACTTCCATATCGGGCAGGGCCTTGCCGCAATTCACGATCGCACGGTAGCGCGCCGGGCGCGACAGATCGCGCGGCGTGCCTGACAGGCGCTCTTCCTCGACCAGTTCGACCCGGATGCCTTCGCCCGGGGGCATCACCGTGACCGCGAGCACCGCTTCTGCAAGACCATAAGAAGGGGTAAAGGCGCTCGCCTTGAAGCCCGCTTCGGCAAAGGCGTTGACGAATTGCTGCATCACATCCGGGCGGATCATGTCCGCTCCATTGCCCGCGATCCGCCAGCGCGACAGGTCGAACCGCTCTGCGACATGGCTCTGGCTGGAGATGCGGCGCGCGCAAATGTCGTAGCCAAAGGTTGGCGAGTAAGACAGCGTGTTGCCCTTGTTGGCGCTGATCATGTCCAGCCAGGCGAGCGGGCGACGCGCAAAGGCATCGGGCTTCAGATAATCGCCTGATACCTGGTTTGCGATCAACGACAGGAAACAGCCGACCAGACCCATGTCATGATACCACGGCAGCCAGCTGACGCACCGATCGTTCTCGCCCAGATGCATGCTCGCGGCGTGCCCGTACAGATTGTGTAGCAGCGAACGATGCGTCACGGCGACGCCGGTCGGGAAGCGGGTCGAGCCAGAGGAATATTGCAGGTAGCAGATGTCGTCCGGACCCGCTTGGGGCAGTTCGCAATCCGGGGCTTCCCGCAGCGCAAAATCCTGCCAGCTCTCGCTCCGGCAGCCCTGGTTAGCTGCCGCAGCGGCTGCCATCTCGGCAATTTCTTCCGGGTACAGCAGCAGCTTCGGGTCCGAGCTGTTGAGCTGAACCGTCAGCTGATCGATGTAGCTTTCCTTGCCGCCAAAAGTGGTCGGCAAAGGCAGCGGCACGGGCCACGCGCCGGCATAGACGCAGGCGCAGAAGAGCGCGGCAAATTCTGCGCCTGTTTCCGCGATCAGCGCGACTCGGTCTTCTTTGCCAATCCCTGCTGCAACCAAGCGTCGCGCCATCACCAGCGCGTCTTCGCGCATCTCAGAATAGGTGTACACGCGCGCGAGCTGTCCGCGCATATCATGGAAATTGAGACCCTTTTCGCTTCTCGCAGCGTAGTCGATCGCGTCATTGAAGGTCGCAAAGTCAGCCCGTTTGCGTGGCAAAGGGCAATCATTCGGCGTCGGCGTCAAAACGGCGTCGGTCATAATCTTCAGCGATACCCGTGGCTTACAGTGCTTTCAGGTGCACCAATGCTTGTTCCCATGCCGGGAAAACCCCTCCCCCGCAAGTTTTGTCACTTTACCATTTCCCAAGGAGTGTGGCACGAATATGGCATTATGGTTTCCACCGAAACTAAATTGCCGCAAGGATGAGGCGTCCCCGGAAGCCCGCCCGACCGTTTGATCAGACCGCATTGCGCGATCTTGCGCTGTCCTATGCAGCGCGTTTTGCGACGAGTGCTGCAAAACTTGAGGCCTATTTGCTGCGCAAGATCCGTGAACGCGGCATAGCCGAAGGCGAAGAGCTGGATGTTCGCGCAATCGTCGAGCGGCTGGTCGAGCTCCAATATGTCGACGATGAAGCCTATGCACGGGCGCGGTCCGGCTCGCTCCTGCGGCGCGGCTATGGTGCGCGCCGGGTCGAGGAAACCCTGCGCCACTCAGGCATCGCGGCAGACCTGCGCGAAGACATCGCCCCCTCTGATTTCGCCCGGCGCGAAGCGGCCATCCGCCTTGCACAGAAACGGGGGTTTGGTCCGTTTGCAAAACTGGCGGTCGATCCGGACAAGCGCGAGAAGCATATTGCGGCGATGGCGCGGGCAGGGCATGACTTTGCTGCGGCGCGTTTCATTGTCGAGGCGACCAGCGAAGACCAGCTCAATCAATGGCTGTCGGAAGCGGCGGATGAAGAGGACAGGACACAATGGTGAGATGGGCATGGCTGGTCATCGCTTTTGCGCTCGCGGCCTGCTCTGCCTCTGATGCAGGCACGCCCGACGCGCAGAGCAGCACGAAGCCTGACACATCTACCGCGCAAAACGCGGCCGCTCGGCCAGCGGTTCATCCCGTCTCTGGGCTTGAGCTGATCAATGTGACCGTCGACACGGGTGAGGAGCGTATCGGGTTTTTGACAGAGCTTGCCGATACGCCAGAAGCGCAATCGCGAGGACTGATGTTCCGCACCGAACTCGATGACTTTGCGGCCATGCTGTTTCCCTCAGCCTCTCCGCAAATCCGCAGCTTCTGGATGAAGAACACGCCGATCCCGCTCGACATCGTCTTCATCGGAACCGACAACCGGATCATCAATATCGCCGCGATGACAACGCCCTATTCGCTCGAATCGGTGCGATCGGAAGGGCTTGCCATTGCCGTATTCGAGATTCGTGGTGGGCGCGCGGCACAGCTGGGTATCGAGGCCGGCGATCTGGTCACCTGGGAATTGCCTGAATAAGCCGAGGCACCCCAGCGTATCCCGCTTGAAGCTCTCACCAAAACGCTCTAGTCGCGAGAGCCTATGAGCATTCTTGGCAAAATCTTCACCTGGTGGGACGGTGCGACGATCGGCACCATGCTGTGGACCTCGCGCAAGGGCGAGCATGTCGGCACCGATGCGCAAGGCAACAAATACTACCGTTCAAAGGTCAAGACCGGCCCCAAGGGCGCCGAGCGCGAGCGGCGCTGGGTAATCTATAACGGCGCCAATGATGCGAGCCGCGTTCCAGCGGAATGGCATGGCTGGCTACATGGCTCTGGCGATGATGTCCCGGAGAGCTTCCTGCCGCCACCGCGCATCTGGGAAGCAGATTACACGCCCAACGCCACCGGCACTGCGCATGCCTATCGCCCGCAAGGCGCGCTGGAGCGTGGCGGCAAGCGGGCTGCAGCGGTTGGGGATTACGAAGCCTGGACCCCGGATAGCTGAGCATGGCTCGCGCACCCGCGCTCCTTGGCCTTGCCGCACCGGCGCTTTTCCTGCTCGCTTCGTGCGGCGAGGAAGCAGCTGAACCTGATCCGGACCTACCGGTTGAGACGGAACAGCCAGCAACTGGTTCACCGGCAGAAGTCGCGCCTGCCCAGCTAAGCAAGCAGGTTGAAGGCGCGACCCCGATGGAAGAGCGTATCGCGACGCTCGGCCTGATCAACAAGCGCAACAACGTCACGCAGGACCTCGAACTGCGGCCCGGCGAATCGCAAGAGATCGGCCCGGTTATCGTGCGGCTGTCCGCATGCGAACGCACCGCGCCATGGGAAATGCCGCAAGAAGTCGGTGCCTTCGTTCAGGTCGAAGTGCAGAACCGCGGTTCAGAAGAATTCACCCGCATTTTCTCAGGCTGGCTGTTCAATAACTCGCCCAGCCTGAATGTGGTTGAACACCCGATCTATGATGTCTGGGTAAAGGATTGCGCAATGAACTTTCCGGGCGACGAGTGAGCGGCCTGCGCATCGAGCAATAACTCTTCGTGCGCGACCGGCAATGGCATCGCCGCAGCCCCGCGCGCAGCTTCCAGCTTCCTGAGATAATCGGCTTGGGGCAGCTCGCGCGCGCCCAGCCGGCCCAGGTGATCGGTCATGAACTGGCAGTCGAGCAGCGCAAAGCCTGCCCGCCGCATCATGGCGACCAGCCAGCAAAGCGCGACCTTGCTTGCGTCCGTTTCCAGGCTGAACATGCTTTCGCCGCAGAACACGCGGTCAAAACTGACGCCGTAAAGCCCGCCGACCAGCCTGCCGCGATCCCAGCATTCGATCGAGTGCGCATGGCCTGCATCATGGAGCTGGCGGTAGCTCGCCTGGATGCGCATGCTGATCCAGCTTTCGGGATGCCCCGGGCGTGGCGCTGCACAAGAGGCAATCACGTCGTCGAACGCCCGGTTGATCTTGACGGAGAAGCGATCCTGCCGCAGCGTCTTGCGCAGGCTCTTGGAGACCCTCAGCCCGTCCAGCGGGATGATTGCCCGCTCGCGCGGCTCGACCCAGAACAGCTCTGGATCGTCGCGCCGGTCTGCCATCGGGAAAATGCCGCTGCGATAGGCCAGCAGCAACATCTCGACCGGAATAGGTTCGGGCATGGGCGCGTGCATGACACCGTCTTTACCAGAGAAAATGTAAAATCCCTTGCACGAATGCGAACAGACTGGTTGCGCTGCGGCGCGCTTGCGATTAGAGGGCGGCCCCTGACTGCAGGGGTGTAGCTCAGCTGGTAGAGCATCGGTCTCCAAAACCGAGGGCCACGGGTTCGAATCCTGTCACCCCTGCCATTTCCTAAAAACGCAATGTAATTATATGCTTGGCCCCATGCCTCAGCGAAGTGTGGGCCAGCTTTGTGGGCCATATATGTGTGGTCCAGAATCGAGTCTCCATGCGTTGGTAGCTTCTCCTCCTTCCCGAACAACGGGTTCGAGAACAATGATTGAGACCGGAGCTTGAGAAGCGCAGGCGTAGCTGTCATCTGAACAGGAGGCATTTAACCCCGGTTCGGAGCTCTACTCATGGCAATCGCAGAGGCGGTCGCGGGACACTACATGGCACATAACGATGAGCACGATGAGAATCGCGCTCTATGCGAATTGATGACCCTGATTTCTTACGGCACCTTTTTGGATGATGAACGCCTTAACGAGAGCTATCGGGTGTTCAGGGAAGCGATCATGAATGACCCCGACTATCGCGGCTTCGTTCCCAAGTTGCTTGAACGACATGAGTCGAGAAAGGAGCTTTGGGAAGAAGCTGCGGCTATATGGGGACCCCATTCAAACCCTTCTCAAGAGAAGGTGGCGGGCTGGATATATTCGGAAATGTCTGTGCTTTATCACAGAGAGTCTCAGCTTTTCGAACAACGGAACGAAGGGACTAAATCCCTAGTAGACAGCGCACTTTGGACTGGTATCCAATCCCCCGCGCAAAGGGTCATAACCATCCGATCCACTTTGCCCATTGCGTTGAATGCTATCGACGTATTGATCGACCACCTGAGCCAGCCGCCTCACAACAACGGCCCAAGAATGGACCATATCGACGAAGCTCTAGCAACCCTCCGAAGCCTCAGAGATGCGCTGGATACAATTCTTCGGGCAGCAGAAGAGGGCGGTTTGGAAGCGATCGACGCTCAAGGATTGCCAGCCGAAGCAGTCCAGTTTGCGAAACGAGCGTGGCGCTTAACGCGAAATGATCCGCTGCCTCTTGCCGTGTCGGGAATACTTTTTGCGCTGTTTTCAACTGCGGGGTTTCCCGGTGCGGGTGCTTTTGCTGCGTCAATCGCCCTGCATTACCGTAAAGAACAAACGCGATAGAAAAAGCAGGGCGTCGGGGAGCCAAAGGCAGACCCATCAGACCCCCAAGCGCCCTAGTAAGTTCCTCACAGAACTCGCATGCCAGCGCCCATCGCGAGCAGTCCGCATGTGCCGTGCGTTCAACTCGCCAGCGATCCCAGCGAGGCTGGTCACTCCACTCTCACGGATATCCTCCACGAACCCGCGAAGCCCTTCTGCGAACCTGTCAGCGTTCTGCTTGATCGCCTCTACAGAGGCCTCGTTCCCTTTCCCGGCCCTACGCAGTGCAGCGGCCCCATTCGGGTTCCCCAGCTTCGTTCCTCTTACTTTGGCGGCTGCAAGGGCGGCGGCAAAGCCAAGGAACGTAAAGCGGGTATATGTGGTCTCTTCCAGGGCCGGGAGAAAATAGGCCATCGCCGCCAGCGCAAGCACAATGGACAACACCGACTGGCGGAGATTGATGCTGGCGAGGCCAAACGCCATCACCATGATGATGAAGTAAGTCAGCTTTTCCGGCTGCAGGTCAATATTCAGCGCGGCAAAGACGTTGCACACCACGCTGATATTCATCGCCAGCAAGACTGCAGATGACCGTTCGGGCGCTATCTGCTTGCGGAGCGCCCATGCCCCGATGAGGCCGATCGTTGCGGCGATCAATGCAAGGCTGCCCATCTGGACTCTGTCGAGCCCGCTGTAATGGTAGAGGTGGGTCGGGAACATGGCGATGTAGTACAGCGCGAATGCTGCGAAATAGCCGCGCAGGACCGGTCGATATATCTCGTGCAGGATCGACGCAGCTCGCTTGTCTGCTTGCGATGGTTTGCGCGACAATGTTCAGCCCCTAAAGTCTTATCAAGAAACTGAATAACTCGAACACATTAAAGGCCTTTAAACGCCGCGTTACTGCGCCGTTTACCCATTCTTTCAGCGTCTCGTTACGCATGAATTGCCCCACCCCTGCTGCTGCCAGAAAGGAGGCTGCCAGTATCTTCGATCAGCCTTCGCTGTCTCGGCGCTGTGCTGGCAGGTTGGCGGCGAAGCCATGCGGTGCGTCTTCGCAGGGTCCCTTTGGTCTCGATCCGTTAACCTTGTTTGCCTATAGGCGAGCGCATGACGGGGGACGCTCAGCAACAACAAAACCGAGACACCGGGCTCGTCAGCCTGCTGCGCGATGCGGCATGGCTGGATAAGGAGCGGGTACGCGCCTATGCGGTGATCTATTTCCTCGGCTCGCTCGGGATGATCGCGAACACTTATGTGAAGGCGATGGGCGGGGTCGGGAGTGATTTCCTCGCCTTCTGGGGCGCGGCGAAGATCACGCTGTCCGAAGGCGCGGCCGCGACCTATGACATTGCCTTGCAGAAAGCGGTGCAGGCCTCGACCGGTTTCGATGAGGTCTTTGCCTTCGTCAATCCGCCGCCTTTCCTGTTTGCCGTGACACCCTTCGGCGCGCTGCCTTACCCGGCCGCGTGGATTGCCTGGGTGGTGACGACCTTCGCGCTGTGGTTTGCAGTCAGCTGGAAGGTCGCGCCGCGTTTCTGGCCGCTGATCCTGGCCTATCCCGGAGCGATGATCGCCGCGAGCCATGCCCAAAATGGTCTGCTCACGGGTGCGCTGCTGGTGGGCGGGGTGGCGCTCGCAGGCAAGCGGCCTCTGTTGGGCGGCGCGATGATCGGGGCGCTTGTGATCAAGCCACATCTCGCGGTCCTGCTGCCGTTCTGGCTGGCGGCGGGCGGCAAGTGGAAAGCCTTCATCGCCGCCGGTATTTCGGCGGTGGGACTGCTCGCGCTTTCGTGGTGGGTCTTCGGGACCGAGACCATGCTCGCCTACACCACCAGCTGGGAGAAGAGCGCGCTCCTGATGGCGCAGGACGATGATGATTTCTTCCTGCGCATGGCAACGCTTTACAGCCAGTTGCGCATCTGGGCCGGGCATGAGATCGCACTCGGGATCAATGTGGTTGTTGCAACGGCGATGATCGCGCTGGTGTGGCTCAGCTGGAAGCGTTTTGGCGGAGATATGGCGGCAAGCGGCGCGCTCGCGCTCGCGGCAACTCCGCTCGCTTCGCCTTACCTGTTCAATTACGACCTCGCGTTCCTGATCCTGCCGACGCTGTGGCTGGTCGCTGAAGCGCGCGACCGCAAAGGCAGCTTCAGGCCATGGGACAAGGCGATCCTGCTGATGTTGTGGCTCGCCCCGTTCGTGACGCGCGCCGCCGCATTGCCGCTTCACCTGAACCTGATGCCTCTGGCCAGCGCTGCGATGGTCTGGCTGATCTGGCAGCGCGGAAAAGCGGCTTAGGCGTTCAGGAAAGTGGCTATCAACATTAACATTCGCAAAACGGCGAATTCAGCTTCGCGCGATCCGACGCATGTCAGAACCTGCTCAACGACACCCGCAAAGGAGCAGTACCATGTGCGTGCATTCTTATCGATCGAGCCGTCCTGACCATTGGGTCGAGCCGCGTCCATACCGCGATGCATCCCTGCGCCGTCAGGCCTATGGCAAGGTGCGCCCCATGCAAGAACCAAGCTGGTTTGAGCGTCTGTTCATGCGCAACTGAGAATCGCGCTCAAATGTCGCGTATGAAAAAAGGGGCCGACATGCCTTTGGCGTGCCAGCCCCTTCCTATGCGAGCGACGCGTCCCCCGAGCGCGCCCGCCTAGCCAAGTTCGATCAGATCAGTATTCGTTTGGTTCTTCCGGTGTTTCCCGGCCATAGGTTTTGCCCGCTGTGCGGTCTCCCTTGGCCAGCTTGAACACCACGCCTGACAGCAGCAGCAAGGCGACAAGGTTTGGCAGCGCCATGGCAGCGTTGGAGATATCGCCCAGACGCCAGACCAGGGTCAGGTCCTGTGTCGAGCCGACATAGATCACCACGCACCACAGCACGCGCCAGATGATGTGAAGGACCTTCTCACCTCTGCGGTTTGAACCAGGTATGCGGTCATAGATGAAGGTGATCGCGCGCTCGCCGTAATAGCTCCATGTCAAGAGCGTGGTGAACACGAACAGGATCAACGCGGTCGAAGCGATCAGTGTCCCGATCGGAACGCTGAAGATTTCGACCGGGAACGCTGCGGCGAATGCGCCGCTGGTCATCGCAAAGCCTTCAAGATCGGAATTCCATGCATGGGCCACTGCTTCGCCGCCGCCGGTGAAATCGCCTTGGACCGTCAGGATAACCAGTGCGGTCATGGTGCAGATCACGATGGTGTCGATGAAAGTGCCCAGCATCGCCATGCGGCCCTGTTGCTCAGGGTCATTGGTTTGCGCGACCGCGTGGGCGATCGGGGTCGAACCCTGTCCCGCCTCGTTTGAGAACAGCCCGCGCGCGACACCGGCGCGAATTGCCAGCGCAATCGCTGCTCCTACAAAGCCGCCGGTTGCTGCCTGCGGATTGAAGGCACCGTGGAAGATTAAGCCAAACGTCGCCGGGATGTCCTCGATATTAAGGATCAGCGCAATGATCGCCATGACCACATAGGCTGCCGCCATGAAAGGCACGACTTTCTCCGCGACATTGCCGATCGACTTGATCCCGCCGATGATGACGACGAAGACCAGCACAGCGACGATCGCGCCGCCCATCCATTCCTCGATTCCGAACAGCTCGTTGAGGCCATCGGCGACCGCATTCGCTTGAATCGAATTGCCGGTGACCATCGCGGAGAACAGCGTGCCGAGACAGAACAGGATCGCAAGCCAGGTCCATTTCGGCCCCAGACCCATCATGATGTAGCTCATCGGGCCGCCGCGATAGACGCCGTCCGACGTCTTCTCGCGGTAACGGATAGCGAGGCTGCCTTCTGCAAAAGCGAGCGCCATACCGATCAGCGCGGTGATCCACATCCAGAAGATCGCGCCGGGACCACCCAGTGCGATAGCGGTTGCGACGCCGGCGAGGTTGCCCGTGCCGACCTGGCCCGAAAGCGCAGTCGAGAGCGCTGCAAAGGGTGAGATTTCCCCCGCGCCTTCGCCCTTGCGCCCGGCGAACAGGCCTTTGAACGCACTGCCAAGCTGGCGGATCGGGTAAAACTTCAGCCCGAACATGATGTAAAGGCCAATGCCAAGCAGGATGATCACCATCGGGGGGATCGGTTGCCCGCCAACGGACAGCCATGGCAGCAATTCGCCATTCCATGTCCCGCCCCAGATGAAATCGGAAATATTGGTCACGCGGTCGATCAGACTGACCGACTCTGCCTGTGCAGCTGCCATGCTTGGGGTTCCCTCATGCGTCCCTGAATGAAGGGCTGCACGCTAGAGAGGTGCGTGGATTGACGCAACAACCAACAGACTTGCTTTTGCTCCGCCCCAGCCCTAGATGCCTACCCGTCTTCCGACATTGGAATCAGTCAGGCCCCTCCCGAACCCTTGTTCGGGGCGGCGAGAAGCCCTACCTGAAACCCAGTCGCTGAAGACGCAGACATTATTCGAGGAAGAGAGGTCATCACCATGGCCGAAGACAAGAAGCGCAAGACATCGCCGGCGGAATTCATCAATCAGGTCCGCACGGAGACCAGCAAGGTCGTATGGCCGACGCGCGAAGAGACGATCCGGACCGCGATTTTCGTGTTCATCATGATGATCATTCTCTCGCTGTTCTTCCTCGGTGTTGACACTGTGTTCAACGGGATCGTGGGCTGGCTGCTGAAGCTCGCGTAACGCACATCCCCATCACTTTCAGGGACTAAAGGATACCTCCATGGCTCGCTGGTACATCATCCACGCCTATTCCGGTTTTGAGAACAAGGTTCGCGACCAGATCATTTCCGAAGCCGAGCGGCTTGGCCTCAGCGAGGCGGTCGAGGACGTGCAGGTCCCGACTGAAACCGTGACCGAAGTCAAGCGCGGCAAGAAGGTCCAGGTCGAACGCAAGTTCATGCCCGGCTATGTGCTCGCCAAGCTCAAGCTGACGGATGATGTCTATCACCTGATCAAGAACACGCCCAAGGTCACGGGCTTTTTGGGGTCCGGCAACAAGCCACAGCCGATTTCCGAGAAAGAGGCCGCGCGCTATTTCGGCGGTGTCGAAGAAGCCAAGGCCGCGCCCAAGCGCGACATCAGCGTCGATTACGAGATCGGTGATCAGGTCAAGGTCCTCGACGGACCCTTCGCAAGCTTCAACGGCGTGGTGGAAGAACTCGATTTCGACAAGGCGAAGGTCAAGGTCTCGGTTTCGATCTTTGGCCGTGCGACCCCGGTCGAACTGGACTTCGAGCAGGTCGAACTGGTCAAGTAATCAGGCTGGCTGTCCGGTAGGCGGTTTTTCCATCGCCTGCTCATCGACATTGCACGTTTGATTTACTCCTCTCTCGATGCCGCGCTAAGCAGCGGCAAACGGGGAGACGTTGGGATGGCCGGCAAGTTCAAGCAGTGGTGGAGCTTTGACCCGGAGGCAGAAGCGTCCTCTGCGGATAATCCGCATGCGCCGCTGCGCGATGACCAGCGCCGCGAGACCTTCCCGCTGCTCACGCTCGCGTTTGGCTGGGGCTTTCTTGTCACTGGCCTGATCGTGGGCGGGGCGCTCGGCAAGGGCTTGCCCTTTGCGGACATCGTCACCGCAACCTTCCTGGGTAACAGCGTCAATTTCGTGATCGGAGCACTGGTGGCCTATGTCGGCTACAAGACCGCGTGCAATTCCGGTTTGCTCTATCGGCAGGTGTTCGGGACTTTGGGCGCGGCGGGTCCCGTCATCCTTGTCGCCCTGCTGACGATCGGCTGGCAGGGGATCATCGTCGGCGCGTTCGGCTTCGCCTGGACGCAGAGTTTCGACACGGCCTCTTTCTATGCGGTTGCGATCTTTGCCGGGCTGCTGTTCACTATGACGACCTATTTCGGGGTCAAGGGGCTGGAAGCGGTCAGCATTCCGGCAACGCTCGTGCTGGTGGCGGTCGGCATTTATGCGGGGTGGATGAATGTCAGCGCGGCCGGCGGCTGGGAGGCATTTCTCTCGCAATCCGAGGCGAGCGCGGGCGAAGCGCCGCTGACCATGGTGCAGGCGGTTAACCTGGTGATCGGATCGTGGATCGTCGGTGCGATCGTGATGCCCGAATATTCACGCTTTGCCAAAAAGGCGTGGGTCGCGATCGCGATTCCCTTCATCGTGCTGATCCTCTCGCAGTGGTTCCTGCAAATCGTCGGAGCGATGGGCGGGATCGTGTCGGGCACGCATGACTTCACGACTTACATGCTCGCCCAGGGCGCGGTGATCGGCGGGATCGGCGTGATCGCGATGAGCCTTGCCTTGTGGACCACGGGCGATGCCAATCTCTATCTGCCGGCAGTGCAGACCGCGAGCGTGTTCAAGCGGCCGCAGCGGGTCATGACAGTGCTGTGCGGGATCGCAGGGACCATCATCGGGCTGGGCATTTACGAGCAGTTCCTGTTCTGGATCGACCTGCTTGCGACTATCGCACCGCCGCTGATCGGCCCCTTGCTGGCGGAATTCTACCTCGGCGGGCGCAAACGCTTCGACGCGGAGGCGCTGACCCATGCGCCGGTCATCAATCCGCTTGCGTTCATTGCCTATGCGGTGGGCGTGATCGCCGCGCTCAATGCGCCAGAGAACACCGCGAGCGCGCTGGTCGGCCTGATCGCTTCCGTGCTGGCCTACTGGATGCTGAGCATGGGTGTGCGTTCGCTCGGAAAGTCGTGAGGCGCGGTTGGATTTCCTACTTCCGCTGCGCAGGGTAGCTGTTTCAGGATGTCTCTGAACTGCAGATCCCGCCTGATACGCCCCGCAAATGAGAGCGCTTGCTCCCTTGCGGAAAATTCACTCTCAGGACTGTGTAACATGTGTAACCAACATTCCTGTCCGCCCTGCCGCTTCGCTACTGGAGGACAGGCCAGTACGCATCCCCAAAATCCTTGCATTTCCCTCGGGAATCGCTAAACGCGCCGCTTCTCATCCAAGGATTGAGAAGACCGTGCGGGAGGTTTGCGCCAGGCAGGCCGCTGGACCGCTTAACATGAGAACCACTTCAAATGGGCGTTCCGTCCATTGGTTCGACAGTGCGAAAGGAAGGCCTCATGGCCAAGAAAATCGAAGGCTATATCAAGCTGATGGTGCCTGCTGGCACCGCCAATCCTTCACCTCCGCTGGGCCCGGCATTGGGTCAGCGCGGCGTGAACATCATGGAATTCTGCAAGGCGTTCAATGCTGCTACCGACAGCATGGAAAAGGGAGCGCCTACCCCGACAGTTATCACTGTCTATGCCGACCGTTCGTTCAGCTTCATCACCAAGCAGCCGACCGCGACCTATCTGATCAAGAAGGTGGCCAAGCTGAAGTCAGGTTCGAGCGAGCCGGGCAAGGTGTCTGCCGGCACGATCAAGTCGAGCCAGGTCAAGGAAATCGCCGAACTCAAGATGGCGGACCTCAACGCAAACGATATCGATCAGGCCATGAAGATCATCGAAGGCTCATGCCGCTCGATGGGCCTCGACGTGGTGGAGGGCTAAGGCAATGGCAAAACTGACAAAGAAGCAGAAGCAGGTTGCAGAACTCGACCGCGAGAAGCTGTACACCGTTGACGAAGCGCTCAGCGTGCTGCGCCAGTTCAAGGGCAAGTTCGACGAGACAGTTGAAGTCGCTATGAATCTGGGCGTTGACCCGCGTCACGCAGACCAGATGGTGCGCGGCATGGTTTCGCTGCCATCGGGCACCGGCAAGGACGTCAGGGTCGCTGTGTTCGCCAAGGGCGACAATGCCGACAAGGCTCTGGCCGCAGGTGCTGACAAGGTTGGCGCGGAAGACCTGATGGAAGACATGCAGGCCGGCAATCTCGACTATGACCGCGTGATCGCGACCCCAGACATGATGGGCGTTGTCGGTCGTCTCGGTAAGGTGCTCGGCCCCAAGGGCCTGATGCCGAACCCGAAGCTCGGCACGGTTACCCCGAACGTGGAGCAGGCGGTCAAGGACGCCAAGAGCGGCCAGGTTGAATTCCGCGTCGAGAAGCAGGGCATCATCCACTCCGGCATCGGCAAGCTCAGCTTTGACGATGCAGCGCTGAAGGCAAACTTCAAGGCGCTGACCGATGCAGTGGTGAAGGCCAAGCCATCAGGCGCCAAAGGCAAGTACGTCCGCAAGGTATCGCTGACCAGTTCGATGGGTCCGGGCCTGAAGGTCGACCTGGGCGAAGTCGAGGGGGCATAATTTGCCTGGCCTCAAGCGCCAGCGGGGCCATCGGGTCCCCTAAGATGCCGCAATTTTAGACTGTTTCC
Source organism: Altererythrobacter sp. GH1-8 (assembly GCF_043702085.1). Classification (GTDB taxonomy): domain Bacteria; phylum Pseudomonadota; class Alphaproteobacteria; order Sphingomonadales; family Sphingomonadaceae; genus Erythrobacter. The sequence continues at coordinate 310,336 of NZ_CP171690.1, read as the reverse complement.
TACTTCACTAGGAAATGCAAAGGGCCGGAGGGATCAATCCTTCCGGCCCTTGTTTTTGTCCAAGCAGCAGCTGGATTACCAACGGAAACCGGCTTCGATCCCCCAGATGCGCGGTTCGTTGACCATCGCGGTGAGGTTGTTGAAGTCGATCCCGCTGACTGCCGACGTATCATTGGTGAGATTACGCACGAAGCCCGCAATCTCGTAGCTGTCCGTCTTGTAGCCCAACCGAATGCCGCCTTCGAGCAGCTTGCGATCCTGGAATTCGACCGATTCATAGAGGAAGAAATTGATCTTCGAACGGTATGCCCAGTCGGTGAAGAAATAGACCTCGCCATCGCCCATCGGCACGCCGTAGCGCGCCGTCCAGTTGGCGATCCACTTTGGCGCCTGCGGCAGGCTGTTCCCGTCGATGCTGACGATCGCAGCGGAGAACGGTGCCGCCGGTGTGACAATCGGATCGAGAATGGTGCACAGCGAAACATTGGGGAAGGTGTCCACCCGAACCCCGCCGCACGCAGCAGTGGTGAGGCCTTCGTCCTGAATTTCTGTGTTGTTGTAACTAAGGCTGGCTGTCAGCAACAATTCGCTGGTCGGAGCGAACTCGGCATCCATCTCGAAGCCATAGCCGCGCACATTGTTGGCATTGATGACGCGGTTCGCATTGACGTCACCGCCAACCGCAGTGAGCTGAGCATTGTTGAGATCGTAGAGGAAGGTCGACAGGTTGAAGCGTGCCTTGCCGTCCAGCAGGGTGGATTTGAGCCCAGCTTCATAGGAAGTGATCGTCTCCGAATCCGCGACGGAAACACCGTCCTCCAGCGGCGTAGCGGTCGCCGGTGGGAACAGGATCCGGCCCTGGATGCTCGGCGCGCGATAGCCGCGAGCGACACGGGCATAGAGGTTCACATCCTCGCTCGCTTCAAAGGTCGCGCTGGCATCCCAGGTGATCGTGTCATCGCTGACCGACCGCGTTACCGTGCCCAGCGGGTTCTGCAGGAAGGTGGGGAACTGGGTGTCCTGACTGCGCACGACAACGAAATCGCGCTTGTCGTCGTTGTAGCGGATGCCCCCGGTTACGCTGAGCTGGTCGGTCAGCTCGTAGGTGAGCGAGCCGAACAGGCCGAACGCCTCGCTCTGCTGGTCCTGCGCAACCACGATATTCACGCCGCCCGGCGCATTGAGCGGATCGCCCAGCGTCGAATAGTTTTCGGACAGGATCTGCAGGCTTTCGTCGAAATAGAAGAAACCAACCTGATAGCTCAAAGGACCATCGCCATTGCTAGCCAGGCGGATTTCCTGCGTGAACTGGTCGAGATCAGGGACGGTGTCGCGGGTTTCTGCGGTAAAGGGGATTTCGCCGGGGCCATAGAGGTTGGGCGGCAGGAAGTTCGCTCCGAAGCCGCCGTCGACATCGCCGACCGAGGTCGAATCCGCGTTCCAGAAACTGGTGACGGAGATCAAGGAAACCGGGCCAAAGTCCCAGGTGATCCGCGCCGACAGGTTCTGTGCGCTGAGTTCCTGGTCATTCTGGCCATCGGTCGAAATTCTCTTGCGCGAGAAATTCTCGTTCAGCCCTTCCTCGCCGCGGGTGAAATTGTTCGCCCGGAACAGCCGTGCGGTGCCGGTCAGCTCGCGCAGTTGCCCGGTCAGAAGGATGTCGAGCGCATCGGTCGGCTGGATACGCGCCTGGAGGCGCAGGGCCAGGTCCTCGTAGCCGCCCAGCGCGTCTTCCTCAGTGCCCGAAGGCAGCACGTTGTCGACATAGTCATCCTGGCGCTGGTAAAGCCCGGAGATGCGCAGCGAGAAGACATCGCTCGCCGGCAGATTTACCGCAGCTTCTGCATTGATGTTGTTGAAACGGCCATAAGAGACGCGCGCGAAACCTTCCGCAAAGTCGCTCGGCTTGACCGAATCGAACTTGACGATGCCAGCTGGTGTGTTGCGCCCGAACAGTGTGCCTTGCGGGCCGCGCAGCACTTCGACCTGTTGCATGTCGAAAACGGGGAAGCCTTTCAGGATCGGGTTTTCGAGAACCTGATCATCATACACCAGGCTAACCGGCTGCGAGGCATTGTAGTCAAAGTCGGTATTGCCGAGGCCGCGGATATAGAAGCGCGGGAACACGCGTCCGAACGAGGATTCGACGATGAGGCTCGGTACCCGGCCGGAAAGCGCCCGTATGTCCTGACCGCCGCTGTTCACAGCCTGAAGCGCTTCATCGTTGATCGCGGTGACCGAGATAGGCACGTCCTGAATGTCCTGCTCGCGCCGTTGGGCCGTAACAATGATTGTGCCGAGACCCTGCTCGTTTTCGTATGCGGCAGCGGCATCGTCCTGCGCTGCGGCTGGGGTTGCAAAAGCGAGACCGGCGCATAGTGCGAGGCCCGCACTGGATGAGAAGAATGAAGCGGTGCGTTTCATGTCAGGAACCTTGTCTGTTGCGAAGCGAGCATCGAGCCATCAATGGCCATCTGGCGTGACCCGTCGTGGCCAGTTGCCCGGAGATGCGGGTGAAAGCTAAGAGCGTCAACGATGCTCAGCTTAGACTCTGAGCATTTCTGCTGCTGCGTGGCGCACGCGCCACGCTCGCCTCCTGTCGCGCTTGCACGATCAGGTCACGGTTTCGCGCTTTGGCTCCGCCCGCAACTGCCGCGCATAGATCCAACCAATCCCGATCAGGCTGAAGCCCAGCGCCATGAAGCTCGCAATCCGCAGGAGCCCTTCAAGGCCCGCGGCATCGACAAGAAAGACTTTGGCGACCGCGACCAGCATGATGACCAGCGACCCGATCCGCCAGCTGCGTTCCGCGCGCCACTTGCCGATGAACAGGAAAGCGAGCGCGAGCACGATGCCGAGCAGCGAGCGGAGCAAGTCCTCGCTCTGGCTCATCGGCACTTCGATCAGCAGGCTGCCTGAGAATGCCTGTCGCAACAGTCCCAGCGCGGCAAAGCTGACCACCAGCATGATTGCCGCATCGATCGCTATTCGGCCAATCCCCTCGATCTGCAGCCGCAGGAGCAAAGCAGACAAGACCGCGATGACGCCCGCGACAAGCACCCAGTTGGCGAGCGGTGTCGGACCGACCGCCTGCGCGTCGAACAGGGGGTTGTGGAGCACGCCTGTAAACCACAGCGCGTGGCTCAGCGCGAGGATTGCAAGGCCGCCACTTGCCCATGGTTGGGGACCGATGCGCGGCAGTGGCCGGGTCAGCGCAAAAGCGCTAGCTAGCAACAGCGCCTGCCAGATCGTGCGCTCGGCCACGCCGAAATCCACAAAACGCGAAACTGTGTCGATATCGAAGACGTGCTTGAAGAGGGCATGGATGATGACAAAGCTGACGGGCAGGGCCAGCCAGCGGGTATCGAAGTCGAGATCGATATTGCCGCGGGGGACCGGCAATCGCATGGCCCCAAGCGCGATTGCGAACGGGGCAAGCCGCAGGGCGATGTCCTGCAAGTTCGGCGCTTCCTGCATGAGGAATGGATCACCCATCAGCGCCGCAATCCCTGCAAGAAGCCAGGCCGCAACAGGGGCGATTGCCCAAAGCCCGGCGACAGCCAGCAAAGTGACTTGCCCGGCCACCCGCTCATGCTGCCAGAACCAAAGTGCGATGGCGGCAAGCGCGGCGAACCAGGTCAGCGCCTCGGAGGGCAGGAACTGTGCGACAAGGCCATACACAAGGAGAGCCGCGAGTACTTCTGCAGAACGGCGCGCTGCTTGCCTGTGCTCGAATAACGCCAGCACTGCCCAGGGAATCAGTGCCGCAGCCCAACGAATGCCTGCGCGGAGCTGATCAAGCTCGCTGCTCAGGCCGAACAGGCGCGGCATCTCGTCGTTGATTTCAACTGGCACCAGCATGGCAAGCAGGCTGGCAATCGCAGCACCCCAGATGACCAGCAAGGCTCCGCCATCCATGCGGACCCGCGAGACATAGAAGACTGCGCCGAAGACAAGGCTCGCCATGACGCCAGCCAGCCAGACTGGGGTGACGAGCAGCAGGGCTGCCAGGACAAGGGCAGCGCCAGAAGCCAGCAGCATGGAGGAGTGGCGGGCAGGCTCGTCAGCCCACAGCTTCCACGCCCCGGCAAGCGGGAAGATCGCAAGGCCAGCGGCAGCCAATGCCAGCTGCGGCTCGAACAGATCTTCGCCCACTGCGCCAAAGGTGGCGTAGGCGATTGCAGCGAGGGCTAGAGGCATTGCGACGAGCTGGTAGACATCGATGGGCGCATGCGACTTGCGCCAGACATGAGCCAGCGGGACACCGGCATAGACCAGCGCTAGCGCGGCGGTGACACTTGCGAAGATCATACCGCTGGCTCCGTCCCACTGCGCCAGCAGGAAAGCGGAGACAGTTGCTGCGATGGCTCCGGTTTCGCGCAATTCGGGTTTGCGCCAGGCAAGGAATGCGAGCGTTGCGCCGAGCAACAGGTACAGCCCCCATGCAAGCGGCGCGTATCCGCCCTGATCGACCAGCAAGGCGAGCTGTGCGCTGGCGACGAAGGCCGAGCCAAGCCGCAAGGGACGCTCGAAACTCTGCGCTCCGGCGAATGCGGGAAGGACCGCTCCCAGCACCACAAAATAGAGCCCCAGCGCAAGGACTTCCGCGAGTCCGGGATTGCCCGACAGCAGCAGCAAAGCACCCCAGCCCAGGCCTGCGACGAGCGCTGCGATAGACAGCCATGGTCGTGCCTGGCTCTTCCCTGTCACGGTCAGACCTGCGGTGACCAGGCCGAGATAGAGCGAGAGCAAGGGCAAGTTCGCCTCATCACCGCCGACCAGAACCGGGGCGGCGAAGCCGCCGACAAGGCCAAGAATGGCGCAAGGCAATCCGAACCGAAAGCTCAGCGCGATCGCTCCGGCTGTTACGGCTGCAAGCCCAAGGAAGGCAAAGGTCTGGCCGATCAGCCCGTATTGCGTACCCGCAAGGTAGAACGCCGCGTAGAGCGTTGCCAGACCCGCGCCTGCAAGTGCCTGGCGGATGCGCTCGTCAGCCACTTTTGCCGGATTGCGGAACGCCCATTCCGCGCCGCCGAGCAAGCCAATCCCGAACAGAAACGCCATGGCGACGCGCACGGCGGGTGTGAGCAGCCCGGATTCGATCGAATAGCGCACCAGGAACACGCCCGCGATCGCGAGCGTAATGCCGCCCGCCCAGATCGGCAGACGCCGCCCGAAGATGTCTTCAAAGTCGAACTGGAACCGACCGCCGCGCTCGGCTGCGGGTTCTTCGTCAAGCGGCTCCTGCTCAGGCGCAGGGACAGCCATATCGTTCTCAAGAGGGTCTCGAACTGGTTCGGTTTGCTGGATGGGCGCCGCTTCCTCGCGCCGGGTCAGCGGTACGCTCGTGGTCGTTGGCGGAGGGTCCCGCCCAGCGGGTTCTGACGCGATCCGCTGCGCTGGAATTGCCTCGGAAACAGGGCGCTCTTCTGATCGGCGCTCGCGATAGGACAGTTCGGTCTGCAAATGGCTGACCCGTTCCTCGAGCACCAATACGCGTTGGCGAAGCCAGAAAAACCCTGCCCCCAGCCCAATGAGTAAGAGAAAATCCATCGCGCCCCTCTCCCGGCTAAATAGATAAGGGCAAATTCAGCGAGCGGAAGCTCAATCTGCAGAAAGTCGGGTTCAACAGGAGGTTAGATGCCGCCCATCGTGTAATCGAACCCTGCCTCGGCCAACCCGCTGCAAAGCTCCGCCATACAGGCATCGAGGGCGCCCTTGTCGGTCGAGCGGACGACAAAGTTGGACCCGACCCTACCTTGCCTAAAGAAGGGATAGCTCCCGATTTGACAGGCCTCATGCGCTTGCTCAACCTTACACAGCATGACTGCAACCTCGCTTTCCGGGATGAAGCCGCCAACGGTTTCCGCGATCAGCGGAGCGCCCCCTTCGAGCTCTCCGGTGAGCGCATCGAGCATTCCCGCCGTAATGTGCGGGACGCCTGCCATCAGGAAGATATTGCCAAGCCGGATGCCAGGCGCACCGGACATGCGGTTAGGGATCAACTCTGCCCCTTCCGGGACACGCGCCATGCGCAAACGACCTTCATTGAGGCCGCCTTTGTCCGCATAGTATTTCTCCAGGATGGCGCGCGCTTCGGGGTGGACCATGACCTCGACGCCGAGCGCTTTCGCAACAGCATCGACGGTGATGTCGTCATGTGTCGGACCAATCCCGCCAGTGGTGAAGAGATAGTCATTCGCGGCCCGCAACGCATTGACCGCTTCCACGATGCGTTCTTCGACATCGGGCACGACCCTGACCTCAGCCAGCCGGATGCCCTGCACCTGCAGCCAGCTTGCGACCTGCGCGATATTCTTGTCATGCGTGCGACCAGACAGGATCTCGTCACCGATGATGACCAGCCCTGCGGTCCAGATTTTGTCTGAAGAAATCATGTGAGCGGGTTAGGCGAGCGAGAAGCGAGAGGAAAGCCCTATTCCGCCGCCACAAGCTGATGCTCTTCACTGACGGCATGAGGCCGTTGGAAAGTCAGTATGCCATCGTCGATCCGTGTCCGGCTCATGATCCTACGGTCCTCGAGGTAATCCATGCCGAGCTGCCACGGCCATTGTGACCCATTGCGCGGCAGGATATCCAGCGAACGCTTGATGTAGTTCGAACTAAGATTGAAGAATTCCTGCGGCTCAATCCCGTGATCGGCGGGGAGGACCGGGGTCGCGATCTGCGTCCCGGTTGCCCGCATGTGATTGAGCACTTGGCAGATATATTTGCACACCACATCCACTCGCAGCGTCCAGCTGGCGTTCGTATAACCAAAGAAGGTCGAGAAGTTGGGGATGTTGGAGAACATGCAGCCCTTGTAATAGAAGTGGTCGTGCCAGTTGATGGCCTTGCCATCCACGCTGACGGCAATCTTCCCGGCCATCGCAAGCTGCAGCCCGGTCGCGGTTACGATGATCTCGGCAGGCAGGCGCTCGTCCGATTTGAGGACGACATCCTTGCCTTCGAACCGGTCTATTTGGCCAGTCACGACAGCCGCGCTGCCGTCATTGATGGCATTGAACAGGTCATCGTCCGGAATAAAGCACATCCTTTGTTCCCACGGCCTGTAAGGCGGGGTGAAATCCTCGGTGCGATATTTCTCGCCGAGGCTCGCCTTCGTCATCTTGGTGAGGCTTTCGGAAACCTGCTCGGGATGGGTTTCGCAGCGCTTGATCAGCCAGTCGGTCAGCTGGATATTGCGCCAGCGGATGATCTTGTAGGCCCAGCTCTCCGGCAAGATTGCGCGAAGCACTTTCGCCATCTTGTCCTGGGTCGGGATGTTGCGGATCCAGGTCGGCGTGCGCTGCAGCATGATGACGCGCTTGGCTTGCTTGGCCATCACCGGAACGATCGTAATCGCGGTCGCGCCAGAGCCAACGACCACCACATTCTTGCCTGTGTAATCGAGATTTTCAGGCCAGAATTGCGGGTGCAGGACCTGCCCTTCGAACCGCGAGAAATCGAAGCCTGCATCATACGCCTGATCGTAATCATAATAGCCTGTGCCAAGGTACAGCCACATGGCCGTCACTTCGCGCCGGGTGCCATCGGACTCAACCACCACATGCCAGCGCGCGTCTTCGTGCCGGAAATCGGCTGAAATGACTTTCTGGCTGAACTGGATGTGGCGGCGGATGTTGTGCTTGTCGATCACGTCATTGAGATAGCTCTTGATCGCCTGACCGCTGACAATGCGTTCTTCGCTGCGCCATGGCTCGAACTCGTAGCCAAAGGTATGCATGTCGCTGTCCGTGCGAATGCCGGGGTAGCGGAACAGGTCCCATGTCCCGCCAAGGTCATCGCGCGCTTCAAGGATTGCGTAGGATCGATCCGGGCAGCTCATTCCCAAATGGGCGGCGATCCCGATGCCGGAAATGCCAGCACCGACAATCAGGACGTCGAAATCTGCGACCGCAGCGTTCATGATTTCCCTCTCACTTGCTGACACAGGTGTAAGCGAGCCAGCCTGCAAAAGCGAGTCACGATTGCATTTTGCAACTGACTAACGAGGCAGGCTCAGCTAGGGCGCGCACGATGTTGAGACGCAATCACCTGATTCTGGCCGCTTCCTTGTTCCCGCTCGCTCAGCCAGCGATGGCTCAGGAGGAGCCGAACGCAGATCGGGAAGAACGCCCGGACCCGATTGTCGTGACTGGCCAGGGGCTGGGCGATGCGCCGTCAGTTGCAGCCTATGCCTCGAGCGAGATTACGCGCGATGATCTGACTGCGGTACCATCGGGTCGGATCGAGGAAGCCCTTGGCGCAATTGCCGGCTTCCAGCAATTCCGCCGCTCGGACAGCCGCTCGTCCAACCCGAGCGCGCAAGGCGTTACTCTACGGGCGCTTGGCGGGAATGCGACCAGCCGCGCGCTCGTCCTGCTGGACGGCGTGCCCATGGCAGATCCGTTCTTTGGCTACATTCCCCTGAGCGCAATCGCACCGGAACAGCTTGCCCGTATCCGCGTAACCCGTGGCGGCGGATCTGGTCCATTCGGGGCTGGCGCGCTCTCCGGCACGATCGAGCTCGAAAGCGCGGGCGTCGAATCCTTGTCACCTCTGGCAGCCAGTGCGCTGGTCAACGATCGCGGCGAAACCGAAGCCAGCGCAAGCCTTGCGCAGGAGCTTGGTACAGGCGGACTCGTTGTCAGCGGAAGGTGGGATCGCGGACAAGGCTTCTTCACGACACCACAAGACCAGCGCATCCCGGCGACTGCACGAGCGGGCTTTGAGAGTTGGTCGCTTGGCGTTCGCTCAGTGGTATCGCTCACCCCGGATATAGAACTGCAAGCCCGCGCGATCGCCTTCCGCGATGAACGCACCTTACGTTTCGATGGGGCGGATTCCTCGAGCGAGGGGCAGGATGCAAGCATTCGCCTGGTCGGAAAGGGCACATGGCAGTTCGATGCGCTCGCCTATGTTCAGGCGCGCAACTTCTCCAACATTGTCATCAGCTCGACCCGCTTTGTGCGCGTGCTTGACCAGCGAAACACGCCGTCAACCGGACTTGGCGGCAAACTCGAAATTCGCCCGCCCGTGGGCGATGCACACACCCTTCGGATCGGAGCAGACTATCGCCGCGCAGATGGCGAATTGCAGGAAGAGGCTTACAGCGCCTTTTCTGGGGTCCTTACCGAACGGCGCTGGGCCGGCGGCAACACTAGCAATCTCGGTTTGTTCGCGGAAAATGACTGGCAAGCGGGTCCGCTGCTCCTGACCGGAGGGTTGCGCGCGGACTACACCCGTATCGCGGACGGATTCTACCGCGCGGAAAACTCAGCTGGAAATGTCATCAGTGACATCACCGCCTCGGACCGCAGCGACTGGCGGCTGAGCTGGCGCGGAGGCCTCCGCTACGAACTCAGCAAGAGCGTTGCGATCAGGGCCGCAGGCTACACGGGTCTGCGCCTGCCGACCCTCAACGAACTCTATCGCCCGTTTGTTGTCTTTCCGGTGGTCACCCAGGCCAATGCCGAGCTCGAAGCGGAGCGTCTGGAAGGCCTTGAAGTCGGAGCCGATATCAGGCCGTTTGATGAGTTTTCTCTCTCGCTCACTGCTTTCGACAACGAAGTCGAAGGGGCTGTTGCTAACGTGACACTAGCCTCCAACCTGCGCCAGCGCAGGAATATCCCAGCCATTTCGGCTCAGGGCATCGAAGCGTCAGCAGAATGGGAAATCGGCTCGTTCGAGCTCAAGGCCTCGGCAGTCTGGAGCGATGCTGAAATCAAGGGTGATGACGCCTCTTTTGAGCTCAGTGGGAATCGCCCGCCGCAAGTGCCCCGCTTTGCTGCCTCGGCCACAGGCAGCTGGAGCAGCCGCGACGGCTGGCGCCTTGCTGCGCAACTGCGTCACACTGGCGCTCAATTCGAAGACGATCTCGAGACCGATCGCTTGCGTGCGGCCACGATCCTGTCTGCTTTCGCTGAAATACCGATAAGGCAAAAGCTGCGCTTTATACTTCGCGGAGAGAACCTGTTCGATAAGAAAATCGTGACGCGCAACTCGGACGGGGCGGTCGATCTTGGTGCGCCCAGAACTATCTGGATAGGATTACGCTACGGCATCTGAGCCTTGCGGGACGCGATGTGACAATTTTGCATCGCTTTGTCCGCAAGTCGCGGCAAGCCCTTGTAAGATTCCGACATTCCCTGATAATCTGAAGCGATAACGCATCAAAAAAGGTGCGCGCCTGTGGAGAGGGAAATCATGGAACGTAAGCTTGCATCTTATGCAGCAGGATTGCTGGTCGGCACCTGTCTTGCATCCCCGGCATTCGCACAAGACACTGATACAGAGGCGCAAGCGCCTCAGGCGCGCGACAACGTTATCATCGTGACGGCAACCCGCCGCGCCGAAGACGTTCAGGATATTCCGATCGCTGTGACCGCGGTCTCGCCTGAACAGCTGGACAAGCAGGGCGTTGTCAACGTCCAGAACATCTCTCAGGTCGCCCCCAGCTTCTCATCCTCGAACGCGCAGCTTGCTTCGGGCTCCGTGGTGTTGCGGATCCGCGGTGTCGGCACGACATCGAACAACATCGGGTTTGAAAGCGCAGTCGGGATTTTCGTCGATGGAGCCTACCAGTCGCGTCCCGGTGTCGCATTGTCTGAATTCGTCGATGTAGAGCGCGTTGAAGTTCTGCGCGGACCGCAGGGGACGCTGTTCGGTCGCAACACCTCGGCTGGTGCGCTCAACATCACCAACCGTCGTCCTGATCTCGGTGAGTTCGGCGGCTTTGCGAATGCGACCTATGGCAACTTCGATCTGATGAGCTTGCAGGGTGCAGTCAATGTGCCTCTGATACAGGATACACTCGCACTTCGCGTTACCGGCGCCTATCGCGAGCGCGACGGCTTTTACGATTTGATTGACCGCAACGGAAATGACGTTGGTGAATCCAACGCAATCGATCAGCACTTGCTGCGTGGGCAGCTTGGGTGGGAAACCGAAGGCGGAATTCGCGGACGTCTGATCGTCGATTATTCCAAGAGCAACGCGCCCTTTGGTGCGGCGCTCGAAGTGCTGCAATCTCCTGTTGAGACAGCTGGCCTCTTCAATCTTGTCGGGCTCGGTCCGCGCGGCGGCATGGCGGCCCCGGATGTCGCAACCAGTCCTAATGATGTCGTCGGCGCACAGGCGGCGGTCGACGACCGCATCTCAACCGTCAACTTTGAACCGACTACCAAGGTGAAGAACTGGGGCGTGACAGGGGAAATCGAGATCCCGGTGGGCGACAATGCAGACTTGATCTACATCGGCTCCTATCGCGAGTTCGATGCGACCGAAGCATACGACTCCGATTTCTCCGGCCTCGACGTGTTCGACGTGACAGGCAACTTCACCAACATCAAGACGATGACGCACGAGCTGCGCCTTCAAGGTGAAGCGATGGACGGCCGATTGACCTGGATGGTCGGCGGCTACTATGCGGATGAAAAAATTGCGCAGGAAGTGAACTTTGCGCTTGGCGCAGATTATGGCGAGTTGATCGGCGCGCTGCTTTTTGCGCCGACCGCTGGTGCCTTTGGCCCCAACCCTTTGACAGTCATTTCAGGCGTCGATCCTGCGGGCACGACCAATACGAACCTTTACTCGCAGGATTCAAAGAGCTGGTCGATCTTCACCCATAACACGTTTGAGATAACCGATGGTCTCGACTTTACCGTGGGCCTGCGGTGGTCGGACGAAAGCAAGGATGGCGCGTTTGCCCAAGGGGACAACGCCAACGCACTGTGTCCGGCGCTGCTTGGGACGCTCAATCTCGCACAATTGCAGCAGGGTAATCTCGTCTTTGGGCCCGCTCCGGCGGCGTTGGGCCCCACGCTTCTCGGCACTGGCTGTTTCGCTTTCACCGCTCCGGCCGACTTGCCGCTCGCGGCATTCCTGCCGCTCCCTCGGACATTCGATGACAAGTTCAAGGATGACGAGCTGATCTGGACGGTTAAACTCGGGTATGAAATCACACCTGATGTAAGCACCTATGCGAGTTTCACGCATGGCTACAAGTCAGGTGGTTTCAACCTCGACTCGACGGCAGCGGCGGGCGGGGCAGATCCGCGCTTCGCCTCCGAAGAAGTCGATGCATACGAAGTGGGGATGAAGGCGCGCTTCCTCGATGATGCCGTCACGCTGAATGTCGCTGGCTTCCACGAGGAATTCACAAACTTCCAGGTGCTCGAATTTACCGGAGCGCAGTTCCAGACTTTCAATGTGCCGAGCGCAAAGACCACTGGTGTCGAGATTGAGTCGGTCATCAGGCCGGACGACCATTTCACCTTCAATGCCGCAGTAAGCTATACCGATGCGCGCTATCCTGAGAATTGCGCAGGAGATCAGACGGCGGTCAATGTGGTGGCATTGTGCGGCAATTCGTTGACCAACAACAACGATATCGTTGCAATCCTGGGTGCGAACTACGAACGTGAGGTTGGTAACAATTTCCGCTTCTTCATCAACGGCCAGGCGCGCCTGGAAAGCGATGCTCGCACCTCCACCCAGGCGGTGATCCTGCCCTCGGCAGCACAGATTGCAGCTGCTGGAGGAGTTCAGGCAGCAGTCGATGCCGCTGCTCCGCTGCCGTTTGACGAGCAGGATGGCAATGTAAAGGTGAACCTGCGTGCAGGGATCGGGGCCGAGGATGAGAGCTGGACCCTCGAAGTATGGGGAACGAATATTACCAACGAAGTGACGCGAGGCGTTACCTTCAACACAGTGCTTCGTTCGGGTTCACGTTCAGCCTTCATCCTCGAACCGCGCACCTATGGTGTCACGCTTCGAACCAAGTTCTGATCGCAAAAACGTCCTTCGGGAGAGGGCAACAAGAAAGGGCGGCAGGTATTCCACCAGCCGCCCTTTCTTGTTTTGTGACGCTGCAGACTTCCCGCCCCGCCACCAACGCGTACCGGTTAGGTTTGGTGGCCGGGCGGTGAGGTCAGTAATTACATAGATCTTGCGATCAGCATCTTCATGATCTCGTTTGAGCCACCATAGATACGCGCGATGCGGGTATCGCGGTACATCCGCGCAATCGCATAGTCGTTGATATATCCTGCGCCGCCATGGAACTGGAGGCACTTGTCGACGACTTCGCTTTGCAGCTCTGTCACCCAGTATTTCGCCATGCTGGCGGTGGGCACGTCGAGCTTGCCTTCGAGCAGCTTGGCGATGCAATCATTAACGAACACTCGCGCTGCCGTGCCGCGCGCTTTCAGATCGGCAAGCGTAAACTGCGTGTTCTGGAAGTCCCAGATCGTCTGGCCGAACGCCTTGCGATTCTTGACATACTCCACCGTGACATCGAGCGCCTTTTCGATGCCGGTTATGGCGTTCATCGCGATGACGAGGCGCTCTTGCGGCAGTTCACCCATCAGCTGATAGAAGCCCTTGCCCTCGACCCCGCCAAGCACGTTGTCACTCGGCACAAACACATCATCAAAAAACAGTTCGGAGGTGTCCTGCGCATCCAGTCCGATCTTGTCGAGCTTCTTGCCGCGTTCGAACCCTTCCGCGCCTTCGGTCTCGAGCAGCATCAACGAGATGCCCTTGTGCCCTTCGCTGGGATCGGTTTTGGCGACGACGATGATAAAGTCCGCGGTCTGGCCGTTGGAAATCCAGGTCTTGGACCCGTTCAAGCGGTAGCCATTGCCGTCTTTCAGCGCGGTGGTCTTGATGCTCTGCAAGTCAGACCCGGCATCGGGTTCCGACATAGCGATTGCGCTGACGAGTTCGCCGGTCACCAGTTTGGGCAGGTACTTCTTTTTCTGCTCCTCAGTGCCGTGGCGCACGAGATAGGGCAGGATGATCGTGTTGTGCAGGCTCGCCGCAAAGCCTTCAACACCGTGCTTGGCCTGCTGGTCGATCACGACCATGTCATGGCGGAAATCGCCGCCGTGCCCGCCATATTCTTCCGGCACTGACACGCCAAGCAGCCCTGCAGCACCCGCTTCATTCCAGAATTCGCGTTCGACTTGGCCGTCCTCGCGCCATTTTTCGATCCGCTTCTGCGGAGCGTGCTGCTGATAGAATTTGCCGACTGCATCCGCGAAGATCGCGATTTCTTCGTCTTCCATGAAGGCGGGTTGGGGTACGTCGATAACGGGCATTAACTCTCTCCTGTGGAGCGCTCGGGTGGCTTGGCGCTCAAATCAAAAACGCGCTCTTACTTACCCTTCCAGTTCGGCTTGCGCTTTTCGGCAAAGGCTGCCGCGCCTTCACGCGCATCTTCAGAAACGAACACTGGCCCAATCAACTTGGCTTGATTGTTGTAGCGATCTTCCATCGCCCAGCCGCGCGATTCCTTCATGATCTGCTTGGAGACGCGCACGGCAAGCGGTCCGTTGGCGGCAATGCTTGCAGCCAGTTCCAATGCGCCGTCGAGCGCCGAGCCATCCGTCACGCGGTTGATCAGGCCAAGCTCGTAAGCGCGATCCGCGCCGATGAAGTCGCCCGTCAGTGCCAGTTCCATTGCGATCCGTTCCGGGATCTGGTCCGGCAGCATCATGACGCCGCCCGCAGCCGCGACGAGCCCACGCTTGGCTTCGGGAATGCCGAACTTCGCATCCTTGTGCGCGACGACGAGGTCGCATGCGATCATGAGCTCCAGCCCGCCAGCCAGCGCATAGCCTTCGACCGCCGCGATCAGCGGCTTTGCAGGCGGGGCCTGTACGACGCCGCCAAACCCGCGGCCTTCGACCGTCGGGGATTCGCCGCGAAGGAATCCTTTCAGGTCCATGCCAGAGCAGAATGTTCCGCCCGCGCCAGTCAGGATACCAACGCGCAGATCGTCTTCCGCATCCAAACGGTCCATCGCCGCTGCTATGCCTTCCGCTGCAGCTTTGCTCATCGCGTTCTTGGCTTCCGGACGGTTGATCGTAACGATCAGGACGCCGTCCCGCACTTCTGTAAGAACTTCTTCAGCCATCAGGCACTCCCATTTTATTTCGAAACTCAATTCTTGTGCAAGTGGTGCGCAACGTTTACGGAAACGTCAACCGCAAACTTCTTGTGAAGAGAGGATTCCCATCATGGCTGAGGCCTATATCGTTGACGCAGTCCGCACACCGCGCGGCATTGGCAAGCAAGGGAAAGGCGCACTCGCCACGGAGCACCCGCAGCATCTTGCGGCAACAGTCCTGAAGGCGATTGCGGAGCGCAATTCGCTCGATACCTCGACAGTTGATGACGTGATCTGGTCGGTCTCGACGCAAGACGGCCTGCAGGCCGGTGACCTCGGGCGGATGGCGGCGCTTGATGCAGGCTATGACGTGACGAGCTCTGGCATGACGCTCGACCGGTTCTGCGGCGGCGGCATCACGTCGGTCAACCTCGCAGCCGCGCAAGTGATGAGCGGCATGGCCGATTGCGTGGTCGCAGGCGGCACGGAGATGATGAGCCTGACTGCCGCCATGACCAAGGAAAAGATGCAAGCAGGCATCAAGCCCATGATAATGGGCAGCTATAATGAGCGGCTGCAGAAGGTTCACCCGCAAAGCCATCAGGGCATTTGCGGCGATGCGATTGCGACTATTGAAGGCTTCACGCGCGAGGAACTGGACGAGGTAGGCTATCGCAGCCAGCAGCGCGCGGCGCAGGCTATTGCCGAGGGCCGGTTCGACAAGTCCGTGGTGCCAGTCGTGGCCGATGACGGCACAGTGATCCTCGACAAGGAAGAGTATCCGCGTCCGCAGACAACTCTCGAAGGTCTGGGCGAACTGGAGCCAGCTTTCACAAAGATTGCGGACGTCCCACTCGACGCCAATGGCACGACCTTCCGCAAGCTGATCAACCAGAAATACCCTGATCTCGAGATCAAGCACTTCCACCATGCGGGCAATTCCTCCGGCGTGGTCGATGGCGCAGCAGCGGTGCTGGTGGCGAGCAAGGAATATTGCGAAGCCAATGGGCTCAAGCCTCGTGCGCGGATCGTGCAGACGGCCAACATGGGCGATGATCCGACGCTGATGCTCAACGCCCCGGTGCCCGCTGCAAAGCGGGTGCTGGAAAAGGCAGGCATGAGCATCGAGGACATAGACCTGTTCGAAATTAACGAGGCCTTCGCGGTCGTCGCTGCTAAGTTCGTGCGCGACCTGGGGCTCGACTGGGACAAGGTCAATGTGAATGGCGGCTCCATTGCGCTGGGCCATCCGATTGGCGCAACAGGGTCGATCCTGATTGGTACGATTGTTGACGAGCTGGAGCGGCAGGACAAGCGCTATGGCCTGGTCACCATGTGCGCTGCAGGCGGCATGGCGCCTGCCATCATCGTGGAGCGCGTCACTGATTTTGTCGACTAAGGCCGATTAGTCATGATCCCGGACAATACGCCCGTCATAATTGGCGTTGGCCAACATTCCGAACGTCCGCAAGACGCAGGATATGAAGCGCTGTCCCACATGGATATGGCCGGGCGTGCCTTGCAGGCAGCGATTGATGACTGCCGGGCCGCTCAGCCTGTCGCTCCTGAAATCGAGCTGATCGCTGCGCTCAGGCAGTGGGAGAATTCCTATTACGGTGCGCCATCGCCGTTCGGACGCTCAAACAATCCGCCTCGCTCGATTGCCAGGCGAGTAGGTGCGGATCCGGAACGGGCGGTGCTTGAAGTCACCGGCGGTCAGGCGCCGCAAAAGCTGGTCGGGGAGATCGCTGAGCATATCGCGCATTGCGAGTTTGAACTTGCGGCGATTGTCGGCGCGGAAGCGGTTTCGACGGTCCTAACGCTGCTTGGTCAGGGCCATCAGCCTGACTGGTCGGAAGAGATCGAAGGCGAGCTGGATGATCGCGGCTACGGCTCGGAACGGATATTCGAGAAGGAGTGGCTCAAGCATGCGACACTCGGCGTGATTGGCGGATATGCCTGCGTTGATAATGCGCGCCGGCATCGGCTGGGGCTCTCGCTGGATCAGTATCGCCAGCAAATGGGCGAGCTGTTCGCGCCTTTTACGAAAGTGGCGGCTGCCAACCCGCATTCCGCCGCGCCGGTGGTTCGCAGCGCTGAAGAGCTTGCCACGGTGACAGAACGCAACCGGATTGTTGCAGAGCCTTATACCCGCATGACGGTTGCGAGAGACCAGGTCAATCAGGGCGCAGCTATCCTGATCTCTTCAGTCAGGAAAGCGCGAGAGCTGGGCGTTCCGGAAGACCGCTGGGTGCATATCCATTCTGTGGCCACTGCCAATGAATTGAAGGTCCTGCGCCGCCCCGACCTGTCACGCAGCCCGGCGTCGACTGCTTCAGTCGAGCGCACGCTGGAGTTGTCCGGGCTCGATCTTGGCGGCGTCCGTTATCTTGATCTCTACAGTTGCTTTGCCGCCCCGCTCTTCAACCTTACCGACCATTTCGGCTTGTCAGCAGACGATCCGCGCGGACTCACGCTGACCGGCGGCCTGCCGTTCTTCGGAGGCCCCGGAAATAACTATTCCAGCCATGCGATTGCCGAGGCAGTTGCGCGGTGTCGTGCTGATCGCGGTGCCTATGCGCTCGTAGGAGCAAACGGCGGTATCCTCAGCAAATATGCGACGGGAATCTATTCTACTGAACCTGCCGATTGGAACAGTGCGGTACGCTATCACCGGATGTCGATTCCGCAGAGGCCCGAACCCTTGGACAGCGCGCCCAAGGGCGACGTGACGGTGGAGACTTATACTTGGTCGGTCGACAAGGATGCGGACAAGGTCCGAAGCTCTGTCATCGTGCGCACGGCTGATGGCAAGCGCGCCCTGATCCGCCCGGATCACAGGGACGCCGCCACCCGAACTCTGTTTGAGAGCGGTAAGCCGTTCGGCGTAAAGCTGGTCGTCGGGCAGGACGGGCACGGCGCGAATATCGGTCGCGTATCAGCCTGAACCCGTGACTCGGCGATCCGCCATGCCCCTTTGACAAACGCATAGGCCTCGCGTATTTAGTTACAAACGTAACCATTTTGACGAGCGAGACACCAGCGCAATGACTAAGCACCCGCAAGACCTGTTTGAAAATCCCACCGGTCTTGATGGCTTCGAATTCGTCGAGTTCTGTGCCCCTGAAAAGGGTCAGCTTGAGCCTGTCTTCGAAGCGATGGGCTTCACGCATGTCGCAACACACCGCTCCAAGGATGTCCATCTGTGGAGGCAAGGGGGGATCAACCTGATCGCGAATTACGAGCCGAAGAGTGCCGCCTGGTACTTCGCTCGGGAACATGGCCCAAGCGCTTGCGGTATGGCGTTCCGTGTTCGCAATGCCGCAAGGGCGTGGGATCACCTGATGGCGCAGGGCGCAGAGCCGGTCCAGGTCACGACTGGTCCAATGGAACTGAAATTGCCCGCCATTCGCGGCATCGGCGGCGCCATCCTCTATCTGGTCGATCGCTATCCCGATGAGAACGGCGAAGGCCTCTCGATCTATGACATTGATTTCGACTACCTGCCCGGGGCCGACAAGCATCCCGAAGGCGCAGGCTTCAAGCTGATCGATCACCTGACCCACAACGTCTACACGGGTCGGATGAAGTACTGGGCGGACTATTACGAAAGCCTGTTCAACTTCCAGGAAATCCGCTTCTTCGACATCAAAGGCGAGTATACGGGCCTGACATCGAAAGCGCTGACCGCACCCGATGGCAAGATCCGCATCCCGCTCAACGAAGAAGGGGAAGGCGGCAAGGGCCAGATCGAGGAATTCCTGCGTGAGTTCAACGGTGAAGGTATCCAGCACATCGCGCTCATCTGCGACGATCTCGTCACCTGCTGGGATCGGCTCAAGAGCTTCGGCGTGCCCTTCATGACGGCACCGCCTTCAACCTATTACGAAATGCTCGATCAGCGCCTTCCGGGGCATGGCGAAGACGCAGATGCACTCAAGATGCGCGGCATCCTTCTGGATGGCACGACCGAAGGCGGTCAGCCGCGCTTGCTGCTGCAGATCTTTGCTGAAGCGCAGGTTGGCCCGGTGTTCTTCGAATTCATTCAGCGCAAGGGCGATGACGGTTTTGGCGAAGGTAACTTCAAGGCGCTGTTTGAAAGCATCGAGCGTGACCAGATCGCGCGCGGAGTGCTTGACACGAAGGCGAAGGAACCAGCCGAATGAGCGCTGCCGTAAAGCCATCAGGCATCCATCACGCCGCCTATCGCTGCAAGGACGCGAAGGAAACGGTCGAGTGGTATGGCCGCGTTCTGGGCATGGAATACACCACTGCCTTTGCCGAAGACCGCGTGCCCTCGACCGGCGAATATGATCCGTACATGCATGTCTTCCTGGATGCAGGAAACGGCAACATCCTCGCGTTCTTTGAACTGCCCAACCAGCCTGACATGGGCCGCGATGACAATACGCCCGCATGGGTCCAGCACCTCGCCTTTCGGGTCGCATCGGAAGAAGAATTGCTGGCTGCGAAGGCGCATGTCGAAGCACAAGGCATCGATGTGCTCGGGCCGACGCATCACGGCATTTTCAAATCGATCTATTTCTTCGACCCGAATGGCCACCGTGTGGAGCTTGCGGCCGATATCGGCACTGACGAGCAATATGCGGAATTGAAGCGCGTCGCGCCGCTGATGCTCGACGAATGGAGCGAGACAAAGAAAGCGCCGCGCCATGCAGACTGGCTGCATGAGATCGCGCGGCAGGAACACGGGGTGGACTGAACCGTCTCCAAGGCGCATTAGCCAGACAAGGTTACAGATAGGAATTTCATGAAACTCGCAACGCTCAAGGATGGCACGCGCGACGGTAAGCTCGTCGTCGTCTCGAAAGACCTCACGCGCTATTGCGCGGCTGACAACATCGCATCCACCTTGCAAGCGGCGCTTGACGACTGGGCCAATATCGCGCCCAAGCTCGAAGTGCTTGCGATGGATGTCGAACACGAAGCCGTGCCGTGCGAGCGGTTTCATGAACGCGAAGCGCATTCGCCCTTGCCGCGCGCCTATCAATGGGCCGACGGCAGTGCCTATATCAACCACGTCGAACTGGTGCGGAAGGCACGCGATGCGGAGGTGCCGGAAAGCTTCTATCACGATCCGCTGATGTATCAGGGCGGCAGCGACAGCTTCCTTGCCCCGCGCGACGACATCCCCTTGGGCGATGTTGCCTGGGGCTGCGATATGGAAGGCGAAGTTGCAGTGATCACTGATGATGTCCCTATGGGCGTCTCAGCCGAGGACGCAGCGGATCACATCAAACTGATCATGCTGGTGAACGATGTCTCCTTGCGAGAATTGATCCCGGGCGAACTCGCCAAGGGTTTCGGCTTTTTCCAGTCCAAGCCATCAAGCGCCTTCTCTCCGGCCTGTGTAACGCCCGACGAGTTGGGCGATGCGTGGCAGGACAGCCTCGTTCACCTGCCGCTGATGGTCGACTACAATGGCGAAGCCTTTGGCCGCGCCGAAGTCGGCAAGGATGCGACCTTCAACATGGCGCAGCTCGTCGCGCACGCCGCGAAAACAAGGTCGCTCGGCGCTGGGACGATCATTGGCTCGGGTACGATAAGCAACAAGGGCGCGGATGGTGGGCCGGGAAAGCCGGTCTCGGATGGCGGGCTCGGCTATAGTTGCATCGCCGAAATCCGCATGATCGAGACGATCTATGACCGCGCGCCGAAGACCGCTTTCATGAAACCTGGAGATACTGTCCGCATCGAAATGCGCGACAAGGACAAACACTCGATCTTTGGCGCAATCGAGCAGAAGGTGGTCAAAGCCTGAATTGGATCAGCAGTTGCGCTCAATCAAGGGCGCGAGCTCAGTCTCGTTCTCCGCAAGGCCCATATCGCACGCTTGTCTACCGGCAGCATCGCGAAGTGGAACGCATCTGAAACGAGCGCCCTTTCCATGCGCAGCCAACATGACAGCGTTGAAGGTCACGTAACGCATATCGTGCCGCGCCCGGCGCACGAAGCGCGATTCCCAACGTCCAGGTCCGGCCAGCAGAGTGGCCATCTGGTTGCGCCCTTCCCGTGTGCTCAGCACTCCCCCTGCGCAATCATCCTGAGACGCAATTCAGGGGGTCGGAGCCGAGCGCTTCTCTTGGGGGCTTGTCACAAGTCGCAGCGCGCGCCATGCCTTCCTTCACAACATGCCTTTCGTCACAAAGGGAGAAGGATTTGATGTCGGAAGTGTCTGGCCCGCTGACAGGTCTGAAAGTCGTTGAATTTGCCGGGATCGGGCCGGGGCCTCATGTCGCTATGCTGCTGGCTGATCTTGGAGCGCAGGTCGTCCGGATTGAACGTCCCGGCACGCGGGTGGTCAATGAAGTGGTGGAGCGAGCGCGCCACCGTGCTACCATGGATGTCAAGAGCGAGGACGGCAAAGCCTTTTGCCTTGACGCTCTTCAGGCGGCTGATGTCTTGATCGAAGGCTTTCGGCCCGGAGTGATGGAGCGGCTGGGCTTTGGCCCTGATCAAATGCTCGCGCTCAATCCGCGGCTCATCTATGCGCGCATGACTGGCTGGGGGCAGGATGGGCCGCTCGCGCAGGCGGCTGGCCACGACATAAATTATATCGCGATCACGGGCGCTCTCGCGGCAGTCGGCCGCGAAGGCGACACCGCTGTGCCGCCGCAAAACCTTGTCGGAGACTTCGGCGGAGGGTCGATGTATTGCGCCTTCGGTATCCTCGCTGCGCTACTCGAGCGCGAAAGGAGCGGACAGGGGCAGCTTGTCGACGCTGCGATCGTCGATGGCGCAACAAGCTTGATGAGTTTCTTCTTTGGAGTACGCCACTTGTCCCATCTCTCGACCGAGCGTGGCAAGGGAATGCTGGGCGGGGCAGCGCATTTCTACCGCTGCTATGAATGCGCTGACGGGCGCGAAATCTCTGTTGGTGCGATCGAGCCACAATTCTATGCAGAATTGCTGGAGCGGATCGAGGCTCCGGCAGAATTGCGTCACGGTCAGATGGACCCTGCAAACTGGGAACACTACACCGCGAGATTGGCCGCGCTGTTCAAGACCAAGCCAGCGGCTGAATGGGCTGAGCTGCTTGAAGGTTCAGATGCCTGTTTCGGCCCTGTCTTGTCGCTCGAAGAAGTGCGCGAGCACCCACACATGCAAGCGCGCGGTGCCTATATTGAGCAGGATGGCACCTGGCATACAGCACCTGCGCCGCGTTTCAGCCGAACGCCTGGTGCGGTTCGGGCAAGCGCAACGGATGGTGTTGACGTGGTAGAGCGCTGGAAAGCGGAAGGGTAAGCCATCATGGCAGGCAGGTATTTCGATGAATGGCAGGTTGGCGACCGGATCGAGCACGAAATTCGCAGAACCGTGACGGAGACGGACAACCTCCTGTTCTCAACCATGACGCACAATCCGCAGCCTCTCCACCTTGACGTAGAGGCTGCCAAGGCGAGCGGTTTCGGCCAGATCCTCGTCAATTCCACTTTCACGTTTTCGCTGCTGGTTGGCTTGTCGGTTGGAGATACGACGCTTGGTACTCTGGTCGCCAATCTCGGTTTCACCGATGTGGTAACCCCCAAGCCGGTCTTCATTGGCGATACCCTGCGTGCCTCCAGCGAAGTCAAGGAATTGCGCGCTAGCAAGTCACGACCTGATGCCGGGATCGTGACCTTTATTCACGAGATGCACAACCAGCGGGACGAGCTTGTCTGCCGCTGCCTGCGCAGCGCCTTGCTGCAAAGGAGGCCGGCTGACGTCGCGTCTAACAGGATTTCTTAGGTCTCGCTTGACGAGACCGCTTTCTCAGGCTCATTCTGAGATTAATAAGACGTTTCTGGGAGGGAACGATGCGGGGACTTTCCGCAAGATTAGCGCTGACACTCAGCGTCGCGATGGTGCTGTCAGGTTGCAGCAACAAAGCGGCGCCAGAGCAACAGGGCAATGGCGAAGGTACGATTGAGCTCGCTGAATTTCCCGACCGGCCGTACTGGGGCGATACGCACCTCCATACAGACATTTCGGGAGATGCATTCGGGTTTGGGGTGAGGCTAGGCTCGGAAGAGGCACTGCGCTTCGCCAGCGGCGAGGAAGTTGTTTCGACTTTCGGCGTGAAAGCTCAATTGGCGCGGCCATTGGATTTTCTCGTCATTTCCGATCACTCCGACGGGTTGGGTGCGTTGAAGCGCATTTACGATGCTCCTCGGATTGCCTTGCGCGACCCCACGCTGCGGCGCTGGCATGACATGATGCATGAAAGCCCCGAGCAATCGACACTTGCGGCGGCTGAGATCATCGATCGCGCCGCCGCCAATGATTTTCCCGCGGCAATGGCAGAAAACCGCGAGGAGACCATTACATCGGCCTGGCACAATCAACTCGACATCATCGACCGGTACAACCGCCCCGGCGTCTTCACGGCGATGGGCGGCTTTGAATGGACTTTGATGCCTGACGGGAACAATCTCCACCGAGTGGTGATGTTTCGAGACGGGTCGGAACTCACCAAGCAGATTCTGCCCTATCCCGGCTTTGGGACCACCGTCCAAGGCCTTTGGGACTTTATGGAGTCATACGCTCAGACCACTGGTGGCCAGGTTCTTGCCATTCCGCATAACTCAAATCTTTCCAATGGCTTGATGTTCGAACTGACTCTCGCCGATGGTAGCCCAATGACCGAAGAATATGCCAGGCGGCGCGCTCGCCTGGAGCCAGTTGTCGAAGTGACTCAAATCAAGGGTGACAGTGAGAGCCATCCTTTTCTGTCACCGAATGACGAATTCGCGAGCTTCGGGATTGCAGGCTGGGACAAGGCAAACCTCAATACCGAGCAAGCGACCGCGCCAAGCATGTACGCGGGAAGCTATGTCAGAGAGGCCTTGAAGCGCGGGCTTTCGCTTGAAGAACGGCTTGGCGTGAACCCCTATGCCTTCGGAGTGATTGGCTCGACGGATAGCCACACGGCCTTTTCGACGGGTGACGAAGCCAATTTTTACGGCAAGCATTCGGGCAATGAACCGGTCAACAAGGAGCGGGCCATCAAGCCGCAAAACCTCGGCACGCGCGACGGGCGTTTTGGCTGGCATTACCTCGCAGGCGGCTATGCGGCCGCCTGGGCACGTGGCAATACCCGCGCGGAAATCTTCGATGCGTTCAGGCGGCGTGAGGTCTATGCGACAACGGGGCCGCGGATGGTCGTGCGCATGTTCGCAGGCTTTGATTTTACTCACAAAGACTGGAGCGGCGACTGGGTCCGGGCAGGGTACACACGCGGCGTTCCGATGGGCGGAGAGCTCACCGACCAGGGCGACGCTCCCGTCTTCATGATCTCTGCGCTCAAGGATCCCGACGGCGCAAATCTTGATCGTATTCAGGTGGTTAAGGGGTGGGTCGACAGCGCTGGTGCCATGCAGGAACGCGTCTTTGATGTGGTGTGGTCAGACATGGACAAACGCAAGCGGGCCGGCGGCAAGGTGCCAGCGGTTGGCGACACCGTGGATCGGAGAAATGCGAGCTATACCAATATGATAGGTTCTGCTTCCTTGCAGGCGACCTGGACTGACCCGGATTATGTTCAAGGCCAGCGCGCGTTCTATTATCTGCGCGTGCTTGAGATTCCCACGCCCCGCTGGACGCTGTATGATGCCAAGCGCTTCGGCATCAAATTGAGCCCGGAAGCCATGGCCGATGCGGTCGCGCAAGAGCGCGCCTATTCCTCCCCGATCTGGCTCAGGCCGGCCCGCAAGTAGCTGTGCAGGGCTGGCTCAGGGAACCGCTTGTCCATTTCCTCGCAGGAGGGGCGCTGCTGCTCGCCCTCTTCGCGTGGAAAGGAGAGCCGGCTGACCCTGCAAGCCGGGAGATTTCCATTAATTCCGAGGTACTTGGCGCCATTGCAGGCGGCTTCGAGGCGCAGATGGGCCGGGCCCCGACCGATGCTGAACTCGATAGTCTGACTCAGCGATATGTGCGCGAGGAAGTGCTGTATCGCGAGGCTTTGCGGCTTGGTCTGGACCAGGATGATGCGATTATCAGGCGGCGGCTCGCGCAGAAGATGGACCTTATTGCAGCGGCTCGGGTGGATGCGGCTTTGCCGGCGGATGAGGTTCTTGAGGACTGGCTCACATCGCATCCTGCGAGGTTTGCAGACGAAGCCAGATACACGGTAGATCAGGTAAGGTTTGAGGAAGAACAAGCCGCTCATGAAGGGATCGAAGCCCTTCGAGACGGAGCTGACACTGGACGATTTGCATCAACGCTGGACCTGCCATCGAGCATGTCTGACGTGCGTCGGCGCGAATTGCTTGACCGGTTCGGAACTCAGTTTGTGCGCGAACTCGATGGATTGGAGGCAAGCTCCGATTGGCAGGGCCCGATCCCTTCCGGCCTTGGCTGGCATGCCGTCAGATTGCGCAGCGTGAGAGCCGCCGAGCTGCCACCCCTCGATACCATTCGCGAGCGGGTTCTCGCCGATTGGCGTGCCGCTACCGCTGCGAAGCGCGAAGAAGAAGCCTATCAGCTTCTGCGCGAAGCCTACACGGTCGATATCGAGCGATGAGATGGCTGTTTGCGGCTGTACTCGCGCTGCTGGCGCACCCCGCGCTGGCAGATGAAGTGCGGCCCATGGCGCTTGATTTCACGGAGCAGAGCGCATGCCAATGGACCCTGACATGGAAGCAGCCCGTCGCAACCGGCGCGGCCGCGTTCGTTAAAGTGCAACCACCTGACAATTGCGCGTTCATTGGCGAGCCGATCGTTCGCCGGGCCAACGCCGCCTATCTCGGCAGCGCAGAGCTGCAATGCGAGGGTCCCGTCGCCGGGAAAGGCTTTGGGCTTGAGCAAATGGCACCAGGCTCCGATGCGCTGCTGCGGGTCGCGCCGCTTGACGAACCAGTGCAGAGCCTGCGGCTGAGCGCGAGCGAGCCGAGCGCGACGATCCTTGCAAAGCCAGACCGCGGACAGGTGCTGCGAAGCTATTTCGTGATCGGGGCGGAGCACATCCTGATGGGATGGGACCATCTGCTGTTCGTCATCGCGCTGGTGCTGCTGGTGAAGCGCGGCTGGGCAGTGGTGAGCGCGGCAACCGCCTTTACCGTTTCGCACTCGATCACTCTTGCCGCCAGTGTGCTTGGTTTCGCTGGCTTGCCGCAAGGGCCGGTCGAAGCACTCATCGCATTGTCGATCCTGTTCCTGGCGGTAGAACTGACCAGGACAGACCGCGAGACATGGACAAGGCGCTGGCCTTGGCTCGTCGCATTTGCCTTCGGGCTGCTCCACGGGTTCGGCTTTGCCGGGGCCTTGTCGGAAATCGGCCTGCCGCAAGGCGAAGTGCCAGCCGCCTTGCTGGCCTTCAATCTTGGGGTTGAGGCTGGCCAGATCCTCGTGATCTTGGCGGTGCTGGCCTTGCGCGCCAGTGTCGCCAGACTTGCGCCCAAGGCAGAGGCACCCGCACTCAAGTTCGCGACCTACGCAATCGGAATCATCGCAAGCTACTGGTTGTTCGACCGCGTGTTGTTCTAGAGCACGCCAATCGTGTCACCAGGGGGTGTAGCAGGCGATTTGAATGTGCTGGTCGAACAGCTTGGGCTGATCCTCCTCGTCGCCAACGGATCAATTGCGTCGATTGGCATTTCACGCGGGACCCGCAGAGGCATTTCAGGCGTTCGTTATCTTGCGATTCACAGTCCCGCGCTTACATTGGAGTTTCCAAGAAGGATTCCACGACGATGAACCATGAGAACGATCCGCAAGAGCCGCGTCCGGAGGGCCCCAATCCCTGGATGAAAAGCCTCATGATCTGGGGCGGAATATTCCTCGCTCTGCTGCTGGTTGTTTCCATGTTCGGCAATGCCAGCCAAACGCCTGCGACGCAGATTTCCTATTCCGATTTCCGCGACAAGGTAGCGGAAGGTTCGGTCAAGGAAGTGAAGATTGCGCCGGACAGGATTTCCGGCGTGCTGAAGAATGACAGTACGTTTTCGACGATCCCGGTTCCCAATGACAACACGCTGACCCCGCTGCTGGAAGAAAAGAATGTCGTCTATTCCGGGGTTGAGGCGGAATCGACCAATGTCCTGTTCGTTATCCTGATCCAGATCCTGCCGTTCCTGCTGATCCTCGGAATCGCCTTTTTCGCCCTGCGCCAGGTCCAGAAGGGCGGCGGTGGCGGCGCGATGGGCTTTGGCAAGTCGAAGGCCAAACTGCTGACAGAGCGTCAGGGCCGCGTCACGTTTGATGACGTCGCGGGCATTGATGAAGCGCGCGAAGAGCTCGAAGAGATTGTCGAGTTCCTGAAGGACCCGCAGCGCTTCTCCAAGCTCGGCGGCCAGATCCCCAAGGGCGCGCTGCTGGTCGGCTCGCCCGGTACCGGTAAGACCCTGCTCGCCCGCGCGATTGCAGGCGAGGCAGGGGTGCCCTTCTTCACGATCTCAGGCTCTGACTTTGTCGAAATGTTCGTCGGCGTCGGCGCAAGCCGCGTGCGCGACATGTTCGAACAAGCGAAGAAGAACGCGCCTTGCATCGTCTTCATCGACGAGATTGACGCGGTCGGTCGCCATCGCGGCCACGGCCTCGGCAATTCCAATGACGAGCGCGAGCAGACGCTGAACCAGCTGCTGGTCGAGATGGACGGCTTTGAAGCCAATGAAGGCATCATCATTATCGCAGCGACCAACCGCCCTGACGTGCTTGACCCGGCGCTGCTGCGTCCGGGCCGGTTTGACCGTCAGGTCGTGGTGCCGATCCCCGATATTGATGGGCGCGAGAAGATCCTGGGCGTCCACATGAAGAAAGTGCCGCTGGCGCCGGATGTGAACCCGCGCACCATCGCACGCGGAACGCCCGGGTTCTCCGGCGCGGACCTCGCAAACCTCGTCAACGAAGCGGCCTTGCTCGCCGCGCGGCGCAACAAGCGCCTCGTTGCGATGCAGGAATTCGAAGACGCGAAGGACAAGGTCATGATGGGGGCGGAACGCCGCTCAATGGTCATGACCGACGACGAGAAGAAGATGACCGCCTATCACGAGGCTGGCCATGCGATCGTCTCTGTTCACGAGGAAGCGTCGGACCCGATCCACAAGGCAACCATCATTCCGCGCGGGCGCGCGCTTGGCATGGTGATGCGTTTGCCGGAGCGGGACAGCTATTCCTATCACCGCGACAAGATGCATGCGAACCTCTCGGTCAGCATGGGCGGCCGTGTGGCGGAAGAGCTGATCTTCGGCCACGACAAGGTCAGCTCGGGCGCAAGCTCCGACATTCAGTATGCGACCAGCCTGGCGCGCAACATGGTCACCAAGTGGGGCATGTCCGACAAGCTGGGGCCGCTGCAGTACGAGGAAAGCCAGGAGGGCTATCTCGGCATGGGTCAGACCGCGCGGACCATGGCGGGCGCGGAGACGAACAAGCTGATCGATGCAGAGATCAAGGATCTGGTCGAAGGTGCGCACAAGCGCGCGACGCAGATCCTCAAGAAGCATGAAGACCAGCTCCACCTCCTTGCACAGGCGATGCTGGAATATGAAACGCTCAGTGGTGACGAGATCAACCAGCTGCTGGAAAACGGCAAGATCGACCGCCCGGATCATCCGGTCGGCCCGGTCACGCCGCAGCCCGTGCCAGGCTCTGCTGTGCCCAAGGCCGGCAAGAAATTCGGTGGTGGCGGTACTGCACCGCAGGGCGCGTAGGTAGCCACGCCAAAAGAATTGAAGGGCGCCGGGAGCGATCTCGGCGCCCTTTTCTTGTGCCTTTTCTTGTGGCTGTGTCAGCCCGTGCCGAGCAGCAGCAGTACTTGGACAAAAATGATCAGCACCGCGAGTATCCCGATCATCAGCAGTGACAATCGCCAGAGAGCTGAGAAGCGCGAGAGATCGTACGTTGCGCGCAGCTGCTTGTAGATGTGGAGCGGCGGGATGATCAGCGTTGCCAGTGTGACAAGCCCTTCAGGAAACCCGATCTTCTCCAATACGGATAGCAGGACAAACAGCAGCGACATGAAGGCGAGCGAATAGGTCACGAAAATCGCGTGATCATACGCCTTGAACCGCCTCTTCCAGGAGAAAATCAGCCACACGAACGGGATTGAGAGCGGGATCAGCAACCAGCTGAATTTATACGCATTGGCCTGCAGCTTGTAGAGCATAAGCTCTGGGTTTTCCTGCCATTTCTGGACGACCTTTGAGATGACGGGGATGTCGGACGCCGCGACATCGTCGAACCTGCTGCGTGCCACGTCGACGCTTTGTGCGGTTTCGCTTTCCGCATCAGCATCGCTGGCAGGCAGACGCGCATCGCCAGAGGTCTTTAGCCATTCCGACATCGGTATTTCGCCGGCGAGCAGTTTCAGTTCAGCATCCAGGTTCGCCTTCTGCCTGCTGAGACTCGCCCGCTCCTCATCGGTCAGTGTCGGACTGGCAAGCTGGGCTTCGACCTCTGCCAGCTGCGCGGCCACCCGCTCCGCTTCTTCTGTCGCAAGTTCACTGACTGCTGCGGGCGGATCCGCCTCGGAAGTCACAGGCGTCGTCAGCCCGAACATCTGGAAAACGGCGAACATCAGGAACACGCTGAACAGAAACATCGCCATCGGTCCGACGAATTTGGCCCGCTCGCCTTCGATATAGCGGCGCGTCAATTGGCCTGGCTTGAACAGAAGCAAAGGCAGGGTGCGCCAGATCTTGCCGTCCAGGTGGAGAACGCCGTGCATGATTTCATGCCCGATCGCGCTGAGGCTGCGGTGCGTTTCGGCTTTCTGGCCGCACTGATGGCAATACGCGCCTGTTAATTGCGTCCCGCAATTGAGGCAGGTCTTGGCAGATGTTTCGCCGTCCTGTGCCGTTTCGCCAGCTCTGGGCTCAACCGCGCGAGCGAGCAGGCCGCCTTCGGCCGCAGTCCCCAACCCATCCGTGAAATCGCCCATGCCTGTCCCCTTGCCCCAGACCATAGAAGATCGAAGGCAGCCCAATCAACGTCTGGAAGGATCAGCGCTTCGCCAGCTTGCGTTCAATCGCTGTCCAGAGCCGGGCGAAGGCCGTCGCTGCGGGGCTCCGCGCATCGAACGCACCGACCGGCTCTTGCCGCACCGCGCTTTGCTCGACCGCGCTGGCTGCAGGAATGAAGGGCCAGTCCGGGTTTGCCTCGCGCGCTTCCTGATGCAGTTTGCGCCGCATATCGATCATGGAAAGCACGGGGAGGATGGGCGGGTGGCCTTTCCCGCTTTGCTTGATCGCTGCGACGACCGTGTCGAAAGCTCGCGATGAAAGGGGGGAAGGGGGCAGCGGCACAATGATCAGATCGCTCGCCCGGAATACCTGATCACTGAGCTCATTCAGTACCGGCGGGCAGTCGAATATGATCCGCTCATAGTCCTTGTCGAGCCTTGCCGCGATCTTTGCGAGCCGCTTGCGCTTGCCAAGCCGGTCGAACTGCCGGTCAAGCGTGCGAATGCTTTCATCAGCCGGGAGCACATGGAGGTTCTTGAATGCGGTCTTGCGCGCCAGCTTCCCGGGATCACGGTCCATAGCGATCACGGAACGGGCATCGCGTTTTTCTCTGGGTTCCACGCCGAACAGGAAGCCCGAACCATTCGCCGGGTCGAGGTCCCACAACAACGTCCGGCGGCGCGAGATTTGCGCAGAACACCAGGCCAGGTTTGCTGCCATGGTGGTCTTTCCGACGCCGCCTTTGACGCTGTAGATCGCGATCCGTGCCATGCTTTCCTGTTATTCAGTCCGCGCGTGCGGGCTTTGCTTCACTCCTATACGCGCGAGCTGTGTTGCAGTTTCGTGACCCGCTGCAAAGTCATGCCGGATTACAGAGACGTGCCTGTCACGATGCGAGACACCGAGGTTCATCGGCGGCCCCAATGAAAAAGGCCGCCCCAATGGAGCGGCCTTTGATCAAGGAAAACCGATTGCGGGGATCAGATCACCCGTCGTAATCGCTCGCAAGTGTGGTCGTACGGGTAGGCGCCGATGCGGTGATCCGCAGCGCTTCGGCGGATTGGCTCAGCGAGCCGATCTCGTCCGCGTCGTCTTCGTCATCCGGCAGGATCTTCTGCAGATTGATCACGATCGCTTCGTGGAGTTCCTTGGGCTTGATCGTCTGCTCAGCGATCTCACGCAGAGCGACAACCGGATTCTTGTCGCGATCGCGATCAATGGTCAGCTCGCTGCCGCCGGAAATCTCACGCGCCCGCTGAGCGGCCAGCAGGACGAGATCAAAACGGTTTGGAACCTTGTCGACACAATCTTCGACGGTAACGCGCGCCATAGGGCACTCCACTTGCAACTTGAGTGTTGGAAAGGGCAGGCTGTTAAGGTGCAAGAGGCTCGGAGTCAAGAAATTGCGCTATCCTTGCCGCTTCGACTAAAGGGCAAAGGCTATGAAGCGCATCCCCGTTCCAGACGATTGGCAAGACCACAGTCAATCCGGCGAGTCCTACCGGGATGCGCCCGCCTTTGACGTTGAAATCGCCGGCCATGCGTTGCGTCTGCTGCCGTCGGGTGAAGATCGGTTTCGCGAACTGGTCGCGCTGATCGACAGTGCGCGGACCAGCCTCGATGTCTTCTTCTACCTGTTCCAGGGCGATTATTCGGGGAGCACAATCCGCGATGCCTTGCTGCGCGCTGCCTTGCGCGGCGTGGATGTCCACCTGATCGTCGATTCGTTCGGCAGCGATGCGCCGGCATCGTTGTTCAAGCCCTTGCAGGCAGCGGGCGGGCGCTACAGCGTTTTTTCACCCAGGCCGGGCATCCGCTATCTCATCCGCAACCACCAGAAGTTCGTGATCGTCGATGGCGAGCGCGTGATGACCGGGGGGTTCAATGTCTCGGATCACTATTTCAAGCCGCCTGAAGTGAATGGATGGTGTGACCTGGGACTTCTCGTTGAAGGCCCGGTGGTGGCGCAATTCGCAAAATGGTTTGCTCAGCTCGAAGCCTGGACAGCTGACCAGCAGGCGCAGTTCCGTTCGATCCGGCATCTGGTTCGCGACTGGGATGAAGGGGACAGCGAGGTCCAGCTTTTGCTTGGGGGGCCAACCAGGATTACCAGCGCGTGGGCAAGGCGGGTCAAGCAGGATATTGCGCGCGGGACACGGCTCGACATGGTGATGGCCTATTTCTCTCCGCCTCGCAGTATGCGCCGTCTGATCCAGCGGCTGGCAGAGCGCGGCAGAGCGCGCCTGATCATGGCAGGCAAATCTGACAACAATGCAACCATTGGTGCATCGCGCAGCCTCTATCGCAGCCTGATGCGTTCAGGGGTCGAGATCGCGGAATTCCAGCCCTGCAAGTTGCACATGAAATTGCTGGTGATCGATGACGTCAGTTATATCGGCACAGCCAATTTTGACATGCGCTCGATCCGGTTGAACCTGGAACTGATGCTGCGGATCGAAAGCGCTGAGCTGGCTGATCGTCTGCGCGAACTGATCGAGCATATGGCAGAGCATAGCGAACCGGTGACCGAGCAATGGTATCGCGAACGTGCCAGCTGGTTCAACCGGTTGCGTTGGTGGCTTGGGCGCTTTCTTGTGACCGGTGTTGATTACACCGTAACGCGGCGGCTCAATCTGGGGATTTGAGGTTTAGCCTTCGCCCCAGTCCGAATAGTCCTTCATATTGGGCGAGGTAAACTTGGTGATCTCGCTCTGGAAGTGCAGCGGAACATTGCCGGTCGAACCGTGGCGCTGTTTCGCGACGATCAGCGAAGCCCGCCCGACGAGCTCTTCATGCTTTTCCTCCCACGCCCGATACTTCTCTTTCGCATCTTCGGACGAGTTCGCATCGGGAAAGTCGGGCTTGATCGCAGCATGGTAGTAATCGCTGCGGTAGATGAACCACACCATGTCTGCATCCTGCTCGATCGAGCCCGATTCGCGCAGGTCCGACAGCATCGGGCGCTTGTCCTCACGCTGTTCCACCGCACGGCTTAACTGCGAGAGCGCGATCACCGGCACGCTGAGTTCCTTCGCGAGTGTCTTCAAACCGCGGCTGATTTCGGAGATTTCGTTGACGCGGTTATCGTTCGCCCGGCCTGAGCCTTGCAGCAGCTGTAGATAGTCGACCACGATCAGGCCGATATCGTGCCGCCGCTTGAGCCTGCGCGCGCGGGTGCGCAGCGCGGCAATGGTGAGGGCGGGGGTGTCGTCGATATAGAGCGGAAGCTCGGCGAGGCGCTGGCTGGCAAAGGATAGCTTCTGGAACTCGTCGCGGTTGAGTTTGCCCGAACGCAAAGCCTCCGAACTGATCTCCGCTTGCTCCGCCAGGATGCGCGTCGCGAGCTGATCGGCGCTCATTTCCAGGCTGAAGAAAGCGACCGGTGCGCCATAGTTGAATTCGCCGCCATCGCGCTGCCATTTCAGATGCTCTTCGGCGCAGTTAAAGGCGATATTTGTCGCGAGCGAGGTCTTGCCCATGCCGGGGCGTCCGGCGAGGATGATCAGGTCCGAATCGTGCAGACCAGCGGTCTTCTGGTCGATCGAATCGAGGCCCGTAGTCTTGCCGGACAGCCCGCCGCCTGAATTCATCGCCGCTTCGGCCATCTTGATCGCGATGAGCGATGCGTCCTTGAAACTGGAGGCTTCGCTGCCTGTGGTCGCCCCTTCGGCAACCTTGAACAGGTCCGCTTCGGCCTGCGCGATCTTGTCCATCGGGTCGACGTCTTCGGACGTGTCGAGCGCGCCTTCGACAAGCCCGCGCCCTACGCTCACCAGCTCACGCAGCAGCGCGAGGTCGTAAATCTGTGCCGCCAGTTCGCTCGCTGCAAGCAAGCCCTGCCCGTCGGCTGTGAGCTGCGCGAGATAGGTCGTACCGCCAAGCTGCCGCAACGCCTCATCGCCTTCGAAATAAGGCTTCAGCGTGACCGGGCTGGCGGTCGCATTGCGGTCGACCAGCTTGAGGATCCGATCATAGATGCGGCCGTGCAGCGCTTCGAAGAAATGGTCCGGCCTGAGCGGCGTGCGCAGCTCTTCCAGCACCCGGTTATCGATCAGGACCGCGCCGAGAAAGGCAGCCTCTGCTTCAATGTTTGAGGGCAGGCGAACACCTTGCGCTGTTACATCTTGTGCTGTGTCGGATGAGGGAAAGAGCAAATCGGTATCGGCCATAGCGGGTGTCTTTGCGCTCCGATTGCGTGTCAGTGCAAGAGCCAATGATGGCAAATTCGCCGCACTCGCTTGTGGATAGCGGGGATGGCGCATCGAATCTCTTGAACTTACAGGGGAGCTTCTGCGAAAGGCAGACCCTGACCATGGCACCACCTCCCACTCTCGATCCGCGTCAACGCATTGCGCACATCTCGCTCGATGAAGAGACGATCATCTGGCGCAATGCCGATGTCGAGCAGGAACGCCGCGTGGCGATCTTTGACCTGATCGAAGAGAACAGGTTTCGCCCGGTCCGCTCGTCAGCGCGCGGTGCAACCGGACCCTACCGGCTGAAGCTGTCGGTTCAGGACGGGCGGCTTTCGATGGATATCCAGAGCGAGGACGAACAGCCGCTTGAAACCTTGCTGATCGGACTCGCGCGCTTTCGCCGTCCGATTCGCGAGTACTTCGCGATCTGCGACAGCTATTATCAGGCGATCCGCAAGGCGACTCCGGCTGAGATCGAGACGATCGACATGGCCCGGCGCGGTATTCATGACAATGCCGCGGAGCTCCTGCTGGAGCGGCTGGATGGGAAGGTCGAGACTGACTTTGCGACCGCCCGGCGGCTCTTCACGCTGATCTGCGTCCTGCATATCAAGGGCTGAAGCGATGGCGACACGCAGGCCCAAGCAGCGTCCCTGGCGGCGCTACATTATCGCTCTGATCGCGCTGGGCGTTCTCGTGGCCACCGCCTGGTACTGGTGGACCATGCGCAGCTGGACACCCTCTGAAGCGGACTACCCCGACCAGGGCATCGCGCTTGCCATGGGTCAGCGCGATGTGAACTTTCCGACTGTGCGCGCGCTTGGGGGCAAGTTCGTCTATTTCGCGATCGGCCCCTACGGTGCTCCGCGCGATACAGGGCTGGCCGATGCAATGGCCGATGCGCGGCAGGCTGGCTTGCAGATTGGTGCAGTCATCACTTTCGACCCTTGCGCCAAGGCAGACCCGCAATCCTCGCGCTTTGTTACCATGGTTGCGCGCGACACCGCTCTGTTGCCCGCTGCAATCGAACTGGAGACGGGCGGCGAGAACTGCCCCGAAGCCGTGAGTGATGCCGCGATAGAAAGCGAATTGATGACGCTCATCAACCAGATCGAGCGTCATTCGGGCAAGCCGGTGATTCTCAAGCTTTCACGCGCTTTTGAGGAACGCTACCGGCTTTCCGGCTCGCTCTCGCGCGATCTGTGGGTGGTGGGAGACCGGATCGCACCGCGCTATGCTGCGCGGCCATGGCTGCTATGGAGTGCCAACACCTCCCGGCATATGGAGACCGCAGCAGAGCCGGTTGAATGGGTGGTGGTCCAGCCCTGACGGCTAATCTGGAAGGAGAGGACAGCGATGAGCTTGAATGATCTGGACAAGGCCCTGATCGAAGCGGCACGGATTGCTGCGGCATCGTCCTATTCGCCCTATTCCGACTATCCGGTGGGCGCAGCGCTGCGGTTCGCGGATGGCACAATCATCACCGGCACCAATATCGAGAACGCAAGCTATGGCCTCGGGCTGTGTGCAGAGACCGTCGCGGTCGCCAAGGCGATGGCGGATGGCAGGCGCGGCGAACTGGAAGCAGTCGCTGTCTCAGGGCCGGAGAAGCGCGGAGACGGCGCGCCGATCACACCGTGCGGCCGCTGCCGTCAGGTGCTGAATGAGCTTGCCGCACTGGGTGGGACCGATCCGCGTATTCTGTGTGTCGGCAATGACGAAGTGCGCGAAGCCCGGCTGTCCGAACTGTTACCGCACGCCTTCGGGCCAGCGCATCTCGATTAAGTCGCTGCGTTTGGCCGTCAGCCTTCGTCGGCTTCCAGATATTCCAGCAGCGCCGCGAGGCAATCCCGCGCGAGCAGCTTGCAGCGCTCCGGGCTCCAGCCTTGCTCAGGCTCCGGCGCGCTGGCGAGGTCTTTGTACGGCATTTCCAGCGTCATCGCGGTGCAGTGGAACCGCTCGGCCACCTGATTGGTGCTGATGGATAGATTGGCCTTGCCTGCAGGCGTTTTGGGATAGCCGAGCTTGGTCTGGAAGTCGGGTGTGCGGCGGTCGAGGATCCGCTGATAGCGATAATATTGCTCGCCAAACGCATCGCTCCAGCTGGGGATGCCTTCATATCCCGCGAGGAACACCGCAGGGATCGCTTCATCGCCATGGACATCCATCGCGAAATCGACGCCGACCTCGTCCATCCGGCCCAGGATTGCGAGCACTTCAGGCGACTTCTCCGCGCTTGGATTGTCCCATTCGCGGTTGAGGTTCGTGCCGATCGCATTGGTGCGCAGATGCCCCCGCCGTGAACCATCGGGATTGCAATTGGGCACGATATAGAACCGGCATTTCTCGCGCAGCGCGCGCGCCACCGGATCGGTGGGATCGGTGAGGCACTCCAGCGCGCCTTCCATCCACCATTCGGCCTGCGTTTCGCCCGGATGCTGTCGGGCGTAGAGCCACACGTTTGTCTCGCCCGTTCCCATCTCCAGGCTGTCGAGCGGCTGACCGTCGAGGGTTGTTCCAAGGCGCACCAGATCAACGCCTTCGCTGGCCGCCGCTTCAGCGACCAGGTCGTGATGGCGGTCCATCGAGTAAGGCGCGAAATAGGCGAAATAGGCGATATCGCTGGCCGGCGTGTAGCGAATGGTCAGTGTACCGTCCGCCTCGTCCTTGTCGAAGCTGCTTGCCGCGCGCGCCCAGTATTCGCGGTCTTCCGAAACGCAGGCATCATAGCCCGGCCACCCACCCGGATAGGCAGAATGGTTGAGGCCTGTCAGCTTCAAGGTGAGCTCACGGTCTTTTCCGCCGGTAACGCGAAAGTGAAACCACTGGGCGAATTCGGACATGCGATCCTTGGGGATCGTCAGCGTCGCGCTGGCGCCCGCAATCCGTTCGATGCCGATATTGCCACTGTCGAACTCGGCATCGATGAATATGTCGTTCACTGGGAAACCTTTACCTCTATCGTTTCGCCGTTGCCGCCAGGGAATTCCTGGAACAGCGCATCAGCAACAACATCGGCATTGGCCGCAGGCTGAGCGAGCGGATGATCGGGGCCGACTTCGAACCTCGCGCGGCCTTCCCACAAGACCGCATTGGACGCAACATTGCGGATGACCACGGCCATTTCCGTGCCCAGCCGCTCGCTGCTGCCGCCGCCGCCCAGATTGAAGCCGAGACCAATTCCTACGCCTGAACGATATCCGCCGGTCGAACCGCCGACACCCACGCTGACGGGGCCGCGGCGATTATCGTCGCCTTCCAGCACGAAGCGTTCAAGGCGCACTTCGGCGATATGATTCGCGCCATCGCGTCCGCTTTCAGCATAGCCGAGCTGCGCGAGTTCGCGCGCCACTGCCGCCTTGTAGGGCGCAAGCTCCAATGACCCTTCGCTTTTTCCTTGCGCTGCGGGTGCGTCGACGACGAAGATCGCGCCCTGGCCCAACTGGGCAAGGCTGTCCGTCTGGTGGAACCGTGTCACTTCAACCGGGCTGGGCGGAGCGGTGGTGGCACATGCCGCGAGCGGAAGAGCGAGAGCGATGCTTAAGAGTGTCTTCTTCATGTCAGTCATGTGCACCTCATTGTGTTACGCAAAGCCTAAACCAGACCGATCAGAAGTGCGAGTCTGCTTGACCTTCTTGCCACCCGGATGTAGTGGGCCGCCTTGAAATTCCGCGCGTCGGACCGATTCCGGCGCGTCTTTTATTTTGAAGAGCAAGATCCATGAAAATTCGCAACAGCCTCAAATCGCTCAAAGGTCGTCACCGCGATTGCCGCGTTATTCGCCGTCGTGGCCGGACCTATGTGATCAACAAGACCAACCGTCGTTTCAAGGCGCGTCAGGGTTAAGGTGGTGAGTGCCGTCAGTCTGTTCTGACGGCGTTCGCAGCATCGGCGCATGAAACAATCCTGGGCCTGCCGCCTTGAGGGTGAGCGGGCCTTTGACGTTTCAAAGGGACAGGCTTTTTGGCACAGGCCGGAGAAATCCAAGCGGTTGTGTTCGATGTTGGTCGAGTCATCGTCCAGTGGGAATTGCGCGCGCTCTTTTCCAAGCTGATTGACGATGATGCGGAGCTGGATTGGTTTCTAGCGCATGTCGTGACCGAAGAATGGCACTTTCAGCACGATGCCGGGCGTCAGCTTGGTGACATGGTGCCGGAACGCCAGGCCGAGTTCCCGCGCTATGCAGAGCACATTGCGGCCTATGCTACGCGCTTCCTCGAAACGGTGCCTGGGCCTATCCCCGGCACGGCTGCCCTGATTGATGCACTTGCCGAGCGCGGGGTGCCGCTCTTTGCCATCACGAATTTCGGCGCGGAGTTCTGGCAGATGTTTCGCCCGACTCAGCCGGTGCTCGATCACTTTCGCGATATCGTGGTGTCAGGCGAAGAGAAGCTCGCCAAGCCGGACCCGGCGGTCTTTCAGCTGGCTGCCGAACGATTCGGCTTCGCCCCGCAGACCATGTTGTTCATCGATGACAATGCCGCGAACATCGCTTCTGCCGAGGCACTTGGCTGGCATGTCCATCATTTCACGAACGCCGATGCATTGGAGCGCGACCTGCTCAAGCGCTCGCTGATCTGAGACAAAGAAAACCCCCCGGCGCCGTTGGGGACAATGCGCCGGGGGCACGAGGGCTTGAGCCCTCAGTCCACCCGCTGTGGAGAGTTGCCGGGTGGGGGGAAGGTCGATCGGCTCAATTGCCGTTGCATTTCGCCAGGCGTTCTTCGGCCAGCTGTTCACCCTTGGTGGTGAAGCTGACGATCTCGCCAAACTCGCGATTGAGGCCGCGGCAAATGCGTAGCGGGCGTGCATTGCCCTTGTTGGCAACGCAGGTGGTGCCCTTGCATGACCATGCGACACCGCTTGCCACCGCACGATCATCACTCGCAGGGGCCGCGAGTTCAGCGGTGTAGTAAGCGGCTGAGTTCGCCATTGCCGGGGCAGGGGCGGTGAGTACGCCGAAGGTGATGCCGGTGTAAGCCAGTGCGAGTACGAATACGCCCAGACGTCCGGCGTGGGGGATGGAGAGGGTCATCATGCGTCCTTTCAATATTTGGGCCGAGAGAGGGTGCAGGGGTTGGCCCGGATTTTCGTGCGGCTGGCATTCGCTGAAATCAGTTTCAATTGAATACCAGTTGCGAATCACTACCTACTCATGTAAGTTTTAAGTTGCAACCAAAAACTGAAATTAATTTTCAGAACGGTCTGGGCCTGTGCAGAGGCGCTTTGCACAACAGAAATTCCGCGTTAAATAGGTTGCAGGAAGAGGACTCAAATTATGGGCGACATTCGGGAACCGCTGAGCGAACTTGTTGAATGCGGCTTGCCGCAAGCGCTTGAAGTCATGGGTGAACGCTGGTCCTTCATGATCCTGCGCGCCAGCTTCAACGGCTTGCATCACTTCGAGGAATTCCTGAGCGAGCTGGGCATCGCCCGCAATATCCTGTCGAACCGGCTCGCCAAGCTGGTCGAGCATGGCATCCTGAAACGTGAACCTTGCGCCGATGATCGCCGCAAGATCGAATACCGCCTGACCGAAAAGGGCTTCGACCTGCTCCCCGCCATGCTCGCGCTGCGCCAATGGGGCCAGAAGTACGGCGCGGAATTCGTTGAAGACCCGGTTCTGGTCGACGAAGCGGATCGCTTGCCGATCGGCCCGGTTTCGATCCTTGCCCATGATGGCCGCATCCTGAACCACAAGGACCTCTGGCTAGTGAAGCGCGAGAATGTAGGAAAGCGCGCTGATGGCTCGATCGCCGCGGCTCGCGGTGAGCTCCGGCGCGGCGATGTTGTCGACCTTGACCAAGCGCGCAAAGCGGCTGGCTGAGCTTCATTCCTAAACCCGGCGGAAATTCCACGCCGCATTCAGCACGAAGATGAAGAGGCCCGCGATGACGGAGACGAGCACGCGCGCCACCAGATAATTGATCGGTGTCAGCGCAAGCAGCACCGCCATCAGCGCCATGGTAAGCGCGAGGCCAATCCCGCCATTGATGAGGAACAGCGCATATCCGCTCGCAACCCCGCGCGTTGTTCCACGGAATATCCACGCGCGCCCCAGCATGTAATGCAAGCTGTTCGCCACCGCGAAGCCAATCCCGGAGGCGGGCACTTCGTCCATCCCTCCCTGCTCGACCAGCAGCCACAAGACACCCAATCCGACGAGGAACACTCCGCTGCTGACAATCGTGTTGCGCACCAGCATCCAGCCGACCCGCACCCGCAGCAGCCGAGCGATGAGGCTGCCCCTTCCTGTGTCCGGAGGCAGCTCTGCCTGCGGGATCGGCGCAGTCACGCGATTGCCGCTCCAGCGCTTGCCGGCTTCAACCGTTCGGCATAACGGTCAGGGTCCGCTTCGCCATCGTCCGCCCAGTTCGTCCGCCGCTTCACAAACGGGTTGAGGAACAGGATCGGCAGCTTGAGAAATAGCAGTTCGGAGTGAATGAAGCCGTCGACCATCCGCTCCCACCATCTCGGCTCGCGCCGCGCATGGGCTGCAAGCCAGCGGTCATAGGGTGCCCAATGGCTCGGCTCGTCGCGGTGGATCACTTCGAAAATCCGCACCAGTGCCGGGTCAGAGCGGACATGACTGTTCGCGAGCAGAATTTCGACTTGCTTGAAGCCGCGCTGTTCCGTGAGCGAGATGACCCGGCACAGCCGCTCAAACAGTTCGTCGCGTGCGATCACGGCTTCGGTATCGAGCTTGTCGATTGGCGTGCCGAACATGATCTCGATGAAACGGTCGATATGGCCGAAAGAGCGGTCGAGACGCATCGGACGCTTGCCCTTGAGTTCGAACCAGCGTTTGAACATGACGTAATGCTTGCGTTCATCCGCGCGGTGTTTCTCGATGAGCCCGACCAAGGGATCATCCGGTTCGCAGCGTGCCCGCACCGCCACCAGCACCCGGTCGAGAGCGGTGTACCCGCGATGCTCGTTGTAGATGTAGATCGACCCCAGCAGGTCGAGATAGCGGCGGCGGTACCAGTTCAGCATGTGCGACTCTCCCAAGGCATCACGATACCTCAGGTGATGACTTTCACCAAGTTGAGCGCGGCCAGGCGAGCGAATGTTGGTTACACATGTTACACAGTCCTGGGAGAGATTCTTGCGGACGGTATTGGCACGCCAAGGTTTTGAGACAGCTTGGAAATTCGCAGCAGCCATGCGCAAGAGCTTAGCCTGGACATGCGGCTGTAGGACAGGATGAAGGAGATGTCCGCAAACGACCCAATTGCAGCCAGTCGAAGGTAAACTTGCTTTTGCGGATTGAAGGACGCATTTGTGGCCGAAGATGGAGCCGATTTGACACTACTAATGAAAGAGGCCTTAGCGTCAGCAATATTGAAAAGGCGAAAATCTCAAATGACACGATTCAATCCAAGCTACGTGACCGCGGTCGCAGAGCAGCTATCATTTGTGAGCGCCTTCCTGGGAGGTGTGTCGGCTACCATATTAGTGACTATCGTAGTTTTCGCAGACACAAAAAAGTCGGTAAATTGGATAATTGCTGCATCGGCACTAGCGGCTTGCAGCCTGCTGATCGCGGTTGTTGCCTCATGGCGGCTAATCATACTTTTGAATCCAGATACGCCAGTAGCATTTGATTCAACAATAATAGCAATTCTGTGGGTGAGCATGTTGCTTGGTTACGGCTTAGGTTTTCTGAGCCTAATTGCTTGCATTGGGCTATCTGGATGGATTCGTTCGAGAAAGACAGGTTTAATTACGACTGGTATGGCTTTGCTCTCGGTGCTGTTCTTTGTGTTGGCGACACCATTTGGGATTTGGAGTTAGGATTGCTCGCGGCCGATCAACCAGAAGAGCGGGTCAGCTTTTCTTCAGGAACGCGCGATTTCACATACGCCTAATTATCATTCTTGGGACCCTGCAAGAGTCGCATTTCGAATGTCCGGTTCCCACCCCACATTAGGAGATTCACACGCTAGGCCCGCGGTGCTTGCCTGCGGTAGCTCAGCGCTTCGGCGATGTGGATACGGGTGACCCGCTCTGATCCGGCCAGATCAGCAATTGTCCGTGCCACGCGCAGCATCCGGGTATAGCCGCGCGCGGACAGCCGCATGGCGTCTGCGGCCTGCATCAGAAGCATTCTTCCCGATTCGTCAGGCGCGGCCCAACGCTCCAACGCTTCGCCGTTGAGCTCCGCATTGCTGCGCGCGCCGCATGTCTTGCCGCGCTCGGTCTGGATCGCGCGGGCCCTGGCCACTCGTGCGGCCACTTCAGCGGAGCCCTCTCCGGCCGGGGGCAAGGCCATGTCGGCAGCGCTCACCGGATCGACTTCGACGTGCAGATCGATCCGGTCGAGCATCGGGCCGGACACCTTGCTCTGGTAATCTGCTGCACAGCGCGGCGCCCGAGAGCAAGCGAGCGCCGGATCGCCCAGATGGCCGCAGCGGCACGGGTTCATCGCTGCAATAAGCTGGACGCGCGCGGGGAAGGTCACATGCGCATTGGCGCGCGCGACATCGACGCTGCCGGTCTCGAGCGGCTGCCTGAGCGAGTCGAGCACAGGCCGCTGGAACTCCGGCAGCTCGTCGAGGAACAAGACGCCCAGATGCGCCAGGCTCACTTCGCCGGGGCGCACCTTCAGGCCCCCGCCGGTGAGCGCCGCCATGCTGGCGGAATGGTGGGGTGCCCGGAAAGGCCGCGCGCGGCTGATCCGCCCGCCTTCGAGCGTGCCCGCGACCGAGGCGACCATGGAGACTTCGAGCGCTTCCGACGGGGTGAGTTCAGGCAGGATACCGGGCAAGCAGCTCGCAAGCAGGCTTTTGCCCGCTCCCGGCGGCCCGATCATCAGCATATTGTGTCCGCCGGCCGCGGCAATCTCCAGCGCGCGCTTGGCGGTTTCCTGACCTTTGACCTGCTTCAGGTCAGCCGCTGGCGGTGCAGGATCTACCGCGCCCCGCTCAGGCTCAGGTAGGCGCTGGGTCCCTTTGAGATGATTGAGCAGGCTGACGAGGTCGGGCGCTGCGAGCACGGGCACGCCGCTCGCCCATTTGGCCTCCGCCCCTTGCACAGCCGGGCAGATCAGCCCGCATTCCTCCGTGCTCGCATGGAGCGCGGCGAGCAGCACGCCGGGCGAGGCCACGATCCGCCCATCGAGCGCCAGCTCTCCTACCGCGAGCCAGTCCGTCAGTTGCTCTGCATCGGTCACGCCCATCGCAGCGAGCAAGGCCAGCGCAATCGGCAGATCGTAATGCGATCCGTCCTTGGGCAGGTCAGCGGGCGAAAGGTTGATGGTGATCCGCTTGGGCGGCAGCGCCAGGCCCATGGCGGCGAGCGCGGATTGCACCCGCTCACGGCTCTCGCTGACCGCCTTGTCCGGCAGGCCGACGATCCCGAAGCGCGGCAAGCCCGGGGCGACCTGGCATTGCACCTCCACGCTGCGCGCTTCCAGCCCGAGATAGGCAACAGTCCTGACCAATGCGACCACGCGGCGAAGGGCCCTCCCGTGCCTGTCCGATACGTATTTCTCCCTGTTCGTGAGCGCCAGTTTTGTCGAGCGGTCCGCGAGTGATAACAGGATTGTAATCAGCGTGGTCGAGATGATCAGATTCGGCGCGCACTGCGCTGCACAATATCTTGACTCATTGCC
Source organism: Altererythrobacter sp. GH1-8 (assembly GCF_043702085.1). Taxonomy (GTDB): domain Bacteria; phylum Pseudomonadota; class Alphaproteobacteria; order Sphingomonadales; family Sphingomonadaceae; genus Erythrobacter. The sequence goes on along the minus strand of NZ_CP171690.1, from coordinate 266,728 downwards.
CCCCTTCGCTTAACCGCGCGCTCGATACGGCGGTCGCTTATAGGCTGAACAGCTTGAAGGCCGCCCTTTTTGTTGGTGAGCCGCCGCGTTTGGCGGATTGGCCAGATGAATTATTCGAGGACGATATGAAGCGGACATTCCAGCCCAGCAATCTCGTGCGTGCGCGTCGCCACGGTTTCTTTGCTCGCAAGAAGACCCCCGGTGGCCGTAAGGTCCTGCGCGCGCGTCGCAAGCGTGGCCGCAAGACCCTTTGTGCTTAATTAGAATTTCGCGACGCCCATCCGGGCGCGCGATATCCTCGCTTTGCGGGCAGGCAAGCTGCCCTCGCTGCGGACGGCCGCGCCAACTTTTCGGCGGCCTTGCGGGCTCCCACTGGGAGCCCGTTTCGCGTATGAGCATCGCATGATCGAGGTCCTTACCAAGCGCGCCGATTTTCTGGCAGCGAACCGGGGCCTGCGCGTTGCACGCCCCGGTTTCGTGCTTCTGGCCCACCCCAATCAGGGCAAGGGCACGCGTTTTGGCATCACTGTCACCAAGAAGGTCGGCAATGCCGTGGTGCGCAACCGGATGAAGCGGCGGTTTCGCGAGTTGCTGCGCGAGGCTTTGCCGGAGCAGGGGCTGCCCGATCACGACCATGTGCTGATCGGCCGCGATGGCGGCATCGAGCGCGACTTTCAGGCCATGCGCGAGGAGCTGTCCATGGCGCTTCAGCGTGCCCGTGAAGGGAAAGGCGATCCCAGGCGTCCGCCGCGGCGCGGCAACCGCAAGCCCGCGCGAAAATGAAGCAGGTTATGATCCTCATCGCCCGCGCCTGGCAGCTCGGCCCGAGCCGGATTATTCCGCCGACCTGCCGCTATTCCCCGTCCTGCAGCGAGTACGCGATTCAGGCGCTGCAAAAATACGGTGCGATCAAGGGTGGATGGATGGCTTTCAAGCGGCTAATGCGGTGTCATCCCTGGGGCGGGCACGGACACGATCCGGTACCTTGACCCTTCACATCACAACTGTAGTGCATAACTAATACAGCATTGGGTATCGGATCTCATCTTGGACAATCAGCGTAACCTGTTGCTCGCCGTAGCGCTTTCCGGTCTGCTCATCCTCGGATGGGATATGGCCATGCGTTATTTCTATCCCGAGGCTTCGCTTGCGGGGGCCGACCCGGTCGAGCAGACCGTGGCAGAGGCTGCGCCCGGCGCTGCGCCTGTTGCGTCTGGCACGATCGGAGAAGAGATCGCACCTGCCGGCCCGGTTGATCTGGCAAGCGCGCTAGCCTCGCCGCAGCGCGTAAAGATCGATGCACCGCGCGTCGAAGGCTCCATCAATCTGGTGGGTGCGCGGATCGATGATATCGAGCTCAAGGATCACCGCGCCACGATCGACAAGGACAGCCGCCCGGTGCAGCTGCTTTCGCCGCAAGGGACCGAAGGCCAGTATTTCGCTCAGTTCGGCTGGATCGGGCAGGGTGTGACGCTGCCTGATGCGCAGACCTTGTGGACCGCCGATGGCGAGGCTCTGACCGCGACAACGCCGCTCACGCTTAGCTATGACAACGGCGAGGGTCAGACCTTCTCGATCAAGCTTTCGATTGACGAGAATTACATGCTCACGGCCGAGCAGAACGTGACCAATTCAGGCGCTGGTCCGGTGGTCGTTCAGCCTTACGGCCTGATCAACCGCAACACGGCCAATGCCAGCCCGAGCACGTTTAACGCGCATTCGGGTCCGATCGGGACTTTCGGCGATGCCGTTGATTACAGCGTCGACTATGAAGACCTGGTGGAAGATGGCCCCTACGCGCCGGAAGACGGGCCGGTTCACTGGGTTGGATTCACCGACATCTATTGGCTCAGCGCGATGATCCCGCAGGGCGATGCGCAGGCAACGCCAGGCTTCCGTTCGCTGGGCGATGACCAGTTCCGTGCAGACATGATCTACGCTCCGGTGACTGTCCCTGCAGGTTCAACCGCTTCGCAGTCCACCCTGCTGTTCGCAGGCGCCAAGGAAAGCGTGGTGCTGGACCAGTATCGCGACAACCTCGGCATCGAGAAGTTCGGCAAGGCGATCGACTGGGGCTGGTTCGAGTGGTTCGTAAAGCCGATGGTCTGGCTGCTGCGCACGCTTTACGAATTCGCTGGCAATTTCGGCGTCGCGATCATCCTGCTGACTATCATCATTCGCGGTCTGATGTTCCCGATTGCGAACAAGCAGTTTGCGAGCATGGCCGCGATGAAAGCCGTCCAGCCCAAGATGAAGGCGCTGCAGGAACGCTACAAGGACGACAAGCCCAAGCTCCAGCAGGAGATGATGAAGCTCTACAAGGATGAAGGCGTCAATCCGCTGGCCGGATGCTTGCCCATTCTGATCCAGATTCCGATCTTCTTCGCGCTCTACAAGGCGCTGATCCTGGCGATCGATATGCGCCACAAGCCGTTTGCGCTATGGATCGAAGACTTGTCTGCGCCCGATCCGGCCAAGATCCTGAACCTGTTCGGCTTGCTGCCGTTCGATCCGCCCGGCTTCCTTGGCATCGGCATTCTTGCAGTGCTGCTCGGTATTACCATGTGGCTGACTTTCAAGCTGAACCCGACCGCGATGGACCCGGTCCAGCAGCAGATCTTCAACTTCATGCCGTGGATCCTGATGTTCGTGATGGCGCCGTTTGCAGCAGGCTTGCTGCTTTACTGGGTAACCTCGAACATCCTCACGCTCGCACAGCAGACCTATCTTTATTCCAAGCATCCGCAGCTGAAAGCGGCGGCGGAAAAAGAGAAAGCAGACAAGGCGCGCGCGGCAGAGCGTGAGAAGAAGGGTTGAGCGTGACCGCTCCTGACCTTTCCGAGGAAGAACAGCGCGAACAGCGCCGCCGCGAGGAGGATGCCGCTCGCCTGTTTTCAGGCCGGGTCGAATTCCTGCTGTCTGCGCCGCAACTGAAATTCCTGCCCGAGCCAACCATGCCGGAGATCGCCTTTTGCGGGCGCTCGAACGTAGGGAAATCCTCACTGCTGAACGCCATCACAGGGCGCAAGGCGATTGCCCGCGCATCCGTCACACCGGGCCGCACGCAGGAACTCAACTTCTTCGAAGTCGGCGATCCAGGCCTCTTCCGCCTGGTCGATATGCCGGGCTATGGCTTTGCCAAGGCTCCGGTGGCCGTGGTCGAAAAGTGGAAGAAGCTCGTGCGGTCTTACTTGCGCGGCCGGCAGATATTGAACCGCACGCTGGTGCTGGTCGATAGCCGCCACGGCCTCAAGGATGTCGACCGCGAGATGATGACCATGCTGGACGAGGCGGCAGTCGGCTACCGCGTGGTGCTGACCAAGGCGGACAAGATCAAGAAGTCAGAGCTGGACAAGACGGTCGCAAAAGTCGCGGAAGAAGCGAAGAAGCACATCGCAGCCTTTCCTCATCTGCACGTGACCAGCAGCGAGAAGGGCATGGGCATCGCGGAATTGCGCGCGGCGGTTGTGCAGGACGCTTTGGGGTAGCGGTCGATGGCCGCAACCGGGCTGACAAGCATATATCAGACTAATCCATGCATTTTGAGCGTTTGGAGTTGCATGGTGAAAACACTCCGCATAGCTAGGAACGATGTTGACTAAAAGAGTTCGCCCGTCGCTGGCCTTTCTGTTTTTGGCACTCTTCGGGCTGATGCTGGCCTCCTGTGGAGACCGGATTGCCGAGACTGAGAAGGCCGCTCAGGAAGGCATCCTCCTGATCGGCAACGGCTCAGAGCCCAAGGGCCTCGATCCCCACCTTGTGACTGGCGTTCCTGAGAGCCAGATCATCGGCGCTCTGCTGGAAGGTCTGATCGCCCGGCATCCGACCAACGATCTTGAGCCTGAGCCAGGCATGGCCGAAAGATGGGATCACAACGAAGACTATTCGGTTTGGACCTTCTACATTCGCGACGCCAAATGGAGCAATGGCGATCCGGTTCTCGCGACCGACTTTGTCTATAGCTGGAAACGCATTCTCAGCCCTGCCCTTGGCGCTGAATATGCCCCGATGCTCTATGTGATCCAGAATGCGGAAGCGTTCAATCGCGGTGAGATCGAAGACTTCGAAAAAGTAGGGGTGAAAGCGCTCGACGACAAAACGCTGCAAGTCACCTTGCAGGGTTCCACGCCTCATTTCCTCTCAATGATCAAGCATACCAGCTATTCCCCCGTCAATCCGCGCGCGGTGGAAGAACACGGCGGAATGACCGATCGGCAGAGCGGATGGTCGACGCTGGATAACTATGTGGCCAACGGGCCGTTCAAGCTGAAGCGCTGGGTCACCAACCAGGTGATCGAGGTCGAGCGAAATCCCAATTACTGGGATGCCAAGACGGTGCGGCTTAATGGCATCCGCTTCTACCCGGTCGACAACGCCAGCACGGAAGAGACCATGTTCCGTAACGATCGGCTGCACATGACCAATACCGTCAATCCCGACAAGATCGCCTTCTTCAAGGAGATCATGCCTGAGGAAATGACGATTTCGCCCTATCTTGGCTCATATTTTTACCGGCTCAATGTCACGCGAGAGCCGTTTACCGATGTGCGCGTACGACGTGCGCTCGCTTTGGCAATCGACAAGAAGTTGCTGGTTGAACGGGTAACCAAGGGCGGTCAGGCTCCGGCGACCGGTTTTGTGCCGGAAGGCATTCCGGGATATGCCGCGTCTACCACTGTCCAGTTTGACCCGGACGAGGCGCGCCGCCTGCTTGCCGATGCTGGCTATCCCGGTGGGAAAGGCTTTCCCAAGGTGGAAATCATGATCAATACCAGCGAGGCTCACCGCAAGATTGCCGAGGCCATCCAGGCATTGTGGAGAGAAGAACTTGGCATCACGGTCGGGATCTACAACCAGGAATGGAAAGTCTACCTGGATAGCATGACCAACCTCGATTACGAGATTGCGCGTTCGGCCTGGATTGGGGACTTCGTTTATCCGTCGACCTTTACCGACATGTTCACCACCGGCAACGGCAATAACGATACCGGCTGGAGCAATGCGCGTTACGATCAGCTTGTCGCTCGTTCGCGCGTGGTCGATAGTGAGGACGAACGCATGGCGATCTTCCGTGAATCCGAGGATCTCCTGCTCCAAGAAATGCCGATCATTCCGATCTACTGGTATACCCGCGTCTACCTTAAGGATACGAGAGTGCATGGGTGGCATCCCAAGCTCCTCGATAATCACAATTACAAATATGTCTGGCTGGAGCCCAAGGGCGATACAAGCAAAGAGTAGCAGCAAAATGAGGAACGCAACGGGTCCTATGGCCAAATCATGTTGAAATTCATCGCCATGCGCCTGCTGCAGGGTGTGCTCGTCTTGCTGGGCATCTATGCCGTGACCTTTGTTCTGGTCGCGGCAACCCCCGGCAGTCCGTTCAGCTCCGAACGGGCAATCGCGCCGGAGATACTCGCGCAGATCGAAGCGTTCTATGGCTATGACAAGCCGCTGGGCGAACGCTTTGTGACGTCGCTGGGAAATGTCCTCCAGGGAGAGTTTGGCCCTTCTGCAGTGTACGCCAATCGCACAGTGACGCAGATAATTGGCGAAAGTTTTCCTGTTTCACTGACGCTCGGCTCGATCTCATTGGTGCTCGCCCTGGTGCTCGGGATTCCGGCGGGGATACTGGCGGCGGTAAAGCGTAATACCTGGCTCGATTATGTTCCCATGTCGGTATCGATGGCCGGGATTTGCCTGCCGACATTCGTCATGGGTCCGCTGCTGGCGCTTGTGTTTGGCCTCATTCTGCAATGGCTGCCGGTGGCAGGTTGGTACGGGCCGGAATTCATGATCCTGCCGGCCACCACGCTGGGCCTCTATTACGCAGCATATTTCGCGCGCCTGACGCGTGGCGGCATGCTGGAAATGCTCAATCAGGACTGGGTCCGCACCGCCCGCGCCAAGGGCGTGAAGGAAAGTACGATCATCTGGAAGCACTGCCTCAAGGGCGGCATGATCCCGGCGATCACCTTCCTTGGCCCGGCCCTTGCCGGCATTATCTCCGGTTCCTTTGTGGTCGAGACGATCTTCCAGATTCCCGGCCTTGGACAATGGTTCGTGCGTGCTGCGCTCAACCGGGACGATTTCCTAGTACTGGGACTGACCGTGCTGTTTGCCGCGATGATTGTGCTAATGAATCTGCTGGTCGACATCGTGCAGGTCGCACTTAACCCACGGCTGAAATATGACTAATTCATCCATCGAAACCACTCCGGTCATCGCGGTAGAGGAGCTTGTCGAAGGCTCCTCATTGTGGAAGGACGCCTGGGCGAGGCTGAGGAAGAACAAGCTCGCCGTCGGCAGCCTGTTCGTCTTCATCTTCATCTGCCTGTTCTGCGTCGTGGGGCCATTCCTTTCGCCTTACGATGCCAATGCGCAGGACCTGTTCGCAGGGGCGGAAGGCCCTTCGGCGGAACATTGGTTCGGCACGGACACGCTGGGCCGCGACCTGATGGTGCGCGTCATGGAAGGGGGCCGAATTTCGTTGCTGGTCGGTCTTGTGGCGACTGTCGTCGCGCTCGCGATCGGTGTGATCTATGGCGCCACCGCCGGCTATATCGGCGGCAAAGTCGATGCTTCGATGATGCGGTTTGTGGATCTGCTCTATGCGCTTCCGTTCACGATCTTCGTGATCCTGCTGATGGTCGCTTTCGGGCGTTCCCTGTGGCTCATGTTCGTAGCCATCGGTTGCGTAGAATGGCTTTCGATGGCGCGTATCGTGCGCTCCGGCGTTCTGAGCCTGAAAAAGCAGGAATTCGTCGAGGCGGCTGTTTCGCTTGGCTATTCTCACCGGCGCATCATTGTGCGTCACCTTATACCCAATGTCCTTGGCCCCGTGATCGTGATCGCGACCCTGACGGTTCCCGCGGTGATGTTGCTCGAGGCGTTTCTCAGCTTCCTCGGCCTCGGCGTTCAGCCGCCCAATGCATCCTGGGGCGTGCTGATCAACGAAGGGCAGGCCAATATGGAAATCTACCCATGGCTGCTGCTGTTTCCGGCGGTCTTTTTCGCAGTCACCCTTTTCTGCCTTAACTTCATTGGCGACGGGCTGCGCGATGCGCTGGATCCCAAGAGCGCCAAGGATTGACCTGATGCCCCTGCTCGAAGTCGACAACCTCACGACCTATTTTCACACCCGCGACGGCGTTGTCCGTGCTGTCGACGGTGTCAGCTTCTCGCTTGATCGCGGGGAGACGCTTGGCATTGTGGGCGAGTCCGGCTCTGGCAAGTCGGTAACCTGCTATTCGTTGATGCGCCTGATCCCCGAGCCGCCAGGCAGGATCGAGCGCGGGACTGCGGTGTTTGATGGGCGGGACCTGCTGCAAATGTCCCCGAAAGAACTGCGCAAGGTGCGGGGCAACCGGATCGGCATGATCTTCCAGGACCCGATGACTTCGCTCAATCCGTACCTGCGAATTTCCACCCAGCTTATCGAAGCCCTGCAGACCCACCGGGACGTCGACAAGAAAGCTGCGCTTCACAAGGCGATCGAGGCGCTGGAGGAAGTTGGCATTCCCGGTGCCAGCGAGCGTGTCTTCAGCTATCCGCACGAGTTTTCCGGCGGCATGCGCCAGCGTGTCATGATCGCGATGGCTCTTATCACAGAGCCGGATCTGCTGATTGCGGATGAGCCCACGACAGCACTGGATGTGACGGTGCAGGCGCAGATCATGGACATCATCAAGCAGCGCCAGAATGATCTCGGAACTGCGGTGATCCTCGTGACGCACGACCTCGGCGTGGTCGCCGGTTCCTGCGACAAGGTCCTCGTCATGTATGGTGGGCGCGAGATGGAAAGCGGTTCGGTCGAGCAGATCTTCTATCAGCCGCGCCATCCCTATACCCGGGCCCTGCAAAAGACGATCCCGTCGCTTCAGGAAAAGGGACAAGACCTGTTCACCATCCCAGGACTTCCGCCTGACGTATCCAAGCCGATCGAAGGCTGTGCCTTCCACCCCCGCTGTCCTTATCCGAAGATCGGCAATCCGATTGGCGAGCGTCCGCAGCTCAGGGAGATCGAGCCAGGCCATTGCTGGTCTGCATGTGGTTTTTGTGACAGCAGCGCCCCCATTGAAACCGTTCTTGCCAAGGCAGACGAACTGACCGCAGACATCAAGGCCGCAGACATCAAGGATGGTGATGCATGAGCAAGTTGGTCGGTGACCCGCAGAAAGACTTTCTCGTCCTTGAGGATGTGAAGATGCATTTCGACATGGGCAAGACGCTGCTGACCCGCCAAAGCAAAGGGGTGGTGAAGGCAGTCGACGGTATCTCGTTGACGATCCGCAAGGGCGAGATTCTGGGCCTCGTCGGTGAATCCGGCTGCGGCAAGTCGACGCTCAGCCGCACGATCATGCAGCTGCTGCGCCCCACCTCGGGCCACATCTGGCTCAATGGGCGCGACCTGACCGAAATTTCCGACAAGGACATCCGAAGCCAGCGGATCAACTTTCAGATGATCTTTCAGGATCCCTATGCCTCGCTCAACCCGCGCATGACTGTGCTTGATACGCTGGGCGAGGCGGTCAGAACCCGCCATCCCGAGCTTACGGGCGATGCGCTGCGCGCGCGAGTTGCAGAACTGCTTCGCACGGTCGGCATGAATCCCTTCCAGATGAAGCGCTATCCGCACGAATTCTCCGGTGGACAGCGTCAGCGCGTCGCCATTGCGCGCGCCTTGGCGCCTGAGCCCGATCTGATCATCGCAGACGAGCCGGTTTCTGCGCTCGATGTGTCAATCCAGTCCCAGATCCTCAATCTCTTGAAGCGCCTCACGCGTGATCTCGGGCTGACCATGATCTTCATCTCGCACGACTTGTCGGTGGTGCGGTATATCTCGGACCGGATAGCAGTGATGTATCTTGGCAAGCTGATCGAGCTGGGTGAAGCTGAAGCCATCGTGGACAACCCGCTCCATATCTACACCAAGGCGCTCATGAGCGCGATCCCCGAGCCGGATCCGAATGCAGAGCGCAATCGCCACCGGATCGTACTTCAAGGTGATCCGCCATCACCCATGCGTCCACCAGAAGGTTGCAAATTCTGGCCAAGAAGCCCCGTCGAGCATGACGCGCGCATGAAACAGGAAGAGCCCCCTTTCGAAGAACTCACTCCCGGCCATTGGGTGTCGAACTGTCCATTCTGCACTGGCGCTGCGGAGTGACCGAGTAGCCCGCTTTCGAGGCAGGAAGTGGGCGCTTCTGAGGCTCTGGCCCTGACTCTAATTCGCCCTGACTCTAATTCGCCCTGACTCTAATTCGCGAAAATCATCGCATCATCGGCGAAGGCCTTGAACTCCAGCGCATTACCGGCCGGATCGCGGAAGAACATCGTTGCCTGCTCTCCGATCTCGCCTTTGAAGCGCACGGTCGGCTCGATCACGAACTCGGTCCCTGCCGCTTCCAATCGCTCGGCCAGAGCCTCCCATTGCTCCATCGTCAGCACGATGCCGAAATGCGGCACGGGCACGTCGTGCTTGTCGACCGGATTGCTCAAGCGGTCACCTGCTCCATCGGGAGAGACATGCGCGACAAGCTGATGCCCGAAGAAATTGAAATCGACCCAGTGGTCGGAATGACGGCCTTCCTCGCATCCCATGACTTCGCCGTAGAAGGCGCGCGCCCTGGCAAGATCGTCAACCGGAAAAGCAAGATGGAACGGGCGCAAGGTCATGGCAGTTATCCCTGATAGAAGGCCGCGCAACCTGTTCAGGCTCGACAGCCAATTACTGAATAACTACGGCAGGGCTTACAGACAATGCCTGAAGCGCAATTGGTGGAGCGTGCAGTCCCAATGAAACTCATCATCGGCAACAAGAATTATTCCAGCTGGTCGCTGCGCGGCTGGCTCGCGGCCAAGCAATCCGGCCTCCATTTCGAGGAGCTGATCGTCAACATCGGCGGTGAGGAGTGGGATCAGGTCAAGCGATCCAATGGCGAATTCCAGCCTTCGCACGGCAAGGTCCCGATCCTGTGGGACGATGAGACAGTGGTGTGGGATAGCCTCGCGATCATGGAGTATCTTGCCGACAAGGTCGGGCGCGACCGCTTCTGGCCCAAGGATGAAAGCGCACGCGGCATGGCGCGTGCCATGGTCGCGGAGATGCACAGCTCCTACCTCCCGCTGCGCCGCGAATGCCCGATGAATGTGCGCGCCCGCGTAACGCTGAGCAGTCTCAGTGAAGACGCCCAGCACAACATCGTTCGCATTCTCGGCCTGTGGGCAGAGGCGCGTGCGCGCCACGGGCAGGGCGGTCCGTTCCTGTTCGGCACCTTTGGCGCGGCGGACATCTTCTACGCGCCGATTGTCAGCCGCTTCGTCACCTATGGCATCGCGGTGCCCGGATTTGCGCAGACCTACATGCAGGCGATCTGGGAGCACGACTGGATGCAGGACTGGATCAAGGCGTCGGAGGACGAGCAGTGGGTGATCGAACAGTTCGAAATGGAAAGCGCATAGACGTCAAGGAATGCGGGAAGTCGGGTAGGGCGTGCCATCCTTGCGAAAATAGCCATCGTCTCTGAAGACCATGTCAATATCGGGATATTCGCCGCGATCTTCTTCGCGCGGGCCGCCGCTGATCGCCACAAAGACGCAATCTTCGTGAGAGCGATTCTGCAGGTGATGGCCGTTTTTGTCTCCTGCGGGCCAGGCAAGCACGTCGCCAGCGCGCACAATGGTCTCGCCATCATCTTCGACCAACACGGCCTCGCCTGCGATCATCACCACCAGCTCGTCCTGCGCCGCATGCCAGTGCCGCTGGCTCGACCAGGCACCGGGCTTAAGCACGACATGGCTCGCGCCCAGTTTGGTGAGGCCCGAATGCGGGGCAAGGCGGCGATACCAGCGCCCTTGGACCTCTGTGTCAAAAGGGGGAGGATAGCCGGTCGCGTTGGATTGTTCGATTGCATCAAGATCAAGCTTGGGCATTGGGGGATACTCCTGCTAATCGGCGCATCATGACCGAAGTTCTTGACCTCGCCAATCGCTTGATTTCAGCAGAAAGCGTGACGCCCGCGACCGGCGCGGTGTTCGACGCGATGGAAGCGATGCTGACCCCGCTCGGCTTTGCAGTGCACCGTTTCACGCGCGGCGATGGCGAGGCCGGCAGCGACGAAGCGCCGGTCGAGAACCTCTTCGCGATCCGCAAGGGTCCGGAAGGCTCAAAGCATTTCGCTTTTGCCGGGCATCTCGACGTCGTGCCTCCGGGTGATGGCTGGGAGAGCGCGCCATTCGAGCCCGAGATCAGGGGCGACCTGCTCTACGGCAGAGGCGCGGTCGACATGAAAGGCGCAATAGCCGCGATGGTCGCGGGTGTGGCAGATGTTCCCGCCGATGCTGGCACGATCAGTTTCATCATCACCGGCGATGAAGAAGGCCCTGCGCTCCACGGAACGCGCGCGCTTATCGACTATATGAACGAGGCTGGCATCCAGCCGGACCTGTGCCTTGTGGGGGAGCCGACCAGCGTCAACCGGCTGGGTGACATGATGAAGATCGGGCGGCGCGGCTCGGTCAATATCTGGCTGGAGGTCGAAGGGACGCAGGGCCATGTCGCTTACCCGCACCTCGCGGACAATCCGCTGCCCAAGCTGACCGCGATCCTGTCTGAACTTGACGCGTGGACCTTGGATGCAGGTACGGACTGGTTCCAGCCTTCGAACCTTGAAATCACGCATATTGCCGCGATCAACCCGGCGCATAACGTGATCCCTGCGAAGGCTGAAGCGCGCATTTCGATCCGCTTCAACGATCTGCATTCCGGCAATTCGCTGTCTGAGAGAGTGTCAGCGATTGCCAAAAAGCATGGCGGAAGGGCGCGGCCCATAATCTCGGGCGAACCGTTCCTGACTGAGCCGGGCGCATTCTCTCAGATGATAGCGAGCGCAATCGAGGCGGAGACCGGGATCAAGCCAGAGGCATCGACCACGGGCGGCACGTCTGACGCGCGGTTCCTGCGCAGTGTATGCCCGGTGATCGAGTTCGGCCTGTGCAATGCGACGATGCACAAGCGCGATGAAGCGGTTGCGGTTGAGGACCTTGGGACGCTCGCTCGCATCTATAACCGCATTGCATTGGCCGCGCTCAAGAGTTGACTGTTCCTTTCGTCATTGCGAGCGTAAGCGAAGCAATCCAGTTGGGGGACTGGCCAAATGGAGCGGGCCAAATAGAGACTGGATCGCCGCGTCGCCATAGGGCTCCTCGCGATGACGAAATAATGAGGGAAGCGAGAATTTCATGAAAGCCTGGTTCACCATCCCACTCTGGCAACGCGTGATCGCAGCGCTGGTGCTTGGCATCATCGTCGGGCGGCTGTGGGGGCCGGAAGCGGAAAGCATCAAGATCGTGGGCGACATCTTCGTCGCTTTCATCAAGATGCTGGTTGTCCCGCTGATCTTCTTCAGCCTCGTTGCAGGGGTCGCGAGCATCGGCGACCTGCGCAAGCTCGGCAGCGTGGGCTGGCGCGCGATGCTGCTGTTCGTTGTGACTGGGCAGATCGCGGTGTGGCTGGGGCTGGGACTTGGCACGGTGCTCGCGCCGGGGGCGGGCGTCGATACCAGCGCGATCGAGATGGGGGCGATCCCTGAACCCAACGAGACGACCTGGCGCGCGATGCTGCTCGGCATGGTTCCTCAGAGTCCGGTGCAGGTGATGGCGGACGTCAATGTCCTGCCGCTGATCATCTTCTCGCTGCTGATCGGCATCGGCATCTTGATGGCGAAGGAAGAGGGCGAGCCGGTCCTGAAGATTTTCGAGAGCGGCTCGGTCGTGATGCAGAAGGTCACCATGGTGGTGATGGAGCTGACCCCGTTCGGCGTCTTCGCGCTGATGGCATGGGTCGCGGGCACGCTCGGCTTTGATGCGCTCGCCGCGCTCGGCAAGCTGGTGTTCCTCAACTATCTTGGCTGCCTGCTGATTATCGGCATCATCTATGCCGGCATGATCAAGTTCATCGCGAAGCTGCCGGTGATCGACTTTTTCCGCGGGATCATTGACGCGATTGCGGTGAGCTATTCCACCGCCAGCTCCAACGCGACGCTGCCGGTGACCTTGCGCTGCGTGCGCAGGAATCTCGGCGTGTCGAACTCCGTCGCGAGTTTCGTGGTGAGCCTCGGCGCGACGATCAACATGAACGGCACGGCGATGTATCTCGGCCTTGCGACCTTGTTCGGCGCGCAGATCTTCGGCGTCGAGCTTTCGTTGGGAGACTACTTCCTGATCTCGATCCTCGGCACTTTGGGCGCGGTCGGCGCGGCGGGCATTCCGGGCGCGGGCCTCATCATGATGGCGCTGGTGTTCGGGGCGGTCGGCGTGCCGCTGGAGACCATCGCGTTCGTCGCAGGCGTTGACCGGATCATGGACATGATGCGCACGACGACCAATGTCAGCGGCGATGCAGCGGTGGCGACCACGGTCGCCAGCCTGACAGGCGAGATCGACCGGGCCGAGATGATCAGCGCGGACGATGTTTAGGCGGATATTCCTGTTCGCGGTCTACTGGCTTGCGCCGCTTGCATCGCTAGTCCTGATTATTGCAGGCGGACGCTTCAGTTTCTTTGGTTGGGTGATGTTCGCCGCGCTCTTCTTCTTCTTTCTCATTCGGGGAAGGGACTGGAAAGGGAACCCAACAATAATGGGAATACGCGAAGACAGTACGTTCTTCGGCAAGCAAACCCGAGTTGACCGCACCGATCAGCGCGAATGATGCCTTGCGCCTACTCCTCATCCCCCTCGACATACTCAACCGGCACAAACTTGCCCAAGCCGCAGCCAGCCCCTTGGCGGATCTGTCCGCCGAAATTCTCCAGCACGTAAATGATGTCGGTGTTGCACAGCCGGTTGAGCGAGGTCGAATAGGAAAAGCCTTCCTCAAACCCCAGCCGCGGGCAACGGTTCGGCAGCGTGTTGCGGTAGGTCTTGCCGCCCGCCATCTCGAAGTCGATCGTGCGGTCATCGCGGACCTTGGACTGGCGCAGGGCAGAGAGCGAAATGCAGCTTTCCGCTTCGCCCAGCACTTTGACCGGCGGGCCGTCGGAAACGAAGTCTTCATCGGCTTCGACCGGCGCGCAGGCCGCGGCCAAGGCAGTGGTGGCGGTGATCAGAATGATACGACGCATAACAGGCACTCCTTATGCTTCAGCGCCCGCGCGAGGTCAGGCGCTCGCTTTGGATTTCGTTCCCCGTTTCGGGTCTTCTAGCACTTTTTTACGGAAACTGCACAAATCCGTTAGCTGACAGCGCCAGCACTCGGGCGTGCGCGCCTTGCAGGTATAGCGGCCATGCAGGATCAGCCAGTGATGCGCGTGCAGGCGGAACGGCTGCGGCACGTGCTTTTCGAGCTTAGCTTCGACCTGCTCCGGTGTCTTGCCCTTGGCAAGGCCAGTGCGGTTGCCGACGCGCAGGATGTGGGTATCGACCGCAAAGGTCTCCTGCCTGAACCAGCAATTCAAGACGACATTCGCGGTCTTGCGGCCCACTCCGGGCAGCTTGACCAGCTCCTCGCGACTGTCCGGGACCTCGCCGCCGTATTCGTCGACCAGCAATTGCGAGAGCGCGATGACGTTCTTGGCCTTGGAGTTGAACAGGCCGATGGTCTTGATGTGCTCCTTGAGACCATCCTCGCCGAGTTCCAGCATTTGCTGCGGTGTCTTGATCTTGGCAAACAGCGCGCGCGTTGCCTTGTTCACCCCGACATCGGTCGCCTGCGCTGACAAGGCCACCGCCACGACCAATTGATAGGCATTGCCATATTCAAGCTCGGTTTCCGGCTCGGGATTGTCCTCTGCCAGACGGCGGAAGAATTCGAAGATCTGGTCTTTTGTCATACTTTGGGGGTCATGTTCGCCGGATCACAACTCCAGCACGTCGTTCATCGTGTAGCGCCCCGCAGGTTTGCCGATCAGCCATGCGGCAGCTTTCACGGCTCCGCGTGCAAAGATCATGCGGTTTTCCGCATTGTGAGTAAGCGTGATGCGTTCCTCCTCGCCAGCGAAAATCACGCTGTGATCGCCTGCAACGGTTCCCCCGCGCAGCGCTGCGAAACCGATTGCGCCCTGTTCGCGCGCACCGGTCATTCCGTCCCGCCCGCTTTCAGTATTACGAGCAAGGTCGATCCCGCGGCCCCTGGCGGCCGCTTCGCCCAGCAGCTTGGCCGTGCCCGAAGGCGCATCGACCTTCATCCGGTGATGCATCTCCACGATCTCGATATCCCACTCCGGGCCGAGCTTGGCTGCCGCAGTCTCGACCAGATGCGCGAGGAGCGTTACGCCAAGCGACGTGTTGCCGGTTTGAAGCACGGGGATGGAGCCCGCCGCTTCGTCAATCATCATCTGATGCTCGGCTTCAAGACCGGTCGTTCCGATCAGGATCGGTGTGCCCGCCACTCGCGCTGCAGCCAGCGTGCTTTCCAGTGCGGAGGGCGCGGAAAAGTCGATCAGCGCATCGCTTTGCGTGGCGATAGCGCCGGGCTGTCCGCCGGCATCGATCCCGCCAGCTATCGTGTGGCCCGCTTCTTCAATAGCGCTGGCAAGCGCCTGCCCCATGCGCCCCTTGTGTCCGATAATGCCAAATTGTGCCATTGCGTTTCCCTTCGCCCTACCGCTTCGCTACTTGAGGGCAATGGAAGATATTCGCAACATCGTTATCCTGACTGGCGCAGGAATCAGCGCGGAAAGCGGGATCGACACCTTCCGCGATGCAGGGGGCCTGTGGGAGCAGCACCGGGTGGAAGATGTCGCAACGCCTGAAGGCTTTGCGCGCGATCCGGACCTGGTGCTTGGCTTCTACGACATGCGGCGCGAGGCGCTCGCCAGGGTCGAGCCCAATCCCGCACATCATGCACTGGGGCGGCTGGAGCGCGAATGGGGTGAGCGCGGCAACTTGCTGATCGTCACGCAGAATGTCGATGATTTGCACGAACGCGGCGGCGCGAAGGGCGTGCTCCATATGCACGGCGAGCTGAAAAGCGCGCTGTGTCTCGCCTGCGAAATGCGATGCCCTTTTGACGGAGCCATGAGCGACCGCCCGCCCTGTCCGGTTTGCCAGGCGCCATCGCTCAGGCCGGATGTCGTGTGGTTTGGCGAGATGCCGTATCAGATGGAACGGATCTATGCCGCGATCCGCAAGGCAGACCTGTTTGTCAGCATTGGCACATCGGGCGCGGTCTATCCGGCGGCCGGGTTTGTGCGAGATGCGCTCGATTGCGGGGCGCGGACGCTGGAGCTTAACCTTGAGCGCTCTGAAGGTTCGCACTGGTTCCACGAAAGTCGCCTCGGCCCTGCGGGTGAACTGGTGCCGCTTTGGGTCGAGGAAGTGCTAGCGCGCTGAGCACCCCTTGCATTGCGGATCCTTCGCTATGGTGAGCGTGCGCATCCCCGGTTTCATTCCGTCGAGGATGTGCAGCTTGCCAAATTGCGGATCGCCGAAAGTGCTGACACCCTGGAGCAGCACGCGCACCGCCTGCATCGCAGCGAAGGTTCCGGCCCAACCGGCCATCGCGCCCAGCATCCCGTCTTCCGCGCAGGTGTCGCAGTCCTCCGCATCGAACGCATCGCCGACAAAACAGCGGTAGCAGGCTTCGCCAACCAGATGCCCCGCGAAAGCGCCAACCTGTCCCTGAAACCTGCCGACCGCGGCCGACAATAGCGGCGTGCGCTCGGCCACGCAGGCATCGGATACCGCGAGCCGGGTCGCGAAATTGTCCGTGCCATCGAGCACCAGATTGGCGCCTGCGATTCTGTCGCCGATGTTCTCTGCGTCGATACGCCGGTCGGAAATCTCGACCTCCAGATTCTCGTCGAAATTGGCGAGCCAGCGGCGTGCGGCGACTGCCTTGCCATGACCCACATCGCGGGTCGAGTAGATCGTCTGCCGCTGGAGGTTGGTGGCATCGACCACGTCATCGTCGAGCAGGGTGAGCTTTCCAATGCCCGCGCCCGCAAGATATTGCAGCGCTGGCGAACCGATACCGCCAAGTCCCACGATCACGACGTGGCTTTGCGTCAGCTTGATTTGCCCCGCACCGCCAATTTCCGGCAGCACGATATGGCGCGCAAAGCGGTCGAGGCGCTGTTGGGAAAGCGGCGTATTGCTCATGGGAGAAGCTGTTTACAGCCTGTGCTCAAGGTGTGAATAGCCTGTCGACAGGGCTGTGCATAGCTCTGTCGATTAGGTGTTGCTTAGCTGAGGATTGCCAGTGGAGGCCCGGTGGAGCCTGAGTGAATAACCCTTGTGGCCAGACCTGTTCACAAGCTGTGGAAACTATGTGCGAATTAACGTTGTTGCCTCAGCTTTCAAGCTGCCGGAGCAAGCTGCGCACATCGCCATCCATATCCGCATCGCGCTGGCGCAGATCCTCGATCAGCCGCACCGCGTGGATAACCGTGGAATGGTCGCGTCCACCGAACTTGCGCCCGATTTCGGGATAGCTGCGCGGCGTCAGGACCTTGGCGAGATACATCGCGACCTGACGCGGGCGGACGACCGCACGGGCACGGCGCTTGGATGACATTTCGCTGCGGTCGATACGGTAAAACTGGCACACCGTGCGCTGGATTTCATCGATCGTGATCCGGCGGCGATTGGCCGAGAGGATGTCGGTCAGCTGCTCCTCGGCGAGGTTCAGCGAGACTTCCTGTCCTGTCAGCTGGGCGTAGGCGATCAGCTTGTTGAGGCCGCCAACCAGCTCGCGGACGTTGCGCGTAATCGTGCGCGCAAGGAAGTCGATCACATCGTCCGGCACGTTGAGCGGCGCGAACCGCGTGAGCTTCGATTCGAGGATCTTGCGGCGCAGTTCAATGTCCGCTGGCTGGATATCAGCGACGAGACCCATCGAAAGGCGGCTGAGCAAACGCGGCTCAACCCCGTCCAGGGCCTGTGGCGCACGGTCAGCGGCAAAGACGAGGCGCTTGCCTTCAGCCAGCAGCGCATCGATGGTGTAGAGCAGCTCTTCCTGTGCGCTGGCCTTGCCGATGATGAACTGGATGTCGTCAACCAGCAGCAGGTCGAAACTGCGCAGGCGCGCCTTGAATTCGATCATCTGGTTGTTCTTCAGCGCCTGGACGAACTCGACCATGAAGCGCTCTGCCGAGCAATAGAAGATACGCGCCCGCGGATGGGCCTGCAGGAAGGCGTGGCCGATCGCGTGGAGCAAGTGCGTCTTGCCCTGGCCAGTCGCGGCCTTGAGATAAAGTGGCGAGAATTGGGGTTGCTCTGTCGCAGCCATGCGCTGCGCTGCGTTGCAGGCGAGCACATTGGTCTCGCCGGTCACGAACGCGGCAAAGGTCAGCTGCGGGTCGAGCCCGACAGAACTGGTGAAGCCTGCTTCGCCAATCGTCCCGGCCGCAACCGCGATGGCGCTTGCATCGGCGTCATTGGCTGGGCGACGGCCATCGTCGAGGCGCAATTCCGGCAGCTGGCGGCGGCCCGGGTGGACAGAGATGCGCACTTTGCGCACTTCGCTGCGCATGATCTTCCAGGCGAGCTGCAAGCGGTCATGAAAGCGGTCATTGACCCAGTTCGCGGAGAATTCGGTGGGAAGGAACAGATCAAGCGTGCCGGTCTCTTTCTCAAGACCGCCAACCTGGATCGGCTTGATCCATTGGCTGTGGAGTTGATGACCCAGATCCTTGCGCAACCCCTGGCTGATGTCCGCCCAGTCAGCGGCCAGATTCACCGCTTCCATGTCTTCCATCAGATCTGCGTCCTTTGATTTTGCCACCCGCGCGCTGTCACTTTTATTGACCATTCCCAGACGAACCTCTTTCGCTCTCGCAAGGCACGATTCTGCCTCGCAAGACCCCCTGTTATATACGACAGACAAAGCTACGCCAGGACCCGGAATCGGATAACCGGGAGCGCACCCTGTCGAACGATAATGTAAGAACCCGAGCTGTCCCGCCTCGGGTATGAAAAGTTTTATGGACGCCTGAG
Organism: Altererythrobacter sp. GH1-8; assembly: GCF_043702085.1. Classification (GTDB taxonomy): domain Bacteria; phylum Pseudomonadota; class Alphaproteobacteria; order Sphingomonadales; family Sphingomonadaceae; genus Erythrobacter. Next base: position 247,792 of record NZ_CP171690.1, on the reverse strand, counting down.
CGCCAGAGGCAAGGGGGGAAATTGTCAAAAAACCGAAATAAAAATGTTGACTCCCTGCAACCCCGCAGACTTGCGTTGATGTCATTGATTTTAAAGAATTTCGCTGATTTGGGCTATGCGAATCGCGATAAATCCTAGGGTTGCGTCAAGTTGCCTAACGAGATCGCGCAACAAAAAAGGGGCCGAGCCCTTTTGGGCTGACCCCTTTGGATGTTCGATCCTCAAATTCTGGCTTCCGGAGAGCCCCGGAAGACAGCACGAAACCGAATCAGAGAGCGGCGACTCGCTTGCTGAGTCGGCTCATCTTGCGTGCCACTGTGTTCTTGTGCAGCACGCCGCGAGCAACGCCGCGCGCCATTTCAGGCTGAGCGCTCTTGAGGGCTGCGGCAGCGGCTTCCTTGTCACCGGCTTCACATGCCGCTTCTACCTTCTTCACGAAGTTGCGGATGCGGCTGATGCGCGCGCCATTGACTTCGGCGCGGCGGTTGTTGCGACGGATGCGCTTGCGGGCTTGCGGCGTGTTGGCCATGTTCGTCCTTATGTCAGATCGCCGCAGTGGCGACCGATTTGCTGTCTCGAGTTCAATGTCAGATATGGCGATTCATCGCCGGAAAGGCGCGCACATAGTCGGCAGGGCGGAGAACGTCAAGGATTCGCTCACTTCTGGCAGACTTGGCAGAACCAGGTGCTGCGCCCGCCTTGTTCGATCCGTTTGATTGCCCCGCCATCGCCGCGGCGGCAGGGCTCGCCTGTACGACCGTAGACATCGAAGCGCGTCGCGAAATAGCCGAGCTCGCCATCGGGTTGCGCATAATTGCGCAAGGATGATCCGCCATCGCTGATCGATTGCATGAGCACGTCCTTGATCGCGGGCACCAGCCGCTCCAATTGTGGCCGTGTAACCTTCCCACCTGCCTTGCGCGGACGGATGCCCGCACGCCACAGCGCCTCGCAGACATAGATATTGCCGAGTCCTGCCACGATCTTCTGGTCGAGCAGGCACAGCTTGATGGCTTGTGATCTCCCCTGGAGCGCAGCTTTGAGATATTGCGGCGTCAACGCATCGCCCAAAGGCTCAGGGCCAAGGCTTGCAAATTGCGGCCAGTCATCAAGCGCCGCTGTTTTCACCAGATCGACCGACCCAAACCGGCGCGGATCGCACAGCGCGAAGCGATTGGCAGATGTCTCCATTACAAGATGATCATGCGGGTCAGCTACTTCAGGGTCGATCCGCCACCTGCCGCTCATGCCGAGATGGAAGATCATGGTCTGCTCGCGGTCGAGATGAACCAGGCCGTACTTCGCACGCCGAGAAAGTCCAGTGACGGTGGCACCTGTCATCACCTGCACCAGCTCTGGCGGGAAGGGGCGGCGTAATTCCGCGCGGTTTAGCGTCACGCGCGTAATCTGCTCACCTTCAAGGAACCGGGCAAGCCCGCGAACCGTTGTTTCTACTTCTGGTAACTCTGGCATGGATTTTTCTTGGCTCGCTCACGCTCGAATTGAAGGCGCGGGTGCCCCAGTTCAAATTCATCCAGGCCTCTAACAGCCTTTGCGCTATGCTGAAACTCCCCTAGAGGGTCCCGCATGACTCAAGACAAAGTCTCTTTCGGCTATGAAGAAGTAGCCCCGGAGGAAAAGACGCGCCGGGTGGGCGCAGTGTTCTCCAGCGTCGCAGCCAAGTATGACATCATGAACGATGCGATGTCAGGCGGCATGCACCGGCTGTGGAAGGATCGCTTCGTGCGGCGCGTGAAGCCGCAGCCGGGTGAAGCGATCCTCGACATGGCTGGCGGTACCGGCGACATCGCGTTCCGCATGGCGGCGCGCGGCGCGGAAGTGACCGTTGCCGATATCAACCAGGACATGCTCGATGTCGGGATTGAGCGCGCGATGGATCGCGGGATCACCGGCCTTTCGTGGTCGTGCCAGAATGCGGAGAAACTGACTTATCCCTCGCGAACCTATGACGCCTATACGATCGCGTTCGGCATCCGTAACGTCACAGACATTCCAGCTGCGCTGAAAGAAGCACACCGCGTGCTGAAGCATGGCGGGCGGTTCTTCTGCCTCGAATTCTCGACCACTACCTGGCCCGGCTTCAAGGAAGTCTATGACGTCTATTCGCACAAGATCATGCCGCAGATGGGCAAGATCATCGCGCAGGACGAAGAGAGCTATCGCTATCTCGCGGAATCGATCCGCCGCTTCCCGCCAATGCCGGAATTTGAACGCATGATCCGCGATGCAGGCTTTGTGAACACGCGGGTCGAAGCGATCCTCGGAGGGGCAGTCGCCATCCATTCGGGATGGAAGATATAAGCCTATGGCGTCGATCCGCTCCGCACTGCGTGCTTCGCTGCGCCCGGCACCAGCCCATGCCCCCACCCGGCCATCCATGAGATTATCCTGTTGGGTGGCCGGGTGGGGGAGCGGGCCGGTGCCGCTCGAGCCGTCAGGCGAGATAACCACATGACACGCCCAGCGACCCATATCTTCCGGCTCCTGAAGTGGGGCCGGACACTGGCGAAGTACGGCGCGCTGCGCGGGATTGAAAGCGATCCCAACACACCGACGCCGGTAAAGCGGCTCGCACGGCTGGCGCGGCTCGGTACGTTCCAGCCTGCCGAGCCAGACTATGCCAGTGCCTTTCGCGCGATCGGCCCGGCCGCGATCAAGCTTGGCCAGACCCTTGCGACCAGGCCTGATCTGGTGGGCGAGGAAGCGGCGCACAATCTTCTCAGCCTGCAAGACGATCTGCCGCCGGTTCCCTTCGCTGAAATCGAAGCCTCGATGGCGGCAAGCTTTGGACAGCCGCTCGATACGTTGTTTCAATCGATCGATCCTGAGCCGGTTGGCGCTGCTTCGATCGCGCAGGTGCACCGCGCGGTAACGACCGAAGGGAAGCAGGTTGCGATCAAGGTCTTGCGTCCTGGCATCCGCGAGCAGTTTGCCAAGGACATCCAGACCTATGAATGGGCGGCTGCGCATCTCGAAGCGCTCGGCGGCGAAGCCTCGCGTCTGCGCCCGCGGCTTGTCATTGCCAACTTCAAGCGCTGGACACTGAGCGAGCTCGACTTGCGGCGCGAGGCCGCATCGGCCAGCGAACTCGCGGAATCGATGAAGGGCATTCACGGCTACCGCGTGCCGGAGATCGACTGGGATCGCACCAACGGCCGGGTGTTGACCGTGGAATGGGTTGAAGGGATCAAGATCAGCAAGACTGGCGAACTGATCGCGCGCGGTCATGACCTGCCCGATCTCGCTCAGCGGTTGGTGATCGCGTTCCTGACCCAGGCCATCAGCGGCGGCTTCTTTCATGCCGATATGCACCAGGGCAATCTGTTCGTGGAAGATGACGGGACGATCGTCGCGATCGATTTCGGCATCATGGGGCGGATCGACCGCCGCGCGCGGGTGTGGCTGGCAGAAATCCTCTATGGCCTGACCACTGGCGATTATTACCGCGTGGCGGAAATCCACTTTGAAGCGCAATATGTTCCGAGCTACCACTCGGTCGATGAATTCGCCACCGCCTTGCGCGCTGTCGGTGAGCCGATGCGCGGCAAGCCGGTGAGCGAGCTGTCCGTCGGCCAGATGCTCGACGGGCTGTTCGCCATCACGCGCGACTTCGACATGCAGACCCAGCCGCACTTGCTGCTGCTGCAGAAGACCATGGTGATGGTTGAAGGCATTGCGACCCAGCTCAACCCAGAGATCAACATGTGGGACACCAGCGCGCCTTATGTGCGCAGCTGGATCCGCGATGAGCTGGGTCCAGAAGCAGCGGTCGCAGACCGGATCAAGACGGACACGGAAACCCTGTTCCGCCTGCCGGGTCTCATTCGGCGGCTGGAAGAGCAATTCCCGCCCAAGGGCGGCGCGCCTGAACCTCCGCCTTTGCCCGACCTTGAATTGATGTGGGAGCGACGCAGCCGCGAAGGACGCGGTTGGTTGGGCTATCTGCTCGCCGCAGCGCTGGGGGCTGGCGCGGTTATCGGGGCCAGCACGCTCGGCTGGATCGCTTGAAGCGAGTTCAGTTGGGCAGGTTCAGCCGGGCAAGCCTTCGCTTTCGCCCATCACGTGATGCGGCAGGACGCGGCTGCCGATCAGCGCGAGGATGACAGTGATCGCTTCGGCGGCCATGGGCATCCACCATTCAGGGTAAGCGCCATCCAGTGCGAGGCCAACCGAGCGACCCAGCAGCGCAGTGCCCATCAGGGCTGCGGTGACCAGCAGCATATCGCCGCTCCGCTTCCATGCACCGATGATGAGGCACCCCCCGGCTACCCAGAAGAAGGCGGTTAAATCGGCACGGATGATCGACAGGCCTTTGGCCCCATCGGGAAGCACTCCAAAGTCCGGCCCATTGCTCGCTGGATCGACCAGGAAGCCGATCCCCAAGCCGATATAGAACATCCCGCCGAGTAAAATCAGCGCGCGCAAAATTGTCACCATTGTGGCTCTCCCCTCGCAATTTATCTCTATCCACCAAGGCTTTTAGCCCTTTGCTAGCTAAAATTTAACCACTACTCACCACAATTGGACAAGGCGAAAAGTGCGGCTATTCTGCCTTGCGGGACGCCATTGATCGATCATTTCCTGAGGCCTTGGAGGGTAATCCGCCATGGCCTTGCTGTTTGAGGACGGATTTTGTGAGCGCAGCGCATCCAAAAATCCTGCTTATCGTGGGTGGCGGCATTGCGGCCTACAAGTCGTGCGAGCTGGTCCGCCTGATCCGCAAGGGCGGCGGCGAAGTCACCTGCGTAGTGACGCAAGGCGGGCAGCAATTCGTGACCCCCATGGCGCTCGCAGCGCTCAGCGAAAACGAAGTATATACCAGCCTGTGGGACCTCAAGAATGAGGTCGAGATGGGCCATATCGAATTGAGCCGCGAGGCGGATCTGATTGTTGTCTGCCCGGCGACCGCTGACATGATGGCGAAGATGGCCGCAGGCATTGCAGACGACCTTGCGACCACCGTCATCCTTGCGACCGACAAGCCCGTGATGGCGGTGCCCGCGATGAACGTGCGGATGTGGGAACATGAAGCGACCCAGCGCAATGTCGCTTGGCTGCGCGATGCGGGTGTACAAGTGCTTGATCCCGATGAAGGGCCGATGGCCTGCGGCGAGTTCGGTTATGGCCGCTTGCCAGAACCCCATGCGATCTGGGCAGCCATTGCCGGGCACTTCGATATCGAAGTGGAAGCCCCTGAAGTTATCGAGCCTGCAAGGATCGCCGCAGCAGACACTAGTGCAGACGACATCCTTGAAGCGCTTGAGCCGGAGCCTGAAGTTGAACCGAAGAGCGGCGGCCTGAGCGGATTGCTGTCTTCTATCATCCCCCGCTCAACACCCAAGCGTTCAGCGCAAGAGATCGAAGCGCAGCAGCTTGAAGAAGAGGAAGCGGCGCGGCTCGAAGCCGAAGCACTTGAGGAAGAAGCGGCTCGGCTGGCTGATGCTGATGCTGATGCTGATGCTGAAAGCGATGGCGAAACCGCACCTGCAGAAGACGCTGTCGATCCTGATGCCGTGCCCGATCTTGGCGGACCGCTGATGGCGAAGAAGGGGTCTGCATCGGCTGCGCCTCCGATCGATCCGGATGCGATCAATCACGAAGTCAATGAGCGCCAGAGTGCGCCTGAACCTGCTGCAGGGGAAGTTCAGGAAGCCGCTGCTCCGGTTGTTCCGGATGATGTCGAATCCGCAGAAGAAGACGCGCTCGATGGTCAGGCAATCAAGGTCAAGAAAGGCCACCAGCCGCTTGCCGACCGGCATGTGCTTGTCACCGCTGGCCCGACCTGGGAAGCGATCGATCCAGTGCGTTACATCGCCAACCGTTCCTCGGGCAAGCAGGGCTTTGCCATTGCCGCTGCAGCCGCCGCACTTGGCGCAAAGGTCACGCTGGTCGCAGGGCCGGTTTCGCTCAAGACGCCCAAGGGTGTCGACCGCATCGATGTCGAAAGCGCGGCTGACATGTCGCAAGCGGTGAAGGATGCAATGCCTGCCGATGTCGCGATCATGGTCGCGGCCGTCGCAGACTGGCGGCCCAAGGAATACCGCGCGGAAAAGATGAAGAAGCGCGGTTCCGCACCGCCTGCTCTGGTCCTCACGGAAAACCCGGACATTCTCACCAATGTCGGTGCGTCCGACAAGCGACCGACGCTCGTCGTCGGCTTTGCCGCTGAGACCGAAGACGTGCTGGAGAACGCCAAGCGCAAGCGCAAGCGCAAGGCTGCTGACTGGATCGTCGCGAATGACGTATCGGGCAATGTCATGGGCGGCGATGAGAACCGCGTCCATATCGTCAGCGATGAAGGCGTTGAAAGCCTTGAGCAGATGCCCAAGATCGAAGTCGCCATGGCGCTGCTTGAGCGCGTGGCCGATAAACTATCCATGCCCGAGGCGGCCGAATGAGCCAGACTGTCGCGGTCAAGGTGAAGCGCTTGCCGCATGGCCAAGGGCTCGACCTGCCTCAATATGCGACCTCTGGCGCAGCTGGAATGGATATTGTCTCGGCTGAGACGGTCACCATTGCATCCGGCTCGCGCCATGCCGTGGCGACAGGCCTCGCCGTGGCGATCCCTGAAGGCTACGAAATCCAGGTTCGGCCCCGCTCCGGCCTTGCCTTGAAGCATGGCATTACCGTCCCGAACACGCCAGGTACGATTGATTCCGACTATCGCGGGGAACTCAAGGTCATCTTGATCAACCATGGCGATGCGCCGTTCCCGATCGCACGCGGCGACCGCGTCGCGCAGCTGGTGCTGGCACCGGTGACGCAGGCAGCGTGGGACGAAGTCGAGGACCTCGATGCCACAGACCGCGGTGCGGGCGGGTTCGGTTCCACTGGCGGCCACGAACGACTGTAAAGTTTGACCTGCTTGAAGCAGTGCGTGCGCAACTGGACAACCGCTGACCACACAAACGAAGAGGGCGGCCCCGCAACGGAGCCGCCCTTCATTGTCAATTCAAAGAGCGGACGGTCAGTTCTTGACGTTGCGCACCTTGGTCTCTTCAGGCTTGATCGTGATGCGCACGGTCTCTCCGGAATTGCCCGGGAAGTCTGTAAACATGGCATCGACCAGGTTCGGGACCAGATATTGCAGGCGGTTCGAAGTTGACAAGGCCTGTGCCTTGCCTTCGAACAGCCGCTCACCGGTTGCCGCTCGGTCGATCTTCAGCTCGATGCCGCTGGTATAGACGGTGTAGCTGCGCACTTCAGGCCCACCAAAGAACGGGTCATGGAAGCCATAGCCCCAATAGCCGATCGGGCGGCGGTAGAAGCGCGAGCGATAGCCGTACCAGGGATCGAAAAACGGGTCCGCGCCATAGCCGGTGCTGCGCACACGCTCGCGGCCATTGTCGACGTCATAGTCGAACCTGACCAGCAGAGACGCCTGTTCAGGGCTTGCCGCCTGGACGTAGCCGAGATTGGTCATCTCCTCTTCGACCTCATCGGCATAGAGCGCAAATTCAAGCCCGCCAGCCAGGGCCGGGTCATCCGCGACCACCGCGAAAGTCTCACCCGCAGGAGCGGGCAGTTCTGCCTGAAAACGCGACACGTCCGCCTTGAAGCTTGGCGCACAAGCCGCAAGCCCTGCTGCAAGCAGCGCTACAGTTGCCAGCCTGAGGGTCTTAGCCCGGTTAGTGAATGCACTCATGATGTCTCACCTCTTGTCTCGATATTGCCTTGCCGCGCGCATCACATGCAAGCGGCAATTCAACCAAGCTGCAGCCAGATGACCCTCGCTGTCTGCGCAGCCCTTCGTCGGTAACGCGTGTTATAGGACAGGTGAAGTGAACGAGATTTGAACGCGGGAATTAGGCCAAGATTCGCGATTTAGACATTTGATAACAGTCAGTTACCCGCGCACGAGGCCCAGCGCCTTATAGGCGGCATCCAATGTCGGGGTTCCGATCTCACGCGCTCTTGAAGCGCCGCGAGCCAGAATCGCCTGCAACATCTCGGTATCTTCGCGCAGTCCCCTGAACAGCGAAGTGATCGGATCGAGGGTCTCGACCAGAACTTCACCGAGGGCCGGTTTGAACCCGCCGAAGCCTTGCCCGCCATACTCGCGCAGGACGTCATCCACGCTTGCGCCCGTGAGCGCAGCGTAAATCGAGACAAGGTTCGATGCTTCTGCACGGCCTTCCAACCCGTCGACTTCAGACGGCAAGGGCTCGGGATCGGTCTTCGCCTTCTTGACCTTTTTCATGATGGTGTCCGCATCGTCGGTCAGGTTGATCCTGCTCAAGTCTGACGGATCCGACTTGCTCATCTTGGCCGTGCCATCGCGCAAGGACATGATTCGCGCGGCCTGCGGCGGAATATAGGGGTCCGGCAAGGTAAAGACCGGCGCATCTTCGGGAGCGAAGTCATTGTTGAACTTCTGCGCAATGTCGCGTGAAAGCTCCAGATGCTGCTTCTGGTCTTCGCCCACCGGCACGTGAGTCGCCTGATAAAGCAGCACGTCGGCAGCCTGCAGGACCGGGTAGCTGAACAGCGCGACCGACTGGCCCTCGCGGTTCTTGCCCGCCTTGTCCTTCCACTGTGTCATCCGGCCAAGCCATCCCATTCGGGCCGTGCCCATCAGCAGCCATTGAAGCTCGGCGTGCGCGGGAACCTGCGCCTGGTTGAACAGGATCGACTTGTTGGGATCGAGCCCGCAAGCAACGAGCGCAGCGGTCATTTCCAGCGTGTTCGAATTCAGCTCTGCCGGATCGTGCGGCATGCTGATTGCGTGGAGGTCGGCGAGGAAGAACAGGCACTCGGAATCACCATCCATCTCGTCCTGCATCCGCACCCAGTTGCGGATCGCCCCCAGGTAATTTCCCAGGTGGAGATTGCCCGTGGGCTGGATTCCGGAAACGACGCGCATGGACTGGTCCTGATGATTCTAGGTCTGGCGGCGCATTAAGCGCTGGATAGTCGCTTTGTCGAGTACGCCGAGAACGATCGCGCCGAGACCATAGGAGACCGCGCCGATGCTGATCAGGGCAAGGATGGAAAGGCCGCGCTCGATCGAAGTCCCGCTGAAATAGGGATCGCCGACCGGCATGGCGAGCGCCAGGGCGAGGCCCATCACACTCGCCGCGAGCGCAATCCGCGCGAGCCGCCCGGCCACGCGTCCGGACAAGCGGAAGAACCCGCGTCTCACCAGAATGGCATAGAGCAACGCGGTGTTGACCCAGGCACCAATCGCACCGGCTATGGCCAGGCTCAACACGCCAAGGCCCAGCTCGAAGATCAGGTAGACATTGAGCGCGACCGTCACGAGCAGGCTTGCCGCAGCGGTGTAAACCGGGGTTCGCGTGTCCTTGCGCGCGAAGAAGTTGGGGGTGAGCACTTTCACAAGGACATAGGCGGGAAGCCCTATGACCAGCGCCGAGACGACTTGCCCGGTTATCGCTGCGTCTTCAGACGTGAATGCGCCGGACTGCATGAACACGCGCACGAATGCGCTGCCGGTAAAGAACAGCGCAACCGCTGCCGGGACGGTCAGCAGCATAGCGAGCTCCACCGCGTTCGATTGCAGGCGCTGCGCTTCGTCGCGCTCTTCCCTGGCGATATAGCGGCTCAGGGCAGGCAAGATCGCCGTGCCAAGCGCAATGCCGATGATGCCGAGCGGCAGCTGGTTCCAGCGATCCGCCATCGCCATGTAGGTCAGGCTCCCGTCAGGCAGCCCGCGCATGAAGGCAAGGTCGATGAATCGGCTGATCTGATAGACGCCTGCGCCAAAGACAGCGGGAATGATCAGTACGCCCATTTCCTTGACCCGCGCCGTGACCTTGGGGCGGCTGAACGGGATCGAAAACCCTGCGCGCCGCATCCAGAATACCAGCCAGACCAACTGCAGCACTCCGCTGACGGAAACAGCGATGGCGAGCAGGAATCCAGTCGCCTGACGGGTCTCTTCGCCAGAGGGCTGGAATGCGCCCCAGAACAGAGCCGCGAGCAAACAGATATTGAGCAGGATCGGTGCCGCAGCGGCAGCGGCGAACCGCGAGAGCGAGTTAAGGACTGCGGCAGTAAGCGTCGCGAGGCTCATGAACATCAGGTATGGGAACGCGATCTGACCCATGGTCACGGCAAGACCAAAGGTTTCCGGATCGCCGCGCATGTCGGCATTGGCGAACAGCCACAGCACCCATGGCATCCCGACCATCATCAAGGCACCGAACACGACCAGGATCGGCAGCAAAACCGCCAGCACTTCAGCGGCAAAGCGCTTCGCCTCGTGCTCGCCTTCAGCCATGTGGCGGTTGAACAGCGGCACGAATGCGCTCGCAAAGGCGCCTTCTGCGAACAACCGGCGGAACAGGTTGGGAAGCTGGAACGCGAGTTGCCATGCGTCTGCCACGCCGCCTGCACCCAGGACTCGGGCCAGCATGATGTCCCGGACAAAACCGAACACCCGGCTGACTGCAGTCAACCCGCCAATCGTTCCGACATTCTTGAGCAGGCTCATCCGCGCTGCTCCACGGTCATCGCGCTCAGGCTTCGCCGGCTGGTGGTGCGCCAGCACCGCCTGCGGCGGCTTCCTGCTGGCGCTTGGCCTGCAATTGCTGGATGTAGAGACCGTTGAAGTCGATCGGATCGATCATCAGGGGTGGGAAGCCCGCATCGCGCACGGCATCAGCAATAACGCGCCGGGCGAACGGAAACAGCATGCGCGGCGCTTCAGCGAACAGGAATGCGTGGGCCTGCTCTTCGGGAACATTGCGAATGCCAACGAGGCCGCAATAGGCAAGCTCGATCACGTAGGCATCGCCCTGCGATGTCTTCGCCGCGAGGTTCACTTTCAGTTCGACTTCGCTCACTTCGTCGCTGATCTTATCTGCGCCGATGTTGAACTGAAGGTCGATATTGGGCTGCTCTTGCCATTGATAGACCGCTGGAGCGTTGGGATTCTCGACAGACAAGTCCTTGATGTATTGTGTGATAATACCAGCGCTGGGTTGATTGTCTGCGCCGTTGGGCTTTGCTGCGTCAAGGTCCAGATCGCTCAGGACGTCATTTTCGTCGGCCATGGTGTCAAAAGTCTTTCAATTAAGGAATTTCGGTTAAGGATAAGCTCAGGCTCGCTGGTCAACAAGCGGCTCGCCTGATTTGCGGGCCTGAAATGCGGGGACGCGCCTAGCACTGCAGGTGCGCGCCCGCAACAGCGTCTGGTGGGGGGGCCTTGCTCCGCGAGGCGGGCAATTGCGCAACGGCAAGCGTCCAAACCTGCGAATTGGGCGTAATTGACGTTGAGAATTTGTAATTCTCTCCTATGTAGGGCACGAAGGGATTTAACGCGCGGCCAAAGGGGAAAGGCTGCCACAACAGGCTGGATTATTTGTGATAGTCGAAATCGTCATCCTCGCCATGATTGCTGCCTTTCTGGGGCTGCGCCTCTATTCGGTGCTTGGCCGCAGGGCGGAGCATGAGGAAGAATCGATCCCGCATCGGTTTGATGCCGGTGACGAGGATCGCAAAGGCGAAGCTGTCCCAAATGTCGCGCAATTGCGCCCCGCGCAGCCTGTGCAGCAGCTTGAAGGCATGTTGCCCGCAGTTGAGCGCGGCGTACGGGCCATCGCGGCCGCAGATTCGCGTTTCGACATTCTCGGTTTTCTGGAAGGCGCCAAGGGCGCGTACGGCATGGTGCTGGAGGCGTTCTGGACGGGCGACAAGGAAACCCTGCGCGAGCTGTGCGACTCCGATGTCTACGCCAGTTTCTCCGGCGCGATCGATGCACGCGAAGCGGCTGGCCACACGCTTGATAACAAGCTCATCCGGATCGAGGACTACAAGATCATGGGCGCAGAGCTTGATGGCCGCACCGCGCGCATTTCCGTGCTGTTCGTGGCTGATATTGCCGCTGTGACTCGCGATGCTGACGGAAATGTTGTCGCCGGCAGCCTCGATGATGCGGTGGAAAGCCGCGATGTCTGGACGTTCTCGCGCGATGTGAAGTCGTCCACCCCAGACTGGATTCTCGACGAAACCGACGAAGGATAAGGACCCGCCATGCCCGCTTCGACAGCGAAGGAGCGGCGCGTGTGGGTCCAGCGCTGTCTGATCGGCCTGGCCGGGATCGGCTTACTCAGCGCGTGCGTACGGCTGGTGCCGGATGCGCTTCCCCCACAAGCGGCAATACCGACCGCGCCTGAACAACCCGCGCCGGTCTACGAGAACGCGGCCGCAGCTGGCGTAAGGCGCGGGCCGAGCGTTGGCGCGCTCCCGCTCAAGGATAGCGACGCGAGCACGGCGCTGGTCGGCTTTCTCGATAGCTGTCCGCAGCTTCTCAGGCGCGAAGATGCAAGCCGCATGACCTATGGCGCAGATTGGCAACAGGCATGCGAGGCCGCGGCGAACTGGCCACTGGATGATGCGCGCACCTTCTTCATCAAGCATTTCGAGACCGCCCGCGTGGGGGATGGTCGCGGCTTTGCAACCGGCTATTTCGAGCCCGAGATTGTCGGATGCCGCACGCCTGCGCCGGGCTGCGACACGCCGGTCTATGCCATGCCGCCTGATCTCTTGCGCGATCCCAACTGGAGCGGAGAGGGGCGCGCGCCATTGGGCCGTTACGGTGCGGATGGCGAATTCGTGCCCTATTACGAACGCAGTGAGATCGTGGCCGGGGCCTTGCAGGGCAAAGCACCGATCCTTGCCTATGCGGCGGATCCGGTGGAATTCTTCTTCCTCCAGATCCAGGGTTCAGGCCGGTTGAAGACGCCTGAAGGCGAGATTATCCGGATTGGCTATGCCGGCCAGAACGGGCGCGGCTACACCGCGATTGGCGCGGTCATGCGCGAGCGCGGCTTGATTGGCGATGGCACGCCCTATCCGATATCGATGCAGGGGATCGTCGCTTGGCTACGCGACCATCCCGCGCAGGCCGATGCAATCATGAACACCAACCAGAGCTGGATATTCTTTCGCGAGCTGACCGGTGACGGGCCGCTCGGGGCGCTGGGCATCCCTGTACGGCGCGAAACCTCGGTTGCTGCCGATCCGCGCTTCGTACCGCTCGGGGCACCTGTGTGGCTCGATTTCGACCGCGACGAAGCGGACGGACTGTGGGTCGCACACGATACAGGCGGCGCGATCAAGGGTGCGAACCGCTTCGATACGTTCTGGGGCGCGGGCGAAGACGCACGGGCAATCGCCGGCGGGATGAGCGCGCGTGGGCAGGCCTTGCTGCTGGTTCCCAAAGGGACCGTGGGCAGGCTCAATGCCCGTTATGGTGAACCGCCGGAGCCCTTCAATGCGCCTGATGTTCCATGAGCGTCCCGCGCGGGCTGACAGCCGAGGAAGCCGCAGCCTGGGCAAGGCTCGCGCAGTCGGTCACGCCGCTGGAAGGCAAGTCTGCTCCTAAGCCCGCAGTGGTCAAGCCGCATGTCGCTGGCCATGCAGAGCTGCTTGAAGCGGCTGCGCATCGGGTTCCGCTCAAACGCCCGCGCATAGCGCCTGTTGCGGGCCGGCAAGCGGCCCCTCCCAAGCCGCTGTCTTCTCATGCCGGTCTCGATTCGCATTGGGAGCGAAAGTTCAAGGGCGGCGGGGTGCAGCCCGATGTCACACTGGACCTGCACGACCACTCGCTCGATGCCGCCTATCATCGCCTGATGGCAGGCCTCGACCAGGCGCGCGCGATCGATGCGCGTGTGCTGCTGCTGATTACAGGAAGGCCGCGCCCGGTCGATCCTGCCGACCGCGCAGTGCGGCGCGGCGCGATCCGCGCCAAGGTGCTCGACTGGATCGCGGCGAGCCATCACGAGGGTTCGATTGCAGCGGTACGAAAGGCGCACCAGCGCCATGGCGGCGAAGGCGCGCTATACCTTGTCATGAAGCGCGCGCGCTGAAGGGCTAGGGGGCGGCCGTCTCGCTCAACATCATGCCAGCATCATGCCAGCATCATGCTGGCCGCCTTCTCAGCGATCATCAGGATCGGCGCGGTCGTATTGCCGCTGACATGGGTCGGCATGACAGAGCCGTCTACCACGCTCAACCCCTCGACACCGCGAACCCGCAGTTGAGGGTCCACCACGGCACCCTCGTCAGTGCCCATCCGGCATGTGCCCACTGCATGGGCGTCTGACCCTGCGTGGGACCGTAGCCATTGTTCCAGCTCCGCATCGCTTTCCAGCTCGAGCGATGGAGAGACGCGCTGGCCGACAAACTCAGCCATCGGAGCTTGCGCAAATATCTCGCGCGCCAGTCGAATGCCGGATCGCGCCCGCTCGAGATCGAGCGGATCAGCGAGATAGTTGGCATTAATCGCCGGACAGGCATTGGGGTCAGCCGACTTCAACCGCACAGATCCGGTGCTGGCCGGCCGGGTCATGGAAATCCGCACATGAAAGCCGTGCTCGCTTGCATGCATCGGCGTCTCTTCATCGGGCAGAACGCTCGCAAGCTGAAGCTTGAGGTCGGGCCAGCCGGGCTCGTTTTGCGCCGCATGGTCTGAACACACCATCCCGATCGCGCGCACGCTGCTATGCGCGAAAAAGCCGCGCCGGGTGAGCAGGTATTGCGCCATTGCCCTGCCACCCTTGAACGGTCCGGCAAAACGCAAGTCGGACAGCTCTTTCGAACTGGTCATGCCGATCTGGAAGCCCAAATGGTCGCTGAGATTGCGCCCCACGCCTGGCAGCGGAGTATCGACCGCAATATCGTGTTCGCGCAGGTGATCTGGATCGCCAATACCCGAGAGCATGAGGAGCTGGGGTGAACCGAATGTTCCGGCGCTGACGATGACATGACCGGCCTCAATACGCTGACGCTTGTCCTTGTGGCGCAGGATCGCGCCGACGCAGCGGCCACTTTCCAGCACCAGCTTTTCAACGAGAGCGCCTGTCATCACCGTCAGGTTAGGCCGCGTCATGACCGGCCGCAGATAGGCGCTGGCTGAACTGGTACGCCTGCCTGCGTAGACCGCTTGATCGGGTGCGCCGACGCCTGTTGCAACACCGCCGTTCAAGTCCTCGTTGAAACTGTGCCCAGCCTCCACCGCGGCTGCTACCCAGCCTTGCGCGATCGGATGGTCAAGCGGCGCCTGTGAGACCTTGAACGGCCCGGAACGTCCACGGAAGGCATCTTCTCCATGGTCTGCGCTTTCGGACTTTTTGAAGTAGGCAAGCACATCGTCGAAGCGCCAGCCAACGTTGCCAAGGTCTGCCCACCTGTCAAAGTCCTGCCGTGCGCCGCGGGCATGCTGCGCGCCGTTGATCGTCGTATTCCCGCCCAGGACGCGGCCGCGGATTTCCTCGAGTTCACGGCCGCCGAGGTATACCTGCGGTTCCGTCTTGCAAAAGTGGCTGTAGATCTGCCGCTTCAGCATCGGTCCCATGCCATTGGGCAGACGCGCGAGTGGTGAGCGGTCTGCTGGACCCGCTTCGACCAGCAGTACGCGGATGGCAGGATTTACGGATAGCCGGTTGGCCATCACGCATCCGGCGGCTCCTGCCCCGATGACGAGATAATCAAAAGCCTTGGTCAAGATTGTGTTCTGTCTGTCGGTCCATTCCATTTGACTAATCGCCGCCCGTTCGGTTCAGGTCAATTGGCAATGCCCCTCATTCACCCATTGTCGCAAAATCGGTCACTTGGTCGATCTGGAGGGTGAGTGCACAAAATAGAAAACCCCCGGCCGTCATGGCCAGGGGTTCTCCAGTGCTGAGCGCCGCTCGGGCAACCGCTCAGCGGGGGGTACGTTGCTGCTCAGATGTCGAAGCGGTCCGCGTCCATGACCTTGGTCCATGCACGGACAAAGGTATCGAGGAACAGCTGCTCATTGCCGCTTTCCGCAAACACTTCCGCCTGTGCACGCAGGAGCGAGTTCGATCCAAAGATCAGGTCCGCACGCGTTGCTGTCCACTTCTGAGCGCCAGTCTTGCGATCCTTGCCGACATAGGTTTCCTCGGTCTCGTCGGTTGGCGCCCATTTGGTGCGCATGTCGAGGAGATTGGTGAAGAAATCGGTCGTCAGCTGGCCCGGGCGGTCGGTGAAGACACCGTGGCCAGTATTGCCAGTGACTGCGCCAAGAGCACGCATCCCGCCAACCAGAGCTGTCATCTCGGGGATGCTAAGGCCCAGCAGATGCGCCTTGTCGATCAGCAAGTCCTCGGTCTTGATGCTTGCCTTGGTGCGCAGATAGTTGCGGAAACCATCAGCAAACGGCTCGAGCGGTTCGAAGCTCGCCGCATCGGTGTGCTCGTCACCCGCATCGCCGCGTCCGGTCGAGACATCGACGCTGACCGCATGGCCTGCATCCTTCGCCGCCTTTTCAACCGCTGCCGCACCGGCCAGCACGATTGCGTCCGCCATGGAGAGATTGCCGCGATGCTGGTCGATCGTGTCCAGCACCTTCGCGAGTTCTTCCGGATCGTTGGCGGCCCAGTCCTTTTGCGGCGCAAGACGAACGCGCGCGCCGTTGGCGCCGCCGCGATGGTCCGAATTGCGGTAGGTCGAAGCCGAGGCCCAGGCGGCCTTGACCAGTTCGCTGACCGACAGACCGCTGCCAAGAATGGCAGACTTGAACGCGGCTACATCGCTGTCCGAAGGCTTGGAGCCGGCCGGTACGGGATCCTGCCAGATCAGGTCTTCTGCCGGGACTTCAGGACCGAGGTAGCGCACCTTGGGGCCCATATCGCGGTGGCACAGCTTGAACCATGCGCGGGCAAAGGCATCGTCCAGCGCCGCCTGATCGTCGCGGAAACGTTCGGAAATCTTGCGATACTCCGGATCACGCTTCAGTGCCATGTCCGCCGTGGTCATCATCGTCGGGACTTTCTTGGAAGGATCGCGCGCATCGGGCGCCATGTCTTCCGGGTCCGGATTGATCGGCTGCCACTGGTTCGCGCCTGCGGGCGACTGGACGAGCTCATATTCGTACTTGAACAGCAGGCGGAAGTAGTCGTTGCCCCACTGCGTCGGGTTCGGGGTCCATGCCCCTTCAATGCCAGAGGTCGTGATATTGCCCTTGGCAATTTCTTCCTCGTCATTGAGCCAGCCGAAGCCTTGCAGAGCAAGATGCTCGCCTTCAGGAGCGCCGCCGAAGGTATCGGAAGGAGCAGCGCCGTGCGCCTTGCCGAAAGCATGTCCGCCTGCGGTCAGTGCGACGGTTTCCTCGTCATTCATGGCCATGCGGGCAAAGGTTTCACGCATGTCGCGCGCCATGCCCTCAGCGTCGTGCGGATTCCCGCCTGGCCCTTCCGGGTTGACGTAGATAAGGCCCATCTGGATCGCCGCGAGCGGGTTCTCCAGCGCTTTACCTGAGTCAGGAATGATGCGGGTTTCAACGCCTTCGTTGACCCACTGTTCTTCCGTACCCCAGTATACTGTTTCCGGCTCGTAGACATCTGCACGGCCGCCACCGAAACCGAACACCGGGCCGCCCATGCTTTCGATGGCGACATTGCCGGTGAGGATGAACAGGTCAGCCCAGCTGATGTGCTTGCCGTATTTCTGCTTGATCGGCCACAGCAGGCGGCGCGCCTTGTCGAGATTGCCATTGTCCGGCCAGCTGTTGAGCGGGGCAAAGCGTTGCTGCCCGCTGCCTGCGCCGCCGCGTCCGTCGCCCGTGCGGTAGGTGCCTGCCGCGTGCCACGCCATGCGGATGAAGAACGGGCCGTAATGGCCATAATCGGCTGGCCACCAGTCTTGGCTGTCCGTCATCAGCGCGGTCAGGTCTGCCTTGAGCGCATTATAGTCCAGCGCGTTGAAGGCTTCTGCATAGTCGAAGTCTTCGCCCAGCGGGTCGGGCGAGCGCCCGCCTTGCATCAGGAGTTCGACATTCGCTGTCTCGGGCCACCAATCGCGGTTGGTGCGTCCCAGCAGTGTCCGCATTTCCTTGCCGCCAAATGGGCAGCCTTCGATTGAACCGGTCTTCGCGTCCATGGTCGTCTTCTCCTCTCGACAATTTGGAGACTCGGGGGTGAGTCGTTTTATCGGAGGAGAGGATGACTCTTTTACGCTGATCCGTCCAATCGATTAATTGAGAACCATTAATTACCTAAAGCGATTACGCAGCCTGCGCGATATCCTCGGCTGGTTCGGTCCGAATGAGGTAGTCGAACGCGGTGAGGCCAGCATTCGCGCCGTCGCCCATCGCGGCCACGATCTGCTTGTAGGGAGCGGTGGTGCCATCGCCCGCGGCAAAGATGCCCGGCAGGTTGGTAGCGCCGCGGCTGTCCACCACGACTTCGCCGTACTTGGACAGCTCTACACCGCTGTCCGCAAGCCATTCCGTGTTCGGCACGAGCCCGATCTGGACGAACACGCCTTCCAGCTCGACGCGATGCTCCTCGCCGGTTTCGCGGTTCTTGTAGATGAGCCCATTGACCTTGCCGCCCGCTCCGGTGATTTCCGTTGTTTGAGCAGAAGTCAGGATGTCGACATTGCCGAGCGATTGCAGCTTGGCCTGCAGCACTGCATCGGCCCGCAGCTTCGCATCGAATTCGATCAAGCTGACGTGGCCAACGATCTTCGCCAGGTCGATCGCTGCTTCGACGCCCGAATTGCCGCCTCCGATCACCGCGATCCGCTTGCCTTTGAACAGCGGGCCGTCGCAATGCGGGCAATAGGCGACGCCCTTGTTGCGATACTCGGCTTCGCCGGGCACACCGAGATTGCGCCAGCGCGCGCCCGTTGCGAGCACGATGCTGCGCGCCTTGAGCGATCCGCCGTTGGCAAGCTCGAGAGTGTGGAGGCCACCTTTCTGAGCAGCAGGCTTGAGCGCAACGCCGCGCGCATTCTTCATCAGTTCAATGTCGTTTTCGGCCACCTGGCGTTCTAGCTCACCGGCGAGTTTCGGGCCTTCCGTGTAAAGGGTTCCTGGCAAGTTCTCGATCCCTAACGTATCGTTGAGCTGGCCGCCAAAGCGCTCGGTTGCGATGCCAGTGCGAAAGCCCTTGCGTGCCGTATAGATGCCGGTTGCAACGCCTGCGGGGCCGCCGCCGACCACGAGCACTTCAAACGACTCCTGGGCGGACAGTTTTTCAGCTGCTTTCGCGTCGGCTCCGCTGTCGAGCTTGGAAAGGATCTCCGCCAGTTCCATCTTGCCGTTGTAAAAGCTTTCGCCGTTCAGGAATGTCGCGGGCACAGCGAGAACGCCGCGTTCTTCGACTTCTTCCTTGAAGGCGCCGCCTTCGATCAGCGTGGCGTTGATGCGCGGGTTTTCCAGCGCCATCAGCGTCAGAGCCTGCACCACGTCCGGACAGTTGTGGCAGGAGAGCGAGAAATACATCTCGAACTCGAAATCGCCTTCCAATGCCCGCACCTGCTCGATCAGATCGGCATCGACCTTGGGCGGGTGGCCTCCGGCCCACAGCAGCGCAAGCACCAGCGACGTGAATTCATGCCCCATTGGCAGGCCTGCGAACCGGACCCACTTTTCCGCATCGCTTGCGCGGCGGATGACAAAGGAGGGCTTGCGGCCTTCTGTTCCGTCAAAGCGGGCGGTGACCATGTCGTGCAGCGCCGCGATGTCTTCGAGCAGCGCGCGCGTCTTTTGCGAGGTTTCGCAGTCACCCAGCGTCGCGACGAGCTCAATCGGCTCGCGCAGATTGGCGAGATAGGTTGAGAGTTGGTCTTTCATCGCTTGTTCGAGCATGATGAGTTCTCCTTGCGCAGCGTGGTTGGCAAAGCACGGCTCACCCGAAAGGGAGCCGTATTCCATGATCAGACCTGAGGAGAAGTGCGGCCCGGAACGCAAATGGGAGGGAGAGGGAGGGTTGCGTTCCGGGCCATTGGGCGACCCCGCCTCGGGAGGGGAAGGCGGGGGCTTGCTTCGATCCATGCTCTAGCGGGCATGGTTACTCGGTTTGCTTAAGAGGCCCCTCAGGAAAAGCCCCTAGCAAATGTGTCTGGGTCGTTGCCCTTAGATCTTGCCGACGAGGTCGAGCGACGGAGCGAGCGTCTCGCTGCCTTCTTCCCACGCTGCCGGGCAGACCTGACCGGGGTTCGCGCGGACATACTGCGCGGCCTTGATCTTGCGGGTCAGTTCGTTCGCATTGCGGCCCACGCCTTCGCAGGTCTGCTCGACGATCTGGATGACACCTTCCGGATCGACCACAAAGGTCGCACGGTCAGCAAGGCCAACGCCTTCACGCAGGACGTCGAAGTTGCGAGCCAGTTCGTGGTTCTGGTCGCCCAGGAACGGGAAGGTCAGCTTGCCGATCTTTTCCGAAGTGTCGTGCCATGCCTTGTGGCTGAAATGCGTGTCGGTGCTGACGCCGTAGACTTCCACGTCCATGCCCTTGAGCATCTCGTACTTCTCGCCGAGGTCTTCGAGCTCGGTCGGGCACACGAAAGTGAAGTCAGCCGGATAGAAGAAGAAGACCGCCCACTTGCCCTTCACGTCTTCGTCGGTGACGTCGAAGAAGTCCTTGCCAGCCTGGAAGGCAGTGGCCTTGAACGGCTTGATGGTTGAACCGATGATACCCATGAGATTAGTCCTTCTGATAAGAGAGGGTTGAAACTTGTGCAGTGCACATAGTGAGTGTTGCAATGCACAAAAGCGAATAAACGCGATCGGATAGATCGAATTTTCCAATCAAGCTTTCAGGAACAAAATCGTTCCGGCCCGGATGCGATTACGGTGCCGCGCAATTGGGGTATTGACCGCATACGCTTGCGGCCTGCTGGCCGGTATCTCCCTCTCAACACTTGAGGGAGAATACCCATGTCGTCTTATCGCCGAGTATCAAAATCAGTTCTCACAGCGCTTGCTGCGCCTCTGGCTTTGGCCATTGCAGCACCAGCTCAAGCACAACAGCTTGCCGATCTGCAGAGTTATGAGGAAGTCGCCCCGCTTGAACCGACCGTGCTCGACGGTGTGTGGAAAGTTGTCGGCCTGCAAAAGGAAATCCTGATCGAGAACGGCCATGCGATCGCGCTGGAACAATGGATCCACGCGTTTTTCTGGACGGTTGAGCCCGGCATGGTCACCAGTACCAGAATTCGCCAGAATGCCGACGGTCGGTTCGAAGCCTATGACGCATTGCTGCAGCGGCCAATGAAGTGGACGCTGCGTGAGGACGGCACGATCTATGCCAGCGGCACAGGCCTGTTCGCTCCGTCATTCTATCTTGAGCCCATTGAACTTGTCTATCCTGACGCATTCCAGGAGGAACTGGACATTATCGCGAGCGGCGGTCGCGCTATTGGCGCGCCTCCCCCGCTGCCCGGGCCGCCTCCAGCGCCAATCGTGGATGACAGCCCGCCGGAGCGCCCCGGTCCGATCGAGTTCGATGCTGGTCTCGCCTATCCCCTGCAGGGCCGGAATCAGATGTGTCTCGATGTAAGTCGCTCGAACGCCACGAAGCAGGGCGCGCAAGTGATGGGTTGGGAATGCCATGGCGGCAACAACCAGAAATTCTTCTTTCTTGAAGAGGAAGGCCTGATTGTGACTGGCGCCGGCATGTGTCTGGAAGCAACCGGCAAGAAGAAGGGGTCTGTCATCAAGTCTTATGGCTGCGATGGCAATCCGATGCAGCAGTGGACCGCAAGCGTCAAGCAGATGAACCTCCCGGGGTTTGGCAACATCCGGGCCGGCAACATGCAAATCATGCGATTTACCCATTCCAGCGGACGGTGCCTCGACATTTCGCGGCCTGATTCCGACAAGAAGAAAAACGGTGCCAAGGTGATGCTGTGGGACTGCCACGGCGGCGAGACTCAAGCCTGGGGCACCTTGCTGAGGAACTGACGCAGGAATTGATGCGAGGAGCGGCTGTTGCCAGCGCGGGATCAGGCGATGACGTCAGGTCCCGCCGCTTGCATCGATCAGCCCTTCGCGCAAGGCATAGGCGATCAGTTCAGCTGCAGAGTGAACCCCGGTCTTGCTCATCACACTGGTGCGGTGCCGATCGACAGTCTTGACGCTGATGCCAAGAGTCTCGCCGATTTCGCGATTGGTACGTCCTGTTACAACAAGATTGAGGACCTGACGCTCCCGGTCAGTCAATGGTTCAAGGCCTGCGCTGTCTTCAAGCAGCTTCGTGTAACGGCTGCTGACGACACGGCCGCCATCGAGAATGCGCGGCAAGGCGCGGGCAAGCTCGTCAACATCGTCGGCTTTGCAGAAAACGCCGTCTGCACCGACTTCGACGAGCTCAGCAATCTTGCCGAGCGCTTCAACGGCGGTGAAAACGACGATCCGCGTGTCCGGTGACCAGCGGCGCGCTTCCAGCAACACTTCCGTGCCGCCCGCATGCGGCATGGTGACATCAAGCATGAGGAGGTCGGGGCGATGTTTGCGAACAGCAGCAATAGCGGAAATGCCGTTATCCGCCTCTTCGCAGACTGTCACTTCGTAGCCCTCAAGTGCGTCCTTGTTGGTGAGCACACCGGTCAGTGCCGTGCGCACAATCGCATGGTCATCCGCAATGACGGCGGTACGCTTCGTCCCGAAAGCCAAGCTTTGCCCCTATATTTGCTTGGTTCCCTCGTAGGGGAAACAGGTTACTATATGGTCGTCGCGTGTTGAAAGATCACAACTTCTCTGTCCGTTTCAGGATTTTTGCAACAGCAATCTTGCTGTGCCTGGCCTGTGCGATAACGCCGCTTCGGGCGCAAACGGTCGATGTTCGTCCCGGCGTGTCCATAGAACGTATCGACCGGCAGGCGCAGTATCTGATCGTGCCCGATGCCACTGCCTTCGGGCTGGAGGACGCGCGCAAGGCACTTCGCGAAGGGCGTTTTCAAGCGAATTTTCCAGAGGAACCCTTTGCCGATGTGCCCAGTCCAAGCACCTGGATTGCGATAACTTTGCGCAATCCCGCCGAAAGTTCCGATGCCGAACTGCGCAGAGTGCTGGGGCTGGGGGGAATCTTCGTCGAACTGCCAGAGGTCTACTTGTTCGAAGGGAATGGCGGCGCCATTGAGATTCTCGCTTCGCAGGCGGGCGACAACCGGCCCTTGATGGCACGATATTTCACATACATCCGCACTCAGAGTTTTGTCCTTCCTCCGGGTGAGACCCGGACCATCCTTGTCAATACAACGATCAATGACCGGCCGACGATCGGCATTTTTCGCGAAGGGGACCTGGGCCGCAATCAGATCGTCGGAGCTTTGGTCAAGGCCTTGTTTACGCTCACGTTGCTGTTTGTCGCGACGGTGCTTGCGGTGGTGTCCATCATGACCAAACGTACCATCGGAACGATCGTTGCGATCGGGTTTGGCCTCATCATGCTTCAGGCCGATGCTTCGCTCCTGTCGACCGCATTCAGCGCCACACCCAGGGCCGGACGGATCATCTGGGAAGCTCTCACGCTGTCAGTGATCTTTTATTGCTACTATGCGTTTCTGGTTGTTTTCCGGGACAGCCTCAGACTGAGCCGTCACCCGTGGCTGGCTGCGCTCCTGGTGCTCTTGCCAACGCCCTTGCTCTGGGTGGCTTGGTATTCTGATTCTACGGTCGATATCTTGTGGGCCTTTTATCTGACCTTGATCATGTTTGCGCTGCTTGTGGCATTGCGGTTCGACATTGCGCGGCGCCTGCGGATCATTGCGGCGGGGGTCATGTTCTTCTGCGTATTGGCTGCCTTGCTGGTCGAGCCATATTATCTCGGCAGAAATTTGCCGGACTTGACGATAGAGTTCATCCGCGATGCGATCCGCATGCTGGCCGGCCTCGCGATGCTGTTCCTGGTACTGGTGGACGTCAGGCGCACGCGACAGGAGCGTGACCGGCTGACGGCGGAGCGGATCGCCGCGCTCGAGGCGCGGGCGGCAACCGACAGGCAATTGCTGCAGACAGAGCGCGAATATGCCCGCGCCCGCGATTCCGCGCAGCGGCGCAAGCAGCAATTGGCAGCAGCTAGCCACGACATCCGTCAGCCACTGATTGGCTTGCGCGGGGCCTTGCGGGAAGAAGCAGATAGTCTGTCCCCCGCGCTGCAGGCGCGGGTAAGCGAAGCGATCGACTACCTCGAACAGTTGACCAATGAGTACAGCGATCGAGCGCCACGCGAGGCGCCGCCACACGACGACATCGGCGAGGAGTATCCGCTCGATCTGGTGCTGCGCGCGGTGTCGGACATGTTTTCGGCTGAAGCGCGAGAGCGCAGCATTGACTTGAGAGTGGCGCACTCTGCTTGCCGGACGCGTGTGCCCGCGCTTGCCCTCGTGCGTTCAACCAGCAATCTGGTGGCCAATGCGCTGCGCCATGCCGATGCCAGCCGGATTATGGTGGGTGTGCGGCATCGCGGCAAAAGCTGCATAATTGATGTGCTCGATAATGGACGCGGCATGAGTGGCGACGAACTCACCCGGGCGTTGCAGGCAGGCGGCAAGGGTGAAGGGTCTGATGGGGATGGATTGGGGCTCGCGATTATTCAGGAACTTGCGGAGCGACATGACTTTGATTTCGTGATGGAATCTGCGCAAAATAAAGGCACCAGGGCGCGTCTGATCCTTTCCGCTTCCTGAACACCGACAGGCTGCTTTTGGGGTATTGCCCCCATGCCCCCCGAAGATCGTCTCAGCTATCACAATCAGGCAAGACCGGTTGTTGCGACCGGCCGGTTAGAGGAGTTGAACGATGAAACTGATCAGAGCTAAAACCGCTCTCAGCGTTTCGGCACTGGCGCTTACCGCCATTGCAATGCCTGCTTTGGCACAAAACGCCGAGCAATCTTCGGAAGATACTAATAAGGTCTGTCATGACGATGCAGGCGAAGTCATCACTTGCGTCGTGATTGGCGGGACCACTGCCTACATTACAGGCAATACTGCTTCCTATGCGTTAGATGGCCTGCAGACTGATCGGACGGACATCAACAAGACGATCAAGCAGAACTATGCCAATCGCCAAATCGCAAGGACTGCAGCGTCAGGCAAAGGCACGACGACAAACTATCCGCTTTTGAAAGACCCCGACGCGGTGATGCGCGATCCGGCATCTCCTGCGGGTCAGGCCGCACGGGCAGCCGACAATGCAGAGATGAAGACGCTGAACCAGCGCGGCGAAGTGGCTCAGCGAGCACGCGCCAACGCCATTGCTGGCTCAGCCGATGATATTGCGCGGGCTGAAGCTCGCGGCAATCTTGCGCAGAAAATCCGTGCCAACAAGGTAGCGGCGCCTTCAGCCACTCCGGCAGGAAGTGCGCGTGTTGCGATGCCTGCGGACATTGACGATCTGAACCAGCGCGGTCAGGCGGCGCAGCGCGCCCGTGCGAACCCTGTTGCTGGATCAGCGGACGATATTGCACGCCTCGAAGCGCGCGGGAATGCGACGCAGAACAGCCGGTTCCAGGCGCGCAATGCCAACGCAGCGGCGCGCGGCGGCCCATCTTTTGATCGTGCGATGCAAGGCCGCATCGGTCCGGAAGGCACTTCCCGGCTGATCGGCCAGGGTGATGCAGCACAGGCTGCGCGGGGCCGGGTTATCAATGAAGGGCAACTCGCTCGCAACATCAACAATGCGGGCGGCGACGTTGGGAGATTGAACCAGGCGGGACGTTCAGCGCAGGCCACACGCGGTGCAGGCATAGCGAGAGGCGCTCCCAATCCTGCTCCGGGAGTCGGTAAGCCAGCCGGCAAGATGGGCAAGCTGACCAAATTCGGCGGCAACGTTGCCAAAGGCGTAGTTGTCGGTGTCGCGGCCACGGAAGGCGTGAAGGCGCTGACCGGTGCAGAGATGCACGATCCGCTCTCAACTGGCTTCCGTTATGGCTCGGCAATCTTCGACAAGGATGTCACCATGGGCGACGTTGCCCGCGATCGCTGGCAGCATCACAAGCGCAACTTCAGCAAGATTGGAGAGACACTCACCACCAAGGGCAAGCTGAAAGAAAACATGCAGACCTATGGTGCAGACAAGCGCGAGAAGATCGGCAACGCCACGGGTATGGAACTGGATGCGATGCGCGATACACGGCAGCGCTACGCCGATGCACTCAAAGGGCCGAACAAGATCAAGAATGTCGGTCAGGTTGCCGGTGATCGCGCGAAGCATCACTGGGACAACACCAAGAAGGTCGGCTCCAAGGTGGGCTGCGGTATCGGCAATTTGTTCCGCAGCAAGGAAAACGACAAGGATTGCTGAGCAAAGTCTGGTACGGTTCAGCAGTTATTGGGAAAGGGCGCCGCTGCGGCGTCCTTTTTCTATTGCTCTTGTGAATATCTGACGTGAGCTGGCCTAGCCAACTTGCGCACGGTGCAGCAGCTTGTGGTCTGCCAGCACCAGCGCCATCATCGCAGCCACAACCGGCGTTCCGCGAATGCCGACGCAGGGGTCATGCCGCCCCTTGGTGCGTACCTGCGTCGCTTCCCCAGCAGAATTGATCGAATCGACCGGTGTGAGGATCGAACTGGTCGGCTTGAACGCCACCCGGCAAACCACGGGCTGTCCGGTGGAAATGCCGCCAGCTGTCCCGCCGGCATGGTTGCTCGCGAATACCGGCTTGCCATCCGGGCCAGGGCTCATCGCATCGGCATTCTGTTCGCCGGTGAGGCGCGCGGCTTCAAAGCCGTCGCCGATCTCCACGCCCTTGACCGCATTGATGGTCATCATCGCAGCGGCGAGATCGCTGTCGAGCTTGGCATAGACCGGCGCGCCCCAGCCTGGGGGAACGCCCTCTGCCACGCATTCGACCACCGCGCCCAATGACGATCCTGCCTTGCGCGCTTCGTCGACTTTCTCTTCCCAGCGCTTTGCTGCCCAGCTGTCCGGGCAGAAGAACGGGTTCTTGTCGATCTGATCGTAGTCAATCGCTTCCGGGTCGATCCGGTCGCCGCCCAGCTCGCAGACATAGGCGGTGATTTTCACTTCCGGGATGATCAGCCGCGCCACCGCACCAGCAGCAACGCGGGCAGCCGTCTCGCGCGCGCTTGAGCGACCGCCGCCGCGATAGTCGCGGATGCCGTATTTCGCATCATAGACATAGTCCGCATGGCCCGGGCGATAGCTTTGCGCGATTTCCGAATAGTCCTTGCTACGCTGGTCGGTGTTTTCGATCATCATACTGATCGGTGTGCCGGTGGTGGTATCCTCGAACGTGCCGGACAGGATCCTGACCAGGTCCGCTTCCTTGCGCTGCGTTGTGAAGCGGCTGGTGCCGGGCTTCCTCGCATCGAGATAGGGCTGGATGTCTGCCTCACGCAGAGTGATGCCCGGCGGGCAGCCATCCAGCACCGCGCCCAGCGCGGGTCCGTGGCTCTCGCCCCAAGTGGTAAAGCGCAGCACGCGTCCGAATGTATTCCAGCTCATGGCCTAGCCCTTTAGCGCAACATGCAGGCGAGTCGAGACGCTTCGATTTCCTACTTCGTGCGCGCGTGCAATCAATGCGGCATGATGATTGCGCCTTATCCTGCTGGAATTGCTGGCTTTGAGGGGGTTCGGCCGGGGCGGATTTTTCTCTCCCAGGACTGTGTAACATGCGTATCCAACATTGAGGACAAGGCGCGTAAGTCTCTGGCAATTGCGAGAGACCTGGTCCAAAACCGGAACATGATCGCAAAGCGCGCCATATGATTGCGAAACTTCGGGGCCTGCTCGACGAAACCGGCACGGACTGGGCGATCGTTGATGTCCAGGGCGTGGGCTATCTCGTCCATTGCTCGGCCAAGACCTTGAGCGCGCTGGGCGAGAAGGGGGAGGCCTGCACGGTCTACACCGACCTTCAGGTTTCCGAGAACGACATGCGGCTGCTGGGCTTTGCTGACAGTGCCGAACGCGACTGGTTCCGCCTTTTGACGCAGGTTCAGGGTGTGGGGAGCAAGGTCGGCCTTGCGATCCTCTCTGCACTTTCGACCGGCGAACTGCGCGATGCCTGCGCGGGCGGCGACGCGGCGATGGTGGCGCGCGCACAAGGGGTGGGGCCGAAGCTTGCGGGGCGGATCGTCAACGAACTGAAAGACAAGGCCGGAGCTTTGCCCGGCGGCGGGATGGCTGGGGTTGCGATTGGCGCGATTTCGCAAGCGGGCAGTTCCAGCGCTGATGCGGTCTCTGCGCTGGAGAACCTTGGCTTCAAACCGGCTGTGGCGGCGCAAGCCGTGGCGAGGGCGCAATCCGAACTGGGCGAAGATGCAAGCGAGAGCGACCTTATCCGCGTCGCGCTAAAAAGGGCAGCGGGGTGATGGGGCTTGTCATCCGCTATGCCGCCTACTTGGCGTTCGCATTTGCTGCGATTGTGTTTTGGCTCTGGGCTATGCCATTTTCGATGGGAGACCCGCCCTGCGCGCTCGAGCCCGGTGGTTGTCCCAGGCCATCCTTGTTTGAGCAAACCGTGACATTCCTCAAAGTGTTTGGTGCAATTCCTCTGACTTGTTTGGTATTCGTATTCTATCGTCGCGGCGTTCGAAAGCTGATGGGGTATTCCGATGAGGGTTACTCTCAATGACTGACCCCATCCCTCTCCACGCGCCTGAGCGGCAGCTACCTCGTCATCCTGAACTTGTTTCAGGGTCCATCTCCCCAATTGCTCAGGTGGTGCAGGCGGAAGAATGGATGCTGAAACGAGTTCAGCATGACCAGCCTTCAATTCTTGGAAAGGGGAGGAAGACCCAATCCAATCGCCAAATCATGCCAGTCGGGATTCTCGCTGAGGATCAGATTGATCTTCCAATGCCGGTGCCAGCGTTTGAGCTGCTTTTCTCGCGCGATTGCGCTCACCATGTCGCCGAACAGTTCGTACCGGACGAGGAAATAAACGCTGTATTTGCTGGTAAAGCCCTCGAACTCGCCGTTCCGATGCTGCCGAACGCGCTCTCGATTTGGTGCAGAAAATTCATGAGCAGCTAGGGTTGGTTGGACCATGATCCATCAATTTCCCTTTCATCCATCACGTCGAGGTGCAGGAGACATCCCATGCTGAAAGCACTATCCCCACTACGCCGCGCGATCATCGCCGGATACGCGCTCGCCTGCCTTGCTTTGATCGTATCCACCGGCAGCTGGGACGGGTTGGGCACGCTGCTCTTCGCAGTGCCGCTGTTCTTCTGGATGATCCTGCCGGTCACGGGGCTCGCGCTGGCGCAGCCGCTGGGCCAGATTACCGCCATCGGCGCTGCGGTGATCGGGCTGAGCGGGCTCTATCTCTATTGGCGCACTTTCTTCGGGCCGGATCTCGATCCGCAATCGGCGATCGCCTATATCGTGCTGCCGGTCTACCAGATGCTCGCCAGCCTGCCGGTAATCATCGCGGCGCTGATCGCGATCAAGATTGGGCAAGGTCGGAAGTGACTGATCCCATTCCCCTGCATTCGCCTGAGCGGCAGCCGGATGACCCCGATGCGGCGCTGCGCCCGAAAACTCTCAAGGAGTTCATCGGGCAGGAGGCGGCGCGCGATAACCTCCGCGTCTTCATCGAGAGCGCCAAGTCGCGCGGTGAAGCGATGGACCACACGCTGTTTTTCGGTCCGCCTGGGCTCGGCAAGACCACGCTGGCGCAGATCATCGCAGGCGAACTGGGCGTCGGCTTTCGCGGCACCTCCGGTCCGGTGATCGCCAAGGCGGGCGACCTTGCCGCGCTGCTGACCAATCTTGAGCCGCATGATGTGCTGTTCATCGACGAGATTCACCGATTGAATCCAGTGGTCGAGGAAATCCTTTACCCCGCGATGGAGGATCGCGCGCTCGACATCATTATCGGCGAAGGGCCCGCGGCGCGCAGCGTAAGGATCGACTTGCCGCCTTTCACCTTGATCGGTGCCACCACGCGGCAGGGCTTGCTGACGACGCCGTTGCGCGACCGGTTTGGCATCCCCGTCCGGCTCAACTTCTACACGCATGACGAGCTGGACCGGGTGGTAACGCGCGGCGCGAAACTGCTGGGCCTCAATATCGACAAGGACGGTGCGCGCGAAATTGCGCGGCGCTCGCGCGGAACGCCGCGTGTGGCAGGGCGCTTGCTGCGGCGCGTTCGGGATTTCGCTCATGTCGCAGGCCAAGGGACTGTCACCCGCGCGATTGCGGACGATGCGCTGACCCGGCTGGAGATCGACCGGCTGGGGCTCGACGCGATGGACCGGCGCTATCTCTCGATGATCGCCACCACCTACAAAGGCGGTCCGGTTGGGGTGGAGACACTCGCGGCAGGGCTGGCGGAGCCGCGCGACACAGTCGAGGAGGTGGTCGAGCCTTACCTGATCCAGCTCGGCCTTTTGGCGCGCACAGCACGCGGGCGGGTCCTCAATGATGATGGCTGGAAGCATCTGGAGATGACACCGCCCCAAAATGCTTCCGACGCTGGCGAATCGCGCGGCGGCGATGCGCAATCGGGACTGTTTGACGGCTAACGCCCAAGCAAAAAAGTAGTGTCAGATCGTCCCGAATCGAGACTTGCGCGCCGCCAAACCACTGATTTTGTTGAGACTAAATGGTTGGCCTGGTTAGCCTTCAGCAGCAAACATCTTGCGCTGTGTTATTGGCTCAGCATGCATTTGGCGGTCGGCCAGGGCTGGATGATACTTCGAGCCATCTGCTCGGCTGACGCTCTGTAAGAGCGCCTCTGCGCCCTCATGGAGCCGCAACCTTGGTCGGGCGGCGCCTCATCCCGGTGCCGCCCACTTTTTGCCTGATTTCCTACTTCAGTCCGGCTCGCTAAGTGGAAGTCCTGCGTCCTGCCATTCGAGAATTCCGCCTTCGAGGTGCCGCGCGGTTTCGCCAGTATGTTCGGCGAGTCTCTCTGCCGCAATGCCGCTCCGGCGGCCAGAGCGGCAGTAGAGCACCACTTCGCGTCCGTCCGATGTGTCGAGCGCAGTTGGATCGAACCTGTCGAGCGCGATGTGCTCAGCACCGGGGATGATGCCTTCGGCCACTTCCTCGTCCGTGCGGACATCGATCAGGCGGATCGAGCCGCCCTCAAGCAGCGCGGCAAGCGCGGCGGTGTCGAGCGTCTCGATCTTCGGCGCAGCTTCACTGACAGGCGCAGCGGCCGCATCATCTGCCGCCGCTTCAGAAGTGCAGGCAGCGAGCGCGAGGCCCGCCGCTGCCAATGCAATGATCGCTGCGCGGCGCATCACGAGGAAGCGAGCTTGCGCAGGACATAATGGAGGATGCCTCCGTTGCGGTAATACTCCATCTCGTTCGCGGTATCGATCCGGCAGAGCGCGGTGAAGGTGAAGGTCGTGCCGTCCTTGCGGGTGACTTCGACTTCGACGTCCTGGCGCGGTTCAAGCGACGCAAGTCCCTTGATCGAGAACGTGTCGTCGCCGGTCAGGCCCAGCGTCTCGCGCGTGTCGCCACCTTTGAACTGCAGCGGGAGCACGCCCATGCCGATCAGGTTCGATCGGTGAATACGCTCAAAGCTTTCCACGATGACCGAACGGACGCCCAAGAGGATCGTGCCCTTCGCCGCCCAGTCGCGGCTGGAGCCGGTTCCGTATTCCTTGCCGCCGATGACGACCAGCGGGGTGCCATCTTCCTTGTGCTTCATTGCCGCATCGTAGATCGGCATCTGTTCGCCATTGTAGATGGTCACGCCGCCTTCGACGCCCGGCACCATTTCGTTCTTGATGCGGATGTTGGCGAAGGTGCCGCGCATCATCACATCGTGGTTGCCGCGCCGCGAGCCGTAGGAGTTGAAGTCCTTCTTCGCGACCTGGTGGCTGTTGAGGTAAGCGCCTGCCGGGCTGTCTTCCTTGATCGAGCCGGCGGGCGAGATGTGGTCGGTGGTGACACTGTCGCCAAGGATCGCGAGCGACTTTGCATCGGTGATGTCTGCGACCGGTGCCGGAGTCATCTCCATGCCTTCGAAGAAAGGCGGACTGGCGACGTAGGTGCTGGTCGGGTTCCACTTGTAGGTGTCAGACGCTTCGACCTTGATCGCCTGCCAGTGCTCGTCACCGTCATAGACGTTGGCATAACGGTCGACAAACATCGAGCGGTCGATATTGGCTGCGCGATTGGCCGCGATTTCCGCATTGCTCGGCCACAGATCGGCCAGCATCACATCGTTGCCGTCCTGGTCCTGCCCGATCGGCGTGGTGGTGATGTCTTCTGTCACCGTTCCCTTGAGCGCGTAAGCGACAACAAGCGGCGGCGATGCGAGGAAGTTCGCGCGTACGTCTGGCGAAACGCGTCCTTCAAAGTTGCGGTTGCCCGAAAGGACTGAGGCTGCGACGATATTGTTGCCGTTGATCGCTTCGCTGATCGGCGGGGCCAGCGGGCCAGAATTGCCGATGCAGGTGGTGCAGCCATAGCCGACGAGGTCGAAACCGATCGCATTGAGATCGTCTTGCAGGCCGGACTTCACGAGATAGTCCGTTACAACCTGCGATCCGGGGGCAAGCGAGGTCTTCACCCATGGCTTGGGCTTCAAGCCCTTCTCGACCGCTTTCTTGGCGACGAGTCCGGCTGCGATCAGCACATCGGGGTTGGATGTGTTGGTGCAACTGGTGATCGCTGCGATCACGACATCGCCGTCGCCGATGTCATGGTCCTTGCCTTCGACCGCCACGCGCTCCGGCGCGGCCTTCTTGTAAACGCTGACGAGATCGCCGTTGAACAGTTCGTCCACCTCGGGAAGGATGACCTTGTCTTGCGGACGCTTGGGACCGGCGAGCGACGGCACGACCGCACTCATGTCCAGCTCCAGCGTATTTGAGAAGATCGGCTCATTGTCCGGCTCGAACCACATGCCCTGTTCTTTCGAATAGGCTTCGACGAGCGCGATGGTTTCCTCGTCACGGCCCGTGAGGCGCATGTAATCGAGCGTCTTGTCGTCAATCCCGAAGAAGCCGCAGGTCGCACCATATTCGGGCGCCATGTTGGCGATGGTGGCGCGGTCAGCCAGGCTGAGGTTGGCCACACCTGGGCCGTAGAACTCGACGAAACGGCCAACTACGCCCACTTCGCGCAGCATCTGGACACAGGTGAGCACGAGGTCGGTTGCGGTCACGCCTTCGGCCATCGCGCCAGTGAGCTTGAAGCCGACGACTTCAGGGATCAGCATAGAGATGGGCTGGCCGAGCATCGCTGCTTCGGCTTCAATCCCGCCGACACCCCAGCCCAGCACGCCGAGGCCGTTGATCATGGTGGTGTGGCTGTCGGTGCCGACGCAGGTGTCAGGATAGGCCACAAGAGTATCGTTGTGATCATCGGACGACCAGACGCCTTTCCCGATATATTCGAGGTTCACCTGGTGGCAGATGCCGGTCCCTGGAGGGACAGCAGAGAAGTTCTTGAAGCTCTTTGAGCCCCATTTGAGGAAGTCATAGCGCTCTGCATTGCGCTCATACTCGAGCTCGACGTTCTTCTCGAATGCCTTGGGGTGGCCGAACTCGTCGACCATGACCGAGTGGTCGATCACAAGGTTGACCGGAACCTGCGGGTTGATCTTGGCAGTATCGCCGCCGAGCTTCGCAATCGCGTCGCGCATGGCCGCGAGGTCCACCACGCAAGGAACGCCGGTGAAGTCCTGCAGCAGGACGCGCGCAGGGCGGTACTGGATCTCGCTGCCAGTGACGGGGTTCTTCTGCCAGTCGACAATCGCCTGCGCGTCGTCGGTCGAGACCGTGAAGCCGCCATCTTCGAAACGCAGCATGTTCTCCAGCAGCACTTTCAGACTGATCGGCAGCCTGGAGACATCGCCCAGCTTCTCTGCCGCCTTGGCAAAGGAGTAATAGGCATATTCCTTGCCACCGACATTCATTGTGGAGCGAGTTCCGAGCGTGTCTTTACCGACCTGTGTCATGGGCGCGTGTCATCCTTTCATGGGACTGCGAGTTCTGTCTGGCTGAGCGTTCCGCCGCCTCGAGGGATGCGGGGATTCGCCTTTGCGCGCCACCTGCGCTTTCGCGCGCGCGAGGTCAAGGTCTTGGCGGGCCGAAACCGCTCAGACATTGGTCGACTTCGCGCTAAATTGCAGTCTGCTCAGGAGGTGTTTGCCGCGTCGCGATCCAGCACCCGATCACGATCAGCACAGCCCCGGCGACCGTCGCCGGCGTTACCATCTCATCAAACATCAGCCATCCGAACAGCGCAGCCCACAGGAACCCGGTATATTCTATCGGCACGAGCACCTGCGCCTCTGCGCGGGCGTAAGCCCATGACAGGAACAGTACGGCAAGGATAGTCAGAACCGCTCCGCTGACGAGATCAATCCAGACCGTGTGGTCCTGCGGGATAACCAACAGTAAGGGTGTTCCAAGCAGCAGCACGCTCCCCGCAATACCATTCTGGAAGACACTGACTTCAATCGGGCTGGCAACCAGGGCCTGCTGGCGCTGCAAAATCAGGTTCCAGGCGTAAAGCAGTGCAGACAGGAACAGCGCCGCCAGACCGAGCGCGGCGTCCTCAGTCATTCGCTCGCGCCCGATCCGCCCCCCGACGATGATGATGACGCCGATCAAGCCCAGCATCGCGGCGACAATCGCTTTCTGCTCAACGCGCTCGCCCAGCAGGATTGCGGCCAGATACAGGGCTATTAGCGGCGATATGAACGAGAGTGCGATCGCTTCAGCGAGTGGAAGGCGCACAATGGCATAGAAGAAACTGAGACCCATGAAAGCGCCAACGACGCCTCTGGTCAGGTGAATTCGCAGGACATGGCGCTCCGGCCAGCGCAGATTGGTCAGCGCCCAGATCGGAGCGGCCAGGCATACCCCGATGGCACAGCGAAGGAAGTAGGCGCTGAAAGCGCCGACAGCCAGAGCTGCGCTCTTCATCACTGCGTCCATCGCTGAAAAGAAGCCGATGCCGATGATCGTAGCCAGCAATGGCAAGAGGGCGGGATTGCGTGTCATAGGATCGCGCCTAGGCTCGCCTGGCTCATTCGTCACGAAAAATGGGGCAATTCAGCCTTTTGACAGCACAAAACCTCTACGCTTGGGTCAAATATCGGTTATGTTTGAATTCGAAAGTCTGGTCGAAAAGGGTCACTATCTGTGAAAACGCGTTGGAAATCAGGTATTGCTGGGCTCGCCTTGCTTGGCTTGGCGGGCACGACTTTGGCTAAGGCAAGTGAGCCGAAGAACTTGCTTCCCGATGCTGACAATGCTCCGCGGGCAGGCACTCAAGCGCCTGCTTCCCCCACGCCGGCGACCATGGATGATGCATTTCCTCGCATGGTGTCCGATCCCATGGTGCAGGGCGACATGCCGTTCGAGCCAGTGCCGCTGGTTCAGCCGTGGAGCGCTGAGAATGTCGACCGGTTGATCGCTGTGATTGAAGGGATTGGTGCTGAAGGTCTCGATCCATCAGACTATCAGCTTGATGCGATCAAGGCCGCGCTCGCGCAGGGTCCTTCGCAAGAGCTTGACCAGCTCGCCAGCAAGAATTTCATCTGGCTTGTTGAAGACCTGCGCGATGGCCGTACGCCCATGGAAGCGCGCGAGCAATGGTTCGTGGTCGATCCGGATCGTGATCGTTTCCGCAGCGGTGATCTGCTTGCGGCAGCAGTCGAGAGCGGCGATATTGCGGGAACCCTGGCTCAGCTCAATCCGACACATCCTGATTATGCAAAGCTCAAGGCAGCGCTAGCAAAGGCGACTGACCCGAAGAAGCGCAAGCTGATCCGTGCGAACATGGACCGCTGGCGTTGGCTCGCGCGTGACTTGGGCAAGCAATATCTGATCACCAACGTGCCTGAGTATCAGCTGCGCCTGACGGTGAATGACAATATCATTTCAACCTATCGCACGGTTGTCGGTAAGCCGGGCCGCACGGCTACGCCGCAGCTGGCGGAGACAGTGGAAGGCGTGGTGTTCAATCCCACCTGGACTGTGCCGCAGTCGATCGTCGTGGGTGAAGGGCTGGGCGACAAGGTGAAGAACAACCCGGCATGGGCAAAGCGCAACGGATACACCCGCAGCGAATACAATGGCTTTGTCACCGTGGTGCAGCAGCCGGGGCCAGGCAATTCTCTAGGGCGGATGAAGCTCGACATGCCCAACCCCCATGCGATCTTCCTGCACGATACGCCTTCGCGCCACCTGTTCGCAAATGATGACCGTGCTCTAAGTCATGGCTGTATCCGCACAGAGCGGGCGCTTGAGCTCGCGATCACCATGGCGATCCTCGGCAAGGGTGCCGAGCGTGAGGAAGTGATCGAAGTTGCCACCTCGGGCAAATACACCAAGGTGCCGATCAAACAGGAAATGCCTGTCTACATCACCTATTTCACCATGGCGACGGACATCAATGGCGAGCTTGCGACCTTCACGGACATTTATGATCGTGATGCACCCGTGCTGGCCAGCCTCGACGCGCCCCGTGTTCAGAACCGGTCAGGTGAAAGCGATGATGAAGTGATCGTGATTGAGGACGATCCGCGCGATGGGGGCTAAGCCTACTCGCCGTATTCTGTCGCGACCATTGGTACGCGCGCCGGACGCAGGCTCTGTCCCTTGGCCATCAGCTCATACGCGCCGCTGGGGGAAGACATATTGACGGTTCCATCCTCTTCCCAGCCGAGGCTGTCCGCATAGATCATTCGCCCGCCTGACAGGTTGAGCAAGGCAATGCGGAACTGCTCGGTTCCCAGAGCAAAACAGCCATTGGACCGACCCATCTTGCCGTATCGTGCGAGATGCTCGGGCTCGGCATAGTCCGCGCGGTGCATCACGATATAGCGCTGCAGGGCCGCGTCATTGGTCGGATCGAGTCCGCCAAGCCTGACTGATGTTCCATAGCGTCCGACATACCATTCCCAGGTAACGTAAGAGCCCTTGCTGCTGGCGTTTGATCCTTCGACATTGGAATAGCGGTTGAGATAGCCATCATGCTCCGGATCTGAGCCGGCGCCGTGCGTGACGTAATACGAATTGACTTCTTCAAGCCCGAGATTGACGAAATGGAATCGCGGCTTGGAAGAATGCAGACCATAATCGGCGATTGCGACGATATCCCGTTTCCAGATCGCGTCTCCTGCCTTGTCGAGCTGGTGCTTTGCAAGTTCGAACAATGCTCGGTCGCGCGCAGAGCCCTTGCGGGCCTGTGCAAATACGCGCGGCGGCAGGGCGAGCGTTGCGCCCGCTGCGAGACCGCCTCTAAGAAGATCACGCCGTTTCATACGTTACATAATACTACATCAAATGTGTAGTTCCCGTGAATACCCATTCGTTAACGCTGCTCAAGCGCCCTCATGGATTGCCTTTGCCGCCATACCAAGCTTGATGACCCCGGGCATGTTCGCCTCGATCGTCGGGCCGACCTTGGCGAGCGCGGCCAGACGCGGATCGCCCTGCGCCATCATCTTCGCCACTGCCGGGCCGGTCGGATGCAAGCGCGAACGGGCGTTGAAGGCGTTGACCTTTTCGTTCTGGCTCTGTGTGGCGACGCTGAACAGGTTCATCATCACCGCGTAGGGGTAGGTATCGCTGCTATCAGTCAGCGGCGCAGGGGTGCTCAGCGCGTTCTTCTCCTCGTCGGTGTCGAAATTCGCCTCAAGAAACGCCGCCAGCGCCGCGCTGTAGGGCACGAACGGCGTCTGGACGAGCTGGAGAGTGATACGGTCTCCTTCAAAGAACGGCCTTTTGTCCTCACGCGCTTCGAACGGGACTGCGGTGGCAGTGCAATCGACGAACAGCGTGTTGTGCGGCACGTCCACCCGCGCATCGGCGAAGTGGATCGCACCCGGCTCGATCCGCGTGGCTCTGCCTTGACGATAGACCTGTTTGATCTGCCGGAGCATCGCGATCTCGCCTTCCGAGATGACTGCATAGTGCATCATCTTGGGCGCAACTTCAGGATCGATCCGCAGGAACACGCCGCGTTCCTCTAGCTTCAGCAGCATTTCATCGCCACTGTCCGATGCCGCTGCGCATTCGACCAGAGCCAGCTGAAATTCGATCAGCCCTTCGATCGCGGCGTGGGCCGGCTGGAGCAGCTTGCGGTTGAAAATCCACGAATCACGCGGACGCACCCAGCCGATCCTTTCGGGCGCAACGCCGGATTCGAGCAGCCACACGGCGGTATCCATCGCGGTCTTGCCGCCGCCGAGCACAACGTAATGTTCCGGCAGGTTCGCAGGGTCTTTCCACAGGCCGGGCAAATCGCCGGGGATGGCAAAGCGGGTCCCTTGCGCGATTTCGAAGCCGGGCTTGTGGGTCGATGGCACCGAAGTCTTGAAGTATGTCCCGTCGACCAGCTTGCGGCGCACATGCACTCTTTTTTCGGTCCCTGAAAGGATGCCGCGCACGGTATGCTCGTGGCCTTCGCTGCCGAGATATTCGGTAAGTGGCAGGTATTCGACGCGGCCCGATGGCAACATCCGCTCGTTCATCAGCTTGCCGTAATAGGCCAGGATCTCGGCATGTTTGGCGAGCGGGTACATGCCCCTGTTATGGCCGTGCGTATCGACGCGGTCCGGGCACAATTCCATCGAGTTGACGCCGTAAGTGGCGCTCGGCTGGTGCAGCGTGACGAAAGGATAGGCATCGTTCCAGTGCCCGCCGGGCTTCGCGTGCTTGTCGACGATGGTGATGTGGCAATCGGGATCTTCATCCAGCAGCGTGTCCGCAAAGGCGAGGCCCACTGCGCCCGCGCCAATGATGAGGTAATCTGTTTCGAGATCGGCCAAAGCATGGCTCCTTCCGGATTGAATGCGGTACGACCGATCAAGGCCTAGCTCATGCTGCAGAGACAGGCCAGCGCCGATTGGCCTCAGCCATGGTCAGCATGGAGCGGGCATGGCGCAGTCCCACGGTCCGCTGGTCCTCGCCA
Organism: Altererythrobacter sp. GH1-8; assembly: GCF_043702085.1. GTDB lineage: Bacteria > Pseudomonadota > Alphaproteobacteria > Sphingomonadales > Sphingomonadaceae > Erythrobacter. The sequence continues at coordinate 209,187 of NZ_CP171690.1, read as the reverse complement.
TATCCGCCGCCGAGTGCCGATGCGATCGGGAGGCCGCGGCTGCGCACTTGATCGATCACGAAACTATCTCGCGCGGCGAGGCCTGCGTCTGATAATGAGAGCCGCCCCAGCTTGTCCTCCGCATGCGGATCAACGCCTGCCTGGTAAAACACGAAGTCCGGGTCGAAGCTGTCGAGCACTTGCGGCAGGCTGTGATCCAGCCTTTCCATGAAGCCATCGTCATCGATCCCGTCAGGAAGACCAATATCGAGACTGGAACGGGCCTTGCGGACCGGAAAATTCCTTTCCGCATGAATGGAGAAGGTGAACACGTCTTCGCGGCCTGCCATCAGGCTGGCTGTGCCGTCACCCTGATGCACATCGAGATCGACGATCAGGATGCGCCGCGCATCACCTTCGGCGATCAGCCGGTTGCTTGCCACCGCGAGATCGTTGAACACACAGTAGCCCGCGCCGGTATCGTGCAAGGCATGGTGGCTACCGGCAGCGGAATTCGCAGCATAGCCGTGCACCATCGCGAGCTTTGCGGCGAGCCAGGTCCCGCCATTTGTGTGCCGTACGCGGCTCGCAATGGCAGGCGTGACAGGAAAGCCGATGCGGCGTTCCTTTTCGCGTGGGACCTGCGCTCGAAAGACCTCGTCGACATAGGTCGGGCAGTGGACCGCTTCGAGCCATTCGCGCGGACAAGGCTCCGGAGCATGTTCGGTGATAGGTTCCCCGCTGGCCCGCAGCGCTTCCATCACGAGATAGTACTTGTCGAACTTGAATGTCCCGCGCGCGGGGCGCGGCGCCATGTAGTCGGCGTGGTGTACGACGTGGAGCACCGTGTGGGGTTCAGTCTTCGCCGATCTCGATCTTGCCGACCTTCAAATGATCAATCCGCGCATCGCGCACCCTCAACCGGCCAATCGCCATTCGTCCCACGGCTAAAGCGCCGATTGCCACTGCGCCCATGGCAACTGCTCCAAGTGCAAAGGCGCCCACGGCGACAGCGCCAACTGAGCGGGCATTGCCAGCGCGCGCATTGAGCGCCCCCGGTCGCCTAACCTCCGGCAGGCTCGCAGTCCGACCCACCTCGCTTGCCGCTTCTTGCTCAGTAGATTGCGTCTTGCTCTGTGCCATTGGATTACTCCGCTGCTTGGGTCTCCTGTGCCGCATGGGGATCGAACGCCACCGCTTCGCCTGCTTCGATCGCAGCCGCCTTTTCTTCCACCAGCTTGACGATGTGGTCGAGCATGTCTTCGCTCTGCACGTGATGGTCGGTAACGCCGGAAAGGTAGACCATGTGCTTGCCCTGGCCGCCGCCCGTAATGCCGATATCGGTCTCGCGCGCTTCGCCGGGGCCGTTGACCACGCAGCCGAGCACTGAGAGGCTCATCGGCGTCTTGATATGCTCGAGCCGCTTTTCCAGCGCTTCGACCGTGCGGATCACATCGAAGCCCTGCCGCGAGCAGCTGGGGCAGGAGACCACCCGCACGCCGCGAGTCCTCAGGCCCAGCGCCTTCAGCATCTCAAAGCCGACTTTGACTTCCTGCTCCGGCTCGGCGGAAAGCGAGACGCGGATCGTGTCACCGATCCCGGCCCACAGCAGGCTGCCGATCCCGATGGACGATTTGACGGTGCCGCCGATCAGCCCGCCAGCCTCGGTAATGCCCAGGTGCAGCGGGCAGTCTACCGCATCGGCAAGCCCATGATAGGCCGCAACGGCGAGGAACACGTCGGACGCCTTCACTGCGACCTTGTACTCGTGAAAGTCATGGTCCTGCAGCAGCTTGATGTGGTCGAGCGCGCTTTCGATCAGCGCTTCGGGGCAGGGCTCGCCGTATTTTTCCAGCAAGTCCTTCTCAAGGCTGCCTGCGTTGACGCCGATCCGGATCGCGCAGCCATTGGCCTTGGCCGCGCGGACAACTTCCGCGACGCGATCTGACGAGCCGATATTGCCGGGATTGATGCGCAGGCAGGCTGCACCTGCATCGGCCGCTTCCAAGGCGCGCTTGTAGTGGAAATGGATGTCCGCGACGATCGGAACGCGCGCCGCCTTGGTGATCTTGGAAAAGGCGGCACTCGCTTCAACCGTGGGGACGGAGACGCGGATAATGTCTGCGCCAGCATCTTCACAGCGGCGGATCTGATCGATTGTCGCAACCGCGTCCTCGGTCGGCGTATTGGTCATGGTCTGGACCGTGATCGGCGCATCGCCGCCGACCGGCACATCGCCGACCATGATCTGGCGGCATTGGCGCCGTTCAATCGTTCTCCAGGGCCTTATCGCGTTCATCTTACTGCCGATCTTCCTGTCTATCAGCGGGATGTTGGATACACATGTTACACAGTCCTGCGACGGAAAACCGGCTTTCTGTGAACACTTGCGGTTCGGATATGGCAATTGTGCGAAGAAAGGCGAGCAGAAAATCCATCTGTACCCTGTTAGCATCGCTAAACCGGATAGGAAACGTGCGCGAAGCGTTTGTATAAATACGACAATTTGCAGGTTCTTCTTCACCATGGTTTGACTTTGTTGCGCTTGAGAGGGAAGATCATCTCGAGGCGCAGGTTTCGTTGCGATAGCCGAAGGGGGACTCGGCACTTGAAATCTAATCCGACCATGACGGACAGCAAGTTCTTCCGACTCTTCACCATCCTGATGCTCTATGTGGCGCAGGGTATTCCTATCGGGCTGCTTGATTTCGCCATTCCGGCCTGGATGGCGACCAACGGCGCGACAGGCGTGGAGATCGCGTATGTAATTGGCCTTGCGGGCATGCCGTGGGCGCTAAAATTCATCAATGGCGCGCTGATTGATCGCTACACTGTCCTGTCAATGGGCAGGCGCAGAGCCTGGCTGATAGGCGCACAATTCGTAATGGTTGGTGTGTTGTTTGGCGCCGCTTTCATAGGGCCGCAGCCGCGTGATTACCTGTTGCTCGGTGCGATTGCCTTTGCTGTGTACACGGCGGTTGTGTTTCAGGATGTGGCAGCAGATGCCCTGGCGGTCGACATCTCACTTGGCAGCGAGCGCGGCATCACCGGAGGATTGATGTCTGGCGGGCAATCGCTCGGAATTGCGATTTCAGCGGCGCTGGCAGGCACCATTATCTTCTTCGTTGGCATCTCTGCCGCCTTTGCAGCCTGTGCAATCTGCATGGCAATCGTGTGCACCTACCTTATCTGGGTGCGCGAGCGTTCGGGCGAGAAGCGCCTCCCATGGAGCGCAGGGGAACCCCATCCCATAAGTGTGAAGATCAAGCCAGGCGACTGGATCAGCTTGCTGGTCAGCGCTTTCAGGAACCTTATCCGCAAGCATAGCCTGATTTGGCTCATACCCCTGTTTTGCCGGGGGATGGGATATGGCTTCATGGCCGTTGCCGTGCCGCTTATTGCTGCCAATTACGCGGGTTGGAACGAGGCGCAGCTTGGCTCGGCCAATGGGACGGCTAACCTCGTTGCTGCCCTCGTGACAATGACGGTTGGCGGATATCTGACCGCCAAAATCGGTGCAAAGCCAATGCAGATCCTCACTCTCTTGCTATTCGCCGCAGCTGTCACGAGTTTCGCCCTTCTCGAGGCCGGCTGGTCGACAAGCCTGATGATGATGACCATCGTGATCGGCTGGACCGTTACCTACTCACTCACCGGCGCGCCGATTTCAGCCATAACGATGAGCTTTTGCGATCCGCAAACCGGGGCAACCCAGTTCTCGATCTATATGGCAGTGGTCAATCAAGGAATTGTCTTCGGTAGCTTCTCTTTCGCGATCCTCGAAAGCTGGGGCGGAATTCCTGCGGCATTTATCGGCCTTGCAGCCATTTATACATTGGCAGCATTCGTCGTTCTGTTCCTGCGATTGCCTGAAGAGCAGACTCTGGATGAGATAGGGGAGCCAGTCGCAGCATAGGTGCGCCGCAAGCCTTTGCTGATTGGTGGGCAACTTGCCTCAAGGTGAACCGATGACAAGCCGCCGCGCTTGCGGCATCATATATCGATGGAACACAGCCGTACTGACCAGATTGCCGAGGATGGCCCCCTGCTGTTCGCGCGGGTGCTCGATGGGAAGGGCGGCGGCTTCCCCATTGCGTGGAAAGACGCTGCGTCCTGGCAGCCGTCAGCGCCGGGCGAAGTCCTGTGGATGCATCTCAACCGCACCCACGAGGGGCTGTATGAGTGGCTCCAGAGCGCGCTAGGCATTCCGGAACCTACGGCAGAGCTGCTGACCAGCGACGAGACCCGTCCACGTGCTTTCAGGGAAGGCAGTGCGCTCGTCGCTACGCTGCGCGGGATTAACTTCAATCCGGGAGCAGAGCCTGAAGACATGGTCTCCATGCAGCTGTGGAGCGATGGAAAGCGCTTGCTGACCTTGCGCCGCCTGCCGCTTCAGACCCCGCGCGAGATCCTTGGGCAGATCGATCGCGGCGATGGCCCGCGCGATGCGGGGGCGACGATCACCTTGCTCGCGGAACTCATGATCGCGCGGATGAACCAGTCGATTGTCGACATGAATGAACATATCGACATGATCGAAGATATGGACGTCGAAGAGCAGCACGAACAGATCCTCGCCAAGATCACGAAAATCAGGCGCAATTGCCTTTCGCTCAAGCGCCATATGGGCCCGCAGCATGAAGCGCTGGAACGCATCAGCCGCGACGCGCCCGGCTGGTTTGATGCCGACGATCGCCGAGAGATTGCCGAGACCATCGAGCGCCTGCGCAGGTATCTCGACGACATCGACATCAGCAAGGAAAGCGCGGTCGTCCTGCAGGACGAATTGCGCGCCCGCAGCCTCGCGTCGAACGAGCACGCGACCTACATGCTGACTATTGTCGCGGGCATCTTCCTGCCGCTGAGCTTTCTGACCGGTCTGCTTGGCATCAATGTCGGCGGCATACCCGGAGTCGATGATCCGGCAGCGTTCTGGTGGGTAGCGGGCATCTGTGTGTTTGTGCTGGCAGTGCTGATGACGCTGTTCAAGCGGTGGAAGTGGCTCTAACGCTCTCGCCGGTCACCAGCGCACCAGAGGGGGCACGGCCAGACGGCCCAAGATCGCCATGACTACAACCGGCACGACATGCGAGATGCCGAGATGCGTGACGGTGTCGACCGGGCAGGACAGGCCGTAGGCTGCGGTTCCCAGCGCGCCTGCCGCAAGTCCGGTGAACCAGCCCGCGAGATTGAGCGAAACCGGCGCACCGCGGCGTAGCCAAAGCGTCAGCGCGGCTCCGGTTGCGAGGGAGGCGACAAGTGAGGATTGGATGCAATGGACAGCGAACAAGCTGTTGATTTCGAGATGTTCCTCATGCGCGTGCGGAATGATGCTGATTACCGCAGCGATCGGCAGCACCGCCAGCGTCGCGCTCGCCCATTTCGGAGCATCGTGACGATTGCCGACGCGCGGGCTCGCCATCATGATGACAGCGCTCGTCGCAGCAAGGCCGAGCACCAGCAGGAGGCCGCTCGTCACCCAGAAGAAAGGTGCCGCCTCTCCTGCAAGGATGCCATGCCAGAAGCCTTCGAACACGATCACGCCGATGACGCTTAGTGCGCCTGCAAGGGCGACCATCAGCGCGCCGTCGCGCGGATTGAATGCGCGCACGGGAGCGAGCTCCTCCGTCAGGCTGGCGATCATCTCTTGTCTGGAGCGGTTCATTGTTATTCTGCTTTCTCAACGAGCGCGGACAGTCTCTTCAATCCGCGATGAATATTCACTTTGACCAGGCTCTCGCTCTGGCCGGTCTTGCCAGCTGCTTCAGCGATCGTCAGGCCTTCGATCTTCACCAGCTCGATCACTTCGGCCTGTTTGTCAGACAGGTTGACGAACAGGCGTTCGAGGCTGACTCGGGCGGCGATGGCTTCTTCCTCGCTGTCTTCGATTGCGTCATTGTCGCCCAGCAGATCGCTTTCATGCTTGTAGACCTTGCGCAGGTGATCGACCCAGCGATAGCGCGCAATCGCTGCGAGCCAGGGCAGGAACGGGCGGGTCCTGTCCCAGGCCGCGCGCTTGTTGTGCACCGCGAGCAGCACGTCCTGCACCAGATCATCGAGCTGATGCGGCGGCACGCGCCTGCGGAAATAGCGCTCCAGCCACAACCCGGCCTCTGACAGCAGCACGTTGTAGGCGGACTTGTCGCCTTTCTGTGCGGCCGCCATCAGCCGGGCAAGAGTGGCTTCGTCGGCTATCATGCCCGGGTTCTAGCTGCGATTGCTGCATCAAGCGAGAACACACCTGCGCTGCGCGATATCAGCACAAGCGCCATGGCGGTCCACAGGATGTGCACGCTCCACCAGGCATCGCGATAGACGAACAGCTGGATCACCAGCGTCATCCCGAGCAGGGCGGCTGCGGAAAAGCGCGTGGCAAGGCCAAGAGCCAGCAGGATGGGGAAGAGATGCTCGGCATAGGTCGCCATGGGTGCCGCCACCTGGGGGGAAAGCAGCGGCACCCCGGTATATTCGTATTCGAACAGGAAGCCAGTGGCCTCGGACACCTGCAACCAGGTTCCTTCCTCCACCTTGGACCGGCCAGAACGCCAGAAAATGCCTGCCAGAGCAATCCGCGTGAAGAGCAGTGCGAGCCCTTCGAACCAGCGGCTGGCCAAGAACGAAGCCAGCCGGTTGTACAAGGATATCACACTGCTCATCGTCATGCCTCCTGCGGGTCAGCCGATCGGGCTCAACGCTTGATCGGGGTCAGCGAGCCCTTGCCTTTGGGCGTCTCGATGCTGGTGCAGGTGCCTTTCTTGACGAGCTTCCACGCATCGCCCTGATAGTCGCGGGTCGATGTGCCCGCACAGCTTGTGCCGGGGCCTGCCACGCAATCGTTCTTGCCTGCCTTGGCAACGCCGTAGCATTTCTCCATGCCGCCTGATTGCGCGGCAACGGGGCTTGCGACCAGAGTGGTGGCGACGCCTGCTGTCATGGCGAGGCCAGCGAGCGCTGCGATCGAATAGGTGTTCATGGTTTCTCTCCAGAAAAATGGGCCAAGGCTAGGCCAAGAGTGAGGGTAATCGGGTCATTCTTGCGCTCCGGAATGTGTGCCGGAACTGCCTGCTGGTTCGCCGCCACCCGGCCGTGAGTTACAGCTCAAAAAAGAATTTTCGCGCTGTAACTTTCGCTTTGCACGAGGCGAACCCGGCTATGTCCCCACTGCGCCTGGAAGCGTCAGAAAGAGGGGGCGAAGCTGAGTTACCCACCCCCTGTTTCCCAATGGAGAGAACTTATGAGCACCCCAATCCGCAAACCCGTTTTCGCTGCAACAGCTGCTGCCTTTGCACTGTCATCCATGGCAGCTTTCGCGGCTGAGCCGCCCGCAGGATCCAGCGGCCGCGCAATAAACAGCGAAGACACCGTGCATTGCTACGGCGTGCACAGCTGCAAGGGCCAGGCCGATTGCGCGACGACCGAGAACGCATGCAAGGGCCAGAACGAATGCAAGGGGCACGGCTTCAAAGCGATGAAGGCCGGTGAATGTCTTGCTGCTGGCGGCACGATTGGCGATCTCGGCTAAGGCTGAGGTCACTCCCCCGCGGCCCGGCATCCTCCAAACCCCCGACCCTCGAGCGGTGTCGGGCCGCAACCCTCGGGACCTGAATTAATGGGCGCAATCACACCCCTCGACGGATTTGGCCTCGGACTTCGCCGGACGCATTATCCCGATTTTCTAGACGGCAATGTCCCTGTCGACTTCGTTGAAGTGGTTTCCGAAAACTACATGGTCGATGGCGGCAAGCCTTTGCGCGTGCTCGAAGAAATCCGGGCAAAGCACCCGGTGATACTCCACGGCGTTTCCATGTCTGTCGGTTCCGCCCATGGTCTCGATCCCGATTATCTTCTTCGCCTGAAGGGGCTCGCGGACCGGATCGAGCCCTTGTGGATGAGCGATCACCTGTGCTGGACACGCACCAGCGCACACAACAGCCATGATCTTCTCCCGCTGCCGCTGACTGAAGAAGCGCTCAAGGTCGTTTGCAGCAACATCGACAAAGCCCAGACCTTGCTCGGCCGCGCGCTGCTGTTCGAGAACCCATCGAGCTATCTGACCTTCCCGGAAGACGAGATGGCGGAATGGGATTTCCTGTCCGAAATGGCGCGCCGTACAGGGTGCTACCTGCTGCTCGACGTGAACAACGTCTATGTCAGCGCGCAGAACCATGCCTTCAGCGCGGACGATTATCTTGCAGGGCTTCCGCTCGATCGCGTGCGGCAAATCCACCTTGCAGGCCATGACCCCGCCAACCAGAGCCGAAACCTCATCATCGATACGCATGACCGCGCGGTCTGCGACGACGTCTGGTCGCTCTATGCCAAAGCGATGGCGATGATGCCGCTAGTTGTCGCGACCATGATCGAGCGGGATGACAAGAATCCGCCCTTGCCGGAGCTCCTGAGCGAACTGCACCTTGCACGCGAACTCGCGCGGCAAGCGCATCGGGTCCCCGCATGAGCCTCGCCGCGTCGCAAGCTGCCTTCATGGCGCAAGTGCTGGATGAAGACGCGGCGCTTCCTCCCACATGGGGCGCCGGACAAAGCTCTGGCATAGCGGTCTATCGCAACAATTACCGCTCCTCGCTCGTGGAGGCGCTGCGCAGCACTTTCGAGCGCTCCGCGCGCTGGGTGGGCGAAGACGCCTTCCGCCGGGCTGCGGCCCACCACGTGATCATGCATCCTCCATCAAGCTGGACGCTTGACGAAGCTGGGCGCGGGTTTGAAACCACTTGCGCAGAGCTGTTCACGGGCGATCCGGAAGTGGCGGAGCTTGCCTGGCTCGAATGGACCATGTTCGATGTCTTCACCTCGCGCGATGTGATCCCGCTCGATGCGGCAGGGTTTGCACGTGCGACAGAAGGTTTTGCGGAAGATGACTGGGGCGCGCTGCAGCTCGATTTCCAGCCCGGCCTCGCTCAAGCTGAAGTACGGCATGATATGCTGGCGCTGTGGAATGCGCTTGGAACGGACGATTTCGACCGGATTGACGTCAAACCTGAGACGCCGCGCTGCTGCCTTGTCTGGCGCGAGGGCGAGCGTCCGGTGTTTCAATTGGTCGATCTGGCCGAAGGATCCGCGCTTGGAGCGATGATGGCGGGCGCGAGCTATGAACAGGCTTGCGCAATCCTTGCGCAAGACGCGGCGAGCGATGAAGACATCGAGCGGGCCGCGATGCAGGCAGGCGCAATGCTCGGCCGCTGGCTCAATGATGGGCTGATTGTTGCGGTCAACAAGCGCTAAACCAATCGGCTATGGCGCGGCGCAAGCGCCGTGTTACAACGCTTGCATGATTGTCTCACAAAAGCAGGTTATCGCTGCGCTTTTCCTTTCAGTCCTGGCACTCGGCTCGGGCCATCAACTTCACGCGGAGAACGCAATGGAAGACGAAACGCCGCGCTGGTCGCTCGCCATCCATGGCGGCGCAGGCACCCTCGATCCGGACAAGATGACGCCTGAGCTGCGTGTCGAATACGAAGCAGTGCTAACCGAAGCGCTGGAAGCCGGATCGGCTGTTCTGGCAAGCGGAGGAAGCGCGGTCGAAGCTGTGCAGGCGGCAATCCTGCCGATGGAGGATAGCCCGCTATTCAATGCCGGGCGCGGCGCGGTCTACACCTGGGACGGCACGCATGAGCTCGACGCCTCGATCATGGACGGGCGCGACCGCAGCGCGGGCGCGATTGCTGGCGTCTCGGGGATTAAGAACCCAATCCTGCTGGCGGAAGCGGTGCGGCAGGATGGCAGGCATGTGATGCTGGCAGGGGAAGGCGCGGAGCAGTTCGCGAGCGGGAAGGGCATCGAAACAGCCCCGCCGGAATACTTCGCCACTGAGCGCCGCCAGAAGGCGCTGGAGCGGATGAAAGCGAAGGAGCTCTCATCGCTCGATGTCGATCACAAGTTCGGTACGGTGGGCGCGGTGGCGCTTGATATGGACGGCAATCTCGCCGCTGGTACTTCTACAGGAGGCATGACCGGCAAGCGCTGGGGGCGGATCGGAGATTCGCCCATAATTGGGGCCGGGACCTATGCTGACAATCGCAGCTGCGCGGTCTCAGCGACCGGCTGGGGCGAGTTCTTCATCCGGGTGGGTGTGGCGCAGGAGATTTGTACGCGGCTGCGGCTAGATCTTGGAGAGAGTCCTCAAGTCGTTGCCGATGCTGTCATGGCCGAAGTCAAACAACTCGGCGGTGACGGCGGTGTGATCCTAGTCACGCCGGAAGGCGACGCGCTGTTCTCGTTCAACACCACCGGCATGTATCGCGGGCGCGCGGACAGTACCGGCTTGAGCGAAGTCGCGATCTTTGGCGGAGAAGAGAACGCAGGCACGGCAGACACGCCGGACCACTAAGAGCTAAGCGCTTTCGGAAAACTTGTCGGCCTTGCGTTTGTCGAACCGCATATCGCTTTCCAGCTTGGCTCTGAGCTGGGCGTAGTAGGCTTCAAGAAACGCGCGCTCATCGCCTGCTCCGGGTGCCCAGCCGATCTTGTTGCAGATCGTTTCGTGGACCGCCGCCATGGCCTTCGCCTCACCTGCGCGCAGGACCCGTTCCAGCGTCTGCAATTCGTGTTCGCCGTAGATGGAGAGCTCTGCCTCGCCAAATTCGTAAGTCGTGCCAGTAAGTTCGCTGCGGCCATCGGCAGCGCCTTGGGTGGAGAGCGCCTCTGCAAGCTTCGTGCGAGGGGCCTCGACCACCCATGTACCGGCTATCACGTCGCCTGCGCGCAGGGCGTCCTTGTTGAAGAACGGAAACGCCATGAACAGGACGAACCAGATCAACCCGGCGATGCCGGCATTGCCCATCTCGCCGCTGGGGGCGACCAGCAGGAATGCGATCGGCAGGAACATCTCGATATCGCGCAGCAAATTGCGCGCGATCACCGCCTCTGCCGTCAGCCTGCCGCCATCGCGCGCGGCAATCCGGATGCCGCACACGCGCTTGCCGATTGTCGCGCCTCTCGGACCGAGCTCGAAGGCGAGGAAATAGCCGTAACGCGCAAGGAAGAAGAACAGGATGACCACAATAGCGAGGAATTCGCTTGCCCCCGAAACCTTATTTTCGGCGGTGTTGGCAATCTCTTCCATCAGGCCCGAGGCGAGCCAGATCATCACCAGGATGAAGACGATCATCCCGAAATAGAGGATGAAGAAATCGAGCAGCAATGCGGCCACCCGCGCGCCGCGTGAGGCAACGGTTACAGGCAGCGCCACCCCTTCCGGCGTCACGATCGTCCGGCGGCGCTTGTCAGTCCGGGCGCTTGCCGCCGTCATCGCTCATCCTCTTGCGGCTGGCCGCGATAAGCGAAGAAATAGGCGAGCCAGCCCATCAGGAATGTACCGCCGATCAGCAAGCGGTTTTCGGCTCCGCCCACCAGCTGGCGCGGGAAGGCTTCGAGCAAGGCGGCAACCACCATCATGATGACCACACCGACCATCACCAGCGCGCCGCGCTTGCCGCTTTCCGAGGCTGCTGCAAGGATCGTGCGGTCGCCTGGAAAGGCCATGCTCCGCCCGATATGCAGGCCCGCCGCGCCCGATAGCAGGATCGCGAACAACTCGGTCGTCCCGTGGACAGAGAGCCATGCGGCAAACTCGAGCGTCAGCCCCTGGCCAGAGAACAGCCACAGCATCGCGCCGAGCACTGCCATGTTGTGGACCAGCAGCATCAGCGAAGGGATGCCGAATGCGAAGCCCAGGGCAAAGGCGAGAATAGCAACCCCTGCGTTATTGCTGAACAGGCCAGCGGCAAACACCGACAGGCCGTCAGCGCTTTGTTCCACCGCGAGCGTCTCTTCGAGCACTTCGCGGCTCGCGCCGGGAACGCGGCTGTCTGTGAATTGTGATGGGACAAGGCGATAGTACCACTCCGTATCGCTTGCGACGAGCAGCCAGCCCACGATTGCGCCTGCCACCATGACGAATAGGGCAATGCAGATGTCGAGCCAGATCTCGCGCACGGCTCGGCTCCATCCGCCCCGCAGGAAGCCGCTCAGCCAGCGCCACAGCCCTTGCCGCGGGCCATAGACCTGAAACCAGGCGCGCTGGACCAGCGACTCCAGGTAAGCCAGCGTTGCGGCATCGAGCGAAGTTGCACGAGCAACGGACAGGCTGGAGGCCGCGGTGCGATAGAGCGCGGGCAAGCGCAGCAGCTCGTCATCGGTGACGCGCCTCATGCTGCCGCTTTCCATCCGGCGCAGGATCCCTTCCAGCTCGGTCCATTCCGCTTCGCGCTCGAGCCGGAACCGGTCCGAACTGAGCGCAGCACTCTCGACGGCAGGCGGCGCTTCGATCTTGCCGCGCCCGAACCAGCTGGAGATGACAGGCGCCTTCATCCGATCGCCTCATGCCTGCGAATATCGAAATAGCGGTCGATCAGCGCATAGCCGATCTCTTCCCACGGCGCCTCGACTACATCGACGCCAAGCTGGCGCAGCTGTTCGAGCACGGTGGCGCGCTGGCGCACGAGCGTATCCGCCGTAACATTGCGCGCGAGGCTCGCAAGATCGCTCGGCGGTGCGCTGACCAGTTCTTCCAGCTCGCTGTCGGTAATGGTGACGAACAGCACGAGGTGCTTCTTGACCAGTCGCCCGATGCTTTCGACCATCATCTGCGCAGCGGTAGGGTCCGCGAAATCGGAGAACAGCACGATCAGGCTGCGCCGCTGGAGCTTGGAAGAAAGCGTCGCCAGTGCGAGCGTGAAATTTGATTCCACGTTGTGGTAGTCGAGCCCTGCCGCCGCGGCCTGCAAGCGGCTGAAGCCGCGTACGTCGCCGACGAACGGCGTGATCACTTCAGGCCGCTCGGCAAAGCCGAACAGAGACACCCGGTCATTGCCCTTGAGCGCGACATAGGCGCAGGTGAGGCCCGCCGAGACCGCGCGGTCGATGCGCGGCAAGCCGTCGACCAGTTCACACATCGACTGCCCGCAATCGAAGGCGAGCACGATCTGGTTGTTGCGCTCGCTTTCATTTTCGCGCGCGTAAAGCTTGGTGTGGCGGGCAGAGGCCTTCCAGTCGATCCGGCGGCGGTCCATGCCTGGTTCGTATTCGCTCAAGGCTTCGAATTGCGTGCCTTCGCCGCGAATACGCCGCGCGAGCAAGCCGATCTGTGCATCGCGCAGGAACATCTGCAGTTCTGGCGCGCGAACGGGCGAAAGGTCTGGCCATATACGCACTTCGTCAGAGCGCGCGCGCGATTGCTGCCTCGCGCCAAGCCCCAAGGGGCCGGTCCATCGCAGCCAGGCCTGTTCAATCAAGGCCGTGCCGCGCCGATTGGGGCTGACCAGCGTCTTCCCCGCAAGCATTCCCGCATGATGGCTCGGTGCGAGCGTCACATCCGCCCGGCCGCCTTCCGACAGCCGGGGATCGAATTGCAAGGCCGCCTCAACCCGCCCCGCAGGAGCGTTTGCAAACCTTGCTTCCACGCGCAGCTCCGTCGGCTCGCCCACTTCTGCATCCTGCGGCGCGACCACCTGCCAATCCGCCATCTTGCCGGCCAGCATTGCGTCGAGGATGATAAGCGCCAGCAGCAGCACAGCGGCAATGGGCGCTGCCAGCCAGGCGCCGGGGCTGACTGCGCCGATCACCAGCGCGACCGGAGCCGCGATCGCGGCAAGCCAGGCTGCGCGGGCTGTCGGGACAAGGGGAAGCGACCAGCGCATTGCGATCAGCGCGGCGCCTCGGTCGTTTCGACAAGCTCGGCAACCAGCGTTTCGACATCGCGCCCTTCGATTTCCGCGGAAGGGGAGAGCGTAAGCCGGTGGCGCAGGACTGGCACGGCGAGCGCCTTGATGTCATCGGGAATGATGTAATTGCGGCCATGCAGCGCCGCGCGGGCGCGACCCGCATTGGCGAGCATCACAGCCGCCCGGGGACTTGCCCCAACCGCGAGGTCAGCGTGTTCGCGCGTTGCGCGAACCAGTCTGACCACATAATCGATGATCTCCTGCGCAACTGTGACCTGATCGACGGCGGTGCTCGCTTCAGCCAGCCTTGCCGGGTCAGCGACGGCGGTAATGCCGAGTTCCGCCGGTCGTGGAGGCCCCTGTCGCTGACCGAATTGCTGGACGATTTTCGCTTCCTCGCTCTCGTCGGGATAGCGCACGAGCAGCTTGAACAGGAACCGGTCCAACTGCGCTTCGGGCAGCGGATAGACCCCCTGGCTTTCGATCGGGTTCTGCGTTGCGACAACCATGAAGCGGTCGGGCAGGGAGTGAGTTTCCCCATCCAGCGTCACGCGGCGTTCCTGCATCGCTTCAAGCAGGGCGGCCTGAGTCTTGGGCGGGGTCCGGTTGATTTCGTCCGCCAGCAGAAGCTCGCAGAAGATCGGGCCGCGCGTCAGAGTGAACTGGCTGGTCTGGAAGTTGAACAGGTTGGAACCGAGAATATCGCCGGGCAGCAAGTCCGGTGTGAACTGGATACGTCCAAAATCGAGGCCCAACGCAGTCGAGAAACTCTGCGCAAGGAAAGTCTTTGCGGTACCCGGCGGACCTTCGAGCAGGACATGCCCCTGGCTGACCATCGCGATCAGCAGATGCTCGATCATTTCGTCCTGCCCGACGATAGCCTTGCCGACCTCGCTGCGAATGCTCCCGGCCAGATCGCGCAATTGGTCAAGCGTCATGGTCATCTCTCGAGTTTCCTTTCCAGTTCCTTCAGCGCGCCAGCGGCTCGCAATATGTCTTTTGGCCTGCGCGCTGCGCGCAAGGCATCGGCTCGGTTGAGCAGGGGCTCTTCATTCGGCAGGCGCCTTGCCAGCGCTGCAGAGACGGTCTCGATATTGGCGCGCGGTATGCCGAGGCGCTTGGCCAGCCTGCGGGTGGTCAGCGCAATGTAGGGCTCGGCGAGCAAACGCAGACGGCGCGCGCGCAGGATGAGGCCAGCGCCGTTGGAGACCAACCGGTGCTTGCCGAAAGCGATCGACTGACGCTCTGCCAGGGCAGGGCCGAAGCGGATGAACGCGCGCCACGCAATGATGACAAGCGCCAGGATCAGGCACAGCGTGGCAGCGAGAAAAGGCGGGCGAAAGGCGAGGGTGAGCAGGTTTTCAGAGCCACCAAGCCCGTTGAGCGTCACATCGAAGACAATCGGGGTGTCTTCGTCATAGCCCAGTTCGTTGACCACGGCGAGCGCCACGGCTGCACGCGATCTGTCAGCCAGACCATAATTGTTCATCAGGTCCGGTTCGACGACAATCGTGACAGGGTAGGCGTCAACAAAGAAATCACTCTCCTCATCGCCGAGCACCGAACTGACGAGGACATCGCCTTTCGAGCTTCTGACGAGTGGCATGTGCCCGGGGGTTTCATTGATCGCGTTGTAGCGCCCATCCGGCAACATCCCGGACTGACCAAAGCCTGACCAGCCGACGGGATCGGGGCCTGCGCGCTCATTATCCTGTCCGGCCAGGATTACCGCGTCAATCACCGCCTCCTCAGCCGCTGCAGGAGCCTGCGCGTCCGTTGTATTGGCCGCATCTTCTGCTGCATCGGCGACCTGTTCAGGCACCCAGGGCTGTTGTACGGAAAGCCAGTAAGGCTCCTCCAGTTCCTCGATCCAGCCGGGCTTTGACGCGTACACAAGCTGCACCCAGCCATCTCTCACTTCAATATCATCCGTGATGTCGTCGCGCAGGCGCTGAGCATACCATTTCGGCAGGATGATCAGCGTCGGACCGGTACTGTATCGCTCCTCGAGGATCGCCTGAATGTCCTCCGCAGTGGCATTGTGCGGCGGTGTGAGGACCAGCAGGCCAAATGTGCCCATCCCGGTGGGCGAGCGCGAAATCTCGACTTCTCGTCCTTCATTGCGCAAGAGCTCAACCAGGCCGGAATAGCCATTGAGGCCATTGGACGAGGCATGGCTTCCGCCATCGTTGGACTGCCGGCTGGTCTGGCCCGCACCGATCAGCGCGAGCATCGCGATGAAGGCCAGGAAGCTCGCTATCACCAGCGCCACAAGCGTACGCTTGCGGAACGGGCTGGCGCGATGGCTGGCGGCAGACGGAGCTATGCTTGCCGCGCTCATATGGCGCCCGCCTGAATAGGCGCGATGGCAAAGCGTGCATAAGCTGACCTCGCCGCTTCCCAATCTGCTTTGTCCAGCTGGCGCAAGGCAAACAGGCTGCGCTCAACCCGCTCGGCGATCACGCCAAAGGCTTCGCGCGCGGCCTCGGGCAAGTCGCGCAGGGCAGCGAGTTCGCGTGCTGTCGACGAGGGCTCGACCCATTCGGGCCGCGCGGCTGCGATCTGGCCGACGCTGCGTTTAAGCAGCAGGTGGGTCGCTTCGTCATATTGGCCACTGGCGGCCAGCCTGTCCGCTTCCTCCAGCAGAGCAAGGCTTTCCTGCTTGTCCGGGACCCACTGTGCCTCTTCGCCATCTTCCCCGCCGCTCCCGAGATTGCGCAGCATTGGCAAGCCGACCAGGCGATAGAGCAGCATCAGTCCGGCAGCGACCAGCGCTGCGATCAGTACCCATTTGAGCACCGGCCAGATGCCGACGAAGGATTCGCCGAGGTTGAGATTGTCGACCAACCATTCGAGGAAGCGCTCAAGCCAACCGAGTTCGCGCGGCTCAGGCGGAGGGAACACAATCGGCTCGAACTGGATATCGCCGTTGGCGCGCAGATCTTCCCAGCCGGAGAGATCGCTTTCTCCGATTGCATCAGCATCGCTGGTAACTGGCGTTGTGGCTGAGCCCCTCGACATTACTTGCGATGTTGGCATGGGCGGTAAGGCCGCGCAACACAAACCAACCGCAAAAACGGCTTAAATCGCAGTAAAACCGTCAAGATTTTAGGAGCTGGTTAAGACTTAACGCCGTTTGCGCGCCTGGCGATAGCTCCCCAGCACGCGCAGTTCCTTGGAGTGGAAGGCAAGTTCTTCCAGCGCGCGGTCGACACGCGGGTCGCCCGGTGCACCGATAATGTCCGCGTAGAATGTGGTCGCAGTGAAGCTCGCCCCGATCTGGTAGCTTTCCAGCTTGGTCATGTTGACGCCGTTGGTGGCAAACCCGCCCATCGCCTTGTAGAGCGCGGCCGGGATGTTCTTCACTTCGAACACGAAAGTCGTGATCGCATCCTCGCCATCGAGTGTTGCGGGAACGTTGGGCTGCTGGGCCAGGATGACAAAGCGCGTCATGTTGTCAGCGGCATCCTGCACATCGTTCTCGATGATCTTGAGGCCGTAAAGTTCAGCCGCAATCGGCGGCGAGATGGAAGCCAGCGTCGGATCACCTTTCTCCGCTACATAGGCGGCAGCGCCTGCCGTGTCTGCGTGGCTTAGCGGCACAATTCCGCGCTCGCGCAGAAAATGGCGAGACTGGCCAAGCGCCTGCGGATGGCTGTAGGCCGCGCTGAACGGGCCATCACCGAGCGCCATGAGCGCATGGCGGATCGGCATGAAATGCTCGCCGACGATGGAAAGGCCGCTTTCCGGCAGCAGGAAGTGAATATCGGCAACGCGCCCGTGCTGCGAGTTTTCGATCGGAATGATCGCGCAGCCTGCACGACCGTCCTTCACCGCGTCTAGCGCATCCTCGAAGCTGAAGCAGGGCAGCGGTAGCGCCTCCGGCAAGGCTTCCATCGCCGCGCGGTGCGAGTTGGCTCCCGGGCAGCCTTGAAAGGCGACCGCTTGCTGCGGAGCCTTGGCAGCCGCAGCTTGCATCGTTTCCACCATCTGGGTGGCAGGGGCAGGAAAGCTCATCATTGTGGAGAGCCTGCTATCCGCCTCGACG
This sequence comes from Altererythrobacter sp. GH1-8, assembly GCF_043702085.1. Taxonomy (GTDB): domain Bacteria; phylum Pseudomonadota; class Alphaproteobacteria; order Sphingomonadales; family Sphingomonadaceae; genus Erythrobacter. Next base: position 191,481 of record NZ_CP171690.1, on the reverse strand, counting down.
CGGCAGAGCAAGTTGCATTAAGCGCACTGTCCAATGCGCCGTATGGTCTTGCACCTTCGTGCTCGCGCGACTAATGCGGCGCCCAATCGCAAAAGACACGTTCTCGGGAATCACGTTTTACCATGGATGATCGTTTCAATACTGCTGCTGGCTGGGTCCTGTTTGCAGGCATTATCGCGCTGGGTCTTTCAATCCTCAGCGGCAAGTACTTCCACGCTGACAAGGCCGAGCGTCCTGAAGTCATGGGCTATCCAATCGCAGGCGTTGTCACCGATGAAGGCGGCCCTGCGGAAATGTCCATGTCGGAAGCGCTTAACATGATGTCGCAGGACGAATTGATCGCGGCCGGTGAACGTGTCTTTGCCAAGTGCCAGGCTTGCCACACGATCGAACAAGGCGGTGCCAACGGTATTGGCCCCAACCTCTACGGCACAATGGGCTCCACCATCGGCGCCCATGCGGCAGGCTTTGCCTACAGCGCGGCGCTGTCTGGCAAGGGCGGCCAGTGGGACTGGGAATCCATGAACGAATGGCTCAAGAAGCCGAGCGCCTTTGCTGAAGGCACCTCGATGAGCTTTGCCGGTCTCAACAAGATTGAAGATCGCGCGGCGGTTGCGATGTACATCAACTCCTACGGCTCCAACTTGCCGGTACCGGAATTTGTTGCAGCTGTGGCCGAAGAAGCGGTTGAAGCGGGCGATGCGTCGGAAGAGCCGGCTGAGGAAGCAGCCGGAGAAGCCACCGAGGAAGCGGCCGCCGAGTAAGCCGCGTTCACGGCAAGTCTAAGCGCGGGGTTTGAAGCCCTGCGCGATCACATACCATTCCGATGAACCCTTGCGGCTGGCTGGCGGCTTGGCGTGCTTGACGCTCTTGAAGTGCGATTTGAGCAGCGCGAGCAGTTCGGTATCGGTTCCCCCCGCAAGGACTTTCGCCACGAAAGTGCCACCTTCCTCCAGCGTCTCGATTGCGAACCAGGCGGCGGCTTCGACCAGTCCCATCGTGCGCAGATGATCGGTCTGCTTGTGCCCTACGGTATTCGCGGCCATGTCTGACAAGACCAGATCGGGCGGGCCGTCGAGCGCCTGCGTCAATGCGCCTGGCGCCGCGTCATCCATGAAATCCATTTGTAGGATCGTGACCCCTTCGAGCGGCTCGGTTTCCAGCAAGTCGATGCCTACGATCCCGGCTCTGGGCGCAAGTTTGCGCACCACCTGCGCCCAGCCACCCGGTGCGATGCCAAGATCGACCACGCGCTGGGCGCCTTTTACCAGTTTGAATTTCTCATCGAGTTCGATCAGCTTGTACGCTGCACGACTGCGATAGCCGTCAGCCTTGGCTTGCTTGACGTAAGGGTCGTTCAATTGCCGCTCTAGCCAGCGCGTGGAAGAGGCGGTGCGCTTCTTCGCTGTGCGGACCCGTCGGTCGGTATTTCTGCCTGAACGACTCATGCCTTTCGCCCGGCTGCGTTGCCATTCAGTTCGGTTGCCATCAGGCTGCGCAGGATTCCTTCGCGAATGCCTCGGTCCGCCACGCCCAGCCGCCTGGCCGGCCAGATGTCGAGGATCGATTCGAGGATCGCGCAACCGGCAACGACCAGATCAGAGCGATCGTTGCCGATACAGGGCAAGGCGCTGCGATCATCACGACTAAGAGTGGAGAGGCGCGCGCTGATATCTCGCATCGCTTGGGAAGGCACAATCAGGCCGTCGACAGCCTTGCGGTCATATTGCGGCAGTTCAAGGTGCAGGCTGGCGAGCGTTGTGACCGTGCCGCTTGTGCCAAGCAGGCGGATGGACGGGTCCAACGCCGCATCGCCAATACGCGCCTTAAATGATGCAAAACTGTCGAGCACGCATCTGCGCATTTCGGCATAGCGGGCCGCGCGGTCTGCATCGCTGCTGCCAGTCCGCGGCACGGTATCAGTCAGCGAGACCACGCCCCAGGGCACACTCAGCCAGTCCTTGATCCTCGGGATCGGACCGCCACCTTCCAGCAGAACGAGTTCAGTCGAGCCGCCACCGATGTCAAAGATAATCGCCGGGCCTTTGCCTTGCTCCAGGAGGATGTGACAGCCCAGCACGGCGAGGCGGGCCTCCTCCTGCGCGGTGATGATGTCGAGCACGATGCCGGTCTCTCGGCGGACCCGCTCGATGAATTGCGCGCCATTGGCTGCACGCCTGCATGCTTCTGTCGCCACCGAGCGAGCAAGATAGACATTGCGGCGGCGCAGTTTCTCGCTGCACACTGCCAGCGCTTCGAGAGTGCGATCCATCGCAGCATCGCTTAGCTGCCCGGTCTTGGCGAGGTTTTCACCCAGCTTCACTACTCGGCTAAACGCGTCGATAACCGTGAAATTTTCGCCCGATGGCCGCGCGATCAGCAAGCGGCAATTGTTCGTTCCCAAATCGAGCGCGGCGTAGGCCTGGTTCGGCCGGGGTCCGGATTGCAAGGAATTGCGGTTCTTGAGCGATGTGAAGCGCGGTTCACCAGCCGCCTTCCCACGCGTTGAAGCGTGATCGCTCTGTTTGCGCCGGTCTGCCCCGCCGTTGTCCTTTGGAGCGGCAGGAGCTTTATCATCCTTGGACCGGGAGGGACGCTTGTAGCGGAAATCGGCTACCTTGCCGGACTTGCCGCCCCTCTTGAACCCGGTCCTGTTCTTCATGTCCGGCGGCTGTGTGTCCGCCATGAAACAGGGTCTTTCTCTTTTCCTCTCGCGCAGAATTTGCACGAGGACTTGAGGCCAAGGTAGCGCGGACCGCGATACGAGACAAGATCACCCGATTAACCAGGTTAGCGTTGTGCTCTCATGAGCCTTCAACGCCGACAGACCTTGACCTTGGGGACAGGCGAAACTAGATGCGCGACGCCTGCCCGCCTGAGCGGAGCGTAATCCACCGCGCGCAGCTGATGCCCCGTCGTCTAACGGCAAGACTACGGACTCTGACTCCGTCAATCGTGGTTCGAATCCACGCGGGGCATCCAACCTTACTTTCACCAGTTCCTGACAATGCTGTCTTGCCCGCACAATCAGTGCGGCGTAGAGCCAAGCCAATGACTGAAAAAGACTTGATGGACCGCCGCTTCTATCCGGCCAGGCAAGAAGCCCGTTTTTCCGATGACTGCCCTGAATGCACGCCGCAAACCCAGCATCCGGCGTACAAACTGGCATTTCGCGATACGGAATTCCTGCTGCGCGAGGAGCTGCGTCCGATCCGCTTCCAGCTGGAGCTGTTGAAGCCGGAGATGCTGCTTGACGAAGCACGGGTTGGCTCGACGCTCGTGATGTATGGCTCGGCCCGGATTCCTTCGCCTGAGAAGGCCCAGGCCAAGATCGATGCAGCGAAGGACGGCAGCGAATACGACCAGAAAGTCGCTCAGCGCCTCGCGGAGAAGGCGAAATACTATCACGAGGCCTACACGCTTGCCCGGCTCGTCAGCGAAAAGGCGATCATTGAAGATGGCAAGCGGCAGTTTGTGATTTGCTCAGGCGGAGGCCCGTCGATCATGGAAGCGGCCAATCGCGGGGCCAGCGATGCGGGCGCGGAATCGATCGGGCTTAATATTGTTCTGCCGCACGAACAGGCACCCAATGCCTACGTCACGCCTTATCTTTCGCTTAATTTCCATTATTTTGCGCTGCGTAAGATGCATTTCCTCCTGCGTGCGCGCGCGGTTGCTGTGTTTCCAGGCGGGTTTGGCACATTCGATGAGCTGTTCGAGCTGCTCACACTGATCCAGACCGGCAAGATGCGTGCCCTGCCGATCCTGCTGTTCGGCAAGGAATTCTGGAACCGCGTCATCAATTTCGAGGCAATTGCCGAGGAAGGCACGATTTCGCCGAAAGATCTCGAACTGTTCCACTGGTGCGAGACCGCAGACGAAGCCTGGGAACACATCGCGGGATTCTACGAATTGGAGAGGTAGCGGGTCTGAATGCGGCTCAGCTTTCGCTTCTTCTGCCTACCGCCTGATGGCCCAGGGGGCCATTGCCAGCGCCAAAACCCGGCGCGGCCTTGATCGCCTGAAACACGAATTGGCGCGATAGCCGCACCGCGTGCTCAAGCGGTTGTCCGTAACCCAGCAAGGTCGCAATCGCGGCTGACAGCGTGCAACCCGTACCGTGCGTATGCGGCGTGTCGATGCGCGCATGGTTGAAGCTGATGGCCTGGCTCCCGTCAGGCGCGAGCAGCAGGTCGATCACGCGGGCATCATGGGTATGGCCGCCCTTGGCAAGAACATGGCAGCCATATTCCATCGCAAGCGCTTGGGCGGCATCGGCCATCCGGTCAAGCGAGCGCAGCTGCGTTTCGGCCATCAGCTCAAGCTCTGGCAGGTTGGGGGTGAGGATCGTTGCGCGGGTAAACAGCAGGTCCTCATTCGCGGCCATGGCGTCTGGCGCGATCAGCGGCACGCCTGAGGTCGAGACCATGACCGGATCGAGCACGACGGGAATGTCCGGATCGAGCTTGCCCAACTCCGCCGCGACCGCTTCGATGATAGCGCGATCATGCAGCATGCCGATCTTGACCGCATCGACGCCGATATCCGCCGCGCAGGATGCAATCTGCTGCGCGACGAAATCGGGGCTCATGGGAGCTATCGCCTGAACGCCCACGCTGTTTTGCGCGGTCGCTGCGGTCAGCGCGGTCATCGCATAGCCGCCGAGCATGGTGATCGTCTTGATGTCGGCCTGGATCCCAGCGCCGCCCGAACTGTCCGAACCCGCGATGGACAGGATGCGGGGAGGGGGCCTAGTCGCCATGAAATTTACGCTCGGTGGAAGGTGGAAACTTCTTCTGCAGCGCTTTGGCGCGGGTCGGGCGATCCATCAGCTCGCCGCCGCAATTGGGGCAGACATCGTCCAGCGCTTCGGCGCATTGGGCGCAAAAGGTACACTCGAAGCTGCAGATGAAGGCGCCAGGCGCTTCAGCGGGAAGATCGAGGCCGCAGCGTTCGCAATCGGGGCGCATGTCGAGCATCAGGTCGCTGCCTTCACCGCATCGCAAATGCGGCCGACAACTGCCTCGACCTGGCTTTCATCATCGCCTTCCGCCATCACGCGAATGACTGGCTCTGTGCCAGAAGGGCGGATTACCAGTCGGCCCTTGCCGGCAAGTTCACGTTCGGCCTCCGCGATCACGGCCTGGACTGCTGCATTTTCCAGCGGCTTTCCGCCTTCATAGCGGACATTGCGCAAGAGCTGGGGGACCGGCTCGAACATATGCAGCAGTTCGCTGGCTGGTTTGCCGGTCCTTACAAGGCTCGCCAGCACTCGCAGCGCCGCGACGGTCCCGTCACCCGTTGTCGCATGGTCAAGCAGGATCATGTGCCCCGATTGCTCCCCACCGACATTGAAGCCGCCTTCCTTCATTCGCTCAAGCACGTAGCGATCGCCGACCTTGGTCCGCTCCAGCGTTAGCCCGATCCCGTGAAGATAACGCTCAAGCCCGAGATTGGACATGACCGTGGCGACCACTCCGCCACCTGCCAAAGCGCCTTTTTCCAGCATTCTCGTGGCAATAACTGCCATGATCTGGTCGCCATCTACCGCTTTGCCTTGCTCATCTACAACGATCAGCCGGTCAGCATCTCCGTCAAGCGCGATCCCGATATGCGCGCCTTCCTCGACGACCTTCTGCTGCAAGGCTGCAATGCTGGTCGAACCGAACCCGTCATTGATGTTGGTGCCGTTGGGCGACACGCCGATAGAGATCAGGTCAGCGCCCAGCTCCCATATCGCAGTCGGCGCAACCTTGTAAGCTGCGCCATGCGCGCAATCGATAACCACCTTGAGGCCATCAAGACGGATGTCTGCCCCGATCGAGCCCTTGATGGCGTGAATATACCGACCCGGCGCATCGTCAATCCGCCAGGCTCTGCCGATTCGCGATGCCTCGGCCAGCAGCGGCTCCTCGTCCATCAAGGCTTCGATCTGCGCTTCATCGTCGTCTGAAAGCTTGAAGCCGTCGGGGCCGAACAGCTTTATCCCATTGTCTTCGTAAGGGTTATGGCTCGCCGAGATCATCACGCCGAGATCAGCGCGCATTTCGCGGGTTAGCAGTGCAATGGCGGGTGTCGGCAGCGGTCCGGTCATGATCACGTTCATGCCGACACTGGTGAAGCCTGCCACCAGCGCGCTTTCCATCATATAGCCCGACAGCCGCGTATCCTTGCCGATCACGACGCGATGCTGATGACCACCGCGCATGAAGTGCCGCCCAGCCGCCTGCCCCACTCGCATCGCAGTGCTGGCCGTCATGACACCTGCATTGGTGCGTCCTCTGATCCCGTCAGTCCCGAAGAATTTGCGCGTCATTGGTAAGCCTGCAACCGGTAAAGGAGCATCGCTTTTGGCGTGGTTGGCGGTCAAAGGGAAGGGGGCGTGCATTTTTCGCGCAAGCCATGCTCAAATTCGCAATTGCAACAAAAAGCTGTCTCGTGCGTTAGAAGAATGGACCCCAAATCAAATCCAAGCCCCCAATCCAATCAACGGAGTTACAATGGCTTTTGCACTGACCCCCCTTCCATATTCAGACACTTCGCTTGCCCCAGCCATCTCGGCGGAGACGCTGTCCTTCCACCACGGCAAGCACCACCAGGCCTATGTCGACAAGATGAACGCCGCGATCGAAGGCACCGATCATGCAGGCTCATCCATGGAAACAATCATTGCTGCGGCACGCGGCAGCAACCAGGGCCTGTTCAACAATGCGGCGCAAAGCTGGAACCACGCGTTCTACTGGCACTCGATGGCGGCCGAGAGTACTGCGCCATCAGCCGAACTTTCCGCCAAGATCGATGAAGCTTTTGGTTCCATCGACGAGCTCAAACAGCAGCTCAAGGATCGCGGCGCTGGCCATTTTGCCAGCGGCTGGGTCTGGCTGGCGGAAAAGGATGGCAAGCTTTCAATCGAAGAAACGCATGATGGCGATACGCTGGCCGACAGTGACTTCAACCCGCTACTGACAATCGATGTTTGGGAACATGCCTACTATCTCGACCACCAGAACAAGCGTCCTGCCTATCTTGATAGCGTAATCGAGCAAAAGCTGAACTGGGCGTTTGCTAGCGAAAACCTCGCGCGCGGCGCGACCTGGGTCTATCCGAAATAAAGATCAGGTCCATCTTTGCTTGAAAAGGCCCGCTGCGCGATTTCAACGTGGCGGGCCTTTCTTTGCCCTACAGGGTCTTGGCACCGATACCGTTGCCTGCCGCCACGTCGTCGAGCTCCTCGAGGATTGCCCGATGCGCGGAATCATCATCGACCGATCGCCGGGGGATCGAGCCGTCTTCGAGCATGGAGGTTAGCGCGGCCCGAGCCCGTCCAACACGGCTCTTGATCGTACCGACCGCGCAGCCGCAAATCTGTGCCGCCTCCTCATAGGAAAATCCGCCTGCTCCGACGAGCAACAGGGCTTCCCGGCGTTCCGGCGGGAGCGTCAAAAGGGCGCGATGCATGTCTGACAGGTGGATCGGCTCTTCCTGTCCTGCCGGGGCGGTCAGAATGCGTTCTGCAACTGTCTCGTCATATTCTCCGCGGAACCGGTTGCGCCTCATGTCGGTCAGATAGGCATTGCGCAGGATAACGAAGGTCCAGGCACGCATGGAAGTGCCAGGCTCAAAGCGATCTTGCGCTGCCCATGCCTTCAGCAGTGCCTCCTGAACGAGGTCATCCGCCATGTCGGGTCTGCCACACAGGCCGCGGGCAAACGCGCGCAGATGCGGGACTACGTCTGTCAGTTCGCGCTTGAACTCAGCGCGTTCAGCTGCGGTGCGCTTGGGTTTGTCAGAAGTCTTTGTCTTGGCCATCAGTGTCTGCCGCTTTCAGGCTCATCGTCGAGCTTGGCGAGCAGATCCTTGAAATTGTCAGGCAATGGCTCATCGACGACTGAATCGTAGAGCTTGCGCAGTCCATCTGCCCAGTCCGGTTTGCGCGGCTGGCCGGAGTTCGACCGACAGCTCGAACTGTCATCCTTGCCGTGCGGCTTGGGCGAATGGTTCGCTTGAGGCGTCTTTTCCGATCCCATGAAATCCTTCATCGTTCATGAGGACCGGTGCCCTCACTTGCATCCCAAGTTGCGAATTTGGCCTCCATACGGACACACGCATAGGAACGAAAGCTCCTGTCTTTGGTTCCCATGAGCGAAGGTAAACTCCATACCTCGAGGTAAAATGATCGCTCAAGCCCGCCTGGTAAATCGATGTCTGAAAGCCCCGTAGCGCCAGGCTCATCCAAAGCATGGCCCCCAATGGGCCGGACCGGGCTATCGGAGCCGCCCCGCAGACCTGCTCAAGCTTGGCTAATCAAATATCCCAGAGCCGTGCCGATCGCGATTTTTCTCGCGATTTTGTCCATCACCGGCCTCAGCGTGTTTGCGATCGAAAAGGGCGAGGATCGCAGGGAACATGCCGCGCTCGAAGAGGCGACGCAGCTTGTGGCATCAGCGCTCGATCGACGTGGTCATACCAACGCTTCCTATCTGCGCGCCGGTGCGGCGCTGGCAGGCTCTGTTGAGACTGTCGATCTCCCGCTGTTCCGGCGCTTTGTCTACGAACTCAGGCTGGATGCTGATTTTCGCGGGTCGGACGGGATCGGCTGGGCTGAAGCCATCGCTCCTGAGAAAGCGCGGGATTTTGAGCGACGGATCGGCGATCAGTTGAGCCGCTCGGTTTTGGTCAACCCGCGTCCTGAACAAGCCGCCGAGATGCTTGTGCCGGTCACATTCCTAGAACCCGATACGGAGCGCAATCGCCGGGCTCTTGCCTATGACATGTATTCCGAACCTCGGCGGCGCGCGGCCATGAGAGAGGCCGTTCAATCCGTTACGCCGGTCGCCTCTGCCCCGATCGTGTTGCTTCAGGAAGGTGAGGGGGACGCACCCGGCTTCCTTGTCTACATGCCGGTATTCGAGGACTTTGACGGTGGTAGGCGGCTCAAGGGGTTCATCTACAGTCCTTTCAATGCTCGCGATTTGCTGTTGTCGGCGATTGAGCTTTCAGGTGCTAAACGCATCGCTGTCAGCCTGTATGACATCCAGGCTCAGCCAAATGACCCGCTGGTTTCGATCGGTAACGCCGGTTCCACCAGCCTGCTCCAGAGCGCTGATGTGGAAATCGCAAGCCGAATGTTCAGGCTGGAAGTGCGCGCGCCTCATCGGCCTGCATTATCGCCATTGTCGATGGCGACATTGCTGTTCGGCCTTGCCGTTGCGAGCCTGCTGATGCTGCTGGCTCGGTTGCTCACACAACAGGCGCTTGAAGATGAAGCGTCGCTTGATCGCTTTGCCCAGCAGGTCTCGATCCGGGATTCTCTTACCCGCGAACTGAATCACAGGGTCAAGAATACTCTGGCCAATGTCTTGTCGATCATCTCGCTTACCCGCCGCAGGACACGCGACATTGATGAATTTGCAGATGGCCTGGAGGGGCGCATTCGCGCGATTTCCGCGACCCACGCCTTGCTGACTAACTCGGAGTGGGGAACGACGCCGATCAGTGCTGTGGTTGAAGTCGAAGTTGCGCCCTATATCGGCGATGAAAGCAATGCTGTGTCCATGTCGGGCCCGCATGTCGAGCTTGCCCCGAATGATGCGTTGTCACTTGGGCTCGCGATCCACGAGCTTTCGACGAATGCGGCAAAATTCGGTGCGCTCAGCGTAGCCGGCGGGTCAGTGAAGATTTCATGGGACCTGACCGATGATGGGCTCGCTGTCGTCGAATGGGTCGAAGACGGTGGACCTTCGGTCTCGTCCATCCGCAAGCCGGGTTTCGGCACTGACCTGATCGAAAAGATCGTAGCGCACGAGTTGCGCCATCCAGTCGATCTGAGTTTCAACGAAACAGGGGTGCGCTGCACCTTGCGTGTCCCCGTGCGTCAGCGCGGCGAATTTCAGCTCAGGGCCGAACAGTTGGCAAGGGGTGAGGGCTAAAACCCTACAACGGCTTGCTGTGGCCGAAAAACAGTGCCTGACTGATTGCTGCACGAACCGTGCGTTCCTCAAACGGCTTTGTCACGAGATAGGTCGGCTCCGGCCGGTCGCCGGTCAGCAGCCGCTCCGGATAGGCGGTGATGAAGATCACGGGCACCTCGGTGATCGCAAGGATATCTTCAACCGCATCGATCCCGGACGAACCGTCCGCAAGTTGGATATCGGCGAGGACAAGACCGGGCATCTTTTCCGCAACCACGTTTTGTGCCTGTGTCCGCGTCGCGGCAGTCCCGCAGATCTGGTGGCCCAGCGACGAGACGAGGTCCTCCAGTTGCATGGAAATCAGCGGCTCATCCTCGATAATCAGGACGCTGGTCTTGGCCTCTCGATCGATCTCCGCGATGGCTTCATCAACCAACGCGTCTACGTCATCCGGCTCCAGCGCCAGTATCTCTGCCACCTGCGCGGTGCTGAAATCCTCCAGAGTTGTAAGCAGCAGGGCCTGCCTGTTGAGCGGTGTAACTGAAGCCAGGGCTGTGCTGGCTGCGCTATCGGCGGCGTCAGTATCGCCGCTGGCCGATGCCCAGACCAAGGTGAACGCGCGATAGAGTGCAACCCGGCCAGCCTCTAGCGACTGTTTCAATTCCTGGTCAGCAAGCGCTGCTTCGAGGGTAGCTCGGACATAGGCATCGCCTGAGCCCTGCGAGCCGGTCAGCGCGCGAGCGTAACGCCGAAGATAGGGCAATTGTGCAGCGATCTTTTCACTCAATGACATGCGCTTAACATTCCCTTCACAGGCCTCGTTACTGCAGGCCAAAAGCTATCTGGCGGCCTTTTAGCCAACCTTCTCATCAGTCAAACTCCTATGCGAAGGAAAAAGTTTCAAAAAATACGCTTTGCCCGGGAACCGGCGTTTCGTCTGAGCATTTAGGTTTCGTCACCGCCGAGACCCCCCTCCCGTCCAAGCGGCTGGTGATACGATCCCGAAGGTCCCCGACCTCCTGTACGGAGGGCGGGGGCCTTTTTCGTTGATGCCTCGGCAGCTGGAAATCGCGTCAGCGACGCAGCGATCAAAGCGCTTTCTCGAACACCCAATATTCTCGATTGACCTTGCTTTCGATTGCGTCGGCGATCGCTTTCATCCCTTCGTTGTCATCAAGGATCCAGCCGATTTCACCGCGCTCGCTGTCATAAAGATCACATGCATTATGCCGAATTTGACTGATCATCATGAAGGCAAGCTGGCTTGCCAGCCGAGAATTGTGTAGTTCTTTCCTCACACCCATCAAAGGGACCCGCATTCCCGATCCAGCAGGGTTTCGCATCCATTTGAGCAAGTGGAACCAGCCAAGCGGAAACAGCTTGCCATCGACCTTTTTGAGGACGTGATTAACGTCGGGAAAGGTGAGCATGAATGCCATCGGCCTGCCTTCCACCTCGGCAATCATGTTGAGCGGCTCATGGATGATGGGGCGCAGTTTCTTCCCCGCATAGGCGATTTCCTCCGGGGTAAAGGGAACGAAGCCCCAATTGCTGGACCAGGCATCATTCAGGATTGTCAGAATGATTTCGACCTCTGCATCCCAGTCGTTCTTGCGGACTTGCCTTACATGAATGCGTTCGTTGCGTTCGCCCGACTTCACGATGCGCTGAATAAGTGGGGGGAACTCATTGCGGACATCGAGATCATAGGTCAGCAGCGACTTGGCCTTGCGGTAGCCCGCATTCTCAATCCACTCGCGATATTCGGACGGGTGGTGACCCATCATAATCATCGGTGAATGGTCCTGGCCTTTCACCAGCAAGCCCGGTTCTTCCCAGATCGAGAGCGAGATCGGCCCCAGAACCCGCGTAATGCCTTGTTCACGCAGCCATTCCTCCGCAGCCACCAGCAGAGCCAGTGCGACCTGTTCGTCCGCTGCATCGAACAGTCCGAAATTTCCCGTGCCGGGGCCAAATCCCTGCTCGGCAGGCATCTTGAGCGCAAGCTCGTCGATATGCGCAGAGATGCGTCCTGCTGCCTGACCGCCGCGTCGGGCGATAAACATCTGCGCCTTGGCATGGCCGAAGAAGGGGTTCTTTTCGGGATTGATCAGCTCCAATTGCTCCCCGCGCAGTTGCGGCACGGAGTGGGGAAGCCGGGCGGCGAATGCGCGGCCGAGATCGACAAACTCCACGCGTCCCTGCTTGCCGCTTACCGGCTCGATCACTATCTGCGAATGGCTCACTGCAACACCCCGACACGATTTGCATATTCAGGCCCCATTAGCTCTGAGTGTGCAAATTGCGCCAAGTCAAGCAACTGAGCCGATTACTCTGTTAGAGAAACCGAGTTTGTCCTTGCCGCAATAAATGCGGTATGAGGCGCAGCAGAGACATACCTATGAATGCAAGTCGAACATTAGACCCTGCCAATCCGGCCGTTGCAACCCGCCCGACGCGGCTCGATTTCCTGTCAAGCGACGACAAGGAAATGCTGCGTGCTGCGCGCGACGCGGTCAAGGATCTGGGGGCGGCAAGGGCCGCGTTCTACTGGCCGGACATGTTGGTCTCAGCCGCTTTGGGTTATGGCGCGACAGCTTTCGCCATCCTTACCGCATCGCTGCCCTTGGCGGTGCTGAGTGGCCTTGTGGCCGCACTCGCTTTCTACCGCGCGCTGATGTTCATTCATGAGCTTACCCACATCCACCGTGATGCGCTGCCCGGATTTCGCTTGGGCTGGAACCTCCTCGTCGGCATTCCCTTGCTTACCCCCAGTTTCATGTATGAAGGCGTGCACACGCTGCACCACAAGCGCACGCAATATGGGACCGTCGAGGATCCTGAATATCTGCCGCTTGCCTTGATGAAGCCATGGTCGCTCCCGGCCTTTGTCCTGATCGCCTTGCTCGCGCCGATCGCATTTCTCGTGCGCTTTGGCGTGCTGGTGCCGCTTGGCGCGATTATCCCGCCGATCCGCAGGTTGGTTTGGGCGCGCGCGTCAGCCTTGTCGATCAATCCCGATTTCCGCCGCAAGCCACCTGAGAGTGCGTTCCGTCAGCGGGTGCTATGGCAAGAAACTGGCGGAATGCTGTGGGCATGGACGTTGCTGGCGAGCACGCAGGTGTTAGGCTGGCGTCCGCTCCTGATCGCGCTCGCCATCCTTTCGCTGACCGCTCTGCTCAACCAGCTGCGCACGCTTGTGGCGCATCTGTGGGAGAATGACGGCGAACCAATGACAGTAACCGCGCAATTCCTTGATAGCGTCAATGTACCGCCCCCCGGCCTTGCTGCTGAAATCTGGGCGCCGGTGGGCCTTCGCTATCATGCGCTGCATCACTTGATGCCGTCGATGCCCTATCACGATCTGCCCGAGGCGCATCGCCGCCTGAAGCAGGAATTGGGTGAGGCATCAACCTATGACGGGGCTAACCACTCCGGTATGCTATCCCTTGTCGGCAAGATCGCGCGCAGCACGATGGTGCCGCGCTCGCGATAAACAAGCGCTCTAGTCGAGAAAACAGATCATCGCGCAGCGGCGTTGGGCTGGAAGCCCGTTATCGGCTTCGAGTGCAAGCTCGCCTGCAAGCCGTGGATGCGCATCGAGCGCTGTGACTTCCTCAAATCCCAGCCGCTCGTAGAAAGGGGCATTCCAAGGCAGATCTCGAAAACTCGTAAGTGTCAGCGCGCGAAAGCCGGAATTGCGCGCGTCGACCTGACAGGCCAGTACCAGTCCTGCGCCGATACCCCGCCGCTGAAACGATGGGTGTACGTCCATTTCCCAAATGTGCAGTTCGCCGCTGAATGGCTGTGTCACGAGGAAGCCCGCCATGGCATCCCCTACATGCGCAACCAGGCAGTGGCCCTTGCGGATCAGCGAGCGCAGCGCGCTCGGCTGCCAGGTCTCACGCAAATTCAACCCTGCCAAGCCGGGGTCGCCGACTAACATAGCCGCAGCCGCTTCCTCAAGCGCGGGCATCTGCTCTGCGTCGTCTGGCCGAGCGAGCCGCAGTGACCAGTCGCTCATTCTTCTGTGCGGATCAGCACTGTTTCACCGACGAGCAGGAATAGCAGGAACGGCGCCCAGGCGGCGAGGAGTGGCGGGTATCCCCCGAAGCTGCCCATGGCGAGCGCAGCATTGTCGACGACGAAATAAGCAAATCCGAGCGCCATTCCGATAATCGCACGCACGAACAACTGGCCCGATCGCGCCAGACCAAAGGCTGCAACAGCGCCCAACAAGGGCATCAGAAACGCAGATAGTGGCCCGGAAATCTTGTGCCACCATTTTGCGCGCAGTTCAGCCGTGCGCTTGCCGACTGCTTCATAATCGTCAATCGCCCGGGCAAGCTCAAAGAAGCCGGTGGCGTCAGGATCAACCGCCTCCAGCTCGATCTGGTCGGGTGTCAGACCTTCTCCAACGACGATTGCGGGAAGTGCCTCTGTTGCAGCCGCAGCGACATCAAACCGCACGGGATCTTCGAGGCGCCAACCGGGATTCGCATAGACCGCGCGCTTGGCCGTGATCTGCTGGCGCAGCATCCCGCCCGAGGCGCGTTCATACCAGCTGATGTCTTCCATCACAGTCGCAGCGCCTTTGCCGTTGAGTGTGGCCGCGGTCATGATATTGGCGCCGTCGGTCAGGTAGATATTGGATCGTGTCTCGGGACTTGCCGGAATCTGGCCGTATTCAGTCCCTTCCCACGCCTTGAGCGTTCCTGTTGCGCGGGTCACGACCCGCTCGTTGAAGGCAAAGCTGATAATCGAAACGGCGGCTGCGGTTATCAGCAAGGGCGCGAGCACCTGATGCGCTGACAGGCCCGCGGCCTTCATCGCGATCACTTCCGAATTCTGGTTCAGCGTGACGAGGGTTATGATCGTTGCGAGCAGTACCGAATAGGGGAGAAAGCGGGCTATCAGCTGCGGAACGCGCAAGCTGGCATAGGTCCACAGCTCCGTCTCGCCATTGCCTTCGACCGCGAGAATCTTCCCGCTGTTGGAAAGCAGGTCGAGCATCATCAACACCAGGACGAGCATGACCAATACCGCGAAGATACGCACGACGAACAGCCGCGCGAGGTAAAAAGTCAGCGTTCTGGAAGGGAAGAAATCGAGCTGCATGTCTGAGGAGTGCTTGTGCTATTCTGCAGGCGCTGTTTCAAGGTCATTGTCACCAACCGACCGTGGTCCCCGCGGGCGTTTGGACTTGAACAGCTTGCGCAGCCGTTTGACGAGTTTGTCGAAGGCAGTTTCGAGAGCGCCGATCGCTTGACCGCCAGGCACATATGCGACGCGGTAGTACATCCAAATGATAAGCGCCGCGAATATGAGGAACGGACCCCACAAGGCCATAATCGGATCCACCCGGCCAAGTGCTGCCACATCTTCTCCGTACTGGTTCACCTTGTGGTACGAGACCACCATGATGATTGACACGAACACGCCAAGTGCGCTGGTGGATCGCTTTGGCGGGATCGCGAGCGCCACTGCCAGCAGCGGCATCATCAGCATCATCACCACCTCCACCAGTCGGAAGTTGAAGCTTGCCTGACTGGCATCGCGCTTTGCTTCCGGCTGGTTGTCGCTCCAGCCGATTCTGAGAAGCTCGGGCAGGATATATTCACGCTCCGCATCGCCGCGAGCGCGAAACTCTTCAATCGTGGGCAAGTCGATCGGCAGGTCATGCCGAGTGAAGCTGAGTACGCGTGGCGTGGTGCCTTCGGTTCCCGTATCCTGCACGATTGTGCCGTCGGTCAGGCGCAGGATAATCGTATCGGGATCGTCGCTGGTAGCAAGGAATGCCCCTTCGCGCGCGCTGATCGAGAGCACCTGGCCTTTCGAATTGGCAACGCGGGCAAAGATGCCGATCAAGCGCCGCCCATCTTCTTCACTTTCTTCGATGCGGAGCGCCATGCGGTCGGCGAGCGTAGTGAATTCGCCCACCTTGATCGAGGCGCCCAGCGCGCCAGAGCGCAGTTCGTACTCCATCTGCTCGTAGTAATATCGGCTGAGTGGCTGGATGAAGAACACCAGCGCAACGTTCACGATCATCAGAGCGAGCGTGATGAGATAGGGGACCCGCAGCAGGCGATTGTAGCCGAGCCCGACCGCACGCATGACATCGAGTTCGCTCGACGTTGCGAGCTTGCGAAAGGCAAGCAGGATACCGAGGAGGAGCCCTAGCGGTATCGCAAGGCTGGCATATTCAGGGATCAGCGCGCCGAGCATCTTGAACACCACTGCGATCGGGCCGCCTTCGACTGCCACGAAGTCAAACAGGCGCAGCATCTTGTCGAGCAGCAAAAGCGATGCCGCAAGGGCGAACACTCCCAGCATGGGAAAGACGACCAGCTTGAAAATGTAGCGGTCTATGCTGGGGAATAGTCGGTCCACGGCGCTCTGACTTGATGCGATAATATCTAGGGGTTTGTCTCTAGCGGCTAAATCTCTGCACGTCATGCGTTGCTTGCGCGAAGGCCGATGACTGACACCTTACCAGAAGCGGCTACCCGGAATTCCTTTGAAGGGGCCCGCTTCGAACGGGCTGATCCAGCCGCCGTAAAATCCGCCCGGCTGCGGTAAGATCTCATGTCCATCGACCAGGCATTGGTTGAAGGGTTCAGGATAGAAGGCGAGATAGCCGGCAATCGGCGCGAAGGATGAAGTCGGCTTTTCATAGCACCATGCTGTCGCTTCAAATCGATCGCCTTCGATCTCCACATCCCAATAGCTCGCTTGCCCTTTCCATTCACATAAGGAGCGACGCCGATTGCGAGACAAGAGGTCCATCGCGATGTCGGATCGCGGGATGTAATATGTCGGAGGGTGGCTGGTTTCCAGTGTGCGCCAGGCCTTGCAGCTGTCGAGCAGTGTGGCACCGCGATGGATAATCTGGATGCGGCGCTGGGTCGGCTCGCAAATGGCGGGACGCGGATAATCCCAGACGCTTTCCTGTCCGGGCCCGATGGGGTGAGGCTGAGGGTGGTGCGGCTGGCGGATGACTGATCTGCGCTGCTTCAGGCTTTCTCGAGCGTGCATTGCAGCGGATGCTGGTTCTGCCGTGCAAAGTCCATGACCTGATTCACCTTGGTCTCTGCCACTTCGTAAGGGAATATCCCGCAAACTCCGACGCCTTTCTGATGCACGTGGAGCATAACGCGGGTCGCTTCTTCCAGGTCCATGTTGAAGAAACGCTTCAGCACCATCACGACGAATTCCATCGGCGTATAGTCATCGTTCAACATCAGGACCTTGTACTGGCTCGGCTTCTTCGGCCGTGCCTTGGCCTTGGTGGCGATGCCGACTTCGTTGTCGCTGTCAGCATCGTCGCTGTCGGGTCCAGCCGTTGAAACGCCGGCAGATGCCAACGCCTGAAGCGAAGACACGTGAACCCGATCGGGCGATGCAAAGGCGTTCAGTCCATTCATACAGTCAGGCGCAATATCGTATCACTCTACATATTCGCAAGGTCGTGCCACGAAGTTAACGTTGCAAGACGAAAATTGGATCCGAGCTTCAAGATCTGATCGGATAACGAAAAGCCGAGGCGCCTGCTAGAGGTGCCTCGGCTTCGGTGTGTCTCGCATCAGGCCGGATAGAGGGAGAGGGAAGCCCAGCCTGGCGGAGAAGTCTTATCTCAGGGCTTAGGCAGCCTTGGAGAATTTCTCTACAGCCACGCTGACGCGGCTGGAGATCGGTGCGAAAGCATCATTGTAGAGCTTTACGATCTCTTCCGTGCGCTTCGAGCCGTAAGAAACAACAGCGTCGAAGTTGCGGCGTGCAAGTTCGCCCTGGAGCTGCATGAGTTCCGTCGGCGACTTGATGGCAGCCATCTTCTTGACGTCGGCTGTTACGGTTTCAACAACGCTCTTGCCGGCTTCAACGTCTGCGCGGACCAGTTCCTGTGCGCCAGCGTAGAAAACCTTGCCGCTTTCGACGACGGCTTCGAGGTTCGCCTTGTTGAACTCGCCTGCTTCGCTTGCAAATTCGCCAGCCTTGGCAGCAGCGGTCTTGATACGAGCTTGAACGTCAGCAGCCATTTCCTTGGCTTGCGCGGTGAAATCGGTGGTCTTGGCAGTGGCCATGATCTTGTCCTTCAATTGAATTACGGGATTGTCAGCAGAAACTTTGGTCTTGGCCGAAGCTTTCTTGGCAGCGACTTTCTTCGGCGCTGCTTTCTTGGCAGGAGCCTTTTTTGCCGCAGCCTTTTTTGTCGCTATCTTTTTTGCAGGGGTCTTCTTGGCGACCGCCTTCTTCACTGCAGCCGGCTTTGCCTTGGGCTTTGGCGCGTCAGCTTCGACCGCCTTCTCGACAGCCTTTTCGCTAACGTTCTTTTTTGCAGCTGCCTCGGCATATGCCTTTTCAGCAGCGGCATCGATCTTTGATGTGGCGGTGGAAGCCATAGGAACCTCGTCTTTGTTGCGCTGCACAAAATAGGCATTGCAACTGCGAAGTCAAGCACTTTTTGTGCACTGCACAAAAAGTGATTTTCGGACGTTATTTCAGAGGTCTATCGTGTCTTGACATACCGGCCAGGCGCATCTTCGATAGTTTCATCACCCTTTCCACCCGGCTTTCTCTTGCCGATTGCAGGTACTTTCGCATGGTCCTGGTCATGCAACCAGTTAAGCCAGTGCGGCCACCAGCTGCCTGGATGTTCTTCGGCGCCGGCAACAAAATCAGACAGCGACTTGGCCTGGCTGTCGCCCACCCAATACTGATATTTGCCAGCGGCTGGAGGGTTTACGACCCCGGCGATGTGGCCTGATCCTGCGAGGATGAAAGTGAGCGGCCCCTTGAAGTGGTCGGTGATGCGCCACACGCTCTCCGCAGGCGCAATATGGTCTTCCTTGCCCGCCTGCACGTAGCTGGGCGTCTTGACCAAGCTGAGGTCGATCTTGGTCCCGTCTGCCTCCATGGCATCGGGCTGGACCAGCTTGTTGTCGCGATAGAGATCGCGCAGATATGCACCGTGCCACTTCGAAGGAAGATTGGTGACGTCGCCATTCCAGTGCAGCAGGTCGAACGCCGGATAGTCTTCGCCCAGCAGGTAATTGTTGACCACGTAGTTCCAGATCAGGTCTTTGCCCCTGAGCGAATTGAATGTCGCGGCAAGATAACGTCCATCGAGATAGCCGTCGGTCGACAGTTTCTCGATCATTGCCAGCTGGCTGTCATCGATAAAGTGCTTGAGCTCGCCGCTCTTCTCGAAATCCACTTGTGCGGTGAAAAAGGTCGCACTCTTGACCTTGTCGTCCTGTTCGCGCCTTGCAAGCACAGCCAATGTTGCTGCGAGCGTGGTTCCCGCGACGCAATAGCCGATCGCATGCACGCTAGGCACCTTGAGCCGGTCGCGAACATGGTCGATCGCATCGATCTGTGCTCGGATATAGTCGTCCCATACGATATCTTTCATGCTCGCATCGGCCGACTTCCAGCTGACGATGAATATAGTGATGCCTTGATCAACAGCCCATTTGATGAAGCTCTTCTTCGGAGTGAGGTCGAGGATATAGAAGCGATTGATCCATGGCGGGAAGATTACCAGCGGCGTTTCCAGAACCTCGTCGGTCGTCGGGCTGTACTGCACCAACTGATAGAGCGGGGTCTCATGGACCACCTTGCCGGGGGTCGCCGCCAGGTTTTCGCCAAGCGTGAAGGCATCGGAATCGGTGTGCGTCAACTGGCCGCGCTTCAGGTCATTGACCAGATGGCGCATGCCATTGACGAGATTCTGGCCGCGGGTTTCAATGGTGCGCTTCAGAACGACCGGGTTGGTTGCGAGGAAATTCGCCGGACTCATCGCTTCGATCAGCGCGTTCGTCGCGAATTCCAGCTGCTGCTTCTTCTCAGGCGCTACGCCTTCGACCTGCTTGGCGGTCTGGATGAAATATTCTGCGAGCATGAGATAGGTCTGATGGAGCACAGCGAATGCCGGGTGTTCGGCCCAGGCTGGATCGGAGAACCGGCGATCCTGTTTCGGCAGAGCGGCGGCTTCATCGGGGCCCTTTTCGCTCACTGCAGCGGTAAAGCGCTGGAACACACTCTGCCACATTGCGACTGTATCGCCCGCCAGTTTTGCTTGAAGCGCGAAGGGGCCTGTGGGAATTTGCTTCGCGAGAGATTCCGTCATCAGCATCCAGCGCATCGGATCGAACGGATTTGCGCCTTCAGCTTCCTTTTGCGATTGCTCCCGCACAAAATCGAGCCAGATCACCTTGAGCTCTTGTGCCGTCGCGGCCCAGCTTGCGGCGTCCTGTGTACTCAGGGATTGCCCTGAGAAGAATTCAGCCAAGGGCGTACTTGCAGCCATTCCACCCGCGATTTCGCGGAGCGCTTCTCCCTGCATGTCAAAAAATGCACGCATGGGGCCGGTTGCCTCAGTCCATATGTCCTTGGGATCTTTGCTCATGCTTCGGTGTCCGGTGGCTAGAAGTAGATATCTCGATAGCAATAGCGAAAGTGGCTTCCCACATCACCTTATATTCGCATAGATTCGTATGCAGCGCGGGCCAACTTGGTTCCCGCAAGCCCTCAAACGCGAACACCGCAGATAGACAGGAACCATGGACGACCAGTTTTACCGCATGAAGCGCTTGCCGCCTTACGTCATCGCCGAAGTCAACGGCATGCGTCACGCGGCGCGACGTGCCGGAAAGGACATCATCGACCTTGGGATGGGCAATCCTGACCAGCCTCCGCCTCAGCATGTGATCGACAAGCTCTGCGAGGTTGCGCAAAAGCCCGACGCACATGGCTATTCGCAGTCGCGCGGGATCCCGGGACTGCGCCGGGCACAGGCAAAATATTACGAGCGCCGGTTTGGGGTCGATCTCGATCCCGAAAGCGAAGTCGTCGTAACGATGGGCTCGAAAGAAGGACTGGCAAGCCTGGCCAATGCGATCACAGCCCCAGGCGATGTCGTACTTGCGCCAAACCCGTCCTACCCGATCCACACGTTCGGTTTTATCATCGCAGGCGCGACCATTCGTGCTGTCCCTACCACCCCTGATGAAAACTATTGGCGCGCGCTTGAAAACGCGATGAACTTTACCGTGCCGCGCCCGAGCGTGTTGGTGGTCAATTATCCTTCCAACCCGACCGCTGAGGTTGTCGATCTTGCGTTCTACGAGCGTCTGGTGGAATGGGCCCGTGACAACAGCGTCTGGGTGCTGTCGGACCTCGCTTACTCAGAGCTATATTTCGACGGCAATCCGACACCGTCGATTATGCAGGTTAAAGGCGCGAAAGATGTCGCGATCGAATTTACCAGCATGAGCAAGACCTATTCCATGGCTGGATGGCGCATGGGCTTTGCAGTCGGAAACAAGCAACTTATCGCAGCCATGACGCGGGTTAAGAGCTATCTGGACTATGGCGCCTTCACCCCTATTCAGGCGGCAGCCTGCGCAGCGATCAACGGCCCTCAGGATATCGTCGAAAGCAATCGGCTGCTCTATCACAAGCGCCGCGATGTTATGGTCGAAGCGTTCGGTCGTGCAGGGTGGGATATCCCGCCCCCGCCTGCATCGATGTTTGCCTGGGCTCCCCTGCCGCCGGCGCTCAAGCATATGGGCAGTCTGGAATTTTCAAAGCAATTGCTGACTGAAGCGGAAGTCGCTGTTGCCCCAGGTGTAGGCTATGGCGAAGAAGGTGAGGGATTTGTCCGCATAGCGATGGTCGAGAATGAACAACGTTTACGCCAGGCGGCTCGCAATATTAAGCGTTGGTTTGGATCACTGGGAATAAACAGCGGAAATTGAATCACGAAGAATCAGCCACTTACGATCAACTGCTTGACTGAAACAGTCTTGGACTAAAGGTTAGTTACTGCAATACTTAATAGAGCCAGTATGTACGTTGAGGAAGACAAGATGAATCTTGCCATGCCGCAGAATCTGACTTCCCGTCAGAAATCTGTGATGGAGCGGATTGATCGCCGTGTTCCCATAAAGGTTATCGCCAATGAACTGGGTGTCTCGGAGACCCGGATCAACCAGCATATCCGCGCGCTCAAGGATATTTACGAAGCAGGCAGCCTCAACGAACTGGTTGAGAAATACCGGGCGTGTCAGCGCGCGCGCGGGATTGTGACCGAAAGTTCGCCCTTCAGGAAATCTGAATACACGAAAAATCAGCTCCCCGAATCCGCCGCTCTCACCAATGAATTGCGGCGGGACACATCGACGGTCCAGTCCGCTGGGTCGCAAGCTCCTGCCAAGTTATTCTCGGCATCAGGAGCGGACCAGTCAGAGCCGAAGATTGTTCCCGGGGTGCTCGATGGTGAACATGCCATCCTGTTTCGCCTGGCCGCGATCGTAGGGATCGCATTTGGCATTCTGGCGGCAGTTGTTCTGTCGGTCACGGCTGCCATGGCTATTAGCGAGGCCATGGATGGAGTTGCAACCATCCCCGTGGAAAATTGACGGCCGCTGAAGGAGCACAGCGTGTCCGTGGAGACCACACAATGTCTGATCGTATTCTCGCTGACGCCTACAATCTCAAGAAGCTTATCCGCGAAGCAGAGGCTGTTTCCGATGAAGCAATGCTCGCTTTCGCCAAGCTGCGCCAAGCGATGATCGCCGCACGCCAGAACCCGGCAGTGGAAGTGAACACCGGCCAGCGCGCGCTGTTCCGGCTCAGTCAGGCCGAACAGCAGGCAATGTCGATGTCGAACAATCTGGTGCGCGTCCATGAAGAGCTGAGCGCCGTTGCCCGCGAAGTTGCGCGCTCCGATGATGGCATTCCTACAGAGACAAAACCCTCTGCCATCATATCAGATGCTGACACGCTGGTAGAAGCAGGCTGAGCGCAGGAGGGCCCAGTGCTTGAGCTGGTGCTTGAATACCGCGACGAGGCGCAGTTTGTGGCGGGTCTTCTGATCTGCCTGGCTGCGCTTCGTTGGGGGGCAATGCCCGAACGTTGTGTAGCCCTGGTTTGGCTGCTTGTATTCGAGGGGGGCGATCTCGCTTATCTATTCCTGGTCAAAGACAGTAGCGACCTTGCTCAACTTGATATCTGGCACGCAGCAATGGACGGTACAGCGGCGATGCTGCTGTTACTCATCGGATTGCAGGCGAACCGCATGTACACACTGTGGATCGCAGCATTCCAGTTGGTGGCAGTGACATCTCACCTTGTCCGGGAATTGATCGCATCCATGACACCGATCTCTTATGCTTTGCTCTCGATCGGGCCCTCATATTTTCAACTGGCCTTGCTTTGCGGAGGAGTGATCTTCCACATCCGGCGCAAGCGCTTCTGGGGGGATTACAGAGACTGGCGAATGCCAAAGGCTGCAGCCAGCTCCAGCGTGTGAGCGCGCAGGTCTCTTCGCCTTAAACTCGTGCCAATCGGCGCAGGGGGGAATACGCAATGAATTCGGAGAATTCTCCACGTCCAGCGGCGGACAGAAATGTCATGATGCCGCGGTTTCTTGAAGCCGGAGAGATAACGCTTGATCTGTTCCACCGCGACGGGAGGGTTCAAGACAAGTGGCTGCACTTGCACCCCCGAGAATTCGCGCTGCTCTGGCGGATGGCGGAAAGCCCGGGTGAAGCTCTCAACCGAAAACAACTTCTGGAAGATGTCTGGCGGATCAATTTCGACCCTGAAACCAACAGCCTCGCCGTTCACATCTCGCGTCTGCGTGCGAAACTTGAGCCCTTTGGGCTTGAGCGGATAGTGGAAACACTGGCTGACGGGAGCTACCGTCTCAATGCGCCAATTGGCCCCGGTTCCTTTCGGTTTAGCCGCGCGCCTTGGTAGGAACTTCCGGTAAAGCTTGATTGCAAGCGGAAGGTGGACAGCGTGTCAGACTTGCGTCAGGAACGTTTCTCGGAAGCAGACGCAGAGAGGATCGTCGATGAGCCACAGCGATCGCGTAACGATCGAGCTTGGAAATGATGGCGTAGCCCAGGTGCGCCTTGTCCGCGCAGACAAAATGAATGCCCTTGATCCGGCGATGTTTGATGCGATCATCGAAGCAGGTGACCAGCTTGCCACAATGAGCGGCCTGCGCGCCGTCGTGCTTGCTGGCGAAGGGCGTGCATTTTGCGCAGGCCTCGATGTATCAGGCTTCTCGCAGCCGACAGGTTCAGGTGCGAAGACCCTCAGCGAACGCACCCACGGCAACGCCAATCTCCCGCAACAGGCCGCCATGACATGGCGCAATTGCCCCGTCCCGGTGTTAGCGGCCGTCCATGGCGTATGTTTTGGCGGTGGGCTGCAAATTGCGAGCGGGGCTGATATCCGCGTCGTTGCCCCCGACACACGCATGTCGATCATGGAAATGATGTGGGGTCTTGTCCCCGATATGGGCGGCTATGCCTTGTGGCGCGGCCTGGTGCGCAGCGATGTCTTGCGCGAGCTGATTTACACCAACCGCGAATTCACCGGCGAAGAAGCACTGCGCCTTGGCCTTGCGACCTTTGTCGATGCTGATCCTGTAACCAGGGCCACTGCGATCGCCAGGGAAATCGCCAGTCGCAATCCCGAAGCGATTCGCGCCGCGAAGAGACTGATGGATGTGATGGATGATGCTTCGACTGACGAGATCCTGCTTGCTGAAAGCGAGGAGCAGGACAAGATCATTCGCAAGCCCAATCAGGTCGAAGCGGTGATGGCGGCCATGCAGAAGCGTACACCCAATTTTACGGACGTCTGAAGGCTTGGCTTAGCCGAAGATCGCCACGCATTGCATACCGTCGAGCATTTGGTCGCCGTTCGTGTTCCACATTCTCAATCGTTCCGAGGAATAACCGTGGTCAGCTTGCTGGCTGGTGTTTTCCGACAGCCACCAGCCATCTTCAGTGGATGGCCGGGGATCGAGGACATTGAATGACCAGTTGATCGAACTGATCGGGCCATGACGTTCCATCGCGCGCATTGCGCCGGGAGGGAGGACGTCGCCCAGCAGGATAAGCTCACTGATCGGGTCTAGCCCGGTACTGTCCTTGAGCTTCGCCCAGCGCCTAACGGTCGGTAACCCGCGTCCGCGCTCTTCCTGCGCACGTCGGATTTCGAAATGCTCCTTGAGGAAGCGCGGCGCTCGTTCGGTCGACAGGCTCTCATTCTCAAGCGGCGCGCCAGGCCATGGTGAAACCCTCTCAGCGGCGTGCAGGGCGTTGGGTTCGCGTTCCGCGCCGAACAGGAAGAACGCGGTAAGCGCGCAGCCCTGATCGGTCCACATCTCGCTGCGAACCTGTGTCACATTGCGGCCCTGCCGCACGATCTCGTGACGCAGTTCGACGTCGGCGCCACTAGGCGCGACAAAGGCGATTTGAGCGGCGCGTAAAGGTGGCAGATCTTTGAATGTGCGGATCGCCGCGGTATAAGCGACCAGCGCGGATGCGCCCCCATAGAACGCACGGCCCTGCAACCATGTCTCATGGGCGCCCAACGTCACTTTGCCGCCGCCCGGCTTGATCGGTTCGAGAAGTTCCTGAATGCTCATGCCGCACGCTTTTGCCAATTGAAGCGCCTGCGTCCAGTGTGCCGTTACGGAAAGTCGAACAGCAAAATGGCTGTAAAGCGATTGCCTTGCGGAGCGGGAATCGCTAGGGGGCCGCTTCTCGTACCGAAAGGTCGGGCGAGGCCCGATGGCGGAGTGGTTACGCAGAGGACTGCAAATCCTTGCACGCCGGTTCGATTCCGGCTCGGGCCTCCACATATTTTCAGATGCGCTATGCGCGATCGCCAGTGCCGCTTTAGCTCAGTTGGTAGAGCACATCATTCGTAATGATGGGGTCACGTGTTCGAGTCACGTAAGCGGCACCACTCACTCCCGAAATCGACAGACTGCCGGCCGGCTTGCATGATGGCACCTTTGTAGCCCGCATTTCCGCGGGATTTGGCGCCTGCAACAATTCAGGTGAGGTCGCGAGACTGGCGGAGTGGGGTGTTCAGGCGGGATTTCAGGCCATAGTCTCAGTGAGCGGATTTCCAGACCTCACCTAGTTTTGGCGGGATCAGAATCCGAGAGCAGCTTTTTGGTTTGCCCAATCCAGCGGCAGATCCACCGCGAGCAGGGATCTGGGGCTGAGCGAAGGCGGCTGTCTACCAGCGAGGATCGCATCGATGATCTCGGGCGCAATCCACGAGAGACGGAATAGCCGGCTCATCCGCTTGCGGCAGCGACCGCTTGATGCGGCGACCTCGGCGATGGTCAGATCTGGTGCTGACAGTACTTTCTCCCTGATCGCCATGGATTCGCGCAGCAGCGACACCAGCGTCTCATCACGATGCGTCCGTGTTCCGTCGCCAATGATGAGTTTGATCTCCTCCCCCTTGCGGACGCGGCATACCGGAGCAGTGAGGGAAGGCATTTGTCTTGGGTCGACCTCCATCCCGAGAAGGTCCGATAAGCCGGAAAGGCACAGTGCAATCCTGATCGCATCGTCCCCGACCTCGACTTTTTCGACGAGTGCAGGAACCCTTGTGCGCCTATAGTAAGTGCTGGACCGCAGCTGCTCCGCCGTGCGCTTGCAGTGCGTGATGGCAGCAGCCAGCTTCCCGGCATCATCGGTCCCGACCAGCTTGCGGATGGTCCTCTGACAAAGCGAAACGAATCCCGGTGGCGAGATTGTCGACCACCGAAGGTTGCCATCCTGCATCCCTGAGCGCCAAAACAGCTTGGTTGCCGACTTAGCTGGCGCCCCCTGTAAGGAGGATAGGTGGTCAGTGGGCGGTCATGGAACGATCGCATCAATCAGTCTGGCATCCGGATGACTTTCTAACAGGCGGTTGATCCATCCGGGTTGTGAGTTGCGCTCAATGCAGGCGACTATACATCCACCGAACCCTCCGCCAGTAAGGCGCGCGCCAATTGCCCCGAGCTCAAAGGCACTTTGGACCAGGGCATCGATTTGCGGCAACGAGATCTCGAATACGTCTCGCATTGAGGCGTGGCTCTCATTCATCATACGGCCCAGCGTTTCGATGTCGCCAGACTGCAAGGCATCAATGGCAGCAAGAACGCGTCGATGTTCGGTTGCGCAATGCATCGCACGCCTCAAGAATGGCTCATTGCTCTCGACCCTTGCGAGCACTTCTGGTTCAATGAGGCAGAGATCATCGGTCCCAAAATACTTTTTGGCTCGATCGCATTCTAGTTTGCGAGCTGCGTATCGTCCGTCGGTCAGCTTGCGCTTTATGCCTGAGTGGATGACGACGAACTGATGCGATGAAGGTAAGGAAACCAGTTTGTAATCAATTGATTTGGTGTCGAGAGCCATTGCCGATCCGGGAGTAGCCAGCGCTACTGCCATTTGGTCCATAATCCCGCAGGGCACGCCCATATAGGAGTTCTCGACTCGGCGCGCTGCGATAGCCAACTCGATATCGGTTTGCGCGCCATCGGTAACTGCGCGCGCTGCCTTGAGGATTGCCACAATCAGTGCGGCGCTCGAAGATAGACCCGCGCCTTCGGGAATGGTCGAATGCACATTAAGACTGGCACCGCCGGTGAGAAGGCCTAGCGCATTAGCTTCGCGCAAGGCGCCAACGCACGGATCGGACCAGTGGCCGCTTGCTTGATCGCTGAGGGTCCGTTTCGCGGGGCCCGCATGGCTTTCTGCAATGACTGTTATGTCGTCGTCTGCTCGTGGTATGAGCGTCGCTTCCAGCCGCACCGAAAGCGCCGCTGGAAGCACCATTCCCCCATTGTAATCGGTATGCTCGCCAATGAGGTTGACACGGCCTGGCACAACGGCAGAAAAGCTCTCAAGCATGGCGGCCAATCTCTCGCAATTGTACCGCAGCGCTTTCTGGCATGACATCTACGGTGAAAGTGCCGGTATGCTGCTCGACCGAGGCAAGATACTTGACGTGGCCCTTCGCTCGCAGGAGCGGGTAGAATTGGATAGTGAAGTGGTAATTCGCCGATCCTGAGCGCGGTGCGGCGTGAAATGCCATCATCGTTGCAGCGGGCCGCTGAAACAATGAATCGTAGCGGCGCGTAATCTCACCAAGCCAGTACGCAAGGGATTCCAGTTCTTCATCTGTGCATTCCCATGGTCCCTCGCGGCGGGCGCGCGGCGCTAACCAGGTTTCGTAGGGAAAGCGAGCAAAGCGGGGTACGAAGGCGGCAATCCCTCCTTCCTCGCCAATTCCGAAATCGGGCATTGCTGTCATGATTTCGCTCGAAAGGTCGAAGCCGGCAGCGAAGGCATCGATTGCCCGCTGCTGGACCGCGGGAATGCGTTTAAACCCATAGATTTGTCCGTGCGGGTGATTGAGAGTGACGCCTACTTCATCGCCCCGGTTTTCGAAGGGCAGGACATAGTCGAGGCCTGCACCAAACAGCGCTTCATAGCGGTCGAGCAAGGCGGCTATCAGCAGGTTGCGGCGGTCCTGACCGATCGTAAACAAACTCCCTGTCGGCTCTGGCGAGTATACGACGACCTCGCAGGCTCCCGAAGCTGGCTCACAGGCGCTTCCTGCCAAGTCGCTCGCGTTATCCGCGCTCGGATGAAACGCAGCAAACTTGTTCTCGAAAACCGCGAGCTCGAAATCGTCGAAGGGAATCTCAGTTGTAGGTCCGCCCGGGCGCGTCGGTGCCAGCGGGTCCTCGGCAGTCGCTGGTTTGAAGGTTCGGTTTTGCCTGTGCGCTGCATAAACGTTCCATTCGCCACGCAGAGGATGGTGGCGCATCTCCCCACCTTGCACAATCGGATCTGTACCTTCGGGCTGGGGCGCAGCTCTGTGGGGCTTATTCCCATAGAGATAGAGCATGCGCCCGTCGGCCTTGCGATGATCGTGGCGATAAACCTGTCTCTTTCTGGCGCCAGTGAGACCCAGATTGATGCAATTGCCCGATGACGTCATGGTCTGCTCACCCCGTCTCTTGTCCTTGTCGATGCGGGCGGAGAATTAACGGCTGAAACCGCGGCCGCGGCGCGGCATGGCTCAAGAAAAATTAAGGATTGGATCATCTGAACACCAGAACAACACGACAATGGACAGGCTGAGTGCGATAAGGAGAAGCAAGAGAGTTCGGTAATTCTTGTGCGATGGCATTTTGCGGAGACTCAGGGCCTCCGACTGGAAGTCGGTTTGTTTCCAGATGAGCGCGTCGATCTGGGCTTTTCCCGACGCTGGAGAGGTAAGGCTGCCCACTGCAATTGACGTGGTACTGGCTGCAAAACGAGCGGTGCCGCGTGGATGAAACGCAGCGACAACTGATCGATAAGATTTACCATTAAAAAGAGAGCCCCGCCAGCCAGTGTCGCGAATACGACGCCGAAAAAGGCGCCTCGAGCATTGGCTCGCGGCCAGAAGAGGCCGAAGAGGAACAATGCCGCAACCGGCGGGAGTTCGCAGCACAAGATGCTCTGCAGATACTGAAACAGCGACGGAAAGTTGGCGATCTATGGCGACTAAGCAGCCGCGAGGACCATGAAAATGGCGTTACTATCTGCCCTGTCCGCATAAGCTGCCTACAACTCAAATTGGGTCATTTCAGCCGGACAAAGTCCATTGTCAACAGTGTCGAGGCGGAGTTGAGCGTGGAATCCACCTGCGACACCAAAGCAGCGATGAACCCTGCGACAACGAGACCTGTGAAACCGACCGGGAAGAGCTCGAAGACGAGCGTCGGATAACCGCACGAGAACCTATCCTTGCAATCGCAATCGCGCTAAATGCCAAGGCTTCCCGGATTGAGAATGCCTTTGGGGTCAAGTTCTGCCTTCAAGGCCCTCAGCAATGCCCAGTGTGCCGGGTTGTGATCCTGGGCCAACGGGTACACCTTGCCGACTTGCAAATGCACAGCGCCATGCTTGTGCATGAGCTCGACCACGCGCTTCTTGATCCGCAATACCTCACGCTCCGCTTCCTCCGAGCGCGGGTAGGTAGGAAGGCTGCTCAAATGATCCGCTTCCACAATCCGTTCGTGGAAGCGGTTGCGCGCATCGGGCCAATAGAATGTCGGCTCATACACAAATTCAGTCGAGCCCACCGCCATGAACATTGCGCCGAGATCAACCTGGTGGCGTTCGAGCACTGCGCGCTCTTCCTCGAACAGCGCTTGCAGTGCGCAGTTGAATGGAACCACTTCGCTATGAGCCAAAAGCGCGTGGCACGGCAGCCAGCGCTCTCCCTTCGGCCCCAGGATGTTGTGAAAGGGGGCGAACGGCATCGCTCGCACAACTTCAGGTACGGAATTTGGAATTTCAGTGCCGAACCTTGCCCCGATCCTCTTCACCCGGCGGATTTTTGCGTCCGCTTCCGCCTGATCGGCCCCTTCAACGATGAAATGGCCAGCGAAGGGGGCGGTCGCGATGGCCTGCTCGCCTGATGCGGCCATGCGGGCGAGCTTGGCGGCACCTTTGACCAGACCTGATTGCTTCACGATCTTGCCCGCCATCTCCACCTTGGCTGACGTATCTGCCTTGCCCAGTTGGCCTTGCTGGAGCGTTGCATTGAGCCCGAAGTTTTCCTCGACAAGATCTTCCAGCGCAATTTCGCGGAAACACGCGTGGAGATTTTCAAACTCTGTGAAAGCGAAGCTTGCCGCAGCGAATGCCGGAGGGGCCTTAACCAGCGGCAAGGTGATACGGGCCTTGATCCCCAGCGCGCCGCAATCACCTGTAAAAACGCCGGTGAGGTCCGGGCCATAATGGCGGCTGAATGGCGCGGTGCCTTCCGACAGTGCGCTTCCGGTGCGCAGGAGTTCGCCTTTGCCGGTGATGACTTCAAGGCAAAGCACGCAATCGGACGCAGCGCCTTTGCCGTGACTGATGGCGTTGTTGGACGTTCCGCCGCCGACTGTTGCAAAAAGGCCTGAATAGCTGCCCCAGAACGGGGTCTTGAACCCCTTTGCCAGCACCGCCTCGCGCAGCCGCGCCCAGGTGACACCGGCTTCGACTGTGACCGTCGCATTGGCCTCGCTGATCTCGATGCGGTTGAGCCTGCTGCTATCGATGGTGATGCCGCCGTCCTCCATGTGGGCATAGGCGTCAGTATAGCTCGCCCCGCCACCGCGCGTGACGATCGGCGTGCCGCTCTCGTAAGCCAAACGAACCACTTCGGCGAGTTCGCTGACGCTGCCCGGACGGACAACGGCCACGGGCGTTTTGCCAGCCCTGAACACGTCATGCGCGAAGAACAGGCGCTCTTCTTCGTCGAGGATGACGTTCTCACTGCCGATTTGCTGTGCAATTGCTTCAACCACTGACATCGGCTTTTCCCCGCTTCGAACCTTGGCTCAACCAGACCCGTTTTGCATGCTTGGCCAGATCAGCCCTTTGATCAGATCCCGTATAGCCGCTCTGCGATGAACCGTTATGGTGGCCTGCTCCACAAGCATAGCGAGTGTCCGTGCATCTGCCGGTCTCTCGGGGTTGAGCAAGAGGAGGGCGCGGACCTTATTTACAGATATAAAAATATCTTTATATCCTCTATCCCATGCAAGTTGAAGCGATCTTCCGGGCCTTGGCCGATCCCACCCGTTTGCGCATTTTGCGCCTGCTGGGGACGATGGAGCTTGCCGTCGGAGAGCTCGCGCAAGTGCTTGGGCAAAGCCAGCCGCGCGTGTCGCGCCATGTCGGCATACTGTGCGATGCAGGGCTTGCGGAGCGCAGGCGCGAGGGGAGCTGGGTGTTTCTGCGTTCCGTTTCGGCAAACGAGACGGGCTCGTTGATCAGCGATGGCATCGCCGAGCTGCTATCCGAAGCGGAATTGGAAGACGCCGAATTCGGGGCGCAATGCAAGGATGACCGGAAAAAGCTGACGGCTGTTCGCGCTGCCCGGCAGAAGACCGCCGAAGACTATTTTACGCGCCACGCATCGCAGTGGGATGAACTGCGTAGCCTGCACAGCCCCGACGGATTGGTCGAACAGGCCTTGCTGGACCTGCTCGGCGATCAGCCGCTGGGACGAGTGCTCGATATCGGCACTGGCACCGGCCGAATGGCAGAGCTGTTCGCGGAACATGCGGATCACATTGTTGCGCTCGACAACAGCCTCGAGATGCTTCGCGTGGCGCGCGCAAAACTCCAGCACCTGCCAGCGCAGAAAGTCGAACTGGTGCAAGGGGACTTCACCAGCCTGCCGTTCAATAAAGCCAGTTTCGATACAATATTGCTTCACCAAGTGCTCCATTTCGCGCAGGAACCTCAACAAGCGCTTGCTGAAGCGGCCCGCGTCGCGCGCGGTGGAGCAAAGATTGCGATCGTCGATTTTGCTGCGCACGGGCATGAAGATCTGCGCGAGAAACATGCGCATGCAAGGCTCGGCTTTTCCGACACTCAAATGGAGGAACTGCTCGCAGCATCGGGGTTTGAGCATAGCGCAGAGGCAGTGCTGGATGGCGGAGAATTGACGGTGAAAATATGGATCGGGCGTCGAAGCGGCGGGGCCGAAAAAGATCAAGGCAAGGAGAATTCCATATGACCGCTTCGCATGATTGTGGTCTCGATCCAGCAGCTGAAGCACGCACGGCATCGGATGCGCCGCTGTTTTCAGATCTGCCTGGCGATATCGGGATCAGTTTTGAGTTCTTTCCGCCCAAAACCGAAAAAATGTCGCAAATCTTGTGGGACAGCGTCGAGACGCTGGCACCGCTTGGACCGCGCTTTGTCTCGGTTACCTATGGTGCGGGCGGGTCGACACGTGAGCGAACGCATGATGCCGTCGTTCGCATAAACAAGGAAACCAGCATCCCTGCTGCCGCACACCTCACCTGCGTCAACGCCACACGCGAAGAGGTGGATGAGGTTGCGCGCCATTATTGGGAAAGCGGTATCCGCCATCTGGTCGCGCTGCGCGGCGATCCGCCAGACGGTGGCGGGCACTATACGCCGCATCCGGGTGGGTATGAGAATGCGGTCGACCTGATCGGTGGCCTCAAGAAAGTCGCCGATTTCGAGGTGTCGGTCGCGGCCTATCCTGAAGTGCACCCGGATTCGCCAGATGCGCAGACTGATCTCGACAATCTCAAGGCCAAGTTCGACGCAGGCGCGGATCGGGCAATCACGCAGTTCTTCTTCGAACCCGATTGCTTCTTCCGTTTCCGAGACAAGGCGGCTGCGGCAGGGATCGATGCGGAGATCGTGCCGGGCATCATGCCCGTGATGAGCTTCGCTGCGGTCCAGCGCATGTCGAACATGTGCGGCACGGCGATTCCGGCATGGATGGAAGGCCTGTTCGATGGCCTCGATGAACGTCCGGAGGCACGCCAGCTGGTCAGCGCGACCATCGCTGCTGAACTGTGCCGCAAGCTTTACGCTGGCGGTGTGCGCAATTTCCACTTCTACACGCTTAATCGGGCAGAGCTCAGCTATGCGATCTGCCACATGCTGGGCGTGCGCCCGAAAGGGGAAGCGGAATGACTTCGCGCGAGAGACTTCTGGCTGAGGCTGCCAAGCGCATTCTCATTTTCGATGGCGCGTTCGGGACGCAGATCCAGAATCGCAAGCTTACCGAAGAAGACTATGCGGGTGATCTGGGGCTCAAGGCGGACCAGAAGGGCAATAACGATATCCTTGCGTTGACGCGGCCTGACGTGATCGAAGACATTACGCGCAACTATCTGGATGCGGGATCGGACGTGATCTCGACCAACACATTTTCCGCAAACCGGATCAGCCAGGCCGATTATGCGGCGGAAGACCTGGTCGCTGCGATCAACATCGCGAGCGGCAAGATCGCGCGCGGGCTAGCTAACGAATATACCGCCAGGGACGGGCGTCCTCGATTTGTTGCGGGCGCGATTGGTCCCACCAACAAGACGCTCTCGCTTTCGCCCGACGTGGAAGACCCCGGTTTCCGCGAGATCGATTTTGACGAGCTTGTTGCGGTGTACAAGGAACAGGCTGCCGCGCTGATCGAAGGCGGATGCGATTTCATCCTGATCGAGACGGTGTTCGATACATTGAACGCCAAGGCCGGGATCATGGCGGTCAAGCAGCTTGAAGCAGACCTTGGGCGCGAAGTGCCGGTGATGATCTCCATGACGCTCACTGACTTGTCCGGGCGCAACCTGTCCGGCCATACGGTCGAAGCGTTCTGGTACGCGGTGCGCCACGCGAAGCCCATCACGATCGGGCTCAATTGCAGCTTTGGCGCAGACCAATTGCGTCCGCATGTACAGGCGCTTTCGGGCATCGCAGACACGCTGTTGATGGCCTATCCCAATGCCGGCTTGCCCAATGAACTTGGCGAATATGACGAGTTGCCGGAAACCACGGCTTCGCTCGTGAAGCTCTGGGCGGAAAACGGGCAAGCGAATATTCTGGGCGGCTGTTGTGGGTCTTCACCAGCGCATATCGCCGCGATTGCGAAGGCGGTGGAGGGACTGCCTCCGCGCAAGGTTCCGCAACCCGAAACAGCCATGCGTCTGGCGGGCCTTGAACCCTTCGTGGTGGCTGCCTGATGTCTCAGCAAGCAAGTTCAGCGCGCTTCATCAATGTGGGTGAGCGCACCAATGTCACCGGCTCTGCCCGGTTCAAGAAACTCATCATGGCGGATGATTACACGACCGCCGTTGAAGTCGCGCGCCAGCAGGTAGAAAACGGCGCGCAGGTGATCGACGTCAACATGGACGAAGGCCTGCTCGACGCTGAAAAGGCGATGACGACCTTCCTTAAGCTGATCGCGGCAGAGCCTGACATTGCACGCGTTCCCGTGATGATTGACAGCTCCAAATGGGACGTGATCGAAGCCGGGCTAAAATGCGTGTCGGGCAAGCCGATTGTCAATTCGATAAGCATGAAGGAGGGCGAGGAGCCCTTCCTTGAGCAGGCGCACAAGTGCATGAATTACGGCGCAGCCGTGGTGGTGATGGCTTTCGACGAGACCGGTCAGGCTGACACCAAGGCGCGCAAGGTCGAGATCTGCAAGCGCGCCTATGACCTGCTCACCAGTATCGGTTTTCCGCCCGAGGATATCATTTTTGATCCGAACATCTTCGCTGTGGCGACGGGGATCGAGGAACATGACCGCTATGGCCTGGACTTCATCGAAGCGGTCAAGGAGATCAAGACGCTCTGCCCCCATGCCAAGACCAGCGGCGGCCTTTCGAACCTCTCTTTCAGCTTCCGCGGCAATGAGACTGTCCGCCGTGCGATGCATTCGGTGTTCCTGTATCATGCGATCCCAGCCGGGCTCGACATGGCGATTGTCAATGCAGGCCAGCTCGACATTTATGACGGCATTGATTCGGAGCTGCGGGACGCTTGCGAGGACGTGATCCTCATGCGCCGTGCGGACGCGACCGAGCGGCTGATTGATCTCGCCGAAAGCTATAAGGGCAAGTCTGTCGCGGATGAGAAAGCGGCAGAGGAATGGCGCGGTTGGCCGGTTGAAAAGCGGCTTGAACACGCTCTTGTCAAAGGGATCGACGCGCATATCGTTGACGACACGGAAATCATGCGCGCCGCTACAGAAGAAGCTGGCGGGCGCCCGATCGAAGTGATCGAAGGCCCGCTGATGGACGGCATGAACGTCGTCGGTGACCTGTTCGGCAGCGGCAAGATGTTCCTGCCGCAAGTGGTCAAGTCCGCTCGTGTTATGAAGAAGGCTGTCGCCCATCTCATCCCCTTCATCGAAGCGGAAAAGGAATTGCTGCCCGAGGCTGAGCGTAGCTCGAAGGGTACGATCATCATGGCAACGGTAAAAGGCGATGTGCACGATATCGGCAAGAACATCGTCGGTGTCGTGCTACAGTGCAATGGCTATGAAGTCGTGGACCTGGGCGTGATGGTGCCGTGGCAGGATATCCTGAAGTCTGCCAACGACAACAAGGCGGACATGATCGGGCTTTCCGGACTCATCACGCCCTCGCTCGACGAAATGGTCACCGTTGCTGAGGAAATGCAGCGCGCGGAAATGACCATGCCGCTGTTGATTGGCGGGGCGACCACCAGCAAGGTCCACACCGCACTTAAGATCGACCCGGCTTACGAAGGGCCGGTCATCCACGTCCTCGATGCAAGCCGTGCTGTCGGCGTCGCTTCAAAGCTGTTGTCGGATACGCTTAAAGACGATTTTGTCGGCGAGACTGCCAGTGAGTATCAGAAGGTCCGCGATGCTCGCGAAGGCAAGGGGCAGAGCGTCCTCCTCTCCCTGGAGGAAGCGCGCGCGAACTATTACGATGCGTACCTGTCAGACAAGCCCGCACCGCCTGTCAAGCCCGGTGTCCATGTGTTCGACGACTGGGATCTCGCGGATCTGCGCGACTATATCGACTGGACGCCGTTCTTTCGCGCATGGGAGCTTCACGGCAACTATCCCGCCATCCTTAAGGACGAAGTGGTCGGCGAGACCGCGAGCCAGCTGTTCGACGACGCCAATGCGATGCTCGATCAGATCATTGGCGAGAAATGGCTCACTGCACGCGGGGCGGCTGGTTTCTGGCCCTGCGCGCGTGATGGCGATGATGTGACGATCCACCGCGTGAACCGCGAAGAACATGTCGTGCTCCCCTTCCTGCGCCAGCAAGTGAAGAAGAGCCGCGACCGTGCGAATATGTGCCTGGCGGATTTCATCGACCCGGCAGGCGACTGGATCGGCGGCTTTGCCGTTGGGATTCACGGGATTGAGCCGCATTCCGCGCGTTTCCTCGCAGACAAGGATGATTATTCTGACATCCTTCTGAAGGCACTGGCAGACCGCTTTGCGGAAGCCTTCGCCGAACGCCTGCACTTGCACGTCCGCACCGATCTGTGGGGCTATGCGCCGAGTGAACAACTCGACAATGAAGCGCTCATCAAGGAGCAGTATCGCGGAATTCGCCCGGCTCCCGGTTATCCGGCCTGTCCCGATCATTCCTTGAAGCCGATCCTGTTCGAGCTGCTGGATGCAGAAAAGAACACCGGGCTTAGCCTGACAGAAAACTTCGCCATGTACCCGACTGCTGCGGTTAGCGGGTTTTACTTCGGTCATCCCGAATCGCAGTATTTCGGCGTGGCGCGGATCGGACGCGATCAGCTCGAAGACTATGCCAAACGCCGAGGAGTGGACATTTCCACGGCAGAGCGATGGCTAAGGCCTAATCTCGATTGACGCTACCGGTTGGATAGCACACAGACATAAGACCGCCGCAGGAGCGATTCTGCGGACGCGTTAGCGGGAGAGCTCGCCATGTTTCGCTCGAAGCAAGGCGGCACCGAAGGAGCAACCGCCCCGGAATCTCTCAGGTACAAGGGACCGCGACGCGATCGGTACTCTGGAAAGCGCGAGGGCAGCGATGCCTTGGCCACCGAAGGGGTAAGTCGGCTGGGATTGTTCCCTGTCGACCAAGCTCTCAGGTCACCCGACAGAGGGGGTGTGGAACAGCGTACCTTCGGGGTGCGTTGGGCACCTGTTCGGGAATTGATGATTTGAGCGACGACACACCGGAAATCGAAGAATTGGGCCAGCTGCCCCTGGACGCGTGGCATCGCGCACGGGGCGCTCGCATGGTTCCCTTTGCCGGTTACGAAATGCCGATCCAATATGAAGGGATCGTGGCTGAGCACAACTGGACACGGGAAAGCGCCAGCCTGTTCGATGTGTCACACATGGGCCAGCTGGCTCTGAAGGGCGAGAATGCCGCGCATGAGCTGGAAAAGCTTCTGCCCGGCGCGATCTCCAGCTTGAAGCCGGGCAAGATGCGCTATTCGCTGCTGCTCACCGAAGCAGGCGGGATCATCGACGACCTGATCGTGACCAACACTGGCCCGCATATGGCGCTGGTCGTCAATGGCGCTTGCAAGTGGGACGACATCGCCCATCTGCGCGAGCATTTGCCCGACGAGATCACGCTTACGCATTTTGACGACTTTGCGCTGCTTGCGCTGCAAGGGCCGAAAGCGGGCGAAGTGCTGGAAGCGCTGATGCCTGGCACAGGCGCGCTCACCTTCATGACCGCTGGCCTGTTCGAGTTTGACGGGATGCCGGTGTGGGTCAGCCGCGCGGGTTACACCGGCGAGGATGGCTTCGAAATCTCCGTGCACGAACGCAAGGTCGAAGCGCTCGCGGATGCATTGGTCGCCGATGAACGCGTTAAGCCTGCAGGGCTGGGCGCGCGGGACTCGCTAAGGCTGGAGGCGGGCTTGCCGCTCTATGGGCATGACCTTGACGAGAATATCGATCCGGTCAGCGCAGACCTAGCCTTTGCCCTCTCCAAGAAGCGCCGCGAGGAAGGCGGCTACTTCGGACACGCAGCTGTTGTGGCGAGGCTCGCCGATGGCGGGACCCAACGCCGCATTGGTTTGAAGCTCGACGGCCGGATGCCAGCACGCGAAGGGGCGGATGTCTACGTTGGCGACACGAAAGTCGGCCGCGTTACGTCAGGCGGTTTCTCGCCGACACTCGGCCACCCGATCGCGATGGCCTATGTCGATGTCGCGCATGCAGCTAACGGCACTCAGCTGGAATGCGAAGTGCGGGGCAAGCGTCTCGCTGCAACTGTTTCACCCATGCCATTTGTCCCACACCGCTATTATCGAGGGAGCTGATTTGATGCCGCGTTACTTCACCGATGAACATGAATGGATCGACGTCGAAGGCGATACCGCTACAGTCGGGATCACTGACTATGCGCAGGAACAGCTCGGCGACATTGTCTTTGTCGAACTGCCGCGGGTGGGGCAGACGGTTGAGCAGGGCGACGACGCGGCTGTGGTCGAGAGCGTCAAGGCGGCGAGTGATGTTTACGCCCCGATCTCAGGCAAGGTGCTCGAAACCAACGAAGACCTGGAAGAAGACCCCGCGCTGGTGAACACCTCCCCTGAAGAGGATGGCTGGTTCTTCCGCATGACTGTGGGCGACAAGTCCGAGCTCGACGATCTGATGGACGACAAGGCTTACAAGGCGTTTGTGGACGGGCTGTGATGCGTCTGCGGCTCTTGATCGGCTCCACGATTGCTTTGGCAAGTTGTGCCACTCCTATAGACCACGGAAATGCGATGACTGTGGCTGAGTTTCGTGAAGTGGCTCAAGACTTGGTCGGTCAAGAAGTTACGTTGGTTGGATACGTTGGGCCTTGTGCGCCGCTGAGTTGTGCGATTGCAGACGAGCCTGATGTTTGGGGTGCGAGTAGTAATTGGATTTCAATCGGACGTGCTCCCGCATTTGATCGTAAGGCCGCTCACTTTGCGGGGCAGCGTGTGCGTATCCGGGCAACATTCACAGGGCGCTGCTTCGACTTCGATCCTAATGATGACGTGATTTCGCTTTGTGCTGACCGAGGCTCAACGTTGAGCGAACCTTCGTTGCTTGGGCCAGCAAATAGCAAAGAATAAAGGCAAGTATTAGAATATGCGTTACCTACCCCTGACCGATGCTGATCGCGGCGAGATGCTGAGTGTGATTGGCGCAAGCTCAATCGACGATCTTTTCGTCGATGTGCCGGAAGAGGCGCGCCTCAACGGGCCGATCCACGGCTTGCCGCTCCACGCGAGCGAAATGGCCGTCGAAAAGCATATGCGGCAGCTCTCGAAGAAGAACCTTGCAGCGGCAGACGCGCCGTTCTTCCTCGGCGCAGGGGCCTATCGCCATCACATTCCGGCGAGTGTCGATCACATCATCCAGCGCGGGGAGTTT
The DNA here is from genome assembly GCF_043702085.1 of Altererythrobacter sp. GH1-8. GTDB lineage: Bacteria > Pseudomonadota > Alphaproteobacteria > Sphingomonadales > Sphingomonadaceae > Erythrobacter. Next base: position 152,047 of record NZ_CP171690.1, on the reverse strand, counting down.
CTGACAGCCTATACGCCGTATCAGCCTGAGATCGCGCAAGGCACGCTCCAGATGCTGTTCGAGTTTCAGACGCAGGTCGCGCGGCTTTATGGCTGCGCGGTGGCGAATGCGTCGCTTTATGATGGCTCGACCGCGTGCTGGGAAGCGGTGGCGATGGCGACCCGCGTGACGCGGCGCAAGAAAGCGGTGCTCTCCGGCGCGCTGCACCCGCATTACACTGAAGTCGTCAAGACCATGGCCAAGTTCACGGGCGATACGATTGCCGATGCCAAGCCTGCGATTCAGGCTGAGCCGGACAATGCCGGGCTGATTGCGCGGATCGATGATGAGACCGCCTGCGTCGTGGTGCAATACCCCGACATCCTCGGGCGGATCGGCAATTTGCAGGAAGTGGCTGACGCTGCGCACGCCAAGGGCGCGTTGCTGATCGCGGTCAACACTGAGCCGGTGGCGCTTGGCGCGATCCAGGCACCGGGCGACCTCGGCGCCGACATCGTCGTGGGCGAAGGGCAGGCGCTGGGCGTCGGGCTCCAGTTTGGTGGCCCTTATCTGGGCCTTTTCGCGGTGCGCGATCCCAAGCACGTCCGCCAGATGCCAGGACGGCTGTGCGGCGAGACGGTGGATGCGGAGGGCAAGCGCGGCTTCGTCCTGACGCTCTCCACCCGCGAGCAGCATATCCGGCGCGAGAAAGCGACCTCCAACATCTGCACCAATAGTGGGCTGTGTGCGCTCGCATTCTCTGTCCACATGACCTTGCTTGGCGAGAAGGGTCTGCGCCAGCTTGCAGCTGAGAACCACCGTCTCGCCTGCCTTGCAGCAGATCGTCTGGCGGAGGTGCCGGGCGTGTCTGTGCTCAACAACAGCTTCTTCAACGAGTTCACCGTTCGGCTCGGAAGGGATGCGCGCGCGGTGGTCCGCGCGCTTGCGGACAAGGGCGTCCTTGCGGGCGTTTCACTCGGGCGGCTTTATCCTGGCAATGAAGATCTGGCCGACGGTCTGCTCATCGCTGTCACGGAAACGACAAGCGAGGATGATATCGAAGCCCTTGCCATCGTGCTTGAGGAGGCCTGCTCATGAACGCGCCCAACACCTCCGGCTGGAAGCCTGAAATGACGCCTGCCGACGAGGACGGCCTGCACAGCGGCCCGGCCACCGTCACCGGCAACCGGGCGCTGATGCTGGAAGAGCCGCTGCTGTTTGAGCGCGGCCATGCCGATGTGACCGGCGTCGACCTGCCTGAAGTGCCAGAGGGCGCATCCAACCGCCTAGGCGGCTTCGCGCGGACTGAGCCAATCGGCTTGGTTGGCCTGACCGAGCCGGAAACTGTGCGGCATTACACCCGCCTTAGCCGCCAGAACTACGCGATCGACCTGGGACTATTCCCGCTCGGCAGCTGCACGATGAAGCACAATCCGCGGCTCAATGAGAAAGTCGCGAGGATGCCCGGCTTTGCCGATGTGCATCCCTTGCAGCCGGTTTCAACCGTGCGCGGTGCGCTCGAGGTTATCAACGAGCTGGCGCATTGGTTGATCGAGCTGACCGGCATGCACGGCGTCGCGATGAGCCCCAAGGCGGGTGCGCATGGCGAACTCTGCGGGATCCTGTGCATCCGTGCAGCGCTCGAAGCGCGCGGCGATGCGCGCGAGGTCGTGCTTGTCCCGGAAAGCGCGCATGGGACCAATCCGGCCACCGCGGCCTTTGCCGGATATCGGGTCGAGGACATTCCCGCCAATGCCGACGGACGGGTTGATCTGGCAGCGCTCAAGGCGCGCCTCGGTCCGGACGTCGCGGCGGTGATGATCACCAATCCCAACACCTGCGGGCTGTTCGAGCGCGACATGAAAGCGATTTCCGACGTGGTCCATGCGGCGGGCGGCTTCGTTTATTGCGATGGCGCGAACTTCAACGCGATTGTCGGCAAGGTGCGCCCCGGCGATCTCGGCGTCGATGCGATGCACATCAACCTGCACAAGACCTTCTCCACCCCGCACGGCGGCGGCGGCCCCGGCTCTGGCCCGGTCGTCCTGTCAGAGGCGCTCGCTCCGTTCGGCCCGCTGCCGTTCACCGCGCGAACGGAAGATGGTGTCGTCCACCTGGTTGAGGAAGAGAATGCAGGTGAATTCGAGCATATGCAGGCTTTTGGCCGGATGACCGCGTTCCACGGGCAGATGGGGATGTTCACACGTGCGCTGACCTATATCCTCAGCCACGGAGCGGATGGTCTCAAGCAGGTCGCAGAAGACGCGGTGCTTAACGCCAATTACATCCTACGCAGTCTCGAGGACTTGCTCGAAGCGCCGTTTGCGGCGAGCGGCCCGTGCATGCATGAAGCGCTGTTCGGCGACAAGGGCTTCGGCGGTGATCTTTCGACGCTCGATCTTGCAAAAGCGTTGATCGACGAAGGCTACCATCCGATGACGATGTACTTCCCGCTGGTGGTGCATGGAGCGATGCTGGTCGAGCCGACCGAGACGGAAAGCAAGGCTTCGCTCGATCAGTTCATTGCCGCGCTGCGCCATGTGGCAGAACGCGCAAGGGCAGGTGATCAAAGCATGAAGCAAGCACCCTATTACGCGCCGCGCCGCAGGCTGGATGAGACACTCGCGGCTCGCAAACCCAGGCTTACGTGGGAAGAAGCAGAGGGCGAAGCGAGTTAGTTCTGCTTCGCTTTCGGCGGTGTTTCTGGCGGTGTTTCTGGCAGTGGCTCGTCGGGAGAGACGGTGATGCGGATCTGCTGCATGTTGATGATCGCGACGTAGAAACCGATCACTGCAAGCGAGCTTGAACCGAGGACGGCGAAGGCTGCACCCTTGGCGCCGTTCCAGTCGATAGCGGTATCGAGCAGGACCAGCGCCAGCAGTGTCGGCACGGCGCGCACGATGAAGGCGGTGTGCGCCTTGCCAGCACTTACGAGCAAGGATTCCAGGCTTGCGCCGACCAGCTCCACAGCGCCTGCAATTGCGAGGATCACCATCGCCCAGTAGAAGCCGGAGAATTCATCACCGGCAATAATTTCCAGCCCCCAGCGCCCACCAAAGATCGCGACGAGAACCGCGAGTACCCCTCCGATCAACGCGATATTGGCCATTCGGCGGGCCATCAGCATGGCCTCCTCCTTGGCATGGACTAATTCAGGATAGATCGCCTTGGAAACGGTTTGCGCAAGCTGGACCAGCGCTTGTCCCAGCTGGCTTGCCACGCGGAAGCCGCCTGCCAGCTCTTCCCCGCCCAGTGATCCGACCAGCAGAATCATGACCTGCTTTGCCGCGATATTGAGGCTGCCGGTCAGATTGGTCGACATCACAAAGCGCCATGCATCGCGGTGTTTGCGCGGGATCGTGCGCAAGCTGATATGGGAGAGGTCGATCTTCTCATGCCTTGCTGCGACCCACCACAGCGCAATCGCGACGCAGACCTCTGATGCAGCCCAGGCAAGGATAAAGCCGGTAACGGTCGGCATGAATTGCCATGCCAGAACGGCCCCCACGGCCCGGATCAAAGGCTGCACTGCCTCGGCAGCGGTCGCCTTCTTGAATTCAAAATGTAGCCGCAAGAGACCTATCGGCGTTGTCCGGATCGAGAGGAGGGAAACGACGCAATAGCCGAAGGTCAGCCAGAGCAGGTCTTGCGGCAGAGGTAGCCAAAGGGGCGCAGTCCAAACGAGGATCGCCGCCGCAATTGTCCCGACAAATACGCTTAACATGTCCAGCGCGATGGCAAACCCGGTCGCAGGAGCCGGCCCGTCTCCATTCGCGCCCCATCGCACGACAAACTGCCAGGTCTGGAAATTCGCAAGTCCCGTGACAGCCTGTCCGAGCGCCACGATGATCGCGAAATAGCCAAACCCTTCGAGCCCAAGGGTGCGCGTGGCAAGCGCCAGATATACCAGGCTCATCACCGCGTTGAAACCGCGCCCCGTCAGGAGCCAGCCGATATTTTGCCACAACCTTTTCATTTGGGCCGTTTCATGACGCGCGCTGATTCAAGCGGACCTTAGCCTGCTGCGGCCTCACGCTTGGCGAGCAGGCGCTCGGTCACTTCAAAGGTCCGCTCGTTGTCGACATCGATGGCATATTCACCCTTCGACATGACGATCGGTACCATTTTGAAGCCGAACCTGCGAGAGACTTGCTGGAAGATCATCTCTTTCGTGCCCCAGCCCATGTAGAACCGGATCAGGTTCATCCAGCCGAACGCCTTGGCTATACGCTTCGGGAATTTCACGAATTGCCCGCCCTCGCGCATGATTTCTGCCGCGGACAAGGCTTCCTTCGAGCCAATCCAGTAGGTGTTGCAGTTGGAATAGCCGCCATCTGTGAATTCGTAGAACTTGGCCTGCCCTTGCGGGTCGGCCGCCTGCACATCCTGTTTGCGCGCGAGCGCTGCAGCGGCGCCGGCTTCTGCCGCAATCGCCTTGTCGATGAATTCGGCATATCCATCGGACGTTACGAGGCAATTGTCGGCGGTGGTGATCATCAGCGGGAAGCTTGCACCCTCCGCCCCTGAAAACACGCTGTCGACGATGTTGAACTTGCCTTCGCGGAATTGGAGGCGGCCTTCAGCGATCAGGCGCGCGACGGTCGGCTGTGCGGCGATTTCTTTATGGTCGTGGGCGACAACATGGATTGCACCTATTTTCTCGCATTCGGCGACCTCGCGAATGACACGCTCAATCATTGGCACGCCGTACACCGGAACGACGCATTTCTGCGAAACGCCGGCGCGCTGAGCCAGGGGATCGTGAACGCCGGAACGCTTGCCGGCCATGATTAAAGCGGTGACTTTCCCATCCATGTCAGGTCCAATAGTCCCGAAATCCGGTAAGGCAAAGTCTTGTCATGTGCATATCGGCCGTGCAGCAGGCGTTGCCATGCGGATTATCTTCTCTCGCAAGGGATTTGACAGCACAGCTGGCGGCGGTGCGTCCCCCATTGTGGACAATCGGCCCGTCAGTCTGCCCATTCCCGACTCCAAAGGGCTGTCAAACACCACCTATGACGATCTCGGGCTTGGCGAATATGCGGCGCGGGCCAGTCGAGGGAAATTGGGCCCGGCTGACTACTGCCATCACGACCCGATGTTTCTCGACAATGGCACCGCAATTCTCGGTCAGGTAGGTTCATCGCAAAGCCATCTGGCAAACCAGCGGGTGCGGGCTGGCGATGTGTTCCTCTTCTTTGGGCTGTTTGATGGCAAGGAGATGGGCAGGCACCACCGCATTTTCGGTTATCTGTTGATCGAAGAAATCGTGCCTCTGGCCGGAGCCGATGAAAGGGTCCGGCAGATGTTCCTCGATTTGAACCATCCTCATGCAATTGGCATGCACGGCAAGAACGACACCCTTTATTTGGGCGAGGGCCGGAAGGCATCGCGTGCAACTGACAGACTGCGGCTGACCGCCGAAGGCGAAGTGGCGGCAATGTGGGCAAGGCCGCCTTGGCTGCGCCGGGGCGAGATTACCTATTTCCCCGACCGGGACGAGAATTGGCCGGAAGGAAGGCTCTACCGAGTTGGGAATGGCCAGGAATTCGTTGCCGATATTGGTCAGAGAAAAGCGCCACGCGAGTGGCTTGCTGAAATCATCGCGGAGATTCGCCGCGATTGATCCGGGATGCTCCCGCCCCGCATTTTATCAGGCCCGCTCAGTGCTGGCCCGCGCAATCAGTTCCACTGGAGCAAGCGCATTGGGTTCCACTTCTTCCTGATCCAGCACATGAGCGACCAATTGCTCACCCGCTTTCTCCAGATCAGGTTTGATCGTTGTGAGTGGCGGGCTCGCATGGGCGGTGGCGTCAATCCCGTCATAGCCGACGATCCCGGCATCCTCGGGCACGCGGACACCCATCGCATGGAGCGCTTCGAGTGCACCCAGCGCGGTAAAGTCGCAGCCTGCGAAGATCGAGTCATATTCCGTGCCTGCTTGGGCTAGTCGCCTGATGGCTTCACGGCCTTGCTCAAACCGGTCTGTGCTTGATGCTTCGCGCATCACGATAGCTTCCCCGCCGAGTTCCCGAAGCGCCTCGCTGAAGCCTTCAAAGCGTTCGTGGAACTGGCGTTGTTCGCTCTCGATTGGCCCAAGGAACACGGGCTTGCGATAGCCTTGCGCCCAGAGATGCTCCGCTGCGAGGCGACCGCCGGCGCGATTGTCCGAGCGAACCGAATGTGCTTCCTCGAATGGGAGGCCCCAGCAAATCGCGTGTTCTTCATCTTGCAGAATAGGCCGGAAATAGTCCCACGCCGGGCGGTTCTGCGTCGTGCCGATTACAACCATTGCATCAGCATCGCGCTGCTCGACATAGCGACCGTAGAATTCGTCTTCGCTGGCCTGGAAGGCCACCAGCGTCTCATAGCCGCGGCGCGATGCTGCTTTGCAGATGCTGCCGAGGAGAGCGTAAGCAAATGGATTGACTTCACGCGCGCTGTCGTCAGGACGGGTTACGACGACCACGGCGAGAACGCTTGTCTGTCCGCTGCGAAGTCGTGAAGCGCGCTTGTCAGGCAAGTAGTCCAAAGCTCTGGCCGCTTCCATGACGCGGTCGCGTGTTGCCGCGCTGATGCGCGCTGATCCGGTGAACACCCGGCTGACGGTTGACTGGCTGACACCGGCCTTCTCAGCGACATCCCATGCCGTGCTCTTGCGCATCTGGCTTTGCTTCCCACTGTTTGCGCGAGCTCCCATCGCGCTTGCAAATTCCTAGTGCCAAAGGCGAGCAGACAACGCAATCGAATGCACTGGCAATTCGCACAAGCAGGTGGCGCCATGCAGGATCGTGCGCGAAGTCAATTGACCGGATTTGCCGGATCAGGCAAAGGCTTGCGCGCCGAATATCTGCAATGTTTTGCGGGTGTAGCTCAATGGTAGAGCAGCAGCTTCCCAAGCTGACGACGAGGGTTCGATTCCCTTCACCCGCTCCATTTGATCATGAGCGGTGGCTCAGTCCGAATCAGCGCCTTGCGAGTCCTCGCTCGAGGATGGACCGGGCCATGCGCGCAACGTTCCTCTCATCGCCTCCTTCCGCCCAAACCGCATAGCGCAGGCCGAGAAACACGTTCATTCCCATCAGCGCCCAGGCATGCGCCTCCTCGATATCTTCGCGCAGTTCACCCTTTGCGGCACCGGCCTGCAAACGCTCCAGTATGCGCGCGGCCGTGCCTTCGTAATGCGTTCGGTATGCGGCCGGATCGACAAACTCCGACTCGTCGATGATGCGGTAGATTTCCTTGTGTTCGCTGGCGAAGGCCAGAAAGCTAGCAAGCGCCGCTTCCTCGATGTCGAGCGCATCAGGATCGTGCCGCGCCTTCAGTTCGCTCACTGCAGCGGCAGCTTGCGATTTCACCTGCGCGCTCATGTCCTGAACGAGCGCCTGGAACAATGCGTCCTTGCTGTCAAAGTATGTGTAGAACGAGCCTAACGCGACTTGAGCCCGGCGCGTAATCGAGCTGATCGATGCCGCGTGAAAACCCTTCTCCCCGAATTCAATCGCCGCTGCATCCAGCAATTTGCGCAAGGTCCTGCGGCCGCGTTCTGTGCGCGGAGTCTTGTCCAGAACTGGTGTCGGATGGTCGATTACGCACTCCCCTTGCTGAGGAGTTTATTACCAAAGTCGCAGGGGCGCACGCAAGAATAAACTTGAAAGGTGGTTCAACTTTCAATATTGGGGCGTCAATAGACATGTAAGGAGAGGATTCTTGGCTCATCTTTCACAGCGCTCGGCAGTGCGGTTTCTGACCGGTGGGGCAGGCTTTGCCTTGGCCGCCTCGCTCGCCCCTGCGGCAGTCATGGCGCAGGACGGCACTTCGGCTGAAGAGGCGACCTCCGCTGACAACGGCAACGTCATTGTGGTGACTGCACGCCGCCGCGAGGAACGTGCGCTCGATGTTCCGATCGCCGTCACAGCGCTTTCTGCTGAGCAGTTGCAGCGGTCAGGCACGCTGGAACTCACTGAAATTGCGCAGGAAGTGCCCAATCTCAACCTGGAGGTCAGCCGCGGGACCAACACTACACTGACCGCATTCATTCGCGGTGTCGGCCAGCAAGACCCGGTTGCAGGGTTCGAAGCAGGCGTTGGGCTCTATGTCGATGATGTCTATCTCAACCGGCCGCAGGCAGCCGTGCTCGACGTTTATGATGTCGAGCGGATCGAAGTGCTGCGCGGCCCGCAAGGCACGCTTTATGGCCGCAACACCATTGGCGGCGCTATCAAATATGTCACAGCGCGTTTGCCCGACGAAACGCAGGTCAAGATACGCGGAACCTATGGCTCTTATGACCAGGCCGATCTTCTCGTCACAGCTTCGACCCCGATCAGCGACAGCTTGCGGATCGGCGCAAGCGGTGCGCGGCTGTCGCGCGGCGGCTTCGGCGACAACCTCAATCTCGACGGAGTCGAAAACTACAACAAGGACGTGTGGGCTGCGCGCGGCACAATCGAGTTCGACAACGGTCCGCTCTTCGTCCGCCTCGCGGGCGACTATGTAAAGGACAACAGCGATCCGAGACAAGGTCACCGCTTCTTGCCGGGCGTGCTTACGGCAGCGCCGGTGCTTGACAGCGTCTACGACACACGGGCGGGGCTCAATGTCGTCGAGCAGGAAGTCGAAGCCTATGGCGGATCGCTCAACATCGCGCTCGAAGTCAGCGATACGATTACGCTCAAGTCGATCACAGGTTACCGCGAGGACAAGACAACCACCCCGATCGATTTTGACAGTCTTCCTGTCGCTGACCTGGATGTTCCCGCGATCTACGAAAATGATCAGCTGAGCCAGGAATTCCAGCTGCTTTATGAAAGTGACAGCCTGTCGGGCGTGCTTGGCTTCTATTATCTCGATGCCAATGCCTTCACCGCCTTTGACGCGGCGCTGTTCGTAACCGGCGACCTCATCAGCCTGCCTGGTCTTAACGCCCAGACGCTGGGCGATGTCGATACCGAAACCTGGTCGATCTTCGGAGACTTCACTTACGATATCACGGACCAGTTCAGCATCTCGCTCGGCGGTCGTTATACCAATGACAAGCGGACCAGCCGCGTCTTGCGCACGACCTTCATCGGCGGGTTCTCGGACCTGTTTGCCACTGGGGCAATCCCCATTGCGATTACATCTGATTTCCTTGGTAGCGAAACCTTCAAGGAATTCACGCCGCGCGCCTCGATCAGTTATAAGCCGAACGAGGATCATAATCTCTATTTCAGCTATTCGCGCGGCTTCAAGGGCGGCGGCTTTGATCCGCGCGGCCAGACCAGCCAGGCCCCCGACGCGGACGGGAGCGGGTCAGTTTCAGCCGACGAAATCTTCGAGTATATGAGCTTCGATCCGGAGATCGTCGACAGCTTCGAACTGGGCTGGAAGGCCTCGCTGCTTGAGGATGCGTTGAGCCTCAGCGTCGCTGCCTTCAAGAGCGACTACAAGGACTATCAGGTGCCTGGCTCGATCGGCGTGGATACGAACGATGATGGCATTGCCGATACCTTCGCAGGGATTACGGACAATGCTGGCAGCGCATCAATCAATGGCCTTGAGATCGAGGCACGGGCGCTCGTCGGGCGCGACTTTGCCGGACCTGGCAGCCGTTTCGGCGTCAATCTCGCCGTTGGTTATCTCGATGCAAGCTTCGATGAATACATTATCGGCGGTCAAGACGCGTCTGATGTGGCGAGCATCCAGAACACCCCTGAGTTCACTGTCAATTTCGGGGCAAATCTTGGTCTGCCCGTGGCAAGCGGGATGGTCGACATCCTCGGCAATGTCGCGCTTCAAAGCGACTCGCAGCAGTTTGAGTTTCCGACGCCCTTCATCGATCAGGACGGCTTTGCGCTTGTGAACGCCAGCATTGTCTACACCGATGACAGTGACCGGTTCTCGATTGGCGTGCACGGCAAGAACCTGTTGGACAAGCGGTATGTCGTGGCCGGTTACGATTTCGAGTTCAACACCTCGCTCGGGATCGAGAACAACATCACCGGCTTTTACGGCGATCCGCGCAGGATCTTCGTGACAGGTGAAATCCGCTTCTGATCAGGAGAGGCATAGTGCCTCACACGCAACCCTGGCGCGAATACAACTATCGCAGCGCGGACGGGCGGCTTGACCTGTTCGCGCGCGATTATCCGGCCGATGCAGGCGGCGGCGCAGCCCCTTTGCTGTTGATGCACGGTCTCACGCGCAATTCGGCCGATTTCGAGCCGCTGATCGAACTGCTCGGGGTTGGCAAACGGCGGATGATCGTGCCGGACCAGCGGGGGCGCGGGCGCTCGCAATACGATCCCGATCCCGCCAACTACCGGCCCGATGTCTATGCCGCGGACATGTGGGCGCTGCTTGACGTCTTGGGAATTGAACAAGTCGTGTGCATCGGTACGTCGATGGGCGGGCTGATGGCGATGGTCATGGGCGCGCAACAGCCGGAGCGGATCGCCGGGATCGTGCTCAATGATGTTGGCCCTGAAGTCTCGGAAGAAGGGCTCGACCGAATTCGCAGCTATGTTGGTCCAGCCGAGCCGATGAACAACTGGGAAGAAGCGGCGGATCGCTGCGCAGCGATCAACCGAAGCGCAATGACCGGCTTCACGAGCGACGACTGGATGGCCTTTGCCAGGCGCACTTGCCGCGAATTGCCCGACGGGCGCGTGGTGTTCGCCTATGATCCCGCGATCTCGGCAGGTATGGCGAGGGACGACACCACCACTGTTCCGCCAGACCTGTGGGCCTTGTGGGAAGCTCTCTCGGCCATTCCGATCCTTGCCATTCGCGGCGTAAACAGCGACATCCTCACAGCATCCACGGTTTCCGAGATGGCGACCAGGCGAGGGGGCGACCTCGCCTATGTCGAAGTGCCGGATCGCGGGCATGCGCCTATCCTCGATGAGCCAATTGCGGTCAACGCTATCCGGGCGTTTCTCTCGCGCTAAGGCGGCCACTGCGAACCGCAACCGGATTTCGCTTCAAAGAGCTGGCGCGACCTTGGTTCGTCTGCTGTCATCATATATTCATCTCGATGTCGCAAACAACGCTGCTGACAAGATCATTCGGAGTGCTTGATGTCAGTTGCTTTCAATCGCCGCCGTTTCATGGGAGCCACTGGCTCGGCCTTTGCCGCACTTGTTGCAAGCGGCTGCACGGTGCGTACGCCGAAACTCACGGAACGGAGCAGCGCGACGTCTGCCGCAACCGCCGACCTCTACGGTTCGTTAAAGAGCGATCCGGCTGGCATTCTCGACCTGCCGGAAGGCTTTTCCTATCGGATCATCTCATGCCTGGGCGATGCGATGGATGACGGTGAGCTGGTGCCAGATCGCGGAGACGGGATGGGCAGTTTCGATTTGGGCAACGGGAAGATTGCGCTGGTGCGGAATCATGAGTTGCGCGCTGAGCATGGCCCAGAAGTTTATGCCGAACAGGGCTTTTTGCGTGGTGAAGGCGGCGGTTTTCTACCTGGCGGTACGACCACCATCATACTCGACGCAGAAACCCTTGCTGTCGAAAGACAGTTCCGCAGCCTTGCTGGGACGTGGGAGAATTGTGCCGGAGGGGTTACACCATGGGGAAGCTGGTTGACTTGTGAAGAGCCTGGGCGCTTCCGCCGGAAAATTCGTGACGGTCACGGCTGGGTATTCGAGGTGCCAGCGAGCGCGACCGGCCCGGTCCCGGCAGTGCCGCTTAAAGCGATGGGGCGTTTCGAGCACGAAGCGGCGTGCGTCGATCCCGCAACCGGGATCGTTTATCTCACAGAAGACCGTGAGGATGGGCTCTTCTATCGTTTCATTCCCGATGTACCCGGCCAGCTCGCCCAGGGCGGCAGGCTGCAAGCGCTGGCTGTCGAGGCAGTTCCCGATACGCGCAATCAGAACCAACCGGTTGTCGAGGCCGGTGTCATCCATTGGACGCGCTGGATCGACATGGACAATGTCGAGTCCCCAGCAGATGATCTTCGTCAGCGCGGTGCTGCGAAGGGCGCCAGCCTATTTTTTCGCGGTGAAGGCATCCATATGGGCGATAGCGAGATTTATTTCTGCTGTACTGGCGGTGGAACGGCAAAGTGCGGTCAGATATTCAGGCTCTTGCCGGGTCGCGATGGCGGCGTAGACCGACTCGAACTATTCTTCGAAAGCGAAAGCAAGGAACAGTTTTACTACGGCGACAACCTAACCATCGCTCCAAACGGCGACCTTATCGTGTGCGAGGATGAATATGCAGATTTGGTCGACAATCGCCTGATCGGCATCACTCCCGAGGGCAAGCCCTATGTCTTCGGGCGATTGAACATTCAGACCGAACTGGCCGGTGCGTGTTTCTCGCCCGATGGCCAGTACCTGTTCGTCAACGCCTATTCACCGACCAAGACATTTGCGATACGAGGCCCTTGGGCTTGACCCGTTAAGCGATTGCGAGACTCAGACTTGCATACTGACGCCTCGCTGCTTGCTTTTGGCCTGAGCTTTCTGGCTGCGCATCGCGGCGGCCCGCAATTGCTGATCGGCCATTTGAGCGCGAAGCTTGGACGGTCCTCTGGATTGGTTCTGATCGCCCTGCTCACGAGCCTTGCCACAAGCGCTCTTGCTGCGTTTGCGGGAGCATGGCTAAGCTCAGGTTTTATCGGCTTCGAGCGCGCAATGATCGCAGCGCTTGCCCTCGCATTGGCAGCGGCGCTTCTCGCCCAGGGGAAATCGCCGCAGCTGCCCAGGGAACCAACGCGCTCATTTGGAGCAATCGCGCTGGCCTTAACCGCCAAACAAGCCATCGATCCTCCGCGTCTCGTGATCTTTGCCAGCGCGGCGGCACTCGCATCGCCTTGGCATGCCTTGGCTGGGGGCGCTTTTGCAACAGCGTTGTCCCTGCTTCTGGGGTGGGCTTTGGCGGAGCGTGTCTCACGAACAGCGAATTGGCGCTGGCTGCGGTTTGTTGTGGCGGCGGCACTTTTGGTGCTCGGCGGTTTAATCGCCTGGACTGGATACATTTCCAGCCCTTGATCGACTTAGGCGATCACAACATCCTATCTTTCCGGCGAAACAATCTTTCTTCTGATGCGTTAATTGGATGATATAGACTGAAGGAGAAAGATCATGACCACCCCCGGAGACAACGCGAAAACCGCTCTCGTTGAAGAACTGAACGGCCTGTTGGCAGATCACCTCGCACTGTTTGTGAAGACCAAGAACTTCCACTGGCATGTGGCAGGTCCGCGCTTTCGCGATCTGCATTTGCTGTTTGACGAACATGCGATAGAGATCCGCGATCAGATCGACATCATTGGCGAGCGTGTGCGCAAGCTTGATGCGAATACGATCACATCGATTGGTTCAGTTGCAGGCAAGACCCAGGTCAAGGATCAGGACGATGCTGACCTAAGCGCTGAAGCCATGATTGCTGAGCTGCGCGATGACAATGCCGCGATGGTCAAGCGTCTCAAAGCCATGAAGCCGCTGGCAGAACAGGCCAATGACAATGCGACCGACGGCTTGATCGACGATTGGACCGACATGGCTGAACAGCGCGTGTGGTTCCTCAGCCAGACGCTTAAGTAAGAAGCCAGCGCATACGAAATTTTGTTGGCAAAGCGGTCGCTCTCGCACTGGCGAGGGCCGCCCGTTTTGCTATGTCGGTGAGAATGACTGAGCCAACAATCATCGAAGGAGCCGGCACAGATCGGATCGCCGATTGGCTGGAAAGGCGGCTGAGCGATGCTTTGCGTGAAACAGAGGGCCAGATTGCGCTGAGCGTTCCCGGTGGCTCGACCCCGTTTCCGATCATGCAGGCACTCACCGGCCGCCAGTTGGACTTTGCCCGGATCCAAGTCTGGCCGGGCGATGACCGCGTGGTGCCAGAGGACCATTCCGCCTCCAACACTGGCAAAATCCGGGCGCTGTTCGAACCTGTAGGAGCTACAGTGCGCGCGCTCTGCGAACGGAGCGTCCCGCCGCGTTTCGCAGTCACATGGCTTGGCATGGGGGCGGACGGTCACATCGCGTCGCTTTTCCCGAACACCGATCCGCAAGTAGAGGATCCGCAATTGGTTCGCCGGTTGACGCCCGACCCGCTCCCGCCCGAAGCGCCCTTTGATCGGATCACGCTCACTATCCCTGCGCTCCTCAATTGCGATGCCATTCTCTTCACTCTCGGCGGGTCCGTCGAAAAGCGCAGCGTGTTCGAAGCAGCGCTTGCGGGTGAGCATGACTTGCCCATTGCACGGCTGCTCCGCGCAGCGAGCCAGCAGGTGACATGCTTCACCTGATCCCTCCACGCGCGCATCGTCTGGGCTATCGCATGGCTCATGCCGTGCGCACGCAATATTGGCGCATTGCCCGCCCGACTGTGCATGGCTGTGCAATCATTACCCGGAATGCGTTGGGCGAAGTGCTGCTGGTGCAACCATGCTATGGCAACCGCCTATGGCAATGGCCGGGCGGCGGGATTGATCGGGACGAAGACATCGTGACAGCCGCTGCGCGCGAAGTGGCAGAGGAAACCGGCCTCGGTGTTGGTGATCTGCGGCTGCTGGGCCAAACACACAAGTTGCTGCATGGTGCGACCAATGTCGTTCACATTTACGGCGCAGTTGCTGAAGGACACCCGCGCGCCAATGAGCGGGAGATACTCTCTGCAGGGTGGTTCGGAATCGACGAGCTGCCAAACCGGCGCAGCATCTATGTTGACGAATTTCTGATGAGCTATCGCACTGCTCTGCAGCTTTCAGATTGAACGACAATCAGGATTCAGTACCGATGGTCCTGATACTCCCAAGATCCCGATGCTAGAGCAGCGAAAGTTGCGCAGTGTCTTTCTTAGTCGGCTGTTCGCCCGCTTCGCGTTCCAGATTGGACAGCGTCAGCCCCATCAGCCGGATGGGCATGGCGAGAGGGAGCGTGTCGTCCAGGATCGCATGCGCAACGCGCGCAAATTCGCGCTTGTCGGCGACAGGCTGCGGGAGCGAGCGTGAGCGCGTGACGTTCTGGAAGTCGGTGTATTTCATTTTGAGCGTGATCGTGCGGCCCTTGGCATTCGCCCGCTCGATCGAATCCCACACGATGTCGACGATATTGTCGAGCGTCTCGCGCAGAGCCGGGCCAGATGAAATGTCTTCGCTGAAAGTCCGCTCGCCGCCGACCGATTTGCGTGTCCGTTGCGCACGTACTGGTCGCAAGTCGATCCCGCGCGCCGCGCGGTAAAGATAATCCGCAGAGCTTCCGAAATGCTGGCGCAGGAAGGCGATATCCTTTGCGGCCAGGTCCGCACCTGTCTGGATGCCGAGCCTGAGCATCTTCGCTTCGGCCTTGGGACCGACCCCGTGAAACCGCCGTACCGGCAGTTGAGCGACAAAATCCGCGCCTTGGCCCGGGCGGATGACGCATATACCGTCGGGCTTGTTCTGATCGCTTGCGATCTTGGCGAGAAACTTGTTGTAGCTTACCCCAGCGCTTGCCGTCAGCTTCGTCTTGGCGCGGATTTCCTGCCGGATCAGCTCGGCAATGCGAGTGGCCGATCCTATCCCGAGCAAGTCCTCTGTGACGTCGAGATAGGCTTCATCCAGGCTGAGCGGTTCGACATGCGGGGTGTGATGGTGGAAGATCGCGCGGATCGTGCGGCTCGCCTCCTTGTAGGCTTCAAACCGGTGACGTACGAAAATGAGGTCCGGGCACAGGCGCTTGGCCGTGACCGAAGGCATCGCGCTCCTCACCCCGAACTTGCGCGCTTCGTAGCTTGCCGCGGCCACCACGCCGCGTCCGCCGGAGCCGCCGACCGCGACAGGCTTGCCGCGCAATTCGGGATTGTCGCGCTGCTCTACACTTGCGAAAAAGGCGTCCATGTCGATATGGATGATCTTGCGCAGGCCCGTCCCCGCCTCATCAGCAGAGTCGTCAGGGGCCTCTTCGCCTTCAAGCTCACCGTTCGCCATGCGGTCAAACTAGTATTCCGCACGCCGCGAGGGAACCTCTCGCGTCATCAAACGCTCTTCGCAGTCTTGCGAAAAGGCGCTTTCCAAATCCGGATCGAGCGCCCAAGGAAAAGGGAATGAGTACAGCCACCGTCAAATCCAGGCCCGAACTGGGTCCGCGCGAACTGATAGTACTGATGGCTTCGATGATGAGCCTTCAGGCATTCGGTATCGACGCGATGCTGCCTGCGCTGGGTGTGATGGGCGATGAGCTAGACGCGCCGGGCAATGAACGTCAGCTGGTGATCGTCGCATATTTCCTTGGATCGGGTATTGGGGCGTTCTTTCCGGGAGCGTTTGCCGACCGTTTCGGGCGCAGACCGGTGCTGTTCTTCGGTCTTGCCAGCTATTCGATCCTGTCGGTCGCCTGTTCGCTGGTCACCGATTTCACGACCTTGCTTGTAATCCGGCTGGTGCAGGGGATCGCCTGTGCAGGCCTCAGCGTGGTGCCGACCGCGATCGTGCGCGACAAGGTTGGCGGCGACCGCATGGCGCGGATGATGAGCCTGATCATCATGATCTTCCTGGCCGTGCCGATTTTCGCGCCTGCTCTTGGACAAGTGATCCTGATGCTTTTGGGCTGGCGCGCAATCTTCGACTCAATGGCCCTTATGGGTCTGCTGGTCGGCATCTGGGTATGGTTCCGCCTGCCAGAGTCATTGTCTGCCGAGAATGTACAGGACATCGCGCCGCGTACGATTCTCAGGAACATGGGCGAATCTTTGATGAAGCGCGAGTCTATCGGCTATGTCATCGGTGCAGCGCTGGTGTTCGGCTCGCTGTTCGGCTTCCTCAATTCAAGTCAGCAGCTGATTGCAGAAAGCTTCGGTGCGGGCGATTACTTCGCGCTCATTTTCGGGGCCTCGATCCTTGGCATGGTGGTGGCGAGCTTCACCAATTCGCGCATCGTCGAGAAATTCGGCGCTCGCCGGGTGAGCCATGCGGCCGTCATCGGTTTCCTGTTCTTCAGCACGCTGATGGTCATTTCGGCTTACGATGGCGAGCAGAGCTTGTGGGAATTCGTCATACTGCTGGGGCTCAATATGACCGTGCTTGGCTTTGTCGGCGCAAACTTCAGCTCGATCGCGATGCAGCCGTTCCAGCATATCGCCGGCGCGGCAAGCTCCGGTCAGACAAGCGTGCGGATGGTGACGGGTGCGTTGCTGGGTGCAGCCATTGGGCAAGCTTATGACGGGACCGCATTGCCGCTGAGCCTTGCGATGATGGCATGCGCTGCATGTGCAATCGCCATGGTGCTTTATAGCGAGCGCGGCAAGCTGTTCCGCCGCCCAAGCCAGGCGCGGCGTTACATGGAATTGCATGACGTTTTCAGGAGCGGCGGGTAGGCGCGGGTGGCCCGGATCATTAAGACAAAAGCCTACGCCACGCCAGTTCCGCAAATTCGCACAGCAAAGGCCGCGTATCGCGCGGGTCGATGATGTCCTCGACATTGAAGCGCTCGGCTGAGCGGAAGGGGGAAGTGACCTTGTACAGCCGTTCGCGGATCGCGGCGAGTTCGGCTTCGGGATCTTCGGAGGCTTCAAGCTCCGACTTGTAGGCGACCTCCAGCCCGCCCGCTATGGGCAAGCTTCCCCAATCACCCGAAGGCCAGCAATAGCGGTACTGGAAGGTCTCCGCATTGCTCATCGCGCTGCCGGCAATCCCGTATGCGCGGCGCAGCACGATGCAGCCAAGCGGCACGCTGGCCTTGTAGATCGCGTTCATCGCCTGCACGCCATAACGGATTGTGCCAGCTATCTCCGCCTCGCGCCCGATCATGAAGCCAGGGTTGTCGACCAGATGGACGATCGGCAAGCGGAACTGGTCCGCCAGCTTGACGAACCGCTCGACTTTCTCAGCCGTCTTGGCATCCCATGATCCGCCGAGGAAACTCGGGTCGCTGGCGAGGACCGCGACCGGCCAGCCATCGAGGCGGGCGAGCGCGGTGATCGCGGCCCGGCCCCACATGCGGCCGATCTCGAACACGGTTCCGGAATCGAACACCATCTCCATGCAGCGGCGCATCGAATAGACCTGCTTGGGATCGCGCGGGACGAGGCTAAGCAGCGCGTCTTCCTTGCGGTGGACGGGGTCGGTGCAGTTGGATCTGCGCGCCAGCTGGCCGACATGCTCTGGCATGAAGCTGAGGAAATGCCGCGCGCGGGCGAAGGCTTCAGCCTCGCTCGCCACTTCATCATCCACCACGCCGTTGCGCGTGTGAATGTCGCTGCCGCCGAGCTTTTCCTTCGCTTCCTCGTGGCTGGTCGAGCCATCGCGATAGGCTTCTCCAAGCCCATCGACCACGGCGGGCCCGGCCGCGAAGATCTGCGACAACCCGCGCACCATGATCGAATAATGGCTGGCGACAACGCGCGCTGCGCCCAGCCCGGCTGTGGGACCAAGCGCCAGCGCCACCACCGGCACAGTCTCGAGGTTCTTCACCACGTCGGACCAGCCAGGGACGGCAGGGATATAAGTCGCGCCGATCTGCTCGAGCATCTTGACGCTGCCGCCGCCGCCCGTGCCGTCGATCATGCGGATCAGCGGCAATTTCAGTTCATGCGCCATCTTCTCGGCCTGGACCATCTTGCGGTGGATGCCTGCATCGCCCGCGCCGCCGCGAATGGTGAAATCGTCTGCGGTCGCGACCACCGGGCGGCCATTGATGTCCGCCTTACCGAACAGGAACGGGGCAGGGCGCACGCCGGTGAGATCGCCGTTTGCGTCGTAATGACCCTTGCCGGCAATCTTGCCGATTTCGCGGAAAGAGCCGTCATCGGTGAGCGCCGCAAGCCGCGCGCGGGCGTCCATCTTGCCCCGGCCATGTTGTTTGGCGAGTTTTTCCGATCCGCCCATTTCCTCCGCGAGTTCCTCACGGCGGCGCAGTTCTTCGAGTTCTTTGGCCCAGGTCATCAATCCTCCCTCTCAGGCCCACCCCTAACCCCTCCCGCAAGCGGGAGGGGGATTCGGTTGCGCTTTTTCTCCCCTCCCGCTTGCGGGAGGGGCCGGGGGTGGGTCAATCCTCTTTCGGCTCCACCACGCACAGCAGTGCCTCGACCTGCACCTGCGAACCCGCGCTGACCGAGAGGTCGCGCACCGTCCCGTCAAACGGCGCGGTGAGCGCGTGCTCCATCTTCATCGCCTCGAGCACCATCAGGCGCTGGCCTGCAGTAACCGCATCGCCCTCGGCCACAAGGACCGCGATGACCTTGCCCGGCATCGGGGCGATAATGTCGCCGTCGTGGGCGTGGTGGTGGCCGGAGGTGTCGCCACGCGGTGGCGCGCTAAAAACGAACGCCTCTCCATACTCGCTAACAACGACTTCGGTGTCGTTGAGGGCTGTGTGGAACGGGCCACTCTCCCGGAAAGCTCCGATGGCAGAATCGGCGTCTCCAACGAGTGCCTGACCGCGAGTTTCCAATCGGACACTGCGATTAGGTTTCGCGTTCAGGCGAAATGATTGAAGGCCGCTGGGTATGACTACCGATGGCAGGTCGTTGAACTGCCAATTTGCTTCCAAGAAGGTCTTTGCTGCGCGATTCGTTGCTGCTTCGCTTGGTAGAGCTTCCGGTAATAGGTCATCGCCTGCATCCTCGATGAACCCCGTCGTGAGTTCGGCAGCCGCGAATGCTTCACTTGCTAAGCAGGCATAGAGAAAGCCGCTGTTCGTCCGCACTGGTGCAACGAAAGATTTTGAGAGCGTTCGCATGAGTGCGAGGCGAGCAGTGTCACGGTCATCCGAGTGAACGATGAGTTTTGCGATCATCGGATCGTAAAAAGGCGAGACCTCATCGTTTTCTTCGACGCCTGAGTCGACGCGCTCTTCATCGTGAAGATAGAAATGACCCAAGCGCCCCGTGCTCGGCAGAAACCCCTTCGCCGGATCCTCCGCATAAAGCCGAGCCTCGATCGCATGGCCGTTGATCGACAGTTCCTCCTGCCGCTTCGGCAACGCCTCCCCGCTCGCCACGCGCAGCTGCCATTCGACCAAGTCCACGCCGGTGATCTCTTCCGTCACCGGATGTTCTACCTGAAGCCGCGTGTTCATCTCCATGAAGAAGATGCGGTCGGCGCGTAGGCCCTCACTGGCGTCGGCGATGAATTCGATCGTGCCCGCACCTTCGTAATCGACCGCCTTGGCGGCACGGACGGCGGCGGCGCAGATGGCCTCGCGCGTGCCCTCGTCCATGCCGGGGGCGGGGGCTTCCTCGATCACCTTCTGGTGGCGGCGCTGGAGCGAGCAGTCGCGTTCAAACAGGTGGACGACATTGCCGTGGCTGTCGCCGAACACCTGCACCTCGATATGGCGGGGCGAGGTGATCCACTTTTCCAGCAGCACTTGCGTGTTGCCGAAGCTGGCCTTTGCCTCGCGTCGACAGCTTTCGAGGCTCGCCTCGAAATCCTCGGGCGCGTCGACCTTGCGCATCCCCTTGCCGCCGCCGCCTGCGACCGCCTTGATCAGCACGGGATAGCCGATCTTGTCCGCTTCGGACTTAAGGCGCTCGACCGACTGGTCTTCGCCCTCATAACCGGGAGTGACCGGTACGCCCGCTTCGCGCATCAGCTTCTTGGCCGCATCTTTCAGGCCCATCGCCTCGATGCTGGCAGGCTTGGGGCCGACCCAGATGAGGCCTGCATCGATCACCGCCTGCGCGAAGCCCGCATTCTCGCTCAGGAAGCCATAGCCCGGATGGATCGCCTCCGCGCCGGTTTCCTTCGCCGCCGCGATGATCTTCTCGCCTTGCAAGTAGCTCTCGGCGGCAGGCGAGGGGCCAATATGCACCGCCTCGTCCGCTTGCCGCACATGCAGCGCCTTGGCATCCGCATCCGAATAGACCGCGACGGTCGCGATCCCCATGGCGCGCGCGGTGCGGATAATGCGGCAGGCAATCTCGCCCCTATTCGCTATGAGGAGTTTTTGTATCATGTGAAACCAGCTAACCGATTTTCTTTGTCATTGCGAGGAGTGAAACGACGAAGCAATCCAGGGCGCTACGGGACTGGATTGCCGCGCGACCGCTGAACAGGTCAGCGGTCGCTCGCAATGACGGTCAGAGGCCAGCGAAATCCCCGCGCGTCCATTTCGGCATGCGCTCCAGATGCGGCGGGCGGTTGCGCACCGCTTCGAAGAAGGCTGCAGTCACATGCCCGATCTTTTGCGCCTTGGAGGTATAGACCCGGTGATCCCATGCGGCTGTGCCCTTGCGGCGAACCTCGCGGCCAATCGCGGTGTAGATGCGCGCAGCGGAAAGAATCGCCCAGCGGCTGCGGAAGGGCAGGCGCGCGGCCCCGATGCGGCTGGCATCGGCGTGGTGCTCCATCAGATCGACCAGCCTTGCCGCCATGTCCGCCAGTTCCTGCCGGTGATGCGGCTTGGTGTGCTGGCCGGGTTCGATATCCTCTTCGACCAGCCATTCCATCGGCAAGTAGCAGCGCCCGGCGGCATCATCCTCCACCAGATCGCGCGCGATATTGGCGAGCTGGAATGCAAGGCCGAGATCACACGCTCTGTCGAGCGTGAAATCGTCGTCGCGTTTTACCCCCATCACCAGCGCCATCATCACGCCGACCGCGCCTGCGACATGCCAGCAATAGCGCATCAGGTCCGCCTCGGTGCGCGGGCGCCAGTCATCCGCGTCGAGCTGGAACCCGGTGATCACATCATTGGCGTGGTCCATGGTGAGGCGGCATTCCGCCGCAACCTGCGCGAAGGCGGCGAATGCGGGGTCGGCGGTTTGGCGGCCTTCGAGCGCGGCCTTTGTCATGACGCGCAGATGGCTCACAGCATGAGCTATGCCTGACTGGTCGCCGAGGTCACCGCCCTTGTCCTGTGCATCGGCGAGGTCGTCGCACCGGCGGCACCAGGCATAAAGCATCCACACGCGTTCACGCGTGGTGCGATCGAAGAGACGTGATGCGGCCGAGAAGCTCTTGGAGCCTTCCGCAATCGCGCGGCGAGACTCCTCCACGAGCTGGTGTCTTTTCATGATGCTACCGAGCCGCCCACACCCTCACAACGAGAAGACATCTTCACAAATCTTCCGCCTTCATGCGGAAGATTGGCGTATGCGGCTCATACGCTGCCATCTTGTCGAGCAGATCGGACATTTTGTCCGCATGGATCAGGATGTTCTGATGCGCGGGCCGGACAAAGCCGACTTCGCCCATCTTGCGGTTGAACGCGATGAGGTCATCATAGAAGCCAAACGCGTTCAAGAGGCCGACCGGTTTGGTGTGATAGCCAAGCTGAGCCCAGCTGATCGCTTCCCATAGCTCATCCATCGTGCCGACCCCTCCGGGGATGGTGACGAAGCCATCGGAAAGGTCCGTAAAGGCTTGCTTGCGCTCATGCATGCCGGAGACGACGTGGAGCTCAGTGCAGTCGGTGTTGGCGATTTCACTGCCGGAGAGCGCTTCGGGGATGACGCCGATTACCTCTCCGCCTTGCTCCAGCGCGCCGGTTGCAACCGCACCCATCAATCCCAGACGTCCGCCGCCGTAGACCACGCCAATGCCGCGCGCAGCGAGCGTCATCCCGACATTGCGGGCAAGCTTGATATAGCGCGGGTCTTCCGGCGAAGCAGAGCCGCAATAGACAGCGAGGCGTTTCATCAGGCGGGTTTTACCGCCAAATCCTCCAGCATCAATCCTGCGGTTGCCTTTGCGCTGCCGACCACGCCGGGGATGCCTGCGCCGGGATGCGTGCCTGCACCGACAAGATAGAAATTGTTGATCACATCGTCGCGGTTGTGGCCACGGAAATAGGCGCTCTGTGTCAGAACCGGCTCAAGGCTGAATGCGCTGCCCAGGTGCGCGTTGAGGTCAGTCGAGAAATCGCTCGGCGCGTAGTGGAACTTCGTCACGATCCGCTCGTGAATATCCGGTATCAGGCGGCGGCCAATCTCGTCGAGAATGCGTTTCTCAAGGATCGGGCCGACCTCGTCCCAATCAACCGCGAGCTTGCCCTGATGCGCGACCGGCACCAGCGCGTAGAAGGTGCTCTTGCCCTTGGGCGCCATGCTGGGGTCGGTCACGGTCGGGTGGTGCAGATAGATCGAGAAATCCTGCGGCAGCACGCCGTGATCGTAAATGTCCTGCAGCAGGCCTTTGTATCGCGGCCCGAACAGGATCATGTGATGCGCAATGCCCGGCCAGGTTCCGTCGAGCCCGAAGTGGACCACGAACAGCGAGGGGCTGTAGCGCTTCCTTGCCAAGGATTTCGCGTATTTCTGGCCGCGAGGTGAGTCTGACAGCAAGTCCTTGTAGCTATGCATGATGTCGGCATTGCTCGCGACCGCATCAAACCGCTCGCGCCAGCCACTGGCGGCTTCAACTTCGCTGGCGCGGGTGCCCATCGTGTGGACCTGCACCACCGGATCGCCAACGCGCATGGTCCCGCCCAATCGCTCGAAATGGCGCACCATGCCTGCGATCAGCCGGTTGGTGCCGCCTCTGGTCCACCACACGCCGCCGTCCTTTTCGAGCTTGTGGATCAGCGTGTAGATCGCGCTGGTCTTCATCGGATCGCCGCCGACCAGCAGCGTGTGGAAGCTGAGCCCTTCGCGCAGCTTCTCGTTTTCGACGAAGCTTGAGACCATGGAATAGACGCTGCGCCAGGCCTGCTTCTTCATGAGCGCGGGCGCGGCCTTCAGCATGGATTTGAAATCGAGAAACGGCTTGTGACCGAGTTCCAGATAGCCCTTTTCGTAACACTCAGCCGAGTATTCCAGGAATCGCTGGTAGCCAGCAACGTCCGCCGGATTGAGCTTGGCGATTTCCGCGTTCAGTTCGTTCTCATCGTTTGAATAATCGAAGTTCGTCCCGTCCGGCCAATTAAGCCGGTAGAACGGCATGACCTTCATCAGCTCGACGTCTTCGGCCATGTCATGACCCGACAGCGCCCACAGTTCTTTCAGGCAGTCGGGATCGGTAACGACGGTGGGACCGGCATCGAAGGTGAAGCCGTCCTTCTCCCAGAAATAGGCGCGCCCGCCCGGCTTGTCGCGCGCTTCCACCACCGTGGTCGCGATGCCTGCCGATTGCAGCCGGATTGCCAGCGCCATCCCGCCAAAACCGCTCCCGATGACGCAGGCACGCCTGCCTTCATACTTGCCGGGATCGGCTTTCGCGATGTCGCCAGCGCCGGTCACGGGCGTCTCGCTGGAAAGGGTCGTTTCGACATTCATGCCGGTTTCTCCGTAGAAAGGGGCGTGCCACGCGACAGGAGAGCCCTGATCGCGCGCGGGATAGATACGGGCGGTTCACCGCTGAGGATGCGGATCTTGTCTGTCCAGGTCGAGCCACCCGCGTAGAAGCGTTCGACCAGGTCGCCAGACAAGTCATAGAAATGCTGGAACACCACAACTCGTTCCTCTGGCTCTGCCGCTTCAAACAACATGCGTGAAAGCATCCGGTAGAAACCGGTGCGGCGCCAGTGCGCATCAGCGCGCTTGTGGCAGAAGCTGGCAAGCTGAGCGCCGCTGGTCGCGGGTCTCGCTTTGAGCATTTCAGCGATGGCGATCGCATTTTCCACAGCGAAGGGCAGCGTGTAGCTTGTCAGCGGGTGCGAAAAGCCGCCTTGCGCGCCAGCTATTGCGACACCGTCGACGCGCCTGTCCGCAATTGCCGCCTCGAGATTGCCGCCCGACAAAACGGGCAGGATGCCTGTCTCATGCGCGATCACTTCGCCTTTCCAGCCATGGCGCTCGGCATAGGCCTGCGTGCGGCCCCACAGCTGATCCTTGTCCATCTTTGGATCGTCAGCGTAATAGGTATCTTCGACAAAGACTTCGGTCTCACTGAGGGGCAGCACATAGACGAAGCGATAGGCTGAGCCGTTGCCAAAAGGTGCGAGCTGATCGACGGTTGCATCCATGATCATCGGCCGCGTGAGGCCGTGCGGCTGATCGCAGCGGATATGCTGGCCGAGAAAGACCTGCCAGCCGCCCGCAAGATGCGCGCTCGGCTTGAAGGTGCGGCAGTCGATCACGCGTTTCGCTTCGATCCGCTCGCCACTGCTGAGGGTAATTCCGCCTGCATCAAGCGTATCGACACGCGTATTGAGGCGTATGCTGTCTGCGGGCAGAAGCTCCATCAGAGCGCGGTGAAATTCTTCGCTGGCAAGCGAGCGATAGGCGGTCGGAAGGGTCTTTGCATATTTCGGGAAGGCAATGTCATAGCCTTCGTCCCAGCGGTTGAGTTCAAACGGTGCGAGCAGCGCGTCACCCTGTTCGCTGAGGTCGCTTTCAAACCAGCTCCAGCGGTGGTTGCCGCCGAGCACCTCGCCCGCTTCGACGAGCATAAAGCGCAAGTCCGGGACGTGGCGATGCAGCGCGAGCGCGATCAGCCCGCCAGCAAGCCCGCCGCCTGCAATCGCAACATCATACGCCCGTTTGTCCATCGGTCTTGTGCCCTAGGCGAGCAAGCAGGGCGGGGCAATGCCTCGCTGACTATCCCCAGCGTCAAGTGCAAAGCAGCTTGCCAAGCTGCCCTGTTGTGATTCATCTCTTGCGGCCTATGGGAGCGCTCATTCCAAACCGTAAGACGGTCGTCGTCTCGATTGCCATCACGCTCGCGGCAGTCCTCATCCTCCTGGCCATGGATCGCCCGCCGATCTGCACCTGCGGCTACGTCAAGCTGTGGCATGGCCTGATCAACGATGCCGGCAATTCGCAGCACATTGCGGACTGGTACACACCCAGCCACATCATCCACGGAATGATCTTCTATGCGCTCGGCTGGTGGTTGTTCGTCAAGCAAGGCTGGGGCGGCAAAAATGCGTTCCGGTGGGGCTTGCCGCTGGCGGTTTTTCTCGAAGCCGCATGGGAAATTGCCGAGAACACGTCGCTGGTCATCGAAAGGTTCCGGTCTGTCACTGCCAATTTCGGCTATTCCGGCGACAGCGTGCTCAATTCCTTTGCCGATATTGGCTGGATGGCTTTCGGCTTCTGGCTGGCACTGCGGCTACCGGTGAAATGGACGGTGGCGCTTGCGGTGATCGGAGAGTTGGTGGTCGGTTGGATCGTGCGCGACGGACTGACGCTTAACGTCATCATGCTGCTGTTCCCGATCGATGCGATCGCGGAATGGCAGGCTGCCAGCACACATGGTTAGCGGGTTAACCAGCCGCACCGATTAGTTCTGGTTGTCCGCAAAACAGGCCGCAAAATGGGCTTCAGCAAATTCGGTTGACGCGGTTTCAATCGCTGCATCTTCTTCTGGCGTGAAATCTTGAAACTTCGGGTCAGCCAGCAACGCATCCATCTTCGGGCGCAGGATGGCAAAGGACTTCGCCCATTCTTCGGTTTCAAAGACGCGGGTGATCTCCTTGCGGTCCACTGGCTCGAGCGCCATCAGAGCACGGATGGCCGTGCGGTCAGTGTCCTTTCGCATCGCATCTTCGCTGATATTCTCTTCGCCGTCGGTCGCCAGAGCTTCAGCGACCATATGGTCTAGGCTCTGATTGGCAAATACCGATGCGAAGAAACGTTCGCCCAGATCGGAGCCGAAGAAGGCCGCGGCCTTGCCGGCCTCTTCACGTGTCAGTTCATTGGCGACGAGAGTGTAGAGGTCCTGGCGGTAGATCACATAGTCATTCACGTGGGACTGCTTCATTATCGGGCGGACTGCCCGCTCCAGGCCTGAAGTCAGCCCAGGGCACTCAATCTCCAGCATCTGCAATTCGGCATCCTGATCGAGAGCACCGCGGAAAGCAGACACCATGATCGCATCAAATGCGCGGTCTCGCATGGTATCATTCGCGAACACATCCACCATGGCCTGGTAGGGATCATCCGATGCATTCTGTGCCAGCGCGGGCGATCCTGCGACCAGAGCCAGTCCGGCAAGGCCAAGCAGCACAGATTTCTGAAGTTTTTGCACGTTTCGGCCCCCTCTTGGTTATTCAGCTGCGGTTGAGACCGGCTGGAACATAAGCCCGACATGGCAGGTTGTGTCTATCAAAATACTGTAAGTAAGGGCCGGGCAAATTCTGATGATTAAACATGGTTTCCCAATTGTTGCATTCGTGATTTCTGTCGCAAACGGCCCGGCGGCTTGGGCGCAGGAAAGTCCTGCAGCTGCGGAAGCCGCAAGCAATGGCCCACCGCAAGGTCCCCCTTCCGGAGCGGCAGGCGGCCGCCCGGCCAGCGTGTTTGACGGTGATTGGGTCACTGTCGGCGTCGGTGTCGGAATGGGTCCTACCTATGATGGCTCGGATGATTACAGAGTGTCTCCTGCACCGGTGCTGCAGGGCCGTATAGCTGGCGTGCGTCTGGTGGCGCGTCCTGCGGGTCTTGCGGCGGACATTATACCGGACGGCGATGGCAGGATCTCCTACAGCTTCGGCCCGACATTCAGACTGCGTAGTGATCGGGCGAGCGATATCGATGATGACGTTGTCGAGCTGGCCGGCGAACTCGACCGCGCATTCGAACTTGGCTTTTCCAGCGGAATCGGCATCAGCCAGGTGTTCAAACGCGGCGACAATCTCGGGCTTGAGCTGGACGTGCGCTGGGACGTCGCAGGTGCGCACAAGGGGCGCGTGATCGAACCGGGCATCGCCTATTTCACTCCGATCAATCGCGGGATGATCGGCATCTTCAACATAGGCGCGCAGTTCGTCGACGATGATTTTGCGGACTATTACTACTCGGTCAGCGCCGAGCAGAGCATGGCAAGCGGCCTTGCGCCGTTTCAAGCAGAAGGCGGCCTAAACAGCATCGGGGCGAACGCTCTGCTGATCATCGATCTCGATGGCAATCTTGCCAATGGCGGGCTTTCGGCGGTTGTTATTGGCGGATATTCGCGGCTGCAGGGCGATGCGGCGGATACGCCTTACACCTCAGAGCGCGGTAGTGCGAACCAGCTTTTTGGCGCGTTGGGGATTGCATACACTTTTTGAGGTCCCTCGCTCGACTTTTCTGGACGCGCCCGCTGCGCACGGCTAGAAGCGGTCCCATCCCCGGGGAGCCTGCTTTGGCTGAGAGGGGCGTGTAAGCACCGCCCGACCCGTTGAACCTGAACCTGTTAACACAGGCGGAGGGAGCGGACGGCCAGCTTGCCGGGTTCAGGCCAGAAGTTCTCGCTCCGCCTTTAGGAGAGCGCACTCATGGCTGACATCAATTCCCCCATCGAAATCGGCGTCACCACCGGCCCCATTCGCGGCAGCCGCAAGGTGCATGTCGGTGCGCGAACCGGCAGCGGTGTCCGGGTTGCCATGCGCGAGATCGATCTGGAAGGCGACGAGCCCAGCGTGCGCGTCTATGACACCTCCGGCCCCTACACCGATCCCGATGTTGTGATTGATATCAATCAGGGTCTTGAGGCAAAGCGTCGCGACTGGATCATGGCGCGCGGCGATGTCGAGGAATATGACGGGCGCGAAGTCAAACCGGAAGATAACGGCCAGCTCGGCCCGGATCGCTCAGGCGGCGTGCCGCCATTTCCCAATGTCGTGAAGCGCCCGCTGCGCGCGAAAGCGGGCATGAACGTCACGCAGATGCACTATGCCCGCAAAGGCATCATCACGCCGGAGATGGAATATGTCGCCGAGCGCGAGAACCTTGGCCGCGAAATGGCAGCCGAGCTGATTGCCGCCAACCGCGCAGGGGCCGAGAGCTGGGGCGCACAGATACCCGACCTCATCACGCCGGAATTCGTGCGCGATGAAGTGGCGCGGGGCAGGGCGATCATTCCCAATAATATCAACCACCCCGAAACCGAGCCGATGGCAATCGGGCGCAACTTCCTCGTCAAGATCAACGCCAATATCGGCAACTCCGCCGTCGCCTCCGACGTCGCCTCCGAAGTCGACAAGATGGTGTGGTCGATCCGCTGGGGCGCGGACACCGTGATGGACCTTTCGACGGGCCGTAACATCCATGACACGCGCGAGTGGATCATCCGCAACAGCCCCGTCCCCATCGGGACCGTCCCAATCTATCAGGCGCTGGAAAAGGTCGGCGGGATCGCAGAGGAGCTCACCTGGGAGATTTTCCGCGACACGCTGATCGAACAGGCCGAGCAGGGCGTCGACTACTTCACCATCCATGCAGGTGTGCGCCTGCCCTATGTCCCGCTCGCCGCAAACCGCGTCACGGGCATTGTCAGCCGCGGCGGCTCGATCATGGCGAAATGGTGCCTCGCGCACCACAAGGAGAGCTTCCTCTACGAGCACTTCGACGAGATCACGGAAATCATGAAGGCTTACGACATCGCCTATTCGCTGGGTGACGGCCTGCGCCCCGGTTCCATCGCGGACGCCAATGACGAGGCGCAATTTGCAGAGCTCTACACGCTCGGCGAGCTGACCCACCGCGCGTGGAAGGAAGACGTGCAGGTGATGATCGAAGGGCCCGGCCACGTGCCCATGCACAAGATCAAGGAGAACATGGACAAGCAGCTGGAGGTGTGCGGCGAAGCGCCGTTCTACACGCTCGGGCCCCTCGTCACGGACATTGCACCGGGTTACGACCACATCACCAGCGGCATCGGAGCGGCGCAGATTGGGTGGTACGGCACGGCGATGCTTTGCTACGTCACGCCGAAGGAGCACCTCGGCCTGCCCGACCGTGACGATGTGAAAGTGGGCGTTGTGACGTACAAGCTCGCCGCCCATGCAGCCGACCTTGCGAAGGGTCACCCGGCAGCCAAGGTCCGCGACGATGCTTTGTCAAAGGCGCGGTTCGAGTTCCGCTGGCGCGATCAGTTCAACCTGTCGCTCGATCCCGATACGGCAGAGGATTATCACGACCAAACACTGCCGGCAGAGGGCGCGAAGACCGCGCATTTCTGCAGCATGTGCGGGCCGAAATTCTGCTCGATGAAGATCAGCCAGGAAGTGCGCGACTTTGCGGGCAAGCAGAACCAGAGCGCGGACGGATTCCTCGAAAGCGGGCAGTCCGGTGCAGAGGCAGCTCAGGCGAGCAAGGAGGCCGCGCTCAAGGGCATGGCCGAGATGGCGGAGAAGTATAAGGACATGGGTCAGAAGTTGTATTTGCCGGAGGGGTGAGTAGCTTAGAGAAGACCCGAACGCATTGGCCTTAACTCCGGAGCCAGAATGATCGCAATTACTGCCTTGTCGAGAGCATCGAACACCTTTGCTTCCGGCTTATTCAGCAGCGCGCGGCGATTGAATTTGGCCCGCATGACAATGCGTAGCTGATCGGCGGCCAGGTCCACCGTAGAAGACCGCTCCTGCTTTTTCTTATCCTTCTTGCGGCCCGCCCAATAAGCGCGCCGCTCCGCACGCTTTTGTCCTTCGACAAAACGCTCCACCGCGATTCCCAACCCGGCACCGAGCGCGAGCAGGATTGCGAGAAGCCAGGGTTTGTCCAGAAGGGCGCTAATCTCTGGGGGCATGGGCCTAAGATACCCATAAGAATTTAAAGGACAATTACTCGCATTAGGTCTGGGCAGTTACCCGTTCTTCATATGCTCCAGCCCCTTGATACCGCCGGGCTTTAGGCTGGTGTTGGAAGCGTTCTGTTTGGGTCCCTTGTCCGCTTTGGGCTTGCGCGCTTCGCGGCTCTTCTTGCGTTGGCCTTTGGCCATGTCATTTCCAGTCGGAGCGGAATGCCCCGTGCCACCCTTACGCCTGTTTTCCCCATGACACGCATGAATTCGGGGCTTGGCGGCAATTTGCGCGTGCGCATCCGCAGATGCCCGCCTACTTGGCTCGCCACACTTTCCTACGCGGCGGGCTAAGGCCCATTATCTCGCGCGATGTCCAACCCAATGCTCACCCATGCGCAAAATGGCCTTTTCTCATGCGTTTACGCCTGTTCGGGCGGTCTGCCGCGCGCCGTAAGACTTTCCCCCATGGACTGTGTAACATGTGTATCCAACATTCCCGATGCCTCTCGCAATCGGCCCGGCAATCCCCATATCGATCACGTGGGGCAGTCAGAAACGAGAGGAGCACTATCCATGCAGTTTCAGTTCAATTCCGACAGCAGCGTGATGGGCACGGACAACGTGGCCGAGCGGATCGAAAATTCAGTGAGGCACAAGCTTGCGCGGTTTGAAGAGCGGCTTACCCGGCTTGAGGTTCACGTCTCGGACGAGAATGCGCGCAAGGGCGGCGGCGATGACAAGACCTGCATGATCGAAGCGCGCCCGCGCGGCGGTCGCCCGATCGGGGTGACGGAACATGCGGCGGATGTCGATACGGCAGCGCGGCTGGCGGCGAACAAGCTTGAGCAAAGGCTCGAGCGTGTCCTGGGCCGGGAATCGCGCCACAAGCACGATCCTCGCCCTGACAAGGTGCTTTAAGTAGCGGGCGCGCCTCTGAACTTCCTGCCCGGCCATGCCTCGGGGCTGAACCAGTCGCAGCGCATATCAGGCCGCGCATCGGCCAGCACCATGAAGCCCTCGAAGGTTGAGACGGCCTTGGCGCAGACCAGTTCGGTGAGGTTGCGGCAGGTGATCAGCGGGCTGAGGTCCTTGTCGGCCACGCTTGCGCTGGTCATGGTAAGTTTGCGGAAGGCGAAACCGTCGAGCGGATCAAGGCTTTCGATCTTTTGCGTTGTGTTGATGGAACCGTCGAGACCAAGCACTTCGAGCCGGTCTTTCAGCGGCAGCATCCAGCGTAGATTGCAGAGATGCTTGGCGTTCTCGATCTCCAGCCGGGTGAGGCGATGCAGCTTCGTGATCGGCGTGAAATCGGTGATGTTGCGCGGGGAATCGATCTTCAGCCGGTGCAGCTTGGTCAGGCGGCTCAGTCCTTCGAGCGTATCAGCAGTGACGGGCCACAGGAGTTCAAGCCATTCGAGATCGGGCAATTCGCAAATCTCGTCGAGGAAATCCTGATTGACTGCGCTGGCAGTGAGGATGCGGAGCTTCCGGCGGGTCGAAATGCCGCGAAAGCTGTTCTTCTCGCGGTGGTGCACTCCGATTTCGGCATCAGGGCCAATCTTGAGCGTATCGCTGAATTCGTCGCGTTCCACTGCCTATTCTCGTTTCTCTATGAATTCTCTAGAGCGACACTCTGCCCTTTGGACGAGCGGCCATACGCTTTCGATTTCCGCTTCGTAGCGCTTCCATTTGTCAGGTGAAGGTGGCGAAACAGTAAAGCGCGAAAGCGGCAGAGGGGCGGGAAGTTGACGGTCCCATTCCTCACCGAGCCAGCTACAGATGTCCTCCATGCTTGCCTGTGGATCGGCAAGAAACCTTTGATAGCTGACGACATGGACCTGGCTTTGCGGCAGGGCTTCCAGATCAGCGAGCAGGATGTCGATTGTCGCGGTCCATTGATGCGCGACGATCTCTGCGAGCGGCTGACCTACGAGCTCGCGCCAGCCGGGGACGAGCAGGAGCGACCATGGCAAACCATCAGGGCCGCGCCAGCCCGGCAGTCGTGGGTAAGTGCGGAAGCGACCTGAGCGCCATGCCTCTATCATGCTCGCAAGCGTCGGACGGGCCTCGCGATAGAGAAACACGAAACGCGCATCGGGATAGGCGCTTGCGAGCAGCGGGACCCGCAGGCTGTTCTTGGGGGTCTTCTCCAGCAAGTGCATCGTCGGCGCGGCGGGCTGGCCATCGCGACCGCGCATCATCGCGAGGAAGCGGCGCGACATCTCCTCGACCGCGCGCGGATCGAGATCGTCTGCGGTCAGGCGATTGGAGTGCCATTCATGGCTGGCCGGGTGAAACGCAGGAATGCCTTCGATAAGGCCGTGGCTTTCATTTCCGATCGTTGCGAGCCCAGGCGCCTGCGCCAGGGTCTGGAACAGTAAGGTCGATCCCGACCTTGGCGAGCTCACGATGAAGGTCGGACGGGTCAGCGCGCCGCAACGGCTACTTGGAGCGCTGCTCATCCGGGCATGGCGGGTGCAGGTTGGCGAGGTGCGCCAGGAAAGGTCGCCTGCTCAGGCCGTTCGACCGCCATGCGAAAGACAAGTTCACGCAGGCAATGGAACAGCGGCAGGCCGTTGCTGAGCGTAACCTTGGCAGCACCCAGCGCGAACACGCGGTCACGCGCTGCAATCACGAGCTTGAGATAATGCTTGAAGCCGGCTTCGTCCTCGTCCCACTGCGCCCATGCGGCAGTCCAGCGGTCGACCAGTCGATCAAGTTCATGCGTAATTGCATCGAGTGAAGGCGAAGGCGGACACATATCGAGAAGGTAGGCGATGTGTGTTTGCATTTCCCACGGCGACATCACGCGGCGCACATTATGGCGCTCGATCTTGAGCGGGTGATCTTTTTGGCCATCAGGTGCGATGAATTTGGGCTGTGAAGCTCTATTTCCGGATTGAGCAGCTGCGAGCAGGTCGAACAGCTTGCCACCTCCGACGGTGTCGAGCACCAGATGTATCCGCTTTTCGGGCCCGTCATTATGAACTTCATGGAGCTGGAAGGAGTCGAAAGTCCAGCACTCGCCCGGCGCCATGTGGACAATCTCGCCCGCGCAAGTGAAGCGGACATCTGGGGTTGTCAGAATGGGAATGTGGAGCCGCCAGTGGGTGCGCCAATGGTAATGCGTATCGACATGCGGTGCGACCTGTGCGCCCGGTGCCAATCCCATCAACCGGCTGCGACCCCAAACACACCCTATTTCAGCCATGACCTGCTGGATATATGGCGCTGCGGCGAGATAGCGCGTCGGCTTCATCTCTCCGATAAAGCCCTGATTGATGCCGCCGCCTGGAGTGATCAGCAGAGCGGCGTCATTGCCCTTGTACCCGGTCGGATGCGGTACCCACGCCTCTTCAGGCAGGGCGCGCACTTCTTCAGTCAGCGTCTCAGCGCAGAATCGGATCGGCAAGCGGGCAAAGGGTTGAGTAAGGCGCATAACAAATGTCTTTCGCCAAGATGCCGGGCTTCCCTGCCCGACGCAAGCGATTGCCAATCACTTGATGCCCTCTGTGCCTAATCAGCTGTATTTAAGTGTGAAATTCTCAACTTTCTTGGAACATTGTGCAGTGCAGCGCATTGTCTGAATATACCCTGCGGCGTGAGGTCGCTGGACGGACGCGCCGCCCACAAGGCTTTGCCGTTCGTTAGAATTCACCAGAAATTTGCGCAGCCTGTCTCTCGTAAAAGGGTGCGGCTGCACCGAAAGGAAATTATTCCATGAAAAAGCTCACACTCGCACTCGCATCAGCCGCCTCGCTCGCTGTCGCCGCATGTGCCGAAACGGAGACGCAGGACACGATGGCGGACGAAGCGTCTGCTGACATGACGACCAATGCCGACACAGCCGCTGGGACGATTGTCGAAGTGGCGCAAGGCAATGACGACTTCAGCACGCTGGTCGCGGCAGTAACCGCGGCTGAGCTGGGTGAGACGCTGTCTGGCGAAGGTCCGTTCACGGTATTTGCCCCTTCAAATGCTGCGTTTGAGAAGCTGCCGGAAGGTACCGTGAAAACGCTGACGACCGAAGATACGGAAACGCTTGGTACGATCCTGAAGTATCACGTTGTGGCTGGCAATGTTGACGCCGCGACCCTGACGCAGGCTATCACCGATGCTGGCGATGAAGGTTACACCGTAGAGACAGTTGGTGGCGGTACGCTGACCGCAGCAGTAGTTGACGGCAAAGTGGTACTTACCGACGCAACGGGCGGAACTGCAACGGTAACCGCGACCGATGTTGCAGCATCGAACGGTGTGATCCACGTGATCGATACGGTATTGATGCCAGCATAATCAGACCCCATCAAATTGACAGAGTGGCGAGTACCGGAACACCGGGCTCGCCCTTTTTACGTGCGATCGCTATTCGAAAGTAAAACCTGCTTCCTTGGCTTCTGCGATGATTTCCGGCCCGGTTTTGCGCACGGTCTCTTGCTTGAAGGTATAATAGGACGGCTGTTCATCAACGAAGATTTCCTCGCCTAAGGTCATGTCGCCCAGATCATCGAACAGGCCTGCAAGGAAGGAATAGCTGCCTGTAGGAGTGAAGCAGTAGAACAGGTTGCTGCCGCAGTTTGAACAGAAGCCGCGCTCTGCCCAGCCTGAAGAGGCGTAGCGGGTGATGTGCTCCTCGCCGGTGAAGACGGGTTGAGCATCGCCTTGAACCGCCAGATAGGCGCTCCCACACCAACGGCGACACATTTCACAATGGCATGCCTCAAGATGCGGCTTGGCTGGCGTCATCGTGATTGTGACCGCGCCGCAAAGGCAGTGGCCGGTGAAGGGTTCAGCGGTTGCATTGTCGGTCATGGCGAGATCTCCTTCTTCAGATTGGATCGCAGGCTTTCCTACCGCTAGCAAGGGAGCTTAGCCTTGCTCGCATGCCTTTGCCTTTTCCTCTCACTGCTAACCGCTCAAATACCCTTTCCACAGAGGCGCGCTTGCGCACTTCATTTTTGCGCTCAGGACTGTGTAACATGTGTATCCAACACGATGTGCCGACACGCTGGTTTGGCGGTCGGTCGGTCCTGCACTGGAGCTGAAACACCATGATTGATAGAACGATTTTCGCTCTGATGACGCTATGTGTGACAACCGTGATGCTCGCTGCCTGCAATCAGGAAGAACGGCCGGGAGAAGTCGAGACATTTGACGCGATCAGCGATGATGAAGTGATCACTCTGCTTGGCACGGAGCCGTTCTGGAGCATGGAGATCAAGCAAGGTGTCATGCTCTACACGACGCCTGAAAATCCTGAGGGGGAAGCGGCGACCGTATCGCGTTTCGCCGGCAATAACGGTCTGGGCATGATCGGTGAGCTTGGCGGGGAAGCGCTGGCGATCGCCATCACGCCGGGCCAGTGCTCGGATGCGATGAGCGACCGGACCTATCCCTATTACGCAACTGTCACCATAGGCAGCGAGCAGCTCAATGGGTGCGGCTATACTGACCAGCAGCCTTTTGCAGGAGCTGCGGCGCCATGACGGTCTGGACAGTTGGTGACAAGGGAACCTAGTGTGCGAATTGTGGTTGGACATCGCGACGGACGTGTCGGACACGTCCCTGCAAGGAAACACCATTGAGCACCGACGACCCCACTGGTCCCCACACTGGGGGCCAATCAGCACTGCGTTTTGACGATGCGCCAAAGCGCTTTCGCGAAGGCCACAAGTCTGACCGTTTTTCAGGCGCATCTGGCGTGCTGTTCGAGCAGGCCATGGCACAAACTCGCATGGCAATCTGCCTGGTCGATCCCAAGCAGAAGGATTTGCCGATTGTCTTTGCAAACCGTGCTTTCCGTATGCTCACAGGATACGGTGAAGAGGAAATCATAGGGCGAAATTGCCGATTTCTCCAAGGTCCGGATACCGATCCGGAGCCAGTGGCTCGTATTCGCGAAGCCATCGCTCAAGAGGACGTTGTGGTGGTCGAGCTGCGCAATTACCGCATGGATGGCTCTTCCTTCTGGAATGCGCTTCATCTCGGCCCGATCTATAATGATGAAGGCGAGTTGATCTACTTCTTCGGCAGTCAGTGGGACGTGTCAGATGTGCGTGCAGCTCGTGAGGAAGAGCGTCATGCGAAAGCCATGGCGCGCGAGCTCTCGCACCGCATGAAGAACATGTTCGCGGTCATATCGGGAATTGTGAATGTGACGGGTCGAGTGCGCGGTATTCAGGCAGAGACAGCCGAAATCAACGCGCGGATCCAGGCGCTCGGCCGGGCCTATGAGACAACGCTTGATGATGCCTCATCCGGCAGCATCGAAATTGGTCCTGCCATTCGCAGCGTGCTTTCACCTTACAGCAAGGACGATGATCGGCTGGAGCTTAAAGGAAATGGTACACCCATACAGTTCGGACTTGTCTCGGTCGTGGGGCTGACGCTGCACGAACTGTCTGCCAATGCCACCAAATATGGAGCCTGGTCGCGTGAAGGAGGTGTCGTCACGGTGGAATGGGAAACCACCGCGAGTGCGAAGGAACTTCGCGTTAGCTGGCAGGAGCGTGGTGGGCCTCAGATCAATCGCGACGAAATTCGGCCCGGAACCGGATCAGAAATTGTCGACCGGCTTCTTCGCAGCGTGGGTGGTTCGATCGAGCGCTCGTGGAACGAAAGCAGCTTCGAGGCCGTTGTTACGATACCTCTCTAGGACAACTCATGGCCGCAACACTGACACTTCTCCTGCTGGAAGATGAACCCCTGATCCTGATGGATCTTGAGTTTGCGGCGGAAGAATGCGGCTGCACGCCTCTGTGTGCCTCAAGCCCCAAGGTGGCACTGGAGCTGCTTGAACAGTATGGCAATGCGATTGATGCGGCGATCCTTGATGTGTCGCTGGGTCGCGGTCAGACCTGTTTTCCGGTCGCACACCAACTGCAACGTCTGGGCATTCCCTATATCCTCCATTCGGGCGACCTCGATCGTCATAACGAGCGCATCCGGTCGCTCCAGGCCGAACGCATTGCCAAGCCCGCACCGGTCGAGATGGTAATCGCGACCGCGCTTGAACAAATCCGTTCCGCCCAAGGACCTGGATGACGCCTACCTTCGATGCGCGCTGTTGCAAGCAAGGCCATCTCCGGTGTGAATCGCCCGCTTGGCTGCATTCACCGCTGATTCTCGGACAGAATTTCCGTTTCACGTCGGATTCAGAGCAAAATCCCCCCGATTGGTCGCAATTCTCGTGGCAAAACCGCTCCTCACAGGGAAAAACTGGCCCTAGGCGGGGAAAAGTAGTGCTTGCACCCTTCGGTTTGCTCGCCTTCGCCCGGTAAAAAGCGTAGCCAAAATTGCAGGAGGAGATGAATTTTGTCGAGTATTCCTGACTGGCTTGCATCAGCGCTGCCGCCTGCTGCCCGCCATCCTGGCCTGGCGATTGCCAGGTTGAGCGATGCGCGCGCGCTGGGGCGCGGAGGCTTTGCCCTGTCAAGTCCGGCTTTCAGAGCGGGTGAAAAACTCGATCCTTGCTTTACCGCGGATGAGGAAGACGCAGTCGCCCCTCCGCTAGAGTGGACTGCGCCGCCGCCGGGCATGCAGGAACTGGTTATCGTTGTCGAGGATGCGACTTCGGATGGCTCTGTTCCCTTGTGTCATTGGCTGGTCTGGGGCCTGCCTGGGCAAAAGGGCAAGCTGCTGGAAGGCGAAGTCCCACCGCGTGCGGGCAAGAATGGGCGCGGCAACTCCGAATGGCTCTTGCCAGACCTGCCTGAGGGTCAGCCGCACACTTTCGTGTTTCAGATGTTCGCGCTGGATCTTCCGCTGACACTAATGCCCGGCGCGACACGAGAAGAGCTTTTCGCTGAGATGGATGGGCATGTTGCCGCCAGCGCTGTGCTGACTGCGACATACACCAGCAGCGATGAGGAAGAAAACTGGGATGAGGAGGATTGGGACTGATCGGCTCAATTGCGAGCAGATTGGCCTTTCAAGCCTTCTTTGTATTACTGGCCTGAACTAGGAAAGGAACATGTCATGGCTGGCAAGAACAACGCACTGCAGAAGCCGGTAACGCTTTCTGCTGCATTGGAAAACGTAATCGGTAAGGGTCCTATGACCCGCGCTCAGGTAACCTCCAAGGTGTGGGAATACATCAAGGCGAACAACCTGCAGAAGCCGACTGACAAGCGCACCATCGTCCCTGATGCGAAGCTTGGCGGTGTCATTGGCAATGACGAGATTTCCATGTTCAAGATGACGGCTGCGGTTTCAAAGCACCTCAGCTAAGTCATTGAGACACTTGAAGGGGCAGTGCGGGGGTGCGAGCCCTCGGACTGCCCTTTCGTTTTGCGCCTGGAACTGTTGGCGCAAGACCAGGGCTTATCCCGCCCCGCCGGCGCTCATTGATTTCTTGTCTACCAGGCTGACGGGTTCCGGCCAGGATGCCAGCCTTCCGGGGCGAGCTCGAACTTGTCGAATTCAAAGCCCGGGGTGACAACACAAGAAACGAGGGTGTAGCCCGCGCTCGATGCCACCGGCTGTGCCGCCTGCCATTCACCTGGTTCGACCACCGCCTGCATCAGCTGGCCTTGTGAAACGCTGCGTCCTAGCGTGCGCTTTGTAGCACTCGTGGCTTCATCGGCTGCGGTGAGCAGCATCAGCGGGTCGCCCGCTTGCCAGATCCATAACTCATGCGCATCGATCCGGTGCCAGTGCGATCGCTGCTGGTTGGTCAGCAGGAAATGAATCGCGGTTCCGATTGCGCGTCCATCGGGACCGTCCGAGCCGCGCCAGGTTTCCCGGTACCAGCCGCCTTCCGGATGCGGCTCCAACCCCAAATTATCAATCAGTGTCTGCGCGACGCTCATAGCGGAAACCCTTCAAGGCGATGCAAGATTCTGCGAAATCACCCGGTACGGATGCCGGGTTCAATTCGAGCAGAATCTCGGTAAGACCTTGTACAAGGAATTCCTAGTACCGCTAGCGGCTTGATACAGGGAGCGCTTTCATGAAATGCCTCAGCTTTCGGTTTGTCCCAATGCTTGCAGTACTGACGGTGGCTTGCGGACCGCTTGCAGCGCAGCAGACTGGACCGGCCGTCCCCGACGATCAGGCGGTTGCGAAAGCTATGGCCGCGCTTGAGGCAGCACCGGTGTTCGACGGTCATAACGACGCGCCGATCCAGCTGCGCGCGCGGTTTCAGAACCAGATCAATGATTTCGACTTCACGAACACCTTGAGTACTGCAGAGACGCATCCGCAGGCCAGAGCGATGCATACCGATCTGACGCGGCTTCGCGCAGGCAAGGTGGGCGCGCAATTCTGGTCAGTCTATGTGCCGACGTCGCTCGACGAGCCCGAAGCGGTTGTCATGACTTTGGAACAGATCGATGTGACGCGCCGGTTGATTGACCGCAATCCTAACGATCTCGTGCTCGCGCTCACCGCTGACGAAACTGCAGCAGCCATGGCTGACGGCAAGATCGCCTCACTTATTGGGATCGAAGGCGGCCACTCGATTGGCTCGAGCCTCGCCGTACTGCGCCAGATGTACGAGCTCGGCGCGCGTTACATGACGCTCACACACTCAAAAAACACTCCTTGGGCGGACAGCGCGACCGATACGCCGAAGCATGACGGGCTGACCAGCTTTGGCAAGGATGTGGTACATGAGATGAACCGTATCGGCATGCTGGTCGATATCAGCCATGTCAGCGAAGCGACGATGCACGATGTGCTCGACATCGCTCAGGCACCGGTGATCTTCAGCCATTCCGGTGCGCGGGCGGTCAATGGTCATGCGCGCAATGTGCCGGACAGCGTGCTGGAGCGGCTGGCCGCCAATCGCGGTGTCATCATGGTGGTTGGCTTGCCGGGTTATCTGAGCGAGGAGCAGCGTCAGTGGTACGCCAATCGCCAGGCGGAAAAGGCGCGGCTCGAAGCGCTTTGGCAAGGTCAACCGGACAAGGTCGCCGAAGCCCTGGCCGCGTGGGATGATGCCAATGACAGCCCTACGGCGACCGTCTCGGACATGGCTGATCATATCGACCATGTACGCGCTGTTGCCGGTATTGATGTGATTGGAATCGGAGGGGACTATGATGGGATGGCGTCTGGACCGACAGGCATGGAGGATGTGAGTGGCTATCCCGCGCTTTTTATCGAGCTCGCGCGGCGCGGCTACACACAGGCAGAACTCGAGAAGATTGCATCACGTAATATAATGCGAGCGCTGCGCGAGGCCGAGAGCGTTGCTGCGGCCATCCAGGCAATTGAAGGGCCGACTGCGATCGAAACGCTCATGGAGCAGGATTGAGCGGGTTAAAGGGGCAGCAGCGGAACCTTAGTTTGATAGCGCGGGAATAATCCAGACCAGTGACATGGCGATGATCGCCAGCAACAGCCCGATCGCAAGGACCCAGCGCAAATTCGTGTTGGTTACTGCGGCACGCGCGTCGTCATCTTCGATGTGGATCGCGTCGTCTTTGTCTTCCATCATGAACTCCCTTGGGGCCTGAATATGCCCCTTTATACTGCAATTACGTCGCAACGCGGGCAATGTTCCAGTGGGCAGGCCAGAAATCAGTCGCGCAGCAATTCGTTGATGCCGGTCTTGGAGCGTGTTTGCGCATCAACGGTCTTGACGATCACCGCGCAATAGAGGCTGGGGCCGGGTGAGCCATCCGGCAGAGACTTGCCTGGGAGACTGCCGGGGACAACGACGGCATAGGGTGGCACTTCGCCCATGTGAATTTCGCCCGTTGCGCGGTCGATGATCTTGGTCGAGGCACCGAGATAGACACCCATCGAAAGCACTGCGCCTTCACCGACGCGTACGCCCTCAGCCACTTCGCTGCGTGCGCCGATGAACGCGCCATCGCCGATGATGACCGGCCCGGCCTGCAATGGCTCCAAAACGCCGCCAATGCCTGCGCCGCCAGAGATATGCACGTTCTTGCCGATCTGGGCGCATGAGCCGACGGTGGCCCAGGTGTCGACCATCGTACCTTCATCGACATAGGCGCCGATGTTGACGAAGCTCGGCATCAGCACCACGCCCTTGCCAATGAAGCTTCCTCGACGTGCGACAGCCCCCGGAACCACGCGAAATCCGGCTTCGGAAAAGCGATTGTCGCCCCAGCCAGCGAACTTGTTCGGAACCTTGTCATAAGCGGGAGCGCCCCCTGAAGCATGCTCCATGATCCGGTTGTCGCGTAGGCGAAACGAGAGGAGGACAGCCTTCTTGAGCCATTGATTGACTTGCCAGCTGCCATCGCCAAGCGGTTCAGCGACGCGCGCTTCACCGCTGTCGAGCAGTGCCAGAGCCGTGTCGACCACGTCTTTTACCTCGCTGCTGGCAGGCGTGACTTCGCTGCGATTTTCCCAGGCTTGTTCGATTTGTGCGGCGAGTTCGCTCGACATGCGGCTATTCCTTGCAAGAATGACAATGCTTCGCGGCGCTGCTAGCGGGCGCAAGGCATTGCGGCAAGTTTGATTGATGGTCGTTCCTCAAGCGGGCATCCCGGCATCGAGCGCAAACTGGTACGCCCTGTCGACAAGAGGCTTCACGCGCTCGCTCATCGCCTTGGCATGGGTAGAGGACGCGGTACCGTCGATCACGCGCTTCTTGATGCCCTGCATGATGCCTGCCAGCCGGAAGAGGTTGTACGCGAAGTACCAATCCATCGGCGGGACCGGATAGCCGGTGCGCGCGACATAGCGTTCGACAGCTTGCTCAACCGAGGGGATGCCGAGAGCTTCCAGATCAAGTCCAAGCAGACCTGCACGGCCATCCGCAGGCTGGAACCAGTTCAGCATCAGATAGCTGAAATCGGCGATCGGGTCTCCCAGTGTTGAAAGCTCCCAGTCGAGCACCGCGATCACGCGGTTCTCGGTCTTGTGGAAGATCACATTGTCGAGCCGGTAATCACCGTGGACGACGGAGCTTTCATGCTGCGGCGGGATGGTTTCAGGCAGCCATTCGATCAGGCGCTCCATTTCCGGCATGTGCTCGGTTTCAGACAGCTTGTATTGCTTCGACCAGCGCGCGATCTGGCGAGCACAATAGTCAGTCGGCTTGCCGTAATCGCCAAGGCCGATCTTCTGCGGGTCGTTGAGATGCAGATCGGCCATGGTATCGATCAAAGCGTGATAGATTTCGCGGCGTTCCCCAGGCGTGCTGTCCGGCAATGCGCCGTTCCACAAGCTCCGGCCATCAGCCATGCTCATCACGAAGAATTTAGAACCGATGACGTCCGGATCTTCGCACAGCCCATAGGTACGCGGAACGGGAAAGCCGGTCGGGTAGAGACCGGTCATGGCCTTGTATTCGCGGTCGACCGCGTGGGCGGATGGCAGCAGCTTGCCGAAGGGCTGGCGGCGCAGCACGTAATTCGCGCCCGGCGTTTCGATCTTGTAGGTCGGGTTCGATTGCCCGCCCTTGAACTTGGAATAGCTGATCGGTCCCGAAAAGCCTTCGACATTGGCGTCAAACCATGCGGTGAGTGCATCAAGGTCTAGCTTGTCGCGTTCCTCGACCTCGACCGTGCCGACCATCTCCTTGTCGAAATCGATCTCTGGCATTCCCGTATCACTTGTCGTCATCAGTCAAACACCACCACACTGCGCGCT
This sequence comes from Altererythrobacter sp. GH1-8, assembly GCF_043702085.1. GTDB lineage: Bacteria > Pseudomonadota > Alphaproteobacteria > Sphingomonadales > Sphingomonadaceae > Erythrobacter. Next base: position 109,188 of record NZ_CP171690.1, on the reverse strand, counting down.
GAGTGCCCTGCGCGCATCTTGTCGAAGCCTTCATTGATTTGCTCAAGCGAAATGCGCTCAGCGATGATCGTGTCGAGATCGAGCAGGCCGCGCATGTAGAAATCAACCAGGCGCGGCAAGTCCACCGGGAAGTGGTTCATCCCCATGATCGCGCCCATAAGCTTCTTGCCGCCGAGCAGATCCATCGCGCCGAGGCCGACCTTGCAGTCTAGCGGCATCATTCCGAGGATGATCGCCGTGCCGCCGCGCCTTAGCGAGGCGACGGCCAAGTCTGCGCTCGCTTGCCGTCCGACCGCTTCGATACCGTAATGGACGCCGCCGCCAGAGATATCGATGATCTGCTGCGCTGCGTCTTGCGCCATCGCATCAACCGTGTGTGTGGCGCCGAGCACCTTGGCCAGTTCGCGCTTTTCAGGCAGAGGATCAGCGGCAATGACTTTGCCAGCACCTGCGATCTTCGCCGCATTGATGGCTGCAAGGCCAACCCCGCCGCACCCGATTACCGCGACACTTTCGCCCGGCGTTACATTGGCAGCGTTGAATATTGTGCCCGCGCCTGTTGTCACAGCGCAACCGATGACGGCAGCACGGTCCAAGGGCATGTCCTTGTCGATGGCGACGCAGGCATTCTCATGGATCAGCATCTGCTCGCTGAATGCGGACAGGTTGAGCATCTGGTTCACGGTTTCGCCGCCGCTCCGGGTAATGCGCGGCGCGTCGGTCTTGCCGCGCCTCGTTGCAGCCCCAAGGCACAGCGCCATCCGGCCCGTGACGCAGAATTCGCAGGTTCCGCAGAATGCAGACAGGCAGCTCACCACGTGATCGCCTGGCTTGACGGTGCGAACCTCGCTTCCGACCGCGCGCACCACGCCTGCTGCTTCATGGCCTGGAATCGCAGGCATGGCGTGCGGATAGGCCCCGTCGATGAAGTGCAGATCCGAATGGCAAAGCCCGCAGGCCTTGGTGTCGATCAACACTTCATGTGCAGCAGGCTCAGCCAGTTCGACCTCGCCAATGACGAGGCCTTTGCCGGCTTCTTCGAGGATCGCTGCCTTGGCCATCAGCGAGCAACTCCCATATCGCCTGAGCTGAAGCTGTCATTGCTTGCCATCGGGCCTTTCCCATCGCGCAAAGCGTTGGCGCTGGGGCCCGGCTTGGGTGCATGCTTGGCGATTTCCATGCGCGCGATTGAGCGGGCGTGGACTTCGTCAGGACCGTCAGCCAGACGCAGCGTGCGCTGATGGGCATAGGCCTGCGCCAAGCCATAATCCTCTGACACGCCGCCGCCGCCATGCGCCTGGATTGCATCGTCGATGATCCGCAGCGCCATGTTGGGGGCCTGTACCTTGATCATGGCGATTTCCTGCTTGGCCGACTTGTTGCCGACCTTGTCCATCATGTCTGCCGCCTTGAGGCAGAGCAGGCGAGTCATATCGATATCGATCCGGGCGCGAGCGACGCGCTCTTCCCACACCGAATGCTTGTAGATCGGCTTGCCGAAAGCCTCGCGCTCCTGCAGCCGCTGGCACATCTTGGCGAGCGCTTCTTCCGCAACGCCGATCGTGCGCATGCAGTGGTGGATGCGGCCCGGCCCGAGGCGCCCTTGCGCGATCTCGAACCCGCGTCCTTCGCCGAGCAGCATGTTGGAGACCGGGACGCGCACGTCCTTTAACTCGATCTCCATGTGGCCGTGCGGCGCATCGTCATATCCGAACACCGGAAGGTGACGCAGGATGTTCACGCCCGGCGCATCGAGCGGCATCAGGATCATCGATTGCTGTGCATGGCGCTTGGCTTCGAAATCGGTCTTGCCCATGACGATCGCGACTTTGCAGCGCGGATCGCCCGCGCCTGATGACCACCACTTGCGACCATTTATGACGTATTCGTCGCCATCGCGCTCGATCCGGGTTTCGATGTTGGTCGCATCCGAGGAAGCTGTGAAGGGTTCGGTCATCAGGAAGGCGGAGCGGATCTCGCCGTTCATCAGTGGCTTCAGCCATTGGTCCTTCTGCTCGCGTGTGCCGTAGCGGTGGAACACTTCCATATTACCTGTGTCAGGCGCAGAGCAGTTGAACACTTCGCTCGCCCAGCCGATGCGGCCCATCTCCTCTGCGCAGAGAGCGTATTCCAAGTTGGTCAGGCCCTGACCTTCGAACTCAAACGTGTCATCAACATGGTGATGGCTGTCATTGCGCGGTGGCATGAACAGGTTCCAGATGCCTGCTTCCTTGGCGAGCTTCTTCTTGTCCTCGATGATCTGGATCACTTTCCAGCGGTCGCCTTCGGCATCCTGTGCCTTGTAGGTGTCCATGTTCGGACGGACATGGGTTTCAATGAAGTCGCGTACACGGCCCGCCCAGTAACTCTGCCGCTCGGTGGGTTCGAAATCCATGGAACTGTTCCTCTCTAGTCCTTAAATGCAATCGAATCTGTTGATGGCGACCGTGGCAGTTAGCCAGCCTTGCGCCAAGTGTTGTTTTGCGTGTCAGCTGGCTCCACTCGCTTGAGCCCGAGCCGCAATGCGCGCTTCATGGTCTTCGCGCGTGATCGGGAATCTTCCCAGCCAGAACGCCGCAAGCAGAGCGAGGATGGCGGTGGCAATCCCAAACGCTGCGATCATGGTACTAAGCACTGAGAATGAGACTGTCGTGGGATCAGCGCCTTGCTCCAGCTGCGACAAAGCGATGATTTGCCCGGTCAGCGCCGCGCCCAATCCGGTCGCACATTTCTGCACCAGCCAGTTGCCCGAAAAGAACGAACCTTCAGCGCGGCGCCCTGTGCGGTCCTCGAACGCCTCGACGATCTCGGCGATCATGGAAGTGGCGGAAATCATGATGACGATGCCGAACATGTTGGCGACGACCGTGAAGGCATAATAGAGAAACGTCGAAGCAAGCGAAGCAATCGGTGGCCACATCCCAGCGAGAAACATCGCATAAGGTGCGAGACCAACCACGAGCGCGATGATAGCGGCAACGGCTGCACTTTTCGGCTTGCCCAATCGGTGGTGCATCGGGCCTACAATCATGAACATGCCGAGGACGGACAGGCCGAGCGCAAAGGGATAGGCGGTCAAGCCGTTGAGCCATTGCGGCGCGCCATCAAACGTCACCCGGTCCAACTGCCAGACATAGACGTTGAGATAATTCGAGATCGAAAAAGTCATTCCCTGGCTGACATAGGCCGCAAGGCCCCCTGCTGCGAAGAACAGGAAAGCCCGTTCGCTCAACGCTTCGCAGATCTCTGCAAACGCCGCTTTGAGATTGAACGGTGCCGGCTTCTTTTCCGGCAAGCGTGCCACGATGTGGTGCTGGCCGTAGGCTGACCCCAGGACTGCGATCACCATCAGAACCGCACCGAACATGCCGTATGCGGGATAGCCCTCTTGCTGCAAGAGCCCGTTCTCGCCCGGCATGAAAACCGTGTAAGCGAGCAACATCATGAGGATGCCGCCCATCCAGCCGGACAGGTAGCGATAGCGGAACAGGGTCGAGCGCTCGGTGTAGTCAGACGTCAGCTCCGGAACGAGACTGGTTGATGGCACCTCGCAGGCAGACAGCAGCAGTCGCACCGCCACCATGATCCCGAGCAGGCCAAGCGCGCTGGGCGCTTCACCACCAGCCGGTGACCACAGCAGGACCCAGGCAAAACCCAGCGGGATCGGAGCAGCATAGAGCCACGGCAATCGCCGCCCCCAACGCGTGTAGGTGCGGTCAGACATGTAGCCAATGATCGGGTCAACCACTGCATCGATCAGCAATGCGGCGAGCAGGATCAGGCCGACGAGCCCTGCGTCCATACCCAGCACCTGGCTGTAATAGAACAGAAGGAAGAACAGGAAGCCGCCATCTTTGACGCCGAAGGCGACAGCGCCGAAGCCGTGGATCAGCTTCAAACGGAACGGTAGCTTGCCTTGGATCAGGCCCATAGAGGCACCTTTCCTGCAGGCAAAAAGGCCGCGAATCCGCTCACACATGCTCTCCCAAACACTGCCTCCAAGCCTAGGCACCGTGCGCCTCACGTCAACGTAAACCGCTTGACGCTACGGCATGGCGGGTGCGGAAAGAGCCCCTTGCGGCTGCCCTCAAAATTACGATAACGTAAACGTCAAGTCTGATGACGAAGAGAGGAGTCGTCCCCAATGTCTGAACCCCAACAACTGGCCGCATTTCGCGAGGAAACCCGTGCCTGGCTGGCAGCCAATTGCCCCCCTGAGATGCGCGAGCCGGTGCGCGATGAAGATGACGTCTACTGGGGCGGCCGTCGTGCAACCTTCAAGAACGATGCGCAGAAGGCATGGTTCGAAGCGTGCCGGGACAAGGGCTACACCGTGCCTGACTGGCCCAAGGAATATGGCGGCGCGGGCCTCAGCCCGGCAGAAGCGAAGATACTGCGGCAGGAAATGGCTGCAATGGGCGCGCGTATTCCGCTTTCGAGCTTCGGCATCTGGATGCTCGGCCCGGCGCTGCTGCACTTCGGCACCGAAGGCCAGAAGAAACATTTCCTCAATCAGATCGCCCGCGGCGAAATCCGCTGGTGCCAAGGCTATTCAGAGCCGGGCAGCGGTTCGGACCTCGTTTCCATGCAGACCTTCGGCGAAGACAAGAGCGATCACTGGGTCGTCAACGGCCAGAAGATCTGGACGTCCTACGCCGATGAAGCCGACTGGATTTTCTGCCTCGTCCGTACCGACAAGCAGAACAAATACCAGGGCATCACCTTCATGCTGTTCGACATGGAAAGCAAGGGTGTGACGACCAAGCCGATTCTGCTGATCAGCGGCAACTCGCCTTTCTGCGAGACCTTCTTCGACGATGTGAAGGTGCCTAAAAGCTACGGCGAAGACATTCCCGGCTATGTCGGCGAGATCAACCGCGGCTGGGACGTGGCGAAATACCTGCTTGGCCATGAGCGCGAGATGATTTCAGGCGCTGGCGGCGGCGGATATACCTCCGCGATCGGTGCTTCGATGAAGCGTCAGAGCGGAGAACTGGATCCTCTGCTCCGCGCAGAGCTGGCGATGTTCGATGTCGACGCGCTGGCTTATGCCTGTATGGGCGAAAAGTTCCTCGATGAAGTCAAGGTCGGCAAAGCGCATCCGGCGCAACCCAACATGATGAAATATGCCGGGACTGAGCTCAACAAGCGCCGCTATGAACTGATGATGTCAGCCGGCGGTAGCCGCGCGCTTGAATGGGAGAGCGAGGAAACCGGTGGCGGAAAGACCGCACGCAGCTGGCTCCGCACGAAAGCCAACTCCATCGAAGGTGGCACCAGCGAAGTCATGCTGAACGTCATTTCCAAACGCATTCTTGAGCTTCCGGGAGCCTGATCGATGCCACTTTATCACAACGAAGATCAGGCCATGCTGGCCGATAGCGCTGCACAATTCATGGCGGACGAAGGCAATATCGCCAAGCAGCTGCGCCATTATCGCGATGGTAATTGCCCGGACGGTTTCGGGCACAAGTTGTGGCACCAGTTTGCCGAAATGGGCTTTACCGGCATCCTTGTATCCGAAGAGGATGGTGGGCTCGGCATGGGCCATGTCGAAGCAGGCATCGTATTGGAGGAAATCGGCCGCAACCTTTCGCCATCGCCTTTCCTGATGAGCTCGGTCATCGCCGCGACTGCACTTGATGGGGCCAGCGCAGACCTCAAGCAGCGTTACCTTCCCGGCCTCGTCTCAGGCGAAGCAGTGTTCTCCGTCGCGATTGACGAAGGCAACAAGCACCGCCCGGAACGCATTTCCTGCAAGGCGGAGAAATCCGGCAACGGCTTCAAGCTGTCCGGCAAGAAGTCGTTCGCGATTCAAGCTGTCGCAGCTGACATGATCGTGGTCGCGGCGCGCACTTCTGGGGCGGATAATGACCGTGATGGGATCACGCTGTTCGCAGTGCCCAAGGACGCGGCGAACATGACGCTCGACAATGTCCGGCTGGTCGACAGCTCGATGGCCTCCCACATCACGTTCGACGGGGTTGAGCTCGATGGCGGTGCAGTGATCGGCGAAGTCGATGGCGGCCGCGCGCTGCTCGACAACATGCTCGCGGCTGGCCGGATCGGCGCGGCAGCAGAGGGCGTCGGCGTAGCCCGCGGTGCGATGGATATGACCGTCGATTATTTGAAGCAGCGCAAGCAGTTCGGCAAATTTATCGGGGAGTTCCAGGCGCTCCAGCACCGTGCGGCGCACCTCTATTCGGAAGTCGAGATCGCGCGCGCCGTGACGATCAAGGCGCAGCAATTGCTTGACGCCAATCGCGGCGAGGAACTCAGCCCGAAGGCTGATCTGATGGCGAGCGTCGCCAAGGCAAAGGTCGCCAAGGCTGCGAGCCTGGCCGTGAAAGAGGGCGTCCAGATGCATGGCGGCATCGGCATGACCGACGAATACGATATCGGCCTCTACATGAAGCGCGACCGCGCGCTCGCCGAATTCATGGGCGACATGTATTACCATGCAGGCCGCGTGGCTGAGCTGAGCGGTTACTAAAGGAAATTCCAATGATGAAACTGCAAGAACTGTTCGGCCTCCAAGGCCGCGTTGCGCTCGTCACCGGGGGCAGCCGCGGGATCGGCAAGATGATTGTCGAAGGCTTGCTGGAGGCAGGCTGCGAACGGGTTTATATCAGCGCGCGCAAGGTTCACGAGATCGAGGAAACCTGCGCCGAGCTGGGCGACAAGGTCATCGGCATTCCGGCAGACCTCAGCCAGATGGACGGTATCCAGCGGCTCGCGGACGAAATCGCTGCCAGGGAAGACAAGCTCGACCTGCTCGTCAACAATGCAGGCGCGGCCTGGGGCGAGCCGTTCGACACATTCACGGAAGCGGGCTGGGACCGCACCATGGACCTGAACGTCAAGACGCCGTTTTTCCTGACGCAGAAGCTGTATGGGCTGTTGAAAGCGGCGGGCACGTCGGAGCGTCCGGCCAAGGTCCTCATGATCGCGTCGATCGACGGGATGAAGTCGAACCCCTGGCCGACCTATCCCTATCAGGCGTCCAAGGCGGGGCTCATCCATTTGACGCGGCGCATGGCAGCAGAGCTGGTGGGCGACAATATCGTGGTCAACGGCATCGGTCCGGGCGCTTTCCCGAGCGCGATGAACCGGGCTGCGCGTGACAATGAGGAAATGGTCAAGAAGGGTATCCCTTCACGGCGTGTCGGGGTGACAGAGGATATGGCCGCTGGCGCGATCTACCTGCTGAGCCGCGCCGGTGACTATGTGGTTGGTACGACGATTCCGATCGACGGAGGCGTGGTGAACGCCAATATCGGTGCCGGTAATTTCGTCGATCCGTCGGGCAGCTGATATTCCCTTTGATGTTTCAATTGAAGAGGCCGCTGGAATGATCCGGCGGACTTTTTTTTGAGCAGCGGGGAAAAATCCTGCAAGGTTGAGACTTTCCGGCGGAACTCACGCTTTTAAGCGTAATCGATAAATTACAGGCACGCCAGGCGCTTGGTTCTGCGCTATCATGCAGGAAATGTCCGTAAATGGGGTGGAAAGCAGTGGAGGCTCCGAGCGCTCATTTTCATCCAGCAGGCGGCATTCTTTCAAACTCTGGCAGGCCATCCTCAATTTTCAACCATGGCTGCCTGGCAGAAGTGAAGATATGCATTTCCGGACTGACCATAGTTGCATCATCCAGAGTTCCAGCCTTCAGGAAAACGTAGCCAGGATCAGAATCGCATTCGAGGAAGATGCCTGATCCGCATTTGGCGCAGTGATGGCGATGAACATTCCCTCCAGAGTCACCTTTGACCGTATAAATGGCGAGATCGCCTTCGCATTTGAAACCACTCTCAGGCAGCATCAATTCAACAGAGAAAGGACTTCCGGATGTTTTCTGGCAGTCAGAGCAATGACAGAAGAATGTCAGCTCTGGTTTCGCACTGACCGAGTAGCGAGCATCCCCGCAATGGCATCCGCCAGTCTGGATTGCCGACATAGACCGCCTCCATTTCCAAGCAACTTTGAAGATTCAAAGCTGTGGTGAACTTTCGGCTGGCAACTGGGCCTTGTCAATCAAGTGTCCGCTTCTGGGTTGTTAGCGGACGATTCTAACATTCTTACTCCATCAGCTCGCGCACAAACGGGATCAGCCCTGTTTGGCGCTGGCGGCGCATCCGTTCGGCGGCAAGGATCTCGCGGACTTTCTCGAAACACGCGTCGAGATCATTGTTGATCACGACATATTCGTATTCCGCCCAGTGGCTGATTTCCGCCTTCGCGCGCTCCATCCGGCTGTCGATGACTTCCGGGCTGTCTGACGCGCGCGTTTCCAGGCGGCGGCGCAGTTCAGCGATGCTGGGCGGCAAAATGAAGACCGTGACGACGTCCTGATCATCCTTCTGCTTCAATTGCTGCGTACCCTGCCAGTCGATGTCAAACATGAAATCCTGGCCATCTTTCAGGGCCTTGCGGATCGCACCCTTGGGGGTGCCATAGCGATGGCCGAAGACATGCGCCCATTCATAGAAGTCGTCTTCTACGACCATCCGGTCAAATTCGTCGTCCGAAACGAAGTAATAGTCCTTGCCATCGACTTCATTCGGGCGTGGCGGGCGCGTGGTGACAGATACCGAGAGCTTGATGGCTTCGTCCTGCTCCAGCAGCATGCGTGAAATCGTGGTCTTGCCTGCGCCTGAAGGCGAAGACAGGATAAACAGCAATCCGCGGCGGTGAAGAGATTCTTGGTCAGCCATGTGTGCTGTTGGCGCAAAGCATAGTGGCAAATCAAGGGGCAGGGGCGTCGGAAGCGCTATTTTTCCTCTTTGAGCAAAGCCGCCTTGTGGTCTTCGGACAAGCGCTCCTTGATACGCTGAACCTGCTTTGTCGCGGCGTTTGTCCGCTTGCGATCCAGCACAGACTTGGCGAGCAGCGCGCCGCCGACAAACACTGCACCCGGAAGCGACCGCGTTGCGATCTTGCTCGCCCCGTAAAGCAGCAGCGTCTTGCCGATTGAACCGCGCTCGGTCAGCTGCTTGGCTCTTTCTGGACTATAGCGCCTGCGCGCCAAGCTCTTTTTTGCAGACTCGCGAGCGATTGAACTGATCGAGCGGATGACGACATCAGCGATGACCAGATTGGTTGCCGGTTCGGGACTTGGGCCAGGTATGGTCTCGGGATCGGGGCGCTGTTTGGCAACCTCTTTGAGGGGCTTTGCCTTGCCGCGCTTCAGGAGAGATGGTTTGCGCATCTGTGTCTCCTCTTGAATGGGTTTGGACGCAGTTCAATTGGCCTTGCGGGGGTTATTTCTTACGCCCGAAATCGACCGTTACGACATTAGAGCCATCGTCAGCGCCTTTTGGTCCGGCATCGCCGCTGCCATCTGAACCGTCGTTTTCCGCATCATCATGCGATTCCGGCTCCATATCCGGCACAGTTGCCTGGAATTGCAGGCCAAAGTCGACTGCAGGATCAACAAACGCCGTTATTGCCGCAAACGGAACAGAAAGCTTGGCCGGTACCTGGTTGAAGCTTAGGCCAACCGAAAAGCCATCCTCGCGCACTTCCAGGTCCCAGAACTTGTTCTGGAGCACGATCGTCATCTCGTCGGGAAAGCGTTCGCGCAGGTGTGAAGGGATTGAAACGCCCGCAGCACCCGTTTTGAATGTGATATAAAAGTGATGATTTCCAGGCAGTTCGCTGCCGCCCTGCTCGATTTCGCCGAGCACACGGCCTACCACCGCGCGCAGAGCCTCCTGCACGATTTCATCGTATGGGATCAGGCTGTCGGGCGTATCATCGCTCATGCAGCACTAGGTGGAGATGGTGCGCGCGCGGGTCAAGCGATTATCCGCCAGAAACCGAGGATTGCGCGCGATTGAAGCAGAATGCTTGCGCAGGGCGAGGGAGTATCTATAGCGCATCGCATTATGCGTATTGGCCGAATTAAGCGGAAAACCGCAGAAACTGCTATCGAGGTGGAAGTAAACCTCGATGGCACAGGCAGTTATGACGTTTCAACAGGGATCGGTTTCCTCGATCATATGGTGGAGCAGTTTTCCAAGCATTCGCTGATCGATGTCACCATGAAGGTCGATGGCGATTTGCATGTCGACCAGCACCACACGACAGAGGATTCCGCGCTCGCGCTGGGGCAGGCGCTGGTAGATGCGCTGGGCGAAAAGGCAGGAATCGGCCGGTATGGCATGGCCTATTCGCCCATGGACGAGACCCTTTCGCGCGTGACGCTCGATGTTTCTGGCCGCCCCTATTTGGTGTGGAAGGCCGGGTTCACGCAAGAAAAGCTGGGCGAGTGGGACACAGAACTGATCGAACACTGGTTTCATTCAGTCGCACAAACCGCTGGCCTGACGCTCCATATCGAGTTGCTCTACGGCACGAACAACCACCATATTTGCGAGAGCATCTACAAGGGGTTTGCCCGCGCGATGCGCAGCGCAGTCGAGCTTGATCCGCGTAAAGGTGGAGCGATCCCTTCGACCAAAGGCCAATTGGGCGGTTGAGATGAGGCAATCCGTCGCTCTCGTGGATTACGGCGCGGGCAACCTTCACTCGGTTCACAACGCGCTCAAACGGGTAGGAGCGCCTGTGAGCGTTACCGCCGATCCGGATGAAGTGCGCGCTGCGGAGCGGATCGTGCTGCCCGGCGTCGGCAGCTTCAAGGCGTGCCTGGGCGGGCTGCGTGCAATCTCCGGCATGATTGCGGCGCTGGAAGAGCGCGTGCTGGATCACGGCACCCCGTTTCTCGGTATTTGCGTGGGTATGCAGATGCTCGCCACGCGCGGGCTGGAACATGGCACGACCAAGGGGCTCGACTGGATTTCCGGCGAGGTGCGCCTGATCGAGCCGAGCGATCCCGCGATCAAGGTTCCACACATGGGCTGGAACGACGTCGCCGTCATGCCGCATGCGAAAGGACACAGCGTGATCGAGGAAGGCGAGGCGTACTTCCTCCATTCCTATCATTTTGTGGCCGACGATCCGCACGATGTGCTCGCGATGACTGACCATGGCGAAGGCCTCGTGGCAGCGGTCGCACGAGACAATATTATCGGGGTGCAGTTCCACCCGGAAAAGAGCCAGGCCTATGGGCTGGCGATGCTCGAACACTTTCTGGAGTGGCGGCCATGATCATTTTCCCGGCCATCGACCTTAAGGGCGGCGAAGTCGTGCGCCTTGCCGAAGGCGATATGGACCGCGCGACCGTCTATGGCGATAATCCCGCCGCGCAGGCCTTGTTGTTCGCAGAAGCGGGGGCACAGCATTTGCATGTGGTGGACCTCGATGGAAGTTTCGCAGGCGAAGGTCGCAATGTCGAAGCGGTCCAAGCCATCGTCGAAGCCTTTCCCGGTTATGTCCAGCTTGGCGGCGGCATTCGCACACCCGAAGCGGTTGAAGCGTGGTTCAACCTTGGAGTTGCCCGTGTGGTCATGGGCTCTGCCGCGCTCAAGGACCCGGAATTCGTCAAGGATATGGCGAAGGAATGGGAAGGCGGCATTGTCGTTGCCGTGGATGCGCGCGATGGCATGGTGGCGACCGAGGGCTGGGCCGATGTTTCCGATGTGCCAGTGGTCGATCTCGCCCGCCGGTTCGAGGACGCCGGCGTCGCTTCGCTGCTGTTCACGGACATAGGCCGCGACGGGCTGCTCAAGGGCGTGAACATCGATGCGACGCTTGACCTGGCGCGGCGAGTGGATATCCCTGTGATTGCGAGCGGCGGTGTGAAGGGGCTGGACGACATTCACGTTCTATCACTCCATGCGCATGAAGGTATCGAAGGTGTCATCACAGGACGGGCGCTTTATGAAGGCAAGCTCGACCTTGCGACGGCAATCGCGATGGCGGCAAGAGCATGACCGTCCGTATCCGCGTCATCCCCTGCCTCGACGTAGCCGATGGGCGCGTCGTCAAAGGCGTCAATTTCGTCGACCTGAAGGATGCCGGCGATCCGGTTGAGCAGGCGCAGGCTTATGACGCGGCCGGCGCAGACGAGCTGTGCTTCCTCGACATTTCGGCGAGCCACGAAGGGCGCGGCACGCTGCTCGAAATCGTCCGGCGCACGGCAGAGGTGTGCTTCATGCCGCTGACCGTCGGCGGCGGGGTGCGCAGTGTCGAGGATGCGCGCGCTTTGCTGCTTGCAGGCGCTGACAAGGTCGCCGTGAATTCTGCGGCAGTGACGCGACCTGAACTGGTGGCCGAAATTGCCGCGAAGTTCGGCAGCCAGTGCGTGGTCGCCAGCGTCGATGCGCGGCGCAGCGGCGCGGGCTGGCAGATCTACACGCATGGTGGGCGCAAGCCTGCGGGGATCGACGCGGTCGAACATGCGACAAGGCTGGCAGAGCTGGGCGCGGGCGAGCTGCTGGTGACCAGCATGGATGGAGACGGAACTCAGGCGGGCTATGACCTGGCACTGACCCGCGAGATTGCTGATGCCGTAAGCGTGCCCGTGGTCGCCAGCGGTGGCGTTGGAACCCTCGAGCACCTGGTTGATGGCGTAACGCTCGGCCATGCCAGCGCCGTGCTCGCCGCCAGCATCTTCCACTTCGGCACACACACCATTTCCGAAGCGCATGATGCCCTCCGAGCCGCCGGCCTGCCAGCCCGAGGGATATGATTATTGCGAGCGCATGGTATTTGAGCGAGGACGGTCGCGATGGACACTTTGAAACGCCTTGAACAAGTTATTGCCGAGCGGCGCGATGCATCGCCTGACAGCTCCTATGTCGCGAAACTGAACGCCAGCGGCATCGAGAAGATTGCGCAGAAACTGGGCGAGGAAGCCGTCGAAGCGGTGATCGCGTCGCTTTCCGGCAGCCGTGAGGAACTGGTCGGGGAGAGCGCCGACCTGCTGTTCCATTTGCTCGTGCTGTTGCAGGCGCGCCGGATCAAGCTCGATGAAGTCCTTGCCGAACTTGACCAGCGTGAAGGCGTATCGGGCCTTGATGAGAAAGCGAGCAGGAGCGCCAACTGATGCCGATCGACCCGACTTTGCCCTATGATGATAACAACATTTTCGCGAAGATCCTCCGCGGTGAAATCCCTTCGACCAAGGTCTATGAGGATGACTGGGCTTACGCCTTTGAGGACATCAATCCGCAGGCTGAGGTGCATACGCTAGTGGTGCCCAAGGGGCGCTATGTCAGCTGGGACGACTTCTCCGCCAAGGCTTCGGCGGAGGAGATTGCAGGGTTCGTTCGCGCAGTAGGCGAAGTCGCGCGCATGAAGGGTCTGGTGGAGCCGGGCTACCGGATGATGGCGAATATCGGTGCGCATGGCGGACAGGAAGTGCCGCATCTCCATGTCCATATTTTCGGCGGGGAGCCTTTGGGGCCGATGATCTGGAAGCGGTAGAGCCGCGCCATTGGTCGCGCCTGCGACTCGTTTCACCGCCGTTCAGCTGCTAGCAGGCAATGCCTGCTTTGCAGCGATTCCCCACTGCGCTAGAGCCACGCTTGCATGAACATGCCTACTCCCCCCGGTGGTATCCTTGAGGGCCCGCGGCACCTCTACGCGGTGCGCGTCTATTACGAGGATACGGACCTGTCCGGCATCACATATCACGCCAATTACCTGCGCTGGTTCGAGCGCGCCCGGTCAGACCTGCTGCGGGTTCTCGGGATCGATCAGCGCGCAGCCATCGAAGCCGGAGAAGGGGCTTACGCCGTCTCTGAGATCAATCTGAAGTATTTGCGACCTGCCAAACTCGATGATGATGTGGTCATAGAAACATACTGCACCGAACTTGGCGCGGCGAGCTGCCGGATGCATCAATCGGCGAGGCGCGGTGATGACACCTTGTGTGAGGCTGACCTGCGCGTAGGTTTCGTGCACCCATCAGGCCGACCGGTGCGTCAGCCGGGCCCGTGGCGTGAGGCGTTCAAGAATTTCATGGAAAGAAAAGCATAGATGACAACTTCAATTGACATTCTGGCAGCAAGTTCAGGGTCTGCCCGGCTCGACCCGCTCGAGCTGTTTCTGCAGGCGGACATCGTCGTGCAGGCGGTCATGCTTGGCCTTGTTCTCGCCAGCATCTGGGTGTGGATGATCATCGTCTCCTTCACTTTGCGGATGAAGAAGCTGGAGCAAGCCGCTGATACCTATGAGGAAGATTTCTGGCGGGCCAAGGACCAGGAGGCTGTTTTGGGTGCGCGGTCGACGCGCGGCATTCCGTCGGCCAGGGTCGCCGCTGCTGGGTTCGACGAATGGAAGGAAAGCGCGAAGCTCGGTAAAATCGACAAGGACGGTGTGCGCCAACGTGCGGCCAGCGCGATGGAAGGCCAGGTCGCGGAAGAAGCAGACAAGTTGGCTGAAAGGCTCACCTTCCTTGCCACAACGGGCTCGGTCGCCCCCTTTGTGGGCCTGTTCGGCACCGTTTGGGGTATCATGAACAGCTTTTTCCAGATCGGCGCGCAGGAGAGTTCATCGCTTGCTGTGGTCGCTCCCGGCATTTCCGAAGCACTGTTCGCGACCGCAATCGGCCTGTTTGCTGCGATCCCTGCGGTTATCGCCTACAATCGCTTCAGCCACGACGTAAATCGCTTCGAGGCACGGCTGCAGCGATTTGCTGACAAGGTGCATGCCGGCCTCAGCCGCGAGCTGGATAAGAACTGATGGGCATGGGTGTATCCGTTGGTCGGCGTACACGCGGCAGCAAGCGCGCGCCCATGGCAGAGATCAACGTCACGCCGTTTGTGGACGTGATGCTGGTGTTGCTGATTATTTTCATGGTGACTGCGCCGCTGCTCAATTCAGGCGTTCCGGTGGACTTGCCGGAAAGCCGCGCGAATCCGATTGACCAGACGCCTGAGCAAGTGACAGTTTCGATCGACAATGCCGGTGTGATCTATGTCGATGATGTCGCGGTTCCCGATGGCGAGCTGGCAGGAACGCTCGCTCAGATCGAACCGCGCGCGGATGGGCAAAAGCCCATCGTTGTGCTGCGCGGCGATCAGGCGCTGCAATATGCTCGCGTCATGGCCGTTATGGGAGAGCTCAATCGCGCGGGCTTCAATCAGATTACTCTGGTCACAGACGGTTCATCCGCTTCGCCATAGCAATTGAGAAATCCATGCAAGCTATCGCCGCCAACAGAGAGGAACGGATCGGGCTCAGCGTTGCGCTGGGGCTGCACCTCCTGCTTGTGCTGGCTTTCCTGATCCAGCCCGGTCGCGGCGAAGTCATGCCATTGCCAGAGCGCATGACTGTGAGCCTTGCAACTGATGTTGGCCTGGAAGCCACAGCGCCAGCGATTGTCCCGGAAAGCCGCGCGGCGATTGCGCCTGAACTGGGTGATGAAGTGACGCCGCCTGCACCTCAGGATGTGCCTGACGTCCGCCGTGCAGCCGATACGCCGCAAACGCCGAGCCGAACGACCACCCGGGTACAACCTGTGCGCAGCGAAACGACGCCCCAACGCAGTACGGGCAGCCGCCTCGGCGACAATTTCCTGCCGGGCGCGGGGGATTCAACCGCGAGCGATGATGCGCGTATCCCCGCCAGCCAGATTGGCGCGAGTGCACAGGCTTCCATCGTCCAGGCGATCTCGCGCCAGATCAAGCCTCACTGGAATGCGCCGTCGGGGGTCGATGTCGACCAGCTGGTAACTGTCCTGGCGTTTGAGCTCAACGAGGATGGCAGCCTCAAAGGGCGGCCTAGAGTGATCTCGCAATCAGGCGAAACCGCTGCCAATCTCCCGCAGAAGAACCTCCATGCTGAACGCGCCATTCGCGCTGTTCAACTTGCCGCGCCTTTTGATTTGCCACCTGAGTATTATAACGCGTGGAAGTCGGTTCGCGGCGCGCGCTTTGACAGGAACCTATCTCGATGAAGAAGCTGATACTTGCCATAGCTGTCGCAATCGCCACTCCATCCGTGGCACAAAATCAGGACCTCGGCACACCGGTGCCCGAGGGCGGAGACGTAGAAACGCTTGGCCAGGCTGTCGACGATGGCGGCCTGACATTCACTGTCACTGATGAAAGCGATTGGCAGGACCTGACCATCGCCATACCCGGCTTTGCAACTGACCGCGATGTGCCGACGCCGGCCAGTTCTGACGGTACAGCAGCGCTTGGTAAGGAAGTGGCTCGTGTCATCACTGCCAACTTGCGCAACAACGGCCTGTTCCAGCCGATCGGGCCGGACCAGCTGCCGCAACCGAGCTTTACGCAGATCCCCGCACCTGCCTGGGGCACATGGGCCGGGCGCGGCAATGAAATGCTGGTTCATGGCTATGTTCAGGGACGGGCAGACGGCCGGTTGGTCGTCGGATGCTATCTATATGATGTCGCCTTGCAGGACGAACTCATCCGTGAAGGCTGGGTGGTCCCGCCGGCGGACTGGCGGCGCGCGGCGCACAAGTGTTCTGACCTCATATACTCCCGCCTGACAGGTGAAAGCCCGTTCTTCGACAGCCGCATTGCTTACATTGCTGAGACTGGACCCAAGGACCGCCGGGTCAAGCGGCTCGCGATCATGGATAGCGACGGTGCGAACCACCGCTTCCTGACGCTTGGCAGCGCGACGGCGCTCACCCCGCGTTATTCGCCAGATTATTCCAAGCTGCTTTACCTCTCCTATGTCGACGGAAATCCGCGCATTTATGTCTACGACATCGGCACCGGCCGCCAGCAGCTGGTGGCAGAGACCGGTAACCCGACGCTCGCACCGCGCTGGTCGCCAGACGGTCGCTATATCCTCTATTCGATGGCAGTCGGCGGCAATACCGACATCTACCGCGTGCCTGCGACGGGGGGGCGGGCGGTACGCCTGACGGATACGCCGGGGATCGATATCGGTGGGTCCTATTCCCCCGATGGCAGCAAGATCGTGTTCGAAAGCGACCGTTCCGGCAGCCAGCAGTGCTACATCATGAACGCAGATGGCACGGGCCAGCGTCGCATCTCATTCCATGGCGGGCGCTGCGCAACGCCGGAATGGAGCCCGCGCGGCGATCAGATCGCCTTTACCCGGATTGCCGGGGATTTTAACATTGCCGTCATGGAACCAAGCGGTCGCAATCTGCGTATTCTGACGCGCGGCTGGCAGGACGAAGCCCCCACTTGGGCTCCTAATGGACGCATTATTCAGTTCTTCCGGACAGAGCGCAATTCTGGCCGGACTGCTTTGTACCAGGTCGATCTGACCGGACGTAATGAAAGGAAGCTGCCGACGCCGGTGGACGCGTCGGATCCGGCATGGGGACCGATCCTCCCCTGAATGTGTTATAGTCATGCAGCAGTCCGCACCCCTGAGGGCGGCGCTGCTTCAAGAAGGACAATGTCATGAATACGAAACTCGCTTCTATTGTTCTGGCAGGATCAACCCTGGCACTCGCCGCTTGCGCTAAGAAAGCCCCCGAAGACCTGCCTCCTCCCCCGGCTACAACGGAGACTCCGGCACCGGTTGCAACTCCCAGCGGTCCGCAGGTTGGCAGCCAAGCCCATTTCGAGCGGGGTGTGAACGGCCAGAACGTTATCTATTTCGACACTGACCGCTTCAATATCGACAGTGCGGATGCAGCCGCTTTGCAGGCCCAGGCCCAGTATCTCTCGCAATACCCGTCAATCTCCATCACCGTGGAAGGTCATGCGGACGAGCGCGGCACTCGTGAGTACAACCTTGCGCTGGGCGAGCGGCGGGCGAATGCCGCGAAGAACTATCTCGTAAGCCTTGGTGTCGCTGCGGGCCGCATTCAGACCGTCAGCTACGGCAAGGAACGCCCCGTTGCGCTCGGCTCGGACGAGCAGGCCTGGGCGCAGAATCGCCGTGCGGTCAGCGTGGTGATTAACTGATTGCAACTTTGATATGGATTGGGAAAGGCCGGGCCATGTGTCCGGCCTTTTCCTTTGAAGCTCGGATGTCAGCTATTGGGCGTGAAGGGCAGTGAAGGGCAGTGAAGGCCACTCGAAGCTTGGCACTTCGACCAAAGCAGGGACAAACGCTTCACCGCCAGCATGGGTGCCATAATCTGCCGTCATGCTGAGCGTCATCGCAGCCATGGCGAAGACGGCGAAGGCACTGGAAATTGAGAGTTGTTTGCTCATGCTGGCTCTGTTGACTTCGATTTATGAAGAATACGTTGCAATGCAACATTTCTTATCGAAACTGGTTCCCATGTCTTTCAATCAATCGCAAGGACCCCTAGACTAAAACCCATGATTGCCGGACAAACGACATATTGTGTGAGACTGCGAGCGTGCGCTTATGCCTAAGGCGAGGCGGTCAAACGATTGGGGCTTCCCGCGCTGGCGTGGCTATGGCTCTGCGCGCGAGGCGACAATCGTGCGGCTGTGCGATCGGCACGGGTGCGAGGAGAAAGGCGATTGCCCTGCGCCCAAAGCGCCCAACAGCCCGGACCGGTGGTATTTCTGTCAGAAACACGCAGCGGAATACAATTCCAAGTGGGATTATTTCGAAGGGCTCGACAAGGCAGAGAAGGAAGCGCGCGCCAAGGCGGAACGGCAGGAAAGCGCCGGTTATGCCGAGGCTTCGCATTACGGCTGGGCGGGATCAGGCGATGGTTCGCGCAGCGCGGATGAAATGCGCGCACTGGAACTGCTGGAGCTGGAAGCGGATGCGGATTTTGCCGCGATCAAGAAGGCCTACCGCGCGAAGGCGAAGCTCGTTCACCCCGATGTGAAACCGGGCGACGAAGAGGCAGCGAAAGAGTTCCAGAAGCTGCAAGTTGCTTATGATGTCCTGCGTATCGCGGAAGAACGCCGCGAATGGCGGGGGTAGGTCGGCAGTCTCACATGTCCGCTAACGACCCAATTGCGGACAAATTAGGAATCCTTAGGTGGCGCCAGTTGGCACCCAATCCGCAGGCAGCTGATGCCAAGGCGCTTCCGGATGCCGTCTAGCCAGTTCCTCATGCACCCTTCGCTCTCTCCAGACGGGCCCACCTACGTGCCATTCCGCCGTCTCATGTCCGAAGTCAGCTGTTAATCGGGAGGGGATGTGTTCTTCAGCATCCCAACCAGCTATAACTTCCAAGTTTTGTATTGCAGGATCATCTAAGCGGGTTTCGGTGACAGCTCCGCCCTCATCCCAGACCGTAACCGTGAGGGTTCCTACAGGCCATTGCACCACACGCCGACTTATCTGGAGATCGGGCACAAGCTCACAACGTCCGAGCTTCTGCCATCGACCGGAGCGAAGTGCTCGGCCGATCGATGGATGAACATCCGGCACCACGGACATAATCGGCGAGGTGACAATCGCTTCGACTGCAGCGACTTCACGATCCCTGCGCCGGAAGAAGCCTACTTTTTTGTCTGAAGTGACTTGGCCATAGTAGACCCACTCCTGTTCGCCGAGGAGCGCGTAAAGAGTGCCCGGCTTCAGGTCAGCACGGGCCATCGGATCAGCTTTGAACATAGGCACATACTTCCCGTCTGCATCGAAAGGGTCAATGGCAGCTTTCCACCCAATTCCGGACAATTCCTACATTTGCGCCAAGCGCTACACCACGGACGCTCTCTGAAACCTTCGATCACTGCCAAGACTAATGGCTCACGCGCGTGCTTTGTGTTGGAGAAGTGTCACCTCCGTAGGAGATATGATTGCGCGCATCTGTTCGCTAGCGCAACTCTAGATCAATCGCCGTAATGGATTTGCACTGTGCCTGCCGCCGCATTGGCCCTGGCGCGCGCTGCATCGGTATCAGGGCCGTTCGCCAGCGCGACCCCCATGCGGCGATAGGGCCGCGTCACGGGCTTGCCGAAGATGCGGATATCCGCGCCATTCGCCATCGCCTCCGCCAGTCCTGAATAGGATACCGTCTCGCTCGCCCGGTCCGCGAGGATCACCGAGCTGGCAGAGGGCCTTGCGGCGATTGTGTCCGGTACAGGCAATCCCATAATCGCGCGGGCATGCAGGTCGAACTCGCTGAGGTTCTGGCTGACCAGCGTCACCATGCCGGTGTCATGCGGGCGCGGGGACAATTCGGAGAAGATGACCTCTTCGCCCCCCTCTTGGTTTCGGGCAACAAAGAACTCCACCCCGAACAGGCCGTATCCCTTGCCGTTACCTTGCAGCGCTTCGACCACCTTGGCCGCCATTGCCTGTGCGGCTGCAATCGCAGCGTCCGACATCGGCGTTGGCTGCCAGCTTTCGCGGTAATCGCCGCGTTCCTGCCGATGGCCGATCGGCGGGCAGAAGGTGATCCCGCCAGCATGGCGCACCGTCAGCAGCGTGATCTCGTAGTCGAAATCGATGAACTGCTCGACGATCACGCGTTTGCGGTCCCCGCGCATGTTGTCGACCGCATAGGTCCATGCAGTCTCCAGCTCCTCCGCCGTATTGACCTTGCTCTGTCCCTTGCCGGACGAGGACATGACGGGTTTGATCACGCAGGGAAAGCCAGTGAAGTCAGCCGCCGCGCGCACCTCCTCGATGCTTTCCGCATAGCGATAGCGTGAGGTCGTGATGCCCAGCTCTCCCGCCGCCAGGTCGCGGATCGCGTCGCGGTTCATGGTCAGCTGCGTCGCGCGGGCGGAGGGCACCACATTGCTGCCCGCCGCTTCGATTTCCGCGAGCACTTCAGTGCGGATCGCTTCGACTTCCGGCACGATCAGGTCGGGATTGTGCTTTGCCACCACCGCGCGCAGCGCCTCGCCGTCGAGCATGGAGAACACCTCCGCCTCGTCCGCGACCTGCATCGCGGGCGCTGCGGCATAGCTGTCGCAGGCCACCACGTAAGCGCCCAGCCGCTTGGCCGAGATAACGAACTCTCGGCCCAGTTCGCCCGAGCCAAGCAGCAGGATCTTTGTTGTGAAGGGCATGGGCAACCTCAGCCTGTTCGCGTCATTGCGAGCCTAGCGAAGCAATCCAGAGCGTGTCGAGTATTTACTCTGGATTGCCGCGGCGACGGTGTCGCCTCGCAATGACGGTAAAGCAAGGTTGCACTCAAACCGCTTCCAGAGCTTGCCTGAAATCGGCGATCAAGTCATCCGGATCCTCGATCCCGATGCTGATCCGCACAAGGTTGTCCGTAATGCCGAGCGCGGCCTTGCGCTCGTCGGGCACGGACAGGTGCGTCATCGAAGCAGGATGGCTGGCCAGCGTTTCCGTGCCCCCTAGGCTCACCGCGAGCTTCGCCACTTTCAGCGCATCGAGGAAGCGGAAGCATTCGGATTCCCCGCCCTTGATGAAGACAGAAAAGGTGCTGCCAGCCCCTTCGCAATGCCGATCATAGATATCCTGTTGGCGCGCATCCTCGATCATGCCGAGATAGCCAAGGCCTTCGACCTTGGGATGGCTCTTCAGGAACGCGCAGACTTGCTCCGCATTCTTGCCGGCGCGCTCCATGCGCAGTTCGACGGTTTCGAGGCTGCGCAAGAGCATCCATGCGGTGTTCGGATCGGCAATGCCGCCCATGGTGTTGCGCAGCGCGCGGATCGCATCGATGAAACGCTTCTTGCCGGAGACGCTGCCGGCGACAAGGTCCGAATGACCGCCGACATATTTGGTCAGCGAATAGACCACGAGGTCCGCGCCATGCTCCAGCGGGCGCTGCCACAGGGGGCCGAGGAAGGTGTTGTCGATCGCGATCGGGCAGCGGTCGGCGTCGAAATGCGCATCGCGCGCATCGCGCACCGCTTCGATATCGACCAGCGCATTGGTCGGGTTGCCCGGGCTTTCGAGATAGATCAGCGGCACTTCGCCGCCTTGAGCTTCGGCCTGCGCCTTGGCCTGCTGCATGACAGCGTCGAGCTGTTCCGGCGTCGCCCCTGCCGGGAAGTCGACATAGGTCACGCCGAACTTGGCCATGATCTTCGCGACGAAGCCCTCGCTCGCGGCGTAGAGCGGGCCGGAGTGGACGATCACATCGCCCGCCTTGCAGGCCGCCAGCATCAGGATGGCAATCGCGGTCATCCCGCTGGAGAAGCTGAGCGCTTCTTCCGCGCCGTCCCAGATCGCGAGACGGTCTTCGAGGATTTCCTGATTGGGTGCGTTGAAGCGCGAATAGACGAGGCCCTCCGCGCCGCCCGCGCGCTTGCCGGTGATGCCTTCGAAGTGGCGCTTGCCCGCGGCGGCATTCTCGAACGCGAAGGTGCTGGTGAGGAAGATAGGCGCCTTCAGTGAGCCTTCGGACAGTACCGGGTCATAGCCATAGCCCATCATCAGTGTGCTGGGCTTCATCGGGCGGCCATCGATGGTGGTCACCGGGTCCTTCGGCTTGCGGCGTGGGGTGGGCTGGTCGATAGGGTCAATCGCGTCCGTCATGCGGAGGGTCCTTCCTTTGTACGCGCTCCCAGGAAGGCAGGAGCCGGTCTGACGGGCCCACGCGGCCCCCGTTCCTAACCTCCGCAGGAACGCCTCTCCGCCAAGCCAACTGGTTTCATTTGTTATTATCTTGCGGGGCATCTTCCCGCAACCCTGATCGGGCATGTTGGATACACATGTTACACAGTCCTGAGAGACAATTTCACACATGGTTCTTGCCTGCATGGAGCAGGGGCGCAGAGAACCACAGATTGTCGGCATGGGAGCGGTTTAGCGCCGCAAGCGGCTGTAGGACAGAGATCGCGGAGCCAGGTCGTCCCGATACAATTCCGCCGGCGCGCTGCCTGCTATTCTGACGCTTCGCGAAGGAGAGGCAGGCATATGATTGATGATCCGTTCCAGATGCAACGCGAGCTTCGCTATGGCGCCCCGCGTTGCGACCAGATCCTGACAGGCAGGCACTTCACGATCGGCTATTCGTGGTATTTCCGGCAAGCCAAGTGGACGCTGGAGATCATCAACCGCGACCGGGAACTGGTCAATGATCTGGCGGGGATTGAACGGCTCGACAATTTCCGCGCCGATACGCGCATTCCCAAGCGCTTCCGGGCGGGCCTCAAAGCCTATGTCGGCAGTGGCTATGACCGCGGACATTTGTGCGCCAGCGCCAACCAGGATCTGCAGAATATCCAGAATTCCGAAACGTTCCTGCTGTCCAATATGTCGCCGATGAAGCCCCAGTTCAATCGCGGCATCTGGAGCAAGCTTGAACATGAGATCCGTGTGCTTGATGCGCGTGAAAGCACGCTGGAAACCTATGTCCTGACATGCCCCGTGTTTTATTTCGGCGAGAAGGTGGAGCGGATCGGCAAGGAGCAGGAAGATTTCGGGATCAGCGTGCCGGTGCCGCATGCCTTCATCAAGAGCGTGCTGGTCGAGAACAAGCGTGGCCGGTTCCGCCTCTGGACCTTTGAAATCCCCAACAAGAAACAGACCGCACCGCTCGGGGACTTCCTGGTCAAGACCTATGATGCCGAACAGATCGTGGGCGGCCGCTTCTGGGATCGGATTTCCGGCAGCGACTTGCACACATACAAGAGCAAGCCCGGCAAGATGTGGTGAATGGATGCAGCGCTGGCGATGCGCGCCTAGACCAGCGCGGCAATCATCCAGACCATGCCGACCAGCAGGAAGATCCCGACAAGGTCCAGCAAGAGCCCCGCGCGCACCAGCCGCCCGATCGTGAGCCTGCCGGTCGACCAGGCAATCGCGTTTGGCCCGGTTCCGGCAGGCAGGATGAAGCCCCAACTCGCCGCCAGCGCGGCAGGCATGGCCAGCAGGATGGCTTGCTCTCCTAACCCCAAGGCTGCGGAGAGGCTCGCGACAACTGGAATGATGGCGCTTGCCGTTGCGACATTGCTCGCAAACTCCGTCACCAGCACCACCATCGCGACAATGGCGAGCGCAACGAACACGAGCGGGACGACTTCAAGCGGCAGCAAGGCGTTGCCAAGCCACTCTGCGAGGCCAGAGGCTTGCATTCCCGCCGCGAGCGCCAGTCCGCCGCCGAACATCATGATGACGTCCCACGGCGCGCGGTTAGCCTCATCCCATTTGAGCAGAGGTCTGCCCGTTCCATCTGGCAGCACAAACAGCAAGAGAGCGGCGATGATAGCGATCGTGCCATCGGTCCATGAGCCTTCAGGCAGGTAGGGTGCGACCCACAGCCGGCTCATCCACAGCGCGAACGTAATCGCGATGATCGGGACGAGGCGGCGTTCTGCAATCGTCCAGGCAGTATCGTCGGCGATTGCCTCATGCGCAGCCCGCATGTCGAACGGGCGGTCAGCGATGCGTTGAACCCTGGCAATCAGGACTGCAGCAATGGGAACTCCCACAAGCACGATAGGTACGCCGTACAGCATCCATTGTGCAAAGCTGATCTTGAGGCCAATCATATCGTCCAGCAGCGCCACGGCGATGCCGTTGGTAGGCGATCCGACGATCGTCCCAAGCCCGCCAATACTGGCGGCGAAGGCTATGCCCATCGGCAAAGCTCCGGACAGCCCCTCGGTTTGACTGGTTGCAGTGTCCTCGTTGGCGGAACTGCCTCCTGCTAGAACTGCGAGTGCCATCGGCATCATGATGAGCGCGGTGGACGTGTTCGAGATAAGCATGGAAAGCAGCGCCGCGCTGATCATGAAAGCCAGCAGCAGCCGCATCTGACCGCCGCCGGTGCCGATCGTGTTGAGGATGGCGAGCGAGAGCCGGCGATGCAGTCCGGTGCGCTCGATCGCCAGCGCGAGAAATGCGCCGCCGAGCAAGAGAAACAGGATCGGCTCGTAGTAAGCGCTCGCCGTTTCGCTGGCCGTCATCACGCCGCCAAGCGGCAGAACCACAAACGGAAGCAAGCCCGTTGCCGTCAGCGGGATCGCTTCCGTCATCCACCACGATGCCATCCAGACCACCAGGCCTGCCACCAGCCATCCAGGCTCTGTCATCCCGGCTGGAGGGGCAGTCAATACCGTGACGGCGAAGGCGAGCGGCCCGATAACAAGGCCGGTTGCACGAGCGTTCATGAAGCTCCCCCAGGATACCCGGAAGAGATGTTAGCGATCAGCTCGGAGTTTGGCGAGCGAGATATCGGCGCTGGACGACTACTCGATTTCCTCCTTGGCAGGATCTTCGCCGGGCAACTGGATGTCTGCAAAATAGACCGTGCCAGTCCGACCTTCGCGTTCGATGCGTTCCATTTTCGTGCCATGTTCGCGCAGCAACGCAGCCATGCCTTGGGGAATGCGGAAGCGCTGGGGCGAGCCATCGGTTGTGACATTGCTGTAGCTTGGCTCGCGCACACCGCCTGCAAGGTCAGCGATATCCGCTTCATAAATGGTGGCATCCACGGCTCTGGTTTGGCTCAGCAATTGCTGCACTTCGGTTTCAGCATGTTGTGCCAGATGTGTGCGCAGATCTTGCTCCCAGTCCTTGAAGTAAAACGGTGCTGCTTCCTCGTAGATCTTGGATACCTGCAAGCGGTCGTCGCGCTTCTGGACGCCGCGCAGGGAATTGATGAAATCGCTCGCGCCGCGATCGAGCAACCGGTCAAGATTTTCGACATCGAATGCCCCGCGCTGGATCGAAGGGCCGCCAATGTCACCGCGCCAGAAAGCATAGATTACGCGTGGATCCTTCCAGTGACGAAACACGATCTGTGTGCGAATGTCCTTGGGGCTCATCTTGACACCGCTAACGGTGATGAACTTGGCTTCGTCGAGCAGAACGCCGTCAATCTCGATGGTGCTCGGCTGACGCACCGGCCAGCTTTCACCGATCTTCTCTACTAGCGCGACATTGTGGAGATTAATCCAGTAGGCGAGCTGTTCGTTGCGCGGGATGCGGTTGAATTCGATCAAGTCGGGCGTTGCCTCAAGCTCTGCACGATAATCGCGAATGCTTGCACGAAGGGCGTCATCGAAGAACGAGAACATCACGCGATTGCCTTCGAGCCGGTAGCGCGAATCATGACCATACTGCCGACGTGTTCCGAGGCCTGACTCCGGCCGACCGGCCACTTGGCGCAGCGAGCGGCCCATGGGAAAGACGATATAGCGGATGGCTTCGTCCCAGGCGCTGTAATCGATATGGTGCTCGATCCGAGCAGTCGACGGGCTGAAGCGCTCAAAGGCCGGGTCGACTGCCGGAGCCGCGATGGTCAGAACGCCGCCCATTTCCGCTTGCGCAGATGCGGGCGCTGCCAAAGGCGCAACGAGAGCGGCAGATACCAGTGCGCCGGCGATGAGAGACGAACTGCGGCTATACTTTGGAAGTGCCATGGGGGGCAGCCTTTCAATCTGATTCCTGAAACGGTGCGGGATCACGTGAGTTATAGGTGTAATACAGCGGAAAAGTAGTAGCACTGTCAATACGTTCCATCGCGCTGATCGATCCAGAACCGGTGTCGGTGGAGCCGATTACGGCTCTGTAACGCAAAGCAGCCCGAGGTGCTTAGCCCCGAGCTGCCTGAAATACCGAGATCGCTTTTTGCGGTTACTTAGGTGCAAGCACCATCAGCATCTGGCGACCTTCAAGGCGCGGGAAGGCTTCGACCTTGGCGACTTCCTGGACGTCGTCCTGAACCCGTTTGAGCAGGTTCATGCCGAGTTCCTGGTGCGCCATTTCGCGCCCGCGGAAGCGCAGGGTGATCTTCACCTTGTCGCCATTGTCGATGAACTTGTTCACATTGCGCATCTTCACGTCATAATCATGCGTGTCGATGTTGGGACGCATTTTGACTTCCTTGATGTCCTGCGTCTTCTGCGTCTTGCGCGCGAGGTTGGCTTTCTTCTGCGCTTCGTAGCGATACTTCCCAACATCAAGGAACTTCGCCACCGGCGGATCGGCGTTGGGAGAAACTTCGACGAGGTTCAGACCAAGGTCGTTGGCCTGCTCAATCGCTTCGCGGGTGTTCATGACACCCAGGTTCTCACCCTCATGATCGATCACACGGACCGTCGGGGACTGAATGAAATTGTCGTAGCGAGGGCCGCTTTTAGCGGGCGGGGCCATCGATCGCCGTGGTGGAGGGGCTATGGGGTATTCTCCTGTGTTTGCCTGTGTGGTTCGTGTGCGAGTCTGCGCCTGTGCGCAGGGCCGCTATGTAGGCAGTGTCGCAGCAAAACGCTAGGAGAGAGTTTCTTTGCGGCTCCGCGCCACCCGCGCCTTCCACCCGGAGCCTGCCGGGATACAATCCGGGTGGGAGCGTGGAGGGTGCGGGTGGCGATGTTAGCCAAGCGAACGGACGGGAGCGCTGGCGCTTGAGGCCAAACAAGACTCAAGCTGCGTTTCGATAGAGCGCAAACTGCACCAGCTTGCCCTTTGCGGCCAGAACCGCATCAATCCGAGTGGCCGGGCGGAGCGCTTCGAGGATTTCCGGTGCGCCTGCATCCATCCCGCCGGTCAGCGCGCCGAATGCTGGCAGGATCATCCGGTCGCCCTTGGCCGCACTCCTGCTGACAACGCCGCAAGGGCGGCTGACATGGCGGCCACGCACTTTGACGCGCATCTTGGGATGAAAGTGTCCTGACAGTTCGGGCCTGGTCTCGCCGCGCTGCGCTTCGTGCCGCAGCACAATCCCGGCCAGCTCCAGCTCTGCGAGCACCTCACCGCCAAATCCGCGCGCCATATGTTCATCGTGATTGCCGGTGATCCAGACCCAGTCGAGCGAACGGGTCAGCGCCTCCAGCATCCCGCTGGCATAGGGATCAAGCCGCTGCGTACCCGCATTGTCATGGAAGTTGTCGCCCAATGTGATCACGCGCCGCGCACCGGTTGCTTTCACCGCATCCGCCACCCGCTCCAGCGTCTCGCGGCTGTCATAGGGCGGCAGCATCTGCCCGTGCTGCGCATACCAGCTTGCCTTCTCCAGATGCAGGTCCGCCACCAGCAATGCGCGCTCACGCGGCCAGTAAAGCGCGCGCGAAGAGGTCAGGACGAACTCCTCTCCAGCGAAATCCAGCGGCGCGAACGAAACGGGAACCATTAGCATTACTTGCCGAGTGCGCGCGGCTTTGGCAAGAGAGCGATAACGCTTTGATTGGGATCAAAGAGATTTGCCGGGGGCCGGAGCACGGGATCGCTCCGCGAACGCCGGAATAACGGGAGACGACATGGCTGACTGGACTGAGCAAACTGCGCGCGCAAAGGCATGGTTTGAGGGCCTACGCGACGATATTTGTGCAGCGTTCGAAGCGATCGAACGCGAGGCCGGCTCCGATGCAAGCTTTGAGTACACCCCGTGGACGCGCGAGGAAGAAGGCAATCCCGATCCGGGCGGCGGCGTTCAGGGCCTCATGAAAGGCAAGGTGTTCGAGAAAGTTGGGGTCAATTGCTCGACGGTAAAGGGCAGCTTCTCGCCGGAGTTTGCCGGTCAGGTAAATGGCGCAAGCGTCGACAATCCCGGCTTCACTGCGACCGGCATCAGCCTCGTTGCTCACATGACCAACCCGCATGTGCCCGCCGTTCACATGAACACTCGCTTCCTGACGACGCAGGCGGCGTGGTTTGGTGGGGGAGGGGATTTGAACCCTCCGATCCCCTATGAGGAGGACACCGAGGATTTCCACGCGCGCTTCCGCGCGGCCTGCATGGCCCACAACCCGACCTATTACGACAAGTTCAAGAAGTGGGCGGATGACTATTTCTATATTCCTCACCGCGAAGTACATCGCGGCGTGGGCGGAATTTTCTACGATCATCTGGAATGCCGGGACGAGGCCGCGTTTGAGCGCAATTTTGCGTTCACGCAGGATGTCGGGAAGGCGTTCCTCGACATCTATCCGCAGCTTGTGCGCCGCCGGATGAATACCGAATATTCAGACGCGGACGTTGCAACGCAGCTCGAATATCGCGGGCGTTATGCGGAGTTCAATCTGGTCTATGACCGGGGCACGCTGTTTGGTCTCAAGACTGGCGGCAACATTGATGCGATCCTGATGAGCCTGCCGCCCAGAGCAACCTGGTCGTGACGAATTGGCGAGGTTGCGTTTTTGCGTTGCAATAGCGCCCTTCGCACCGCACATTTGACCTGATGTTGCGGCAATACGAACTGGTTGAGCGGGTCAAGTCCTATGACCCGGACGCTGACGAAGCGGCGCTCAACCGCGCCTATGTCTACACCGTACAAAAACACGGCACGCAAAAGCGCGCATCGGGCGATCCCTATTTCAGCCATCCGGTCGAAGTTGCAGGCCTGATGACGGACCTGCAGCTTGACCAGGAAACCATCATCACGGCGCTGCTGCACGACACGGTCGAAGACACGCTGGCCACGATCGAAGATATCGAAGCCAATTTCGGGGTCGATATCGCGCGGCTCGTCGATGGTGTGACGAAGCTGTCCAAGATCGAAGCGATGCCGGAAAACGAGCGCGCGGCGGAAAACCTGCGCAAGTTCCTGCTTGCGATGAGCGAAGACATACGCGTGCTGCTGGTCAAGCTCGCCGACCGCTTGCACAACATGCGCACGCTCCATTTCATCAAGTCGCCAGAAAAACGGCAACGGATCGCGCGTGAGACGATGGACATCTATGCGCCGCTGGCTGAGCGGGTCGGCATGTACGAATATATGCGCGAGATGCAGCTCCTCGCTTTCGAACAGCTCGAACCGGAGGCTTTCAGGACCATCAACGACCGGCTGGAGGTGCTGCGCAATCAGGATGGCGGGCAAGTCGATGCGATTGCACTCAAGATAAAGCAGGCGCTGGCAGAAGCGGGTCTCAAAGTCGAAGTCTCAGGCCGCGAAAAGCACCCCTATTCGATCTGGCACAAGATGGCTGAGCGGCATGTGTCGTTCGAGCAGGTAACCGACATCATGGCGTTCCGCGTCATCTGCGATGATGTTGCGGACTGCTACCGCGCGATGGGCATCCTGCATACGACGTGGCAGTTCCTGCCGGGCAAGTTCAAGGATTATATCTCCACGCCCAAATCCAACGGCTACCGCTCGCTGCATACCTCGCTGATGTACGAAAGCTCGATGCGTGTCGAAGTCCAGATCCGCACCCGCGAGATGCATCAGCGTAACGAATTCGGGCTTGCAGCGCATTGGGCCTACAAGCAGGGCGAACGTCCCGATGGACAGGTCGGCTGGCTGCGCGACCTCATTGAGATTGTCGATGCCGCGCATGATGCCGAGGAACTGCTCGAGCATACCCGGCTGGCCATATATCAGGACCGCATTTTCGCCTTCACGCCCAAGGGCGGGCTGTTCCAGCTTCCCAAAGGCGCAAGTCCGATCGACTTTGCCTTTGCCGTGCATACGGACCTTGGCGCGCAAGCGGTGGGTGCCAAGATCAACGGTCGCCACATGCCGCTACGCACCCAGCTCAACAATGGCGACGTGGTCGAGATCATCAAGAGCAAGAAGGCAGAACCGCAACTCTCCTGGCTCAGCTTTGTCGTCACCGGCAAGGCACGGGCCGCCATCCGCCGAGCGGTGCGGCTTAAAGAGCGCGCTGAGGTCGCGGAAATTGGCGGCAAGCTGTTCGATGCGATTGCAACGCGGGTTCCGGCCAAGATCGGCAAGAAAGCCATGCGAGAAGCCTTGAAGCGGCTCGACATGGATGAGGAAGAAGACCTGATGTATGCGATTGGCGCGGCCAAGCTGTCTGATCGCGATGTGATGGAAGCGCTGGTTCCAGGCTGCACTGCGGAATTCGACGAGGACGAGGACTGGACGCGGCGCGAGCATGCGATTTCCATTCGCGGGCTGACCCCCGGTGTCGGGTTTGAACTTGCAGCCTGCTGTCACCCGGTGCCAGGCGACCGGATCGTGGGATTGCGCAATCCCGGCGCGCGCGTGGAAGTGCATTCGATCAACTGCCTCGAGCTTGCCAATGGGGTCGACGCAGACTGGCTCGACCTGTCCTGGGGCAAGCGTTCGCAAGGCGCGCTCGGGCGGCTCAGAGTTACGCTCTACGACAGGCCCGGAACGCTCGCAGAGATGGCCGGGATCTTCGCGCAAAACGTCGCCAATGTGACCAGTCTTGAACAGGTCGAGCTCGACCATCCCTTCACGACCTATGAGATTGACGCAGAAGTCCAGGACCTTGCGCACCTGACCCGCATCGTCAGTGCCTTGCGGGCGAGCGATGCTATCGCTCAGGCGGAGCGGGTTTAGGAGAGCGGCCATGGCGATTATCGGTCTCGACCACGTAAACATCTCCATCCCCGTCGGCGGTGAAGACAAGGCGCGCGCATTCTACGCAGACTTGCTTGGGATGCATGAAGTGCCCAAGCCCGATAACCTGTCAGCGAGCGGCTGCTGGTTCGAACGCGGCGGCGTGAGCCTGCATATGGGGGCCGATCCTGAGTTCACGCCGGCCCGCAAGGCGCATCCGGCCTTTCTGGTCGATGATCTCGCGGGGCTCCGCGCCAAGCTCGACCACGCGGGACATGAGACGCGCGATGACAAGCCGGTGGAAGGCTATGACCGTTTCTTTGCCTTCGATCCGTTCGGCAATCGGGTCGAATTCATGCAGTTGATCTGAGCGTTAGAGCAGTTCGAGTTCGACCGTTACCAGATCGCCCTCAGCCAAGTCTTCGGCGCGCATGACCCGCTTGCTGACCAACAGGATCCATTCTTTGGCTTCGGCATCTGAACGAGAACGCTGCGGGAAAACCGAGCTTTTCCATTCCGTCTCGCCAATCCGCGCCATTACCTTGACAGAGCCGAAGCCGCGCTGCGTGCCGTATTCAAGCCGGTGGAGCCGCGCATGCATGGCGATCTGCTCGGCTTCGTTCCCGGTGATGACGACCAGATGGTAGGTGCCTCTGTCACCTTGCCAACGGGTGAGGGGGAGGGTGGCGCAGACTGTCTCGCTCATACTATTCCCCTCCCCATGGGGAGGGGTAAGGGGTGGGGGTTCGGCGATTCAACAATTCAGCACACCCACCCCCAGCCCCTCCCTCAAGGGAGGGGAGAATTGTCACTCACCCACCACGCGTCGCACCGGCACCGGGATGTTGCAGATATCCGCGCCGCCTGCGGGGTGGATGAAGAACGGATCGCGGCGATTTGCGCGCGCTTCGGCATAGCGGGCGAAGCTCTCGCTTTCGGTCGAGAGGTATTCGAACGAAGGCATTGGAAACTCGATTCGGTCGCTTGCAATCCTGACCGAAAGGATCGGCGTGCGCTTGTCCTTCTCGAAATCGGCGTAGAAACCCAACTCGCCCTTGCCGCGCGGGAGCGATGACAAGTGCTCCATCCCTTCGATCACGCGGCCTACCAGCGCGATATTGCGATCGAGATGCCGCGGCGCATGACCGATGACGGTGTAAAGCTCTGCGCCTGATCCTGTGTCCGGCGAGTAGTTCCGCCCCACGCCAACCATACCGTAGCAATGGACGGGCCAACGACTTTCGTCATCGCCCGCAAGCGGCCAGCCGCTTCGAACCCAATTTTGAGAGGCGTATAGATCGCTAGAATTCTGACCGGCGATGGAGTCGAAAAGATTCTTGGTGTAAGAAACATACTCATCCTCCCCCATCACCTTTAGTCCATAAGGCAGCGGCTTGGCCTCGCCGCCGCTCTCCGGATTGTCGTAATTGGGATCACCCCATTGCACGACGTAATTGTCTTGTACGCGGTTGACGCTGATCCCGTCATACCAGCCACTGCGCGCGAGCAGCTTGATATTGTGCACCCACCCTTGGCTGAATGGCTCTGGCATCAGCTGGATCACAACTTCGCGCGCGTTGCCATCCCGGTCTGGGGCAAGCGTCATCACCAGCAGGTCATCCGCCGGGATGCTGACCCATTCCTCGGGTGTCGCAGCGTCTACGATCTGGTTGGGCGAGGGTGCTGTGGCCTCAGCCTCACCGGTTTGAGCGAGAGCAATTGCGGGAAGCGCGAGTGCGGCGATGCTGAGGCAGAGCTTCTTCATTTTGTCTTGCTGCCATCAGATGACTTGCGCGGCAAGCAGATGGTGGCTAGTGCGCGCGCTCTTGCCCTCAACTAGCGAAGCGATACGACGGATAAGAACCCTTGTCCTCACGTAGCGAAGCGATAGGACGGACAGGAACGCGCTCAAGCAGCAAGGCGGTAGCGCGAACATAGTGCGGAGCAGTGGCCGAGTGGTCGAAGGCGCACGCCTGGAAAGTGTGTATACGGCAACCCCGTATCGAGGGTTCGAATCCCTCCTGCTCCGCCACCCATTTCATTGATATTTCTCGTCTTTTTGTATTCCCTGCATGTCACGGATATGTCGGAACTATAGTTCGGTAAGCCGTCAGTAGAGGGAAGAATCAGCAGCGTCTCCGGCGTTATTCTGAGGGAATTTGCGCAGGCAGTCTCCGCGCTGGAATTTCTCGGTGCGGTTTCCCTGTTTATCAGGGGATCTACAGGGAATTCTTCCGGTTCAGGCCGATTTGGGCCAATCGAGGGCCCGCGCTGCTGCTCTCAAACCCCTGGGCTTGCTCAGCTTTTGAGTGTCGGCTCAGCTTAAATTCCCTAGACATCGGAGCAGGGAATTTTCCCCGCCTTGCAGGGAACCGATCGTGACGCTGCAGGGACTGTGAGCGGCTTCGCGAGAAGCTCAATTTGGCAGGTTCCAACCGAGCACTTCGCGCTGCTTCTTCCAGTCGATGGGAATGGTGATTGCCTTCAATGCTTCGAGGGTTAGGCTCGGCGGTTGGCGACCTGCGAGAATGTCGCATTGCAGTTCAGGTGCGAGCAGAGCCAGACGCAGGATCTGGCGATCGTAGATGGATGCAGGGGAAGCCTGGAGCGATGGCATGCCGCGCTTCCAGTCGAGCATGCGATGCGCTTTGCGAAGAGCTGCGATCAGGGCTGGGTCAGGATGTGCCGGAGGCTGCGATCCAGCGATGACGAGCCGCTTGCCGCCGCGAAAGGGCAGAGCCATCGGCACCTCAATGCGAGTTGTCTGCTGGCTGATGAGGACGATGATCTCATCCTCGCGCAGGTTCGTCTTGAGCTCCTTCAGCGAATTGCTGGGAAGATCGAGCAGCAGGCTGCCTTCTCCCAGGTGGATGGCCAGCGGTACAGAAAGCGGATCATCCGACTTTGGCAGCCATCGAAGAATGAGATCGCCGAGTGTCCTCTCAAGCTCTGCAGCTCCGATACGGCGTACCACACCATCATCGATGGGTTTTACCCCTTGCTGAAGTGAGGCCGAGACATGGTAGCGATAGAGTGTGCCGTGACGGTTCTTTGTGAACACCGGTGTCATGACTTCGCCCTTTGCATCGAAGAGCTTGCCGGTAAGGACAGACCTTGCATTGGGCGAGCGTCGGCGGCGCTTGGGCGCATGCTGCTCGAGCGATCGTTGAACCCGGTCGAACAGCGCCTGATCGATGATCGCCTGGTGCTCGCCTTCATGCACCACGCCCTTGTGCCGGATCTTGGCCAGATAGACCGGGTTCTTGAGCAGATGGAACAGCGCCCCGCGGTTGAAGCGGCAGCCGCCCATGACTGTGCCTTTGGCCGTGGTCCAGCGCTTGGAGGTAATGCCGCGCCTGGCAAGATCGCGCTGAAGCGCATGGACCGAGCCAAGCTCGAGATAGCGCGCAAAGATGAAGCGTACTGTCTTGGCCTCGTCCTCATTGACCTGAAGTGTTCTCGTCCCAGGAGCAGGCAGGTCGTATCCTAACGGCAAAACACCTCCCATCCACATACCCTTGGCCTTCGAGGCAGCGATCTTGTCGCGGATGCGTTCGCCGGTCACTTCGCGCTCGAACTGCGCGAATGAAAGAAGCACGTTGAGGGTAAGTCGTCCCATGGAGCTGGTGGTGTTGAACGACTGAGTGACGCTGACGAAGCTTACCTTCTGAGCATCAAAGCGCTCAACGATCCGGGCGAAGTCCGGAAGCGACCGGGTCAGCCGGTCGATCTTGTAGACCACGACCACGTCTACAAAGCCTTGATCGACGTCGGCTAGCAGGCGCTGAAGCGCTGGCCTATCCATGCTGCCTCCTGAGAACCCGCCATCGTCATAGAGCGTGGGGATGAGCTGCCAACCTTCATGTGCCTGGCTCTTCACATAGGCTTCGCCTGCTTCACGCTGAGCGTCCAGGCTGTTGAACTCCTGGTCGAGACCTTCATCGCTGCTCTTGCGGGTGTAGATCGCGCAGCGAAGGAGCTTGGGCGTCTTGCTCATTGTGCATCTCTAAGGCCGAAGAAGCGCGGCCCGTTCCACTTTGACCCTGCAATAGCTGTTGCGGCTGCCGACAAGCTCGGGAAGAGCTGATCCTCCCACCGAAAGCCGTTCTCCTCGACCACAACTTCAATCCGCTTGCCCTTCCAGTTGCGTGTGAGACGCGTGCCATGGCCAAGCTCCAGTCCTTCAGCGCGCGGCGCTCCTTTCTTCGCGAGCGTGCGGCGCGTGGCATCCTCGAGGCCGCCATAGGCCTCCGCCTGTATCCGCCAGGCCAGCAGCATGCGCATAAATGGCTCGGACCTGAGCACTGGCGGAGCGCCATAACGTCTCCTCCATTCGGTTCTCAGCTCATCCAGACCCATGCTCTCGATGGCGGCTACAGCCTCGCCGATATGAACCTCGGTCATGATGAGGCCTTTGCGTAATAGCGGCGCACGCCGTCTGTCTTCTCTGAAGTGATTGCCAGGCCTCGCTTCTTGAGTGCACCGGCCAATGCGCCGCGCACCGAGTGCTGCTGCCATCCGGTAATGTCGCACATCTCGGCAATGCTGGCGCCGCTCTCGCGAGTGAGCAGACCTTGGAGCTGGTCCAATCGCGTGGGAGGCTTACGTTTTGTGGTGTTCGCTTTGGCTAAAGCGGCGCTCGCCTTCGATGCGGGCTTCTTCGATACGGTCATCGACCTGGTCATGGGTGTTCTCCGGTTTACGCGGTCGGGACAATCCCGCCACTACCGGCAACAGCCCGGCTCTCCGGGCACCACACACCAATGCTCACCTTTCCGCACTAGTCCAGTGGAATGTCAGGAATGCGCCCCAATCCGAGACATAGCCGTCCAAAATTTTATTTCCTGACAGCGGACATTCCCTGAGGCCATTCCGGCCGAGGAGAATGACAATGACTTACCCACAATTCGACCTAGCTACGCACAATTGAGTTGCGAGGAATTTGGGAGCAAAGAGTTGGCTCCAAGCGCAAGTTCAATCAGAAGCAGATATGGAAAAAATGTTTGTGGACGTTGATGCAGAATCGGAGGACTTTCGATACCGGATCCGCACACCGCCGGTAGGTAGGATTTGATATTGTCGTAATGACATCACAAATGCGGCCACGCTGTTCCAGCGCGTTCGCGAAGATTCGAGAAACGCAGAATCTTGAAATTTCTCGGTATCATAGCCTCCAAGTATCCCACCGTTGCAATCCGCAGCACACCACAAGCAATGCGTTTAGCTGCTGACCTTCACGAATATCTAATGAAGGTGCCAAGACCTAAGGCACCACCATTGGTTGATGATGTGCTGGTTAAGGTTGTTAGACATTGTCCGGACAAATAACTTAGTCTTCGCTGACGAGATTTTTTCGACAAGGTGACGACGATGGAGATTGAGCTATGCGTGTTGCCATAATCGGGTTGTTGCTGACAGCATTGGCTTTCGCCGGGTTGTCTCAGTCGGCGATCGCCGAAGAGGGGCAGAACGAAGACGGCTACACAGCTCGCGAGGGCGTATCTGAAGAACTACGCCTTTGGGTCGATGCGAGGGCCGGTACGGGAGAACCTGTCCACTGGGTCGCCGATGGTGGTGTCTATGAGTTTCCTCGCGGCAAAAAACTGTTCGGGATGGTCGGTTTCGATAGCTCTCGGGTGATTTGGCCGACGGAGGAAGGTGATCCAATCATTCACCTGACCCGCAAGACCTTTGCCTATACAGATCCTGTGACCGGTGAAATATTGAAGGAATACAATGGTGAGCCGGTTTCGCCCATCTCCTATCCCTATCAAGTAATCACTTATCGTAACGAAGGCGGCAAGATTTTCGGTGATGTCGAGCAGGGAGTTGGAGAAGGAATCCGGCATATCAAGATGGAAGAAGGGATGGGGATGCGCTGGATCGGGCAGGATACCCTGGCTGTCACTGCTCCGATCTTTCTCGACTTTCCGTTGCCGGGCGGAACCCGCTACGAGGCATGGGAAAATTATGATTTCTTCCTTCATCGAGGCGACAAGCTGGATGAGCCCTATCAAATGAGCTGGCAGCGTTTCGGGTCACTTCCACCGTGGGCTGGAGGGGGCAAGGCAATTTACCACCTGCTTTCCTGGCGCGTCGAAGATGAAAATGAGTTTCCGCCCAAGTTGCTTGAATGGGCAAAGGCAGACATGCCCATGTGGCTCATCCCTCCAAAAGACATGGCGGAAGTTCGAGCGCTTCAACAGGGTCAAGCCGGAGAAGGCTGGGCGAAGTAGGCGCGAAGGAGCGATGTGATGGGCGGAGTGCTAGAGAGCTTTACCGGCGAAATTCGATACACGAGTAGTAAAGAGGGCAGACGCGGAGAAGAGCGTGGCCGCGAGAGCTTCCGGATTGACATTCACGAGGATGGTTCGCGGGTTCTGGCCGCTCATGGGGAAATTGACGATGCGCCATCCGTCTCACGCGATGTCAACCAGAGGTTCGGCCCCGATGGCAAACCTACAGAGAGCTTCATCCGTATCGCTGTAGGCGGGGAATTTCGAGGCAGTGGATGGTTTCGCTTTGGCGAGGCTATAGCCGAATGTGAGGCAATGACGTCAGTAGAGGGACGGATTTCGCAACGCGTGGAGCTTGGACGACCATTGGTTGCATTTGGAAATCACGCGATGATCAATGACGGCTTTCTGCTGAGCCGTTATGATTTGTCACAGGGCCCAGGCACTCAATTGATCGAGGACATGTATTTGTCCTCTCCCGATCACCGGGGGGCAACCGGCCCGATGCTCTTTCCCATAAAACTGGTCATCCAATATCATGGCCGCGAGGAATTGGAGGTTGAGGCGGGCCGGTTCGAAGCGCATAAATTCTCTTTCCCCGATGTGCCGGGCTTACTGGAAGAACATCCCGAATATGATCTGTGGTGCACCACAGACGGCAATTTTATTTTACTGAAAGCCGCTGTCGGCGGGTACATGCAAACGCACTACGAACTCGGCGCTCTCAATCACGTCCGGCATGTATAGCATGACAGCCTGGCTGATGGTTTTGCATATTGCGGTGCTTGGCTACTGGCTTGGTTCTGAACTGGTCATCAATTCAACCTATAAATATGTGAGCTACAGCGGCGATATGCCTTTTGGCGAGCGGGCTCGTTTGATGGACCATGTCATGCATGTGGACCAGCATGTGCGCTATGCCTTGGTGTTGCAGGCGGGTATCGGTTTCATGCTTGCGATATCATATGGCTTTATACCCGGCGGAGACGCAGTTTTTTGGGCGGCCGCAATAGTGACTGTTGGATGGCTGGCTTTTGTTGAGGCCGTCCACCGAATTCGCCATAGCGATACGGGGAATATCTTCGCATCAATTGATCGCGTTTCGCGTTACGTGCTCATCGCTGGGTTCCTAGCCCTTGCTTTCCAACTGGTTGGCGGTTCCTGGCCAGTGCCGCTTTGGCTGCGCATCAAATTTGGCCTGTTTGCCGGCATTATTGCTTGCGGTGTTGGAATTCGGTTCGCACTGATCGCACATTTCCGGACTTGGAAGATAATGGCAGACGAGGGCGTTACGGATGCCCGCAATGAAGTGATCAAGCGCACTTATGTGAAAGCGACAGGGGTGCTTGTTCTATTGTGGGTATTCATCGCGACTATTGTCGTTGTCAGTGTCTTGAAGCCTGTGTGATGGCAACGGACCTGATCAATCGCCTCCGAGAAATCTGCGGTCATGATGCTGTGATTGTCGAGCAGGCAAAGCTCGAAGAGGCGAGGCATGACGTTCACGAAACCGGATTTGCGCCTGAAATATTGTTGAAGCCAACTGATGCGGCCACTGTTCCTGATGCAATAGCTGAGATTGCCCGTGCCGATTATGCAATCGCGCCGCGTGGTGGTGGGCTAAGCTACACCGCCGGATACATACCCCATTCTGACCGGACCGTTTTGCTGGATACTGCGGCGCTCAACAACATAGTTGATATCAGTCCGGGTGATATGACGATCACAGTCGAATGCGGCGTGACGTGGAAACAGATCTATGACGCTCTCGAACCCTACAATTTAAGGCTACCTTTCTTCGGAACATTTTCCGGCAAGGGTGCCACCGTTGGCGGTGGCTTGAGCCACGGTGCACTCTTCTTTGGTTCGGCGCGCTATGGCTCCGCGGCCGAGATGGTTTTGGGGATGGATGTCGTCTGCGCGGATGGCAGTGTGCTCAGGACGGGACAAGGCGCATTAACGGTTGCGAGCAAGTCCTTTTTGCGCAGCTTTGGCCCGGATATTACGGGATTATTCGTCCATGATGGCGGCACATTGGGCCTGAAGCTGCGCGCCACTTTGCGCGTGGTTCGAATGCCGAGATATTTTGATTACATCAGCTTCGCCTACCCGGCATTGGATCAGGCGAGTCAAGCCCTGTGCGCAATTGCACGTGAGGGAGCCGCAGAAGAAGCCTACATCATGGATCCCGCAGCAACGGATCATCTCGATATCGATGCGGCGGAGATGTTGCGCTCCGCGAGCGCGGTGGCGAAATCTGCTGACAATCCTCTCGCTGCGACCAAGTCGTTGCTGGCAATGGGCAAGGCCGGTGTTTCGGTCATTCCGAAGGGGCACTATTCGCTCCATGTCACGGTCGCGGGTCGTTCTCGGCAAGCCGTGGCTGCGGATGCGAAGGCAGTTGTCCAGTCTCAGAAAGATGCGGGCGGAACACACGTTGCAGCCACCATCCCAATGGTAGCGAGAGCTGACCCGTTTGCGAACTTGAACGGTGTTCTGGGACCAGAAGGAGGGCGCTGGGCCGCGCTTAACGCGAAGGTTGCACTTACCGATGTGCAGAGGCTGTTGACCTCCTTCGACGCGACGATTGAGCCATATGCCGAAGAGATGCAGGCCTTGGGCGTACGGATGACCCGGCTGGCGTCGGCCCTCTCAAATCATTGCTACAGCTTTGAGCCGGTATTCCATTGGAAAGATAGCTGGCTGCCCCTGCACCGCAATGCCCCTGACCCTTCGCATATTAGTAAGTTTGAAGAACCTGCAGCCAACCCCGATGCACGCGTGTTGGTCGATACGCTGCGCCATGAAACAGTCAATCTGTTCCGCGATATCGGGGCTGCGTCCAACCAGATCGGGCGCGTCTATCCGTTTCTGTCCGCACTATCGGACGAGCCGCGCAATTTGCTTCTGACGCTCAAGCAATGTCTCGATCCCAAGGGGTTGATGAACCCGGGAGTGCTTGAATTCCCGATTACCAAAGAACCATGACCAAAGGGGATACCGTTAAGATGGCCGAACTTTATGCAATAAACTGCCGTGACAAGCCCAATTCAAAAGAGAAACGGATGGCCGGTCTAAAGGCTCATCTTGCCCATATGGATGAAGTGTTTGATCGCGTATCGATAGCTTGCCCGCTGCTTGACGAAGACGGTGATTTCGCCGGGTCCATGCTTGTTATTAGCGCCACTGACATGGCTGACGCTCAGGCATTCATTGAGCAGGATCCCTACTATGATGCTGACATATGGGATTCCATCCAGATCGACCGTGTCGGTGTTACGGCCGGGAGCTGGGTGGGCGGCCAACCTTGGTAGTATCCGATTGCCTAGCCTTTGAGCTCACGCAGCAATACCCGCATTAGCTCGTCCATATGAGCTCGCTTGCGTCGCATCAGATAGATGGGGCTCTTCCATGCCCCGCCACTCAAGTCTCGCCACATCACGCCATTTTGGTCACGGCACAGCGATCTCGGTAAAATCGCCAAGAAGTCAGACTGGGATATCGCGTGAAGTGAATATAGCACCGATGTCGTCATGATACCCGGGCGTGGCATGGGTAATCCGGCATTCGAGAATGTTTCGGCGATAATATCATCCAGCAGGTCTGTGTTCCGGCCAAGAATCCATTTCGTATCTGCTAGGTCAGCGACGGATTGTGCATCTTGCAAGCGTTTATTGGCTGCGCAACCAGCAACACCCCATGGTTCGACGAAGACCTGTTCCAGCAGTATTCCGTCGTACTGTCCGCCAACCTGAGATGACAAAGCGATGTCGATCTCCCCACGGTGAAGCGCGGCGACGAAATCCCGGTCTATGCCACCTTCGACATCAATCCGGATGTTTGGGAAATTGTGCGCAAATTGCGTAAGCCGCTCGCCGATCAGGCTGGCAGCTGCAATCGGGCTTAGACCCACTACCAACCGGCCACGCTCAAGGCCCAAAGCGGCGCTCGCGGTGTGGCGAAGCTTACCTGCACTTGCGATGATCTCACGGGCATATTCAGCTATAGATTCGCCGAGCCGGGTCGCGGTCATTCCGCGGGTTTCGCGCACGAATAATTGACCGCCAAGTTCGCTTTCAAGCCGCGACAAGCTCTTCGACAATGCTTGTTGTGTCAGGCCGACGCGCTGCGCAGCAGCTGTCAGGCTGCCTGA
This sequence comes from Altererythrobacter sp. GH1-8, assembly GCF_043702085.1. GTDB lineage: Bacteria > Pseudomonadota > Alphaproteobacteria > Sphingomonadales > Sphingomonadaceae > Erythrobacter. Next base: position 67,919 of record NZ_CP171690.1, on the reverse strand, counting down.
ATCCAGAACGGCGAGAAAATGCACAAGCTGTCGGTGTTCCATCACGCAATACAAACATGATTTGTATAACTAGACAACCTTTTGTTAGTCCTCTGGCGTGGCCTCCGTATGTACGAGCTTAACGGGAATAGCGAAATCGGGAGAGAATATATGGCTAGCCTCAATAGTGTTGAGCGGTGGGATGAAACCGTCGATGTTCTCATTTGTGGCTATGGCTGTGCCGGAGCTTCGGCCGCGATCGAGGCTTATGACCTGGAACCGGATGCCAGGATCCTAGTCATCGAAAAAGCGCCCGAAGAATTCGCTGGCGGGAACTGCCGCGTCTCTGGTCAGTCGTTGATGATCTCTAAGAACAAGGAGGCGCTCAAAGACTATCAAAGGAAAATGAGTGCAGCCAATCCTGTGAGCGAGGAGCTGCTGGATGAGTGGGCCGACAGAATGGTCAATCTGGAGCCCTGGATTCAGAAGATTGCGGCAGATGTGGGATCAGAGTTTCTTCGCGGCACAGGTTTCAGCGAGCGGGATGTTGTTCTCGAATTTCCGGAATTTGGTGCGCGCGACGCGGTTGCTTACACTTCGACGATCCTTCCCATTCCTTCGGGCGTATGGCTTGCGCTCAAGGCCAATGTTGAAAAGCGCAATATCCCGGTCTGGTTCGACGCTCCGCTAACAGACCTCATTCAAGACCCTGACACGCTCGAAGTCTTTGGAGCGTGGGTCGACCATAATGGTGTGCGCAAGGCGGTGCGCGCCGAACGCGGCGTGATCATGGCGGTCGGCGGTTACGAGTCCGACAAGCAAATGCAGCGTGACTATTACGGTTTGTCCAACGTCACACCGCTCGGCACACCGTATAATCAGGGTGATGGGATCCGTATCTTGCAAAAAGCAGGTGCGGAAATGTGGCACTTGCGCAATCAGGGCCAATCCGGCGGCATCTGGCCCGGCGTTCGCCTTCCCCATCAGGAGACCGCCTATCTGCGTAACTTCATGCTGCCGGCCTTCAGCTGGTTTGACATCGATAACACCGGGCGCCGCTTCTACAATGAAGCCAACGAGCTTCAGCTAACCCACTACAAGGAAAAGAAGCACGGCAGGTGGGTCGATGTGCCACTCAACGAAGCCTATCCCGTCTATATGATTTTCGACGAGACCACGCGTCAGGCTGGCAAGCTGGTTCTCGAAGTGATGACATGGAGCGCGGTTGTGACCGCCGAAGAGTGGAGCGAGGACAACAGCGCCGAAATCGATTCCGGGCTCATCAAGAAAGCCGATGATTTCACATCGCTCGCTCAGCAAATCGGGATCGATCCTGCTGTACTGGAGGACCAGGTAGAGCGGTACAATGCATCTTGCGCGGCTGGTCATGATGAAGAGCTTGAACGTAGCGCAGATACGTTGCTGCCATTGGCCAACGGCCCCTTTTATGCGCTTCCGATTACGCCAGCGATTGTCTGCACCGGCGGCGGAGCCAAGCGCGACATGGATGGCCATGTGTTTGACCATCAAGGCAAGGTCATTCCGCGATTGTTCGAAGCGGGGGAATTGGGGTCGTTTATTTCCGACCTTTACCAAAACGGGTCCTATCTTACCGAAGCGATGATTACGGGGCGCGGCGCTGCCCGTTCGGCACTCGCACTTCAGCCCGCAGCCATTCTCGAAGCGGCGGAATAACCCATGTTGGTAAAAACACCTGCGATGAAACTGGGCGTAGAAGTCCGTGAGAGTAAAACTGAGGACGGGCGGCTGATCTTGTCAGGCGTGGCAAACGCAATGCCTTGCACCGTCGAGATTGGGGGCGACGAACTTGTCCGTCTGATGGGTAAGTTCATCCGGCCGGCGGTTATGGGTCTCATCATAAAATCGATGTTCAGCTCAAAGCCAAAGGACTGAGAGATAGCAATGATCGAATTTCTCACCTTACACGAACTCAGCATCCTTCGGTACTTGCATATCCTTGCTATGGTTTTTTGGCTTGGCGGGGAATGGGGGGTGTTTCAAACGTCGTTCAAAGTGGTCGATCCCGAGCTGACTGCGTCCGAACGACTGCGCCATCTTGATACGGTTTTCAGGATTGATATTCTCGCCCGGATCGGGATCGTCTCTCTCTTGCCTCTTGGCCTTCATATGGGGCATCTGTGGGGACTTCAGCCCAATGGCGGTGGTTTTCTAGTTGCGACCTGGATTGTTTGGGTGCTGTGGATTGCCATCACGTTGCTGGCGTTCCGAGACAAAATGGCGAAAAGTAAGACGCTCTTCGGTTATTTGGAGGATTGGACCCGGTATATCCTGATCCCCGTGTTGCTTATCGTCGGAACAACTTCGCTGATGGGTTTGGGCCCGTTTGAAGCTGGTGACGGACAGAATTGGTATGCAATCAAGCTCATAATATTCGGCATCGCGTTTATTGTCGGGCTAGTACTTCGTCATTTTCTGCATAGCTGGCCCGGCATTTTTGCCGCGCTGTTGCAGGGTCCCGATGCCGACTCTGAGAAGAAACTCGCAAGGTCCATTCGCGCTTCGAGGAAGGTTGCAATCTGCTATTGGATCACAATCCTTGCCGCCGGCTTTTTTGGCGCTGTGAAGCCGGTCTGAAGGTCGCGAGAACAGATACAAACATTAACGACAGCTTCTTTTCTCCCATCGCGCGCCTTGCCCTAAACGGGATGTTTCCGCTGGCCGCCGCTTCTTGCCTCAATGCATGCAATGTTGCTCCCCTCGAACGAGATATTGCCATGACTCACACTCTCGATGCTTATCGCACAGCTATTCTCTCGAATGGAGAGCGTTGGATAACCTATTATCAGGCCGGCGAGATCGAAAAGATGCGGGATCTTTACGAGGAAGATGCTTTGGTCATGCCAAATGGCTCTCCTCTGCTTCGGGGAGTAGACGAAACTCTCGAATTCTTCGCCCGCAACCGGCGATCTGGCAAGGAAGTGACGTTCCGGTCTGAGATGGAAGATCTGGTGGTAGAAGGTGATCGCGCCTACCTGGTAACCCAATATTCGATGCGGATTACATCACCGGAAGGCACGTTGACCGACCTGAATGGCCGCACATTTCTGGTCTATCGCAAGGGCGTCGATGGAATGTGGCGTGTCTGGCGTGACATGGACAACAGCGCGCCCGATGTCGCATTGGAGATCGGCGATTAATGATCGACTAAGCCGCCATTTTGGCGGCCACGCCTAGGTCGATTTCACCGCTAGCCCATAAATGCGCCGCCACTTATGTGCAGGATGTTCCCGGTCATGTAAGATGAGCCGGGGCCAAGCAGAAATAAGGTTGGCCCGGTCACATCCTCAGCCACGGCCAATCGCGCAAGCGGTATCTTCTCCAGATATTCGTCCATATCAAACCGCAAAGGTGCATGGGGATCCGCCGTGCGCCCACGTCCACCACGCAGGAACGGCGTATCAACTGCGCCGGGCGAAACAAAATTTATGCGTACGTTCGGCGCGACTTCCCTTGCGACGCTCTGACCCATCGCAACCAGTCCCGCTTTTGCGGCGACATAAGGGGCATATCCAGGTTGAGGAATATAAGCCATGTCGCTCGTAATCAGAACCACACTGGCAGTATCCTCATGTTGCAAAAGCGGCACCAGCGCGCGCAAGCACAAGGTCATCAGACGCAAGTTTCCCGAGACAATCTCGTCGATCGCCTCAACCGACCAATCTCCAATCGGCATTCTCTGACCGGCGAAGCCCGAAGCGATGACAAGCCCGTCAAGTCGGGGCATCACTGACTCTAGCTGTTGCGCCATCCGATCGATGGAGTTTTCGTCTCTCCCATCGAATGCGATCACATGGGCCGCAGTCGAGGGCGCTTCGTGAATGGATTTTTCCAGATCGATAGCCGCGACCTCGCAGTCAGCTACGACCAGCTTTTGTACGATGTCGCTGCCAATACCCCCGCACGCTCCAATGACCGCGATTTTCGATCCGGCGGCTGGGGCCAATTTGTATGCGTCATTCAATTGCCAGCTCTCCGATTAGGCAATCTTCGGATTGCCCATAATGTTTAGTCGCTCTGCCGTGTCGTCTGAAACGTAACTTAACGCAATTTAGCTGGTCGCGGTAAGGCTGTGCTTCTGGCTGTTTGTTCGCGCCCTGCCTGTCAATGCCGTAGTGGCTACTCTGGCGCTGGATCAAGATGGTTGCATCCTTCAGCGTGTAGCAGATGAACCGTTGAGTAGCCTCTTCCAGTCTACGAATAGTCTGAATCCTAACTCTTTGTGTCACCAACTTTTCTTTAGACATATGAAGAGCAATGACCGCTCGCGTTAGCTTAATCTCAAAAGCAGACATTCCGCTTCCGGCCCAAACTCAGTCATCAGGCCCCGAACAGATTTTCCATCTGCGACTGCCAGGTCGGCTCAATCGCCCCAGTCTTCAGCAACTTCTCGGAGTTAAGGGTGGACGGTATTTTGCCCGCCAGGACCGTTTCGATCACCTCGGGCGCAAGGAAGGCGAGGCGGACAACGCGGCTGATATAGGATGGGGAGACTCCTTCTTTTTCGGCCAAGGCTGTGATCTTGATCTTGCCCTTGGCCAGTTCGTCCCACCAGTTGCGTGCCTGGTAGATCAGCCGAATAAGCGTCATATCCGGTTTGTCGGTGCCGGCGCTTGTGCCGTCGGCCTGGATCAATCTGACCGCCAGTCCCGACCGCTTGAGCCTGGCAGGAGCAGAATGACTGAAACTATCCTTCTGGCTCGACCCCTGAGGCAATTCTAGCAGTTCGGCAACACCGCCTTGGCTGAGATCGAGGACGATCTTCTCCGGGAAAACAGATGCGCGGTTCAAGACTGTTCGAATTATCGCGCGGCCATTGCTCTTGAGGCTGGCTGCTATGCTTTGGGATCTGCGTTCGACTGTGACGAGCATCGAGGTCGGAACCTCAATCTTCGCCCGCTCGATCAAGGAAAGCGGCTGCTCAAAAATGTGTTGGAGCTCCTTCCTGACCAGCGGTTCGATCTCGTTGGCTGGAATACGCAGGGCTGGAGGACGGTTGCTGCATTCGCCGCGTGGTTCGCTCTGCTGGATATAGTAGCGATAGCGCTTGACTGCGCTTTCAGGCTTGCTGGGTACAGGCTTCGTGGTGTGGACGGGTTTGAGAGCTTGGCCATCCTCATCGAACAACAGACCAGCGAGCAGTGCATTGCTGCGTTCGTTACGGGTGCTGCGCCGGTGGCGCTTCTCCGCCAGCTTCATTCGGGCATATTCAAAAGTGTCTTCGTCAATGATTGCCTCGTGCTGGCCTTCGAAGACTTCTTCCTTGTGCGCTATCTTGCCGCGATAGATCGGATTGGAGAGGATCTTGTAGATCTGGCCGCGGGTAAAGGCGCCGCCGCCGATTGATTTGCCGGTGGTAAGCGTACGCTCTGGAACGCGGATCCCTTCGCGCTCCAGCTCTTCAGCCAGGATGCGGACAATGCCGACTTGGAGATAGCGCGCATAGATATCGCGTATTAGCGATGCATGCTCTTTGACTATCTTCAGGCTTCGTCCATCAGGTTCATAACCTAGAGGCGGTATCCCGCCCATCCACATGCCCTTGGCTTTGGATGCGGCGATCTTGTCCTTGATCCGCTCGGCTGTGACCTCGCGCTCGAACTGGGCGAAGCTTAAAAGCATGTTCAACGTCAGCCGTCCCATCGAGTTGGTGGTGTTGAACGACTGGGTCACAGAGACAAAGCTGACCTCAGAGTCATCAAAGGTTTCGACCAGTTTTGCAAAGTCCAGCAGCGACCGCGTCAGCCGGTCGACCTTGTAGACAACGATGATGTCGATACGGCCTGCATCGATATCAGCGAGCAGGCGCTTGAGAGCAGGGCGTTCGAGCGTACCGCCCGAGATCCCGCCATCATCATAGAGATCTGGGAGCAGGCTCCAGCCTTCGGAGGCCTGGCTCATGATATAGGCAGCGCAGGCTTCGCGCTGGGCATCGAGGGAATTGAAATCCTGTTCGAGCCCTTCTTCAGAAGACTTGCGGGTATAGATGGCGCAGCGGATCTTCTTCATGCTGCTTGCCGCTTCCTCTTCAAGCCAAAGAAGGCAGGGCCCGACCAGCGGGTGCCGGTGATGGCGCGGGCAACCGCGCTCAAGCTTTTCCACTTGCGATCATTCCAGTGGATCGCTCCGTCATCATCGACAATGACGACGTGAAGCTTGCCGCCAAATTCGCGGGCGAGGCGCATGCCGGGCGACAGGCTCTGGGTCTGCGTATTGCTCGCAGCAAGCTGCTCAAGCTTCTGCAGGCTCTGCCGCGATAAGCCGCCATGCACGGCGGCCTGTAATTCCCAGGCGAGTGCCAGCCGAAGCAGCGCGGCGCTGACCTGTGGCACCGGCCGAGCGGTGAGGGTGACCCACCGCTCGGCCAGCGCAGCCGCATCCATGGTATCGAGAGCTGCGAGCTCATCGCGCAGCTTTGTCCGCGCATTCATGAGCCTGCCTTGATCGCGTAAACGCTGACATCGTTGCGCGTGCATCGCTCGATTACGTAGCCGCGTTTTTTGAGGCCTGTCAGCGCAGCGCGGGCAGTGTGGACCTGCCAGCCGGTTGCTGTGACCAGTTCGTCGAGCGTCGCGCCTTCCTTGCGCTGAAGAAGCGCGACTACCTTGCCAATCTTGCTATCGGGTCTTGGTACCGAAGGCGAAGCTATAGGTGAGACCTTGGCGGTCGTGGCATCCTTGGGTTTGCTCGTTGAGCTTGTCGTCATGGGTGAATCCTTTCCGGTCTGGAGCAGCGACATGCTGCTCCCACCACCCAAGGCCCCGGTGCGCGCTTGGCGTTGGGGCAGCGGTCACCATCAGGGCCGCGATTCAGTAGGCACATGAATGCTTGCTTCGGGCGGAAAGTCTAATGGAAAGGCGATCGAAGTCGCAAGAAAGATCGTGATCTTCGATGTGGCGATCCGTAGATCCAGATATTGCTTATGCATCCACCGACCACCGGATATCTTCTGCTTACCTGATGGGAGGAATTGCGAATGGCGACTGTGTAGCTAGTACTTTCAACTTCGATCTGCCGCGATGCCCGGGCATTCCTTGGCCGATAGCTGGAGAAACCTCGATTGCCTTACTCACTAACACAGTTTTTCTCGAGAAAGCGAGATCGACACGCTTGATACGGGAGCTACAGTTTGCGCTCCGTATGGCTTTGCTCGGTTCCCTTGAACTGTTGGCACTCCATTTCAAACCATTGCCCTTTGCAGTGGCAATTCACTATGTTCATTTCAGCTAACTACTGCTGGTCATGAATTTGCCTTATCCAAGACAAGTGAGAAGATAATGAAAAGGTTCGGCCTATTAGTTTTGCTCATGGTTTTTGCGACCCCGACCAAGGCGGAGCAATGGATGGCAGAAGACCAGTGGACTGTTGGTTGGCTTGGCAACGTGTGCAGCTCGTTCGAGATCGAAGACAAACTCATTTGTGGGGCATATCTTCAGGGGTTCTTTGCAGGCCAGCAAGCAGAAGCCATGACTTCCAAACGTTCGGATCCAAAATCAATCTTGGCTTTTTGCAGGCCTCCTAATTTGACCGTCGAGCAAATCGCCGAACTGGTGTCAAAGTTTGCACTCGAGCACCCAAATGCCGCTTTTGAGAATGCCCATTTCGCTCTTGCCGATCATTTCGAAAAGATTTGGCCGTGCGAGAAGTGATGTTGGCCGAAGATCCTGTCATGAGGGATTCATGACTCGCGTCGTTCTGAAAGGCGCTTGCAAAGAAGAGTCCGTCGGGAGTTTAGGGTGTGACAAGAGCTAGCAGAAAAGGAATCGTCCTCGCTGGAGGCTCGGGCACCAGACTCTATCCGCTCACACGAGGCATCTCCAAACAGCTAGTACCCGTGTTCGACAAGCCGATGATTTACTATCCGCTGAGCACGCTAATGCTGGCCGGCATTCGCGATATTCTTGTGATAACGACCCCTGAAGATGCGGCGCAGTTCCAGCGCGTTCTGGGGGATGGATCGCAGTTCGGGTTGGCGATTGCCTATGCCGAGCAGCCCCAGCCAGAGGGATTGGCACAGGCTTACCAAATCGGCGCTGAATTCGTTGCTGGATGCCCGTCGGCGCTCGTGCTGGGCGATAACATTTTTTATGGGCATGGGTTGCCCGAAGTCCTCAAGGAAGCCGATGCGCAAGCTTCTGGTGCGAGCGTTTTTGCGTATCGCGTCAACAACCCCGCGGCTTATGGCGTGGTCGAGTTTGATCGGGGTGGGCAGGCCATCTCAATTGAAGAAAAGCCAGAAAAACCAAAGTCAAACTACGCTGTAACCGGTCTTTATTTCTACGATGAGAGCGTCGTTGATCGCGCCAGAGATCTTGCCCCTTCCAAGCGAGGTGAACTGGAGATCACCGACCTCAACCGGCTCTATTTGGAAGATGGAGCGCTGAGCGTGCAGATCATGGGGCGCGGCTTCGCCTGGCTCGATACCGGCACTCATGGGAGCCTGCTCGATGCGGCAAGCTATGTCCGGATCACAGAAGAACGACAGGGCCTGAAGATATGCTGTCCTGAAGAAATCGCCTGGCGGCAGGGGTTCATCGATGATGCGCAGCTTGAGGAGATTGCAGCGCCATTGCGCAAATCTGGCTACGGCGAATATCTGCTGTCATTGTTGAGCGAGAGCTAAGCTGTCATGCAGATCCTCGCTTGCGACATTCCTGGCCCCTTGATCATTGAGCCACGCGTGTTTGGCGATGAGCGCGGCTTTTTCATGGAAAGCTGGAACGCCGCCGTGTTTGCCGAAGCGGGTCTCGATCTCAGATTTGTGCAGGACAATCATAGCCGCTCGCAAAAGGGCGTGCTGAGAGGCATGCATTTCCAGAACCCGGGGGCTCAAGGCAAGCTGGTGCGCGTGGTCAGCGGTGCGGTCTTCGACGTCGCGGTCGATTTGCGCCGATCATCGCCGCATTTCGGACAATGGGTCGGCGTCGAACTGAGCGCAGACAATAAGCGCATGTTCTGGGTACCGGAAGGCTTTGCTCACGGTTTCCTCACGCTCGAGGATAACACGGATTTTCTCTATAAATGCACTGCGCCATACGCGCCGGCGCACGAGCATTCGCTGGCGTGGGATGATCCGGTAGTCGGGATCGACTGGCCGCTCGCGGGCCTGGATGTGCAATTAAGCGCGAAGGATCGCGCCGGCAAGCGACTGAACGAGATCGGGGCTTTCTCATGAAGGTGCTGATCTTCGGTGCGGGTGGTCAGGTCGGGGCTTCGCTCCTCGTTACAGCGCCTGCGAAATACACCCTTGAGGGGGCCGCCCGCGCGGACTGCGATCTCTCCAGCGAGACCGCCCTCGAAGATTTCATCGCGGCGCGGGAGCCCGCGCTCATCATCAATGCGGCTGCCTACACCGCCGTTGACGCGGCCGAGAGCCATATCGACGAATGCTATGCCATCAATCGTGATGCGGTAGGGATCATGGCGCACGCCTTGCAGCGATGGGAGGGGAAGCTGGTTCACCTGTCGACCGATTATGTCTTCGATGGTCGATCGTGTCGCCCCTATCTCCCGGACGACCACAGGCATGCACTCGGCGTGTACGGAAAGTCCAAAGCAGCTGGCGAGGATGCGATGCGCCGCGGCGATCTGCTGGTCCGCACTTCGTGGGTCTATTCAGCTGGCGGCCAAAATTTCGTCCGCACCATGCTGCGCCTGATGTCCGAGCGAGACGAAATCCGCGTCGTGGCTGACCAGATCGGGGCACCGACATGGGCGACCGGACTTGCCATCACAGTCTGGGGCCTCATTGCCGCAGAGGCGACCGGCACATTCCATCATAGCGATGCGGGCGTTGCCAGCTGGTACGATTTCGCCGTCGCAATCCAGGAAGAGGCGCGCGCCATCGGCTTGCTTGAAAGAAGCATCCCGATCATCCCCATTGCCAGCAGCGAGTATCCCACCGCTGCCCGGCGTCCTGCCTTTTCGTTGCTCGACAGCAGCGCAGCACGTCATTTGCTCGGCGACGGATACACGCATTGGCGCGAAAACCTGCGGAAAATGCTGAAAGAGGAAAAGGCTCTTGGCTAACCTTCTGGTCACTGGCGGTGCTGGCTTCATCGGCGGCAATTTCGTCCATTACTGGGCGAACAAGCATCCCGCAGACAGGCTGATTGTGCTCGACGCACTGACCTATGCCGGAAACGAATCCACTATCGCCGGCGTCGAACAGGCCGAACTGGTCGTCGGCGATATCTGCGATACGGCGCTGGTCGAGAAACTTCTGCGTGAACGCGGCATCACGGCGATTGTACATTTTGCAGCAGAAAGTCATGTCGATCGCTCGATCACCGGCCCCGATGCCTTCATCGAAACCAATATCCTCGGCACGAACAGCTTGCTGAAAGCCGCGCGGCAGGTCTGGCTGGATGACGGCTCTGGCCAACCGCACCGGTTCCACCATATCTCGACCGACGAGGTGTTCGGCTCGCTTGGGCCGGAAGATCCGGCGTTTCACGAAGCGACACCTTACGCGCCTAACTCGCCTTACTCTGCGTCGAAGGCGTCATCGGATCATCTCGTTCGGGCTTACCATCATACCTTCGGGCTGGAGGTGACGACCAGCAATTGCTCGAACAATTACGGGCCATATCAGTACCCTGAGAAGCTGATCCCGCTGTTCCTGCTGAACGCGCTCTCCGGTAAGCCGCTGCCGATCTATGGCGATGGCATGAATGTGCGGGACTGGCTGCATGTCGAGGACCATTGCCGGGGGATTGAAGCATGCCTGGAACGCGGGAAGCCGGGCGAAACGTATAATATCGGGGGCGGCGCAGAGCTGCCCAATATGGCTGTGATTGATACGATCTGCGCTGAAGTTGATCGGGCGATGGAGGAAGTGAGCGGGTTGGCGGAGCGTTTTCCAGACGCGCCTGCAGCCAAAGGAGGCAAGACCTCGCAGCTCAAGGCCTTCGTCGAAGATCGCAAGGGGCATGACCGGCGCTATGCAATCGACGAAACGAAAGCGCGCGCTGAACTGGGCTATGCGCCGGCGCGCGGCTTTGAAGAGGGGCTTCGCAGCACGCTTCGTTGGTATCTCGACAATGAAGACTGGTGGATGCCGTTGCTTAAATTGGCCTCCTGATGTCAGGCATATTCAACGCGAAATGATTGAAGCAAGTCCATTTATCTCGGAATTTGAACACTCTAGCTAAATCAATATCCTTCTCGATTGGCCGGAAGGCCACCGATATTCTGCCCTCTTCAGTCTAAGCTTCTGTTTTGCAACGCTTAACTAAGCTAGCGTCTTGATCGCTCTGCCTGTTACAGCGTTGCAGCTGAAAAGTCGCCACAGGGCTGGTTATTAAGGATTTTCCTGATATAAGGATCGTCGAAAATAGGAGTTGGTCGTGAATCATTGGAAAATCTTGCCAGTCGTCGGCGCTGTTGCTCTCGCATCACTGACCGCATTGAATGCGCAGGAACAGCCTCAGCCACAGGGGCCAATTTGTTCTGTCACTCTCGAGCGCACTCAGCCTGACAATGTGTTTGATGTAACTCGCCAAGTTTTCGACGATGGCACCTGCAACTGTTTCGTTTACACAGGCGCGACTACTCAGCGTCAGAATGTGGAAAATCGTGTCACTAGGATACTGCAAGAACGCCGCTGTCCGGAGGCTGAAGTGATGCGGGTTGCTAGAGGGTCCGGCCAAGTACTGCCTCCATCTTATCCAACGACTGAAGCAGTCGTCATAGCGATTCCTGCGACCGCGCTGTTTGCGGCCGGTGTGGCTATTGCTGTGGATGGTCCAGACAGCCCATAATTTCTCCTCATTGCTGGCTTGCGGTTAAGGCGCGTCGTTTGAAGCACCAAGGAGCACTCGTTTCGGCAGTGACTGGCCTTTTTGTGATGCAATCTGCACGGTTCACCGATTATCTGGCATAATCAGTGACATTAGCCTAGGAATCATCCTCAACTTGTAGCAAGAGTTTTGCCTGTGACATGCGCAAAGGGTGAAGAGCGTCCCTTCGAGAGCGTTTGATCACCAGCGCCTCTTCACGGGCGTAGCACAGCTAAATGCATGTAAGAGCAATGAGGTTGCGAAAAATGGCAAGTATGATTGGCGCGCTTTGGATTGGTTGCCTTAGGGTCGTCGGGGCTTTCTTGTTCATGATTGCGGTAACCGCCTGCACCTCTTCTCGAGGTTCCGATATTCCATATGATGTCGCCGGTTTTGGCGAGCCTGACGCTCCGTCGGCCACTCGTCTGGCGTCTGACTATCGTATCGCCCCGCTCGACAAGCTCTCGATAAATGTGTTCCAGGTCAAGGATCTTTCGGGGGAATATCAAGTCGATCTTACCGGCAACATCGCAATGCCTCTGATAGGGAATATCCCCGCAGTCGACCGAACTACACAGGAGCTTCAGGAAGAGCTTAAAGTCGCATTGTCCAAGAAGTACCTCAAAGACCCGGATGTGACTGTCGGAATATTGGAGGCTACAGGAAGCACGCTCACTCTAGAGGGCTCGATAAACAAGCCAGGACTCTACCCTGCGTTTGGAAAGCTGACCCTGGTCCAGGCTGTCGCAATGGGTGGGGGATTGGACGAATTCGCGAACCCCAAGACAGTGGTTGTTTTTCGCCAAGTTGACGGAAAGCGGATGGCGGCCGCTTTCGATCTAACCACGATAAGAAAAGGAGAGGATCCCGATCCTGAAGTCTATCGTGGCGACATCATCGTAGTGGATGGATCGAATACCAAGCGCGCGTGGCGTAACGTGATCCAATCAGTACCGCTCCTCGGCCTCTTCCGCCCCATTTAAGGTAGACCGTCTTGACCGAAGAACAATCGCTCGACCGCTCGTTTCGGCGCGGCTTACCCACGCGCCAGAGTGATCGCTTTTACGACGACTTGGCATATGATGAGTTTGTAAATGGGGACGAATTCGAGCCATCGATTTCGCTTTTTGACTTATTGAATATTTTATGGGCGAGGAGGCTGTGGCTGATCATTGCGGCACTGGCCGGTTTGCTGTTTGGAGTTGCCTACTCCCTCTCGCAAACTCCCCTCTATCGATCGACAGCGATCGTTGAACTCAACCCACCAACCGTCCCGATTTTGTCGAATTCGGGTTCGGCTGAAGAGTTGGTAGCGCCAGCGACAGATTGGCAATTTCTCGAAACTCAGGTTGGTATCATGCGAAGCCGAGCTCTGGCGGAGCGTGTGGTGCAGGATCTCAATCTTGTCGCCGAAGTTGATCAAGCGGAAGGTGCAGAGCCAAGTGTTGAGGCATTGGCCGGATCGATAGCAGGCGGCCTCACCGTGAAGCCATCTGCAGACAGCCGTCTTGTGGAGTTCTCCTACGTCTCAGACGATCCGCGAGATTCTGCTCGCTTCGTCAACGGATTTGCATCGTCATTTATTCAGCTAACGCTCGATCGCAAATATGAGGCTACCACTGCGGCGAGAGATTTTCTTGAAGAGCGGATCGCGGCCGTTAGGCAAGACGTAAACGATGCAGAGCGAAAGCTCGTCGACTATGCAAAGGCGAACGGCATTGTGCTGCTTACAGGCGAAGATACGTCCGGCGAAGCAGGGACAAGCAGCCTAACCGGTAATTCCCTCGCGTCACTCAACGCCGCATTGGCTAACGCCCAGCAAAAGCGCATCAGCGCTGAACAGCGATATCGCCAGGCCGGTTCCATAAGCGAGGTGAATGCCAGCACAGCCCAGCTGCGTCAGGAGAAGGCAATCCTGGAGGCCGAGCTGCGCGAAAAATCGACCTATCTGCAAGCGGACTTTCCTGAGGTCGTAAGACTCAGGAACCGAGTGAGTGAGCTCGAGAGACAAATCGCGCGAGAGACTTCTCTTTCAGCAGCCGCTTTGAGAGCAGAGTATCAGGCGGCTTTGGCTGAAGAGAACTCGCTTCGATCCCGGGTGGAGCAGTTAAGCTCCAACGCTCTGGATGAACGTGAAGATTCTATCCAGTACAACATCCTCAAGCGCGAGCTCGATACAAATCGTACTTTGTATGATGCGCTGCTCTCTCGTTACAATGAGGTAGGCGTGGCAGCCGGTATAGGCACGGCCCAGGCAGCAATTGTCGACACTGGAAAGGTGCCAGGAGCGCCATTTAGCCCAAATACACTGCGAAACTCGTTGTTGGGCTTGTTGTTGGGACTTGGTCTCGGAGGTGGTTTGGCAATCCTCTACGAGCGCTTTACGAATACTATCAAGACGAAGGAAGACATGAACGAGAAGCTCCGTCTGTCGGCTCTCGGAATCATTCCTGTAAAACAAAAAGCTGATGAGCTGCTGGACAAGCTCCACGACCCCCAATCCGAAATTTATGAAGCATACGCGGGACTTAGAACAACACTTGAATTCTCCACCCGCGACGGGTTCCCCAAGAGCCTGCTTGTAACAAGCGCAAATCCCGAAGAGGGTAAATCAACCACCAGTTATAGTCTTGCTGTGCAGCTGTCGGACGCTGGCAAGAAGGTCTTGTTGATTGACGCCGATATGCGCAAGCCTTCATTTGTGGTCGAAGAGCAATCGGATATTGGATTGGTGCGACTGCTGACGTCGATGGAGCAAGCAAAGAAGCATGTTCTTACGACCGCCAACAAGAACCTGTTCTTGCTTCCTAGTGGGCCAATTCCGCCGAACCCTGCCACTATCATTCGCACGCGCAGGTTGATTCAGATTTTGGAGGAATTGGACCAGTATTTCGACGTTGTGATCCTCGACGCTCCCCCAACCTTGGGCTTTGCTGATGCTCAGTTGCTCGGTTCCGCCTGTGGGGGAGCTCTCTTCACTGTCGAAAGCGGGAAGACGAGAACAAGCGCCGCACTGGCGGCTTTGAACCAGTTGCACTTGGCGGGTGTTTCGGTATTGGGCGGAGTTCTGACCAAGGCCAAAGCTTCAACCTTCAACTACAGCTACAGCTACCGCTATTATCAGTCCGCCCTTGAAAAGGGGCCGCGGCGGTCGGAGCTTGTAACCGGACTTTTGGAAAACAGCGATTCGAGCGATATATGGCACAAGGCCGATCTGTAGCGTTACTCGTCTTATCAGGTCTATTTTCGTATATTGCGGTTTTGACATTCAATTGGAACGCAGGCTGGGCGTCGCCTCAATTCTTCGCGCCCTCGGCTCTTCAGAGCAGCCCGGAACTCACCATGCGAACTGCGACAATAGAGTTCCTTGAGAATCGCGGTGATCCAACTTCGGTCGATCTTGCGAGTCTGAATTCGGCTTTATCGTGGGCACCCCTCGAAGACGAGCCCTATACGTTTGCGGCAGCCCAGCAGTTTGGATCAGGTGATCCTGAGCGGGTAGAGGCACTTCTGAAAGTCGCTTTGCATCGCAATCCACGGTCGCGCGAGGCGCGCGTCTATCTGTTGGAACACCTTGTCGACCAGGGCCGCGCGCGCGAAGCAATTGAACAGATTGAAATACTCTCATTGCTCATGCCTGACCGGAGGGGACTATTTCAAAGTAATCTGCTCTATTTGGTCACATTCCCTGATACTCGGCCTGAAGCCATAGCCGCGCTGACAGACAATACCATTAGGCTTAATCTGATGCGCAGCCTTGCTAATGCAGGAGCAAGCGCTTCGATGATCCTTGATACCCATGATGCGTTTGAAGATTTTGACTTGGGTGCGGATCCTTCAGCATCGATCAGTAGCTGGATCGCGCCTTTGATTGAACGCTCGGATTATAACGGTGCTCTTCGCGTCTGGCGCCGTTTCAATCCTGAAGCCAAGGCGGGCGCCTTGCTGGTTGATAACAAATTCAGCGGGCGATTTGGGCCCCCATTTGGATGGACAATCAGAAGCGGTCCCAATGGCTATGCCAAACTCGGTGACGCTGGCTTGACCGGCGAATACTATGGGCGGCGTCCTGCGAGTCTGGCTCAGCAGGTTCTTCTGCTTTCTCCAGGGGCCTACAAAATCTCTTTCAGCGATCTTGCCTCAGTGGGACCTCTCAAGTTCGTGATCCGGTGCCTGGGCGGACAAGAGTTGGCAAATGATGGCATCGAGCAGAAACTCGCCACGACGTTCAGTGTCCCAACAAGTGGCTGCGATGCTCAGACGATTGAGATTAGTGGGCGCCCCACAGATCCGCCCCGTTCGGTGCAGTTCGGTATTGGCAACGTCGCGCTGGAGCGCCTTGATCAATGAATGAGGCGAAATTCCATCCCGTTGTCGCGGCTTATCTCGCGCTTTGCATTTTGCTGGGAGGAGCAAGCAATGCCGGCTTTCTGGCTAATGCGATGCTCCAGATTTTCGGTGCTGCGCTTCTTGCTGTAACGGCTTGGACGATGCCTCAACTCTCCAGCCAAGACGCAGGGTGGCTTGGTCGGATTGCGTGGTGTGTAGCTGCCCTTGCCCTACTCCAATTTGTGCCGCTCCCTGCGGCGATCTGGGAAGCGCTTCCTGGCCGATCCCAGATTGCCTTGGAGCTGTCTATGCTCGGTGTCGACCCAAAGCCGGCGCTAGTCACGCTTCTGTTTCATGAGAGCCTCGCGTCCTTGGCTTGGGCCATCCCAGCAATAGCACTCTTTATTGCGCTCAGACGGGCTGGGTCGGGATGGGAGCAGCAGATCAGTCTTGTTGTCGTTGGCGTTACACTTGTAGCTCTGGTAATCGGCCTGGTTCAGTTTGTGGGAGGCCCGGGATCGAAGGCCTATTTCTACGAATTTACCAATCGTGGCTACCTCGTAGGTATCTTTGCCAATGCCAATCACATGGCGACGTTACTACTGGTCTCCATGCCCTTCCTTGCTGCCATTTTTAGGCTGCAGCTTGACGAAAAAAGGGCGACAAGTCTCGAGATGTCCTTACTGGCTGCGCTTTGTGCTGCGTTGATCGCGATCGGCATTGCTCTTGTGGGATCGCTAACAGGTTACGCTCTGGTAATGCCGGTGATTATTGCAAGCATTGCGATCCTTTTTCCCAATGCGCGGCGCGTGATTGCTGTCCTGTTCGCAGGCAGCATTGCCCTGGGGGCTGCAATATTCCTTCTGTCAGGCGTCAACGAGAACGTCTTCGAAAAAGAGGTGACATCGTCCACGGCAGGGCGCGCTGTGCTTAACGACAACACCTTGGATGCGATCAGCGATTTCTTTCCATCAGGAACTGGCCTCGGGACCTTTCAGGAGGTCTACACTCGCTACGAAAGCCTTGACCAGGTTGATGCCACCTATGCCAACCATGCCCACAATGACTATCTCGAGATTATTCTCGAATTCGGTTTGCCCGGCTTGCTCCTGCTGTGTGTTTTCCTAGTCTGGTGGGCGTCGCGCGCGCGTTTGATCTGGTCAAGTCTGACCTCCAGTCCGTTTGCGAAAGCTGCCGTGATCGCAAGCGCTACTCTTCTTGTTCATTCTGCGTGGGATTACCCGCTACGAACGGCGGCGCTCAGTTCCATTTTTGTCTTGTCATGTGTGCTGATGTCTCAAGCCAGAAATGAGGGCCGAGGCTTTGAGTACAAACGCTCCAGTAAGGTTTGATCTGCTCGTATATGGGAGGAGGGGACGAAGCAGACCAGCTTGTCCTCGATTCAGCACGTTTTGCACTCAACTCACCGGAATCTATCTCGATCAATCAAATATCTGAGTAACTCGGGTCGCGAATGTTGCAATTGCGAAGAGTTCGGATAAGAGTTGAGCTACTCCGCGTTTGCTACTGGATCCGTCTTAGAACCGAAGCGTCAATGCGCCGCTTCCGTTTTTTGTGAGAGATTGGAAATCAAAGATGACCAGGAAAGCTCTCGTCACTGGTATCACTGGTCAAGACGGCGCTTATCTTGCCGAGTTGCTTCTTTCGAAGGGATACGAGGTTCACGGCATCAAGCGTCGCTCGTCTTCATTCAATACTGGCCGCATCGACAGCATCTACGAGGACCCTCACAAGCCGGGGCGATCTCTCTTCCTGCATTACGGCGACCTGACCGACTCCACCAATCTCGTTCGGCTGATGAACGAAATCAAGCCCGATGAAGTCTATAATCTTGCGGCTCAAAGCCATGTGGCCGTAAGTTTCGAAACGCCCGAATATACGGCCAATTCCGATGCGATGGGCACTTTGAGATTGCTGGAAGCGATCAGAATCCTGGGCCTTGAGAAAACCACCAAATTTTACCAGGCTTCCACGAGCGAGCTTTACGGGCTTGTCCAGGAAGTGCCGCAGCGGGAGACTACGCCTTTCTATCCGCGCTCTCCTTACGCGGCCGCCAAACTCTACGCATACTGGATCACGGTCAATTACCGCGAAGCCTATGGGATACATGCCTCAAACGGCATCCTTTTCAACCATGAGAGCCCCTTGCGCGGTGAAACCTTTGTAACCCGCAAGATTTCACGTGCTGCGGCAGCTATCAAGCTTGGCCACCAGGAAAAACTGTATCTGGGCAATCTTGATGCTCAACGCGACTGGGGACACGCCAAGGAGTATGTCCGCGGGATGTGGCTCATGCTTCAGCAGGAGCACGGCGATGACTATGTCCTCGCTACCGGTCAAACCACCAGTGTGCGCGATTTTGTGCGGTGGGCCTTTGAAGACGCCGGGATAACACTGGAATTCCAAGGCGAGGGCCGCAACGAGGTTGGTGTGGATGCGAACACGGGCAAAACGCTCGTTGAAGTCGATCCGACCTATTACCGACCTACCGAGGTTGATTTGCTCCTGGGTGACGCAAGCAAGGCCAAGGCAATCCTTGGCTGGACCCATGAGACAAGCGCGCGCGAGCTTGCTCGTGAAATGGTTCTCGCCGATTTGCGACTATTTCAGGAAGCTCCCCTCGCGCGCCAGGCCCTTGGGGACTTCAGCGATGAGCATTACCTCCCCAACAGCGAAATTGGTGTCCTCCTTCGCTCGGAAAACCGATTGATCCCTGCCAAATGAGCTTCAGCCTCCAAGATCGACGCATTTATGTCGCTGGACACCAAGGGATGGTGGGCTCGGCTATCTTGCGCCGGCTTGCGCGTGAACAATGTGATCTGCTCACAGCTCCGCGGCGTGTTGACTTGCGAGAGCAGGCGACCGTGCGCGAATGGTTCGCCGTTAACAAACCCGACGTAGTGATTGTCGCTGCGGCGAGGGTCGGCGGGATTTGGGCCAACGATACGCGACCGGGCGAGTTCATCTATGACAATCTTGCTATTCAGAACAACCTGATTGAAGCTGCCCGCCAATCGGGCGTTGCCAAGCTGCTGTTTCTTGGGTCTTCCTGTATCTATCCGCGTGATGCAATCCAGCCGATGCAAGAAGATGCCTTGCTGACCGGTCCGCTCGAGGCGACCAACGAGTGGTATGCGATCGCCAAGATTGCTGGGCTAAAGCTCTGCCAGGCCTATCGTCGCCAGTATGGTTGCGATTTCATCAGCGCAATGCCGACCAATCTTTACGGACCGGGCGACAATTTCGACCTGGAGACCAGCCATGTTCTCCCGGCTTTGCTGCGGAAAGCGCACGAAGCCAAGCTATCGGATAGCACGCTTACGGTCTGGGGCAGCGGCGCGCCATATCGCGAATTTCTGCATGTCGATGATCTTGCCGATGCTTGTGTCCACTTGTTGAAGCATTACAGCGACGAGCCTCCTGTCAATGTGGGCTCGGACGATGAGGTCACCATAAGGCAGCTTGCCCATAAACTGGCGAACGCTGTGGGATTTGAAGGCAGGGTAGAATTCGACTCTGGCAAGCCTGATGGTACTCCGCGCAAGCGACTGGACAGCAGCAAGCTGCGAGCGTTGGGTTGGTCGCCGCAGATATCGCTCGATGATGGCATTCGCGATGCATATCGCTGGTTCCTCGAGCACGTAGGCGCGGATCATGAAGAGGCACATAAGTCGCGGGTGGCATCATGATGTACCAGTTCAACCTGGGCGAGCATCATGTGCATCGAAGTCTGTTTCATTCGCTGCGTATGCAAGCGAGCTTCGCTCTCTTATTCGCAGTAGCTTTGCCACTGGGCTTGTTGATGCTCTTCAACGGATCGGAAGTCTGGAAGGCTCTGACCACGCAAACATCGCTAGCGATTGCAAGTCTTGCTGCCGGAATTACGCTGGTGGGGTTGAGGCGCGTCAGTGGCTATTTTGGAGCGGTGGTCTCACGTTGGATCTTGCCGATTTACGGCACAGCGTTCGCCATTCTGGTCGCAGGACTGGTTTTCTTGCGTATCCCCTACAGCAGCGTTCTTCTCGGGATTAGTTTCTTATCCTCGCTGATTTCCTTTTATGTCCTCTCAGCGTTGATGATTCGCGGACGACAGGCAACCTGCTATCTTGTCCCAATAGGACGTGCAGCAGAGGCTGATCCCGACTGGAACCTGCGTACGATATATCTGACCTATCCGCGTGTCCCGGCCGACCCCAATGGCATCATGATTGCAGATCTTCACGCAGAGCTGGGACCTTCATGGGAGCGGGTTCTGACTGAAGCAGCGCTTATGGGCCGGCCGGTCTATCACTACACCCAATTGCGCGAAGCGATGACCGGAAAAGTTCAGTTCGAGCATTTCAGTGAAAACAGCTTTGGTGCGCTCGTCCCAGCTCTCGCCTACCAGAAGATAAAGCGTGCAATCGACATCGTAGCCTCGCTGCTCGCGCTGCCAATCCTGTTGCCGGTCATGGCTGTAATAGCGCTTGTTATCAAAGTTGACTCGCCCGGACCGGCGCTGTTCCGCCAAAGGCGAGTGGGTTATCGAAGCCACTTCTTCGATATTATCAAATTTCGTACGATGACAGTTACGGAGAATGGCGAAGATCCCAAGGTTAGCATAACCAGAGAGGGAGATTTGCGCATTACCCGGGTCGGTCACTTTCTTCGGCGGACCCGGCTCGACGAGTTGCCGCAGGTCTTCAACATTCTGAAAGGCGATATGAGTTGGATCGGTCCTCGGCCTGAAGCAGTTGCGCTGTCGATGGATTACTCAAAAGGCATCCCGTACTATCGCTACCGCCACCTGGTTCGCCCTGGAATAACCGGATGGGCGCAGGTCCACCAGGGCCATGTCACGGACATCCAGGATATCGAAGACAAGCTGAGCTACGACTTCTATTACGTAAAGAACATCTCATTCTGGATCGACATGGTGATTGCGCTGCGGACGATCCGGGTGCTTGTCACCGGCTTTGGTGCGAAATAGGCGAAGCTCACGTGAGCGATGGTCTATTCTGGCTCTCCGCTATTCCTGAGCCAGGAGCGGAGTAAAGTCTCCAGCCTCACCGCCAAGTACCACCTGGCCCTGATGCAATAGCCAGGCATGCGCGCGAAACTCGCTTTCTGCATCCCGCTGGACACCGATCTCGATTGTTGCCGCAACCGAATGGGCCGATAGCCAGCGCTGTGCGGCCAGGGCCTGCACCAGGCAATCCGAACGCCAAGGCAGGCGCGCAGCGATCCTGGGCAGCAGGAAGGTAATTCTTTCGAGAGTTTCGGCCTCTCTGGAATGCGCTTGGCTGGCAAGGGCAGCCATGGTCCTTGCCTGGTCATTCAGGGCGAGTAGTCTTTTGGGCGTTAAACGGACAAGCGCAATCCGCGCCCGCAGCAGCTCGAAAATTGCTCGCGGCATCCACGGGACCAAGGAGAGAAGGGAACTCATTGCTTGCATAGCTCTTAGCGAAATGCGCCCGATCACGGGTCAAGGTCAAGCACGCCGGTCTCAAAATGTGATCGAATGGCTGCCGCTTGTGGTCACGGATCGCCTCCCGGATAGCCTGGATCCGGTTTCGGTCCCACTATATTGCAAAACACCTCAGGGTGCTTGCTCGCCCAAGCCAGCCTGATACTGACGCATCACCCATTGACCAAGGTCGGTGAAGCTCAAGGGATCGAGGAACAGGAAACCTGCGGTGTCTTCTCGCGCCCAGCGCGGAGTGGCCTTGCGATCGGGGAGGTCATCAATACGCAGCGTTCCTTGCTCGCCTACCGGCGGCACACTTTGTGCGTATCGAGCCTTGATCCCGCGCGAGGAGATATCGAGTACTTCGAGATCGTAGGCTTGCCCAAGAGCGATAAATCGGGCGCGGGACACCACCTCGAGCCGAAGCCCTCGATTCTTCGATGTGTCTGCAGGCGGCCTGCGCAGTGCTGCGAGTACGTCGTCGAGCGCGATGGGTGTGTCGAATGCCACCCCGATCGCGTCGTTCTCGTGCCAGATGACTGTCCCTTTGAATACCACCCCATCGATCATGCAGATTGAGATGCGCGCTCCATCTTTGACCGGGGCAAAAACGCGGACCTTGAGCCCGGAAGATGAGATGTTGCGAACGAGGCAGAACGTCTTGAAGTCTTCCCATTGAAGGAGGGCTGGGCGCAGCACAGTCGCAGCGCGTTCCTCGCTGCGACGATCAGCATCAGAATGACTCTCATCTGCGCTCGCCTGCGGCGGCGTGTTGGACGAGTTGGCCATGGCGCAAAACCCCCTTTCAAAGCGGTGGGGACATCTTATCCCATATTATTCCCATGAGATTCGTTAAAGCAATGGCTGGGACAAGGAGCGGTTCCAGCAAGGCCGCTCGCCCGCGACCATAAATCGGTCGTAGCTGCGGCCTTATGCAGATCTGAAGCGATGGCATCTGATGATGATTCCGGCCCGCGAGCGGGATGGCGCGCGCATTCCTGCCCGCGTTCAAACCCTCGCGTGCGGGATGGGTTGTCGCCCTTGCGGGAGCGAGATCAAAACGCCCAATCGCACCGCAGCACGCGATGCTTGGCATTTTCGCCTCGCTTCTGGTCTCTTTTAGGCTCCTGTCACAGACCAGCATGGAGGCGAACGGCTGGCTTGAGCCAGGTCAACGCAGCACTGCCCGATGCCTTGATGGGGAATGCCCGCAAGGCCGGTTTACGCCATGGTTGGAACCCCGCGAAGCGCTTTGCAGGGGCGGGCTAGGACAAGCCAGGCTGACAACAGGACGCACTCGGTTAGCGGGCGGCATCCTGTTGGTCCATCTCGCCAAGGGGCGTGCCGCTTCGTGCCAACGGTGCGTTGAGAAGTTTGGCCGCCGCGCTCGAGCGGCTGTGTGAGATGACATGGTCGACCCCTTCGATGGTAATGGCGAGGGTGCCTTGCTCCGTGACCTCGACAAACCCTTTCGATTTCAGATACCAGACATGAAATTCGAAGCTTTCATCGCAGCAGCCGATCATCTCCTGGACATAATAGGCGATCACGCCGGGCTGAGCGGCATGTTCTCTGCGCCGTTTGTATAGGAAGAACAGGATATTTTCATGCGTATCGGCATCCTGGATCGCTGACTGGCTGCCCGCTTCGATCTCTTCCCTCGATGGGATCTTGTAGAAGCTGGCATTGGCCTTCACCCGGTGATCCCGATCATACGACGCCCGCTTTTCGGGATCCCTGAGGATGGCGTATCCCTCGGTGATCTTCTGGAACTTGTCGCGGTCGGCAGTTTCGGGATGATCCGGATGATATTTCGATGCCAAATGGCGATAGGCTTTGGAAAGGATATCAACCGGGCAGCTTGGTGTTACCTGAAGCAATTCGTAATAATCGACGAACTCTTGATCGCCTTCCATGAAGTCGCTCCATCACGTTACAGCTGCGCGACCTTTCTTTCTTGTTGGTGACACTTTCACGCAACCTTCCTCGAAACGCAAGTTCGCCCTGCAATCCATCGACGGAAATATCGGCTCAGCTCGCCCGCTCGGTTATGGCTCCTGCCTCAACACTTACAATCCGGTCGGCCAGGGCGAGGCTCGCAGGCCGGTGCGTGATGATGATGACAGTCCTTCCCTGCAGCGCCGAGCGGCATTGCTCGACAAACGCTACCTCCCCCTCAGGATCGTACATTGAGGTCGCTTCATCGAGGATCAGGACCGGCGGATCAGTGAGTAACGCGCGTGCCAGCGCAATGCGCTGGCGTTGCCCGCCTGACAATCTGACGCCGTGATCGCCAATCTGTGTTTCAAACCCGTCCGGCAGCTCGCTGATGAACGTGCGTGCCTGGGCAAACTCGCATGCGCGCTCGAGCGCTGCGCGAGAGATACCTGGTCTGCCCAGCGTGATGTTTTCAAGCACGGTTCCGTTCTGGAGCAATGGATGCTGCGGAACATAGCCGATCGTGCGGCGCAAGGCCTGGAGATTGATCGTGTTGATGTCAGTTCCATCGAGCGTAATCCTTCCGGATTGCGGCAGGTAAAACCCAAGCAGAAGATTGACGATCGTGGTCTTTCCAGCCCCGTTTGACCCGGTCAGAGCAACGATCTCGCCCGGCTGGATCTGAAGGCTCAGGCCTGAAAGCGTGGTGCCGCGCTGGGGATATGCAAACCCGACCTCTTCAAACGCGATACGGCCCGCGCGCGCTTCAGGTTCGATGCGATTGCGGTAGCCAGGTTCAGGGGCTTGCTGCAGGACATTGTGCAGGCGTTCAAGCGTACCGCGCGCGCTGTTGAACTGGCCGTACAAATTGGCGAGCGAGCCGACCGGGCCGGTTAGCAGCGCAGCATAGAGCAGGAAGCTGAACAGCTCGGTCGCATTGATCCGTTCGCTGCTGAAGCTCTGAGCCACCGCGACGAGGAGGCCAACGGCTGCAAGAGCGGTCACCAGGCTGATCGCAGGCCCGAGCACAGCATAGATCTTGAGCTCCTGCAGCTTGACCTGGCGCGCCTCCTCGACCGTCTCGCCATAGCGGTACAGGCGCTGGTCCTCCCTGGCGAAGGACTTGATCGCCGGCATCATCTCGATGTCTTCTTCGGCGCTGGCAAAAATGGCAGCTTCGGCTTGCTGGACCCGTGTCGCAAGCGAGCGCAGGCGCCGGCCAATCAGCTTGAGCGCGATGTAATAGGCGGGCAAGAGAAGCGGGACGAGCAGGGCGATGACCGGGTCGATCAGGAAGAGGATCACCATCGCCCCGCCGCAGGTCATGACTGCGGCAGGAACCGCGGTGAGCGTCTGCGATATGAATGTACTGAGCCGCGCGACCTCCCAGGTCAGCAGCGCAAGCAGGTCGCCCTGGCGTTCCTGGTCAAAAAATCCCATCGGGAGGCGCTGGACATGGGCATAGATGTCCCGGCGGAAGTCGGCTTCAATGCGCGTTGCAACGCTGCTCGAGTAGAGCCCGCTTGCAATGCGTACCAGCGTCAGCACGAGGAGCAGGGCGACGAGCAGGATTGCAATCGAGACCATGCCCGGTTGCTCGATGCTGACCGCGCCGCCAAGCAGCTGCGCAGCGAGCCAGGGCAGGGCCAGGCTCGTCAATGCTCCCAGGAGCGAGAGCAGGACAACAAGTCCCAGCGCGCGCCAGTAGGGCCTGGCGTGGTCGATAAGCGCGGCGAAACCCATCACATCGATCCAGGCGGGAGGAAGGCAGCATCAAGCAACATGGCGGAACGAGCGATCCTCGGGCAAGTGGGTGCGTGAGGTCTTGTAGGTTGCGTAAGCACGCAGGTTCAAGAGGGATGCTTCAGAAAGAGGGCTGCTGCGGCATTGTGCCTGCCTTATGGGAGTTGGCCTGCCGGGTGCTGGCCTGCTGGAGCAGGTCCCTGGGAATGGGGAGGCGGCAGTACGCGTTATCGCGCGAGGGTGAAGGAAATGGGGCCCGCAAGCTGTCAGGCCGTGCCGCCTCGCTCGAGCAGTAAGCAATTGCGCGATTATCACCACTCTTGAAGGCTTCCACCGGAAAACACGAAACAGCTGAGCCAAACTTCCCAAACATAGTTACCTCAATCTTAATGCGCCAATCTGTAAATACCTATCGGTCGGTTAGCACCTTTGTAACTGCGTTTCGGTAAACCATTGCAAAGCGGGTGGGACCAGATGCGATACCGATGGAATTATAAAACAGGAGATGGGGGCGGCTCTTCGGACCATATAGCCAGGTTCGTCGCCATTGGCGCTACGTGTCTCTTTACGATTAGTTTCATCCGGTTCGCGCTCGGCATGATGGATATGGGGCTGAAGTCTGCTCTTGCCAGCGGAGAAGCTTTCGAAATTCTGGCTCTGTCATTTGCCCTCATTATACTTGCATGGCGCAGGGTAACCGAATTACGGGCCCGCAAGGAAGAAAGGCTTGAAGCTCGCCGCGAGCAGTACCGGCTGTCATATGTCGACGAAGCTAGCGGGCTCTACAATCGCCGTTACCTCAAGGATTTCGTCCTTCCATCCATTGCAAATGATCCGCATGCAGTCCTGCTGCTCGACCTGGATGGCTTCAAGAAGATAAACGACCTTTACGGACACGCCCTTGGTGACACGCTGCTGCGAGAGGTCGCCACGAGAATGATGGATATTGGACCCAGTGAAGCGAGCTACATTCGTTTGGGTGGTGATGAATTTGTGATCTTTCTGGCGGGGAATGCAGCTTCGCGCGATGAGGTGACGCGCTTTGCCGCCAGGCTCGTCAAAGCCATCGATCAGCCTTTTGAGATTGGCAATGTCCTCGCGAGGGTGAGTGCATCCATCGGGATCGCCGCATCATGGGCAGCTAATGGAGAGCCCTCCGGTACTCTCCATCGGGCAGATATCGCGATGTATGAAGCAAAACGTGCCGGACGCAATCGGCACGTCTGGTTCGATGCGAGCATGGAAAAGGACCTGCTGGAGCGCAATCAACTTGAAGCGGATATTCGTACCGGGCTGGAGCGCGGAGAATTCGTCCCATATTTTCAGCCGTTGATGGATCTTGAGACATCCAGGCTGAAGGGCCTTGAGGTTCTTGCGCGTTGGAACCACCCTGAGAAGGGTTTGGTTTTGCCGGATCAATTCATTCCTGTCGCAGAAGAGACGGGTGTCATATCTGAATTGTCCTTCAGAGTGATGGAGATTGCGTTAAAGCAAGCGCTAACATGGTCGAATGAACTTACGATCGCGGTCAATGTGTCGCTCATCCAGTTCAGGGATCCATTGCTACCTGAAAGGATAGAGGCTCTGCTCAATGAAATTGGCTTTCCCCCAGAGCGGCTGGAGCTTGAGATCACTGAGAGCGCAATTCTCGACAACAAGTCGTTGACATTGACGAGTGTGCACCGCCTTCGCGATATGGGAATACGGATTTCGATCGATGATTTTGGGACGGGCTACGCTTCTCTTAGCCAACTGCGCGAACTGCCTTTTGATCGTATCAAGATTGACCGTAGTTTTGTCTCCTCGCTCATGCACAACAAGCAGAGCGACGCAATCGTTCAAGCGATAACTTCGCTTGGGAGGGGCATGGCATTGCCCATTACTGCAGAAGGTGTCGAAGAAGAGGCGACACAGCATCTTCTAGCTAAGCTTGGCTGTACGGACGTGCAGGGATGGCTTTATGGTCAAGCCATGTCAGGAGAAGATATTGGTGCTTCTCTGTTCGCACAGGAACCCGCGACAATCGATCCTGACGATCAATACACACCTCAAATTCCCATGCATGAGCGTCGAAGTTTCGCAAGGCGAGGGCGGTAGATTGGGGCCGCGCCTAGCTGTCACGCCTTGCATGGACCAGGCCGTGCGAGTAGATCGCATTATGCCTTGGTCAAATCTATTGCCTCTGTGAGATGCGTCGCTGCACAAGGCCTGTCATTCCATCCGCGCAATCGGCACATTCGATCAACTTTGTTTTCGCGCGGCTCTGATATAGTAAATCGCAGGATCGCGAACTCAGCGATATTGCCTGCCCCCATGAGCCCCGGGGCTTCGCTCAGACCTGTAACGCTCTAATTCTGAAATCGATTTTAGCCGACATTAGAAAGCCGTTGCGATTATTGGACTGAATACACAAGAAGATAACGATGCCGATTTAACGGAATTGGGATGGACGTTGTCCTTTGACAATTACGGCAGTTCGAAAGCTGGATTGGCAAAACTTGCTTCACGCTCAAGTCCATGGTCATGCCAGCCTGCTAAACCGCCAGGTTTCCATCCTCGTATTGGCGCATGACCCATTGGCCAAGCTCATCAAAGCCAATTGGCTCAAGGAAATAGAATCCCACAGTCTCCCTTTGAACCCACCGCACGACTGAGCGTCGTGGCTCGAGGCCTGGAACCCGCAGCGACCCTGGTTCGCCTACGCTTGGCTGATTCTTACCGATCAAGGCTTTGATGCCTCGCTGAGAAATATCAACGATCTTAATCGGGTGTCGGTCTTGCAATGTTGCGAATTCAGCCTCGCACCTGACCAAAAGCCTCGGGGAACGATGCGCGATCGTATCGAAGTACTTGTTCCCCAGTTGCTTGAGCAGCGGTTCGACATCCACGGGCGAGAAGAATTCTACACCGGCTTCCAAGCCCTTCTGCCAAACGACCTTCCCGGTCAGGTTCAGTGCTTCAGTAAAGCTTACGCTCACTTCCTGGGCAATTTTAAGGTGTGCATAGGCCCTTAATCTGAGGCCCGTGTCGGAGATGTTCCTTACAAGGCAGAAGGAACGAAAATCAGCGCTTTCCAATAGAGCTGGTCGAAACAGCGTGGCTGTCCTCGAGGAGCTTCGGCGATCCGATGGCTCCGTGTCAGTTGCACGAACATGTACATTTGAGGTTGACAATAACTTGGTCATTGCGCTCGCGCCCTAACTGCGGAATTAGAAGACTCTATCCTATTCGCAGATCCCGATGTCACTCTTTTAAACATCGATCTACGAAATAGTTCGGGGTCGCCGGGCAGTATTCCTTTAACCATTGTCTTGGCTTACCGTATACCGGAATGAGAAAACATTTGGCGAGTTTGTCACCAACGTTTAACTCAG
The DNA here is from genome assembly GCF_043702085.1 of Altererythrobacter sp. GH1-8. Classification (GTDB taxonomy): domain Bacteria; phylum Pseudomonadota; class Alphaproteobacteria; order Sphingomonadales; family Sphingomonadaceae; genus Erythrobacter. The sequence continues at coordinate 39,270 of NZ_CP171690.1, read as the reverse complement.
GCGTTTCTGCCCACAGTAGCAGCAGCAGTTCAGTCGGCACTACACCAACTGATAAGGACGTTTTCGGAAATGCTCTTTGATCAGACGGCGGCCTTCATGAGTAAGCCTGACGAGCTTCCTGCGTCCATCCACGCGATCGAGTTTGCGCATGATAAGGCCGTGTTCCTCGAGGAGGTTGATCCATCTGAGGGCTGTGGTTTGCGGCTCACCTGATGCGAAGCAAAGGCTGGTGACAGCAATCGCCTTTTGCTCGTGGTCGGCAATATAGAGCTCCAGGAGCATCTGCCATGTGGCCTCCGAATAAGAATTTCCGGGGAAGTTGAGGCGGCAAGCAGTCCGGTTGGCCACTTCCCGCTTGGCTTGAGTCACTACCGATGCACGGTCTTCCGGCGCAAAGGTGTCATTTCTTGCAATCAGCTCACGCAGTTCGGCAAGCGCATCTGACAGGGCAACTGACAGGTTGGGCTCAATGCTCATAACAAACCTGCCCTTCGCATCGAGAGCAAGGATCTGTCCGCGACTATGAAGTGATCTATCAGATCAATTCCCAGATCAATGCACCGCGAAGATACCTTCCAAGTAAAGAAAAGATCGGCCTTGCTGGGCATGACACTTCCGGACGGATGGTTGTGGACCATCAGGAAACTGCTTGCCCGTGATTCCATCAGCGTCGAAAAGAGACCATTAAACGAGCCCACAATCCTTTCGCGGCTTAGGTTGCTGAAGCTAAAAACTGCCGGGGAACTCTCATCTTCAGCAAATGCAATCAGTATGAGTATCTCGCTTTCCCTGTTGCCCAGTATTTTGATCAGATTGAAGATTGAATGTCGGTGCCCAGTCTTGAACGTTTCAACCTTAACCGATTCCAATCCGTCCAATCGGCATCTTCGCCATTCGCGTTCAACCTGCGCATGTGCATTACAGTGCCAATGCCAATCAGGATAATTGCCATACCCGTTGGCGTACTCTTCATGATCGAATATGCCATCGGCTCGATCTGGATCTGGATCTCGCGAGCCACGTGACTTGCTAAGCTGATAATTTGGAATGCCGATGCGCATATAGGCCATGCCCTCTTGGCTTTTATTGCGAGCCATCCAAAACCGAGGAAAAATGCAAGGTCAGCTAGGCCAGCAATAAGATCTAGTTCGGTGAAACGAGGCGGCACGGTTGCGTATAGGATCGCTTGCAGGCTGGTTACGCCCACGAGAAGCCCTACCCCTATGCGCTCCGGCGTGCCGCCCTTGACCAATGCAAGGATCAGAACAACGGCCATCCCTGAGAAGAAAATTACGACGCTGACTTCGTGCAGGTCTGGCCACATATGCTCAGGTTACCCAGCCAGACGAAGCGATTGCGTTTTCGGTCCCTCAGAGGCCAACTTCGGACAAGTGAAAGGGATATCTGACGTCTCAATAATCTTCTTGAGATCAGAGTGTGTCCCGCATGCTCTCAGGCGGGCTTCAACAAGCGATGATTGCATTTCAGCTAGGCGAGTCAGGGCTCGTTGGCCGACGTTTGCGTCCATGTCTGTTTCAATTCGGTATTTTGTCATCTCTGCCATTAGTTCCCCGGCCTCAGCCAGCAGCAGATCAAGCCGATCCTCAATGCCGTGGATCCGGCTGCTGATCGCGTGAACGTTAGAAAGATTGCCCATAGTTTAATGCTCCGTCTGCGAACTTTTCGCACGATTAAAACGGAGGCCTGGTCAAACAAGATTGCCAATCGTGACCGATATGGCGGTTACGACCAAGACGATGAGCACAATAGCAAGGGCACAAACTAAGATCGCGCCCACACGTCCCCAACGTCCAAACTTGGCGTCCAGAGCCTCAAGAGGATCCGCAGGGTGTTCCCAATAAAAGTCGCGACCAATCTGTGCGTCCCTTAACGTGAAAACATCACCCGAAGACAACTCTCGGAGCCCTTCTTGCTTGTCCGTTGTCTCGAGGTCGATCACCGGTGTATCATATGTGGTTTGACCACATATCAATTTGAGCTGAGCATATAGCCGCGCAGTTTCAGCTCGGTCCGCTGTGCCTAACTTCTGTCTCGCCGCCTTCACTCTCTGATCCACGGTGTTCGGCGAAATATTTAGCTCTCTGGCGATTTCCTTGGAAGTCCGATGCAGCAAAACTCGGTCCAGCACGTCCCTCTGCGCTTTGGTGAGGTTTCCAAGTAACCCGCTGGCGGCGTTTTTGTTGAACGGGGCATTCATGACGTTTTTCTTACACCAGTTTTGAGAAATTGGGTAGGCCAACTAAGGGTGGGCCGCCCGGGCGTTGAGTGATGGGTCGACAAAGCGAGTGATGGGTCGACAAAGCGTATCCATAGTAGCACAAGCTGATGCCAACTTCTTGGATAAAGCCGATCAGCCGAGGCGAGGTTGTCATTGGCTCGACCTTCAGGTCTCCCTATCAGAGCGCATTCGCCACAAAAGAACTTGCAGGGATTTGAGCGCTCAGTCCTTGAAGCTCCGGTGAGGGACGACAAGCTAGAAGTGCCTATTGTTCGTTGTTCGAATTCCGCCCGGCCGCTCCTGCTAAATCATTCCATTTTGGACCAAGTTGCGCTTCTGCAACTTCGATGATCAAAGATAGACCGTTAACTATAGTAGATGGGGTTGCACATGCAGAGGATCGATACGCTGCTCGTTGTCGATACGGACCACAGGCGGAGGGCCCAGCTCAGCTTTGAGTTATCGAAACAAGGCTTCCATGTTGAGCCCTGTGAGAAAATTCTGGAGGCACCAACTCTGGGCTCAGGAGTTACCGTGATCCTCGCCTTTGATGATGGACTATCGCTCTCTCATATCGCTGAACATCTGGAGGCGCAGGCAATGTGGGCTCCTGTTATCGCCTATGCGGTCGAACCCGAAATCGAGATGGTTGTTCATGCAGTTTCCGAGTTTGCAATTGGTTATCTTGCGTGGCCAGTCACACCTGAAAAGCTCGCGCGCAGTCTATCGAGGATAGAAGCCAAGAGATCTCAGATCTCGACCTATCGAAGGCGCGAACTCGATGCGAGGAAGCGCTTGCAATCTCTATCGCCAAGGGAAAAAGAAGTACTTAGCTGTATCGGCAATGGATTAACCAGCCAGCAAGCAGCAGATCGATTGCAGATCAGTGTGCGCACAGTCGAGCAACATCGACTAAACCTGATGAGGAAGACGCGCGTCAAGTCAACAGGCGAGGCCGTGCGCCTGGCTACTCAGGCGGGTATGCAGGAAGGTGATGAGCGCCATCGCGATGCAGGGCTCGACGCTGGCTCACCTCTGCCCGGATACCCAGGCGGGGCCGTTAAAAACAAGAATGTAAACTGAGGCCAACGCGCCGATGATCGCGTTGGTCTGCACTGGGGATTCAAAATTGGTTTCAATCTCGTGATTGGGGAAAGCGACCGTGCACATATATCGGTCGTCTGTCGATCTGCTGATCATGTAGGAAAGCTCGGGACCTATACAGTCAAGGGCGAGGCTTACGTAGGCTTCGGCTTCCAGCCACGCTGAAGCCTTCTTTGTCGGCATCGTGAGAGCAGCGATCCCGATTGCTTTCGGGCATCTGAGGAGCAGGGACTGACATCGAGATATAAGATCCCTTTCGCTAACTCCGGACTGCTGCTTGCAATCGTCAACCAGGTCCAGCATTTCGCTTAACCAGATCTCTGGCTGTAATTGTTCAGTGATCAAAATCGGTGCCCCTCACACTTGATTCAGCGAGGGCTATATCAATTAGTCCATTTTGGATCTAATTTTTTTCGAATTTCTCTTTGTCGACATCTCCCCAAGCAGGGCCCCCTCAATAAGCGGCGCTGCCGCGAAGGCTTTCTTCTGCTCAGATGAGGCCGGCGCGTGAGATAGTGGCGGTTCGGATTAAGCTAGGCGGGGCCAAAAACGTGGATCGTTTTCGTCGAGCGATCAACGGCGAAAAAGGATTCTTCAAGCTGCGCAAACTCACTTGAGGTTCAAGTTCTTCGGATGCCTCCCATGATCGCGCATTGTAAAGCCTTCCTCAGGTTCCCGTGCGAGATATGAAGGAAGACACTTTTCTTTGTATCCGCTTGATGAGCGCCGGATAAACCAATCTCATCATAGGCTGTTTGGATTACTGCGAGCATTTCACGCCCGTTAAGGCTCGCATATGAACTCTCTTCGGCTTGACTAGACAATGTTTCGAGGTCAGTCACCGCCTTGAGGCGAGTAAGTTTTGGGGGAGAATAATCCTTTTTCACGCCTTTAGGATGCATTGCTGGCTTTCTTGAAACCAGTTGAATTGGGTCCAAATTGAAGCGAACTCAAAGCAGCTGGCTTCAACATCTGTCAGGTTTAATTACGCCGATCGGACTTGCGCAATTGCATTCCGCGGTCTTGTGCCAATCCAAATAGACTGGGCGTCGCCTGGATGACCATACCTGAAGCCTTGAAGGAAATCGCAGCCAGACTGAAGGGCAATTTGTTCGTCTTCCTGGTCCATGATCCCTTTGCAGGTTACGGTAACACCAAGCGATGATGCGAGATTTACTTTGGCCCTTAGCACAGCAATACTCTGCATCGCGCGCGCTTCATGAAGGATTGAACTGTCCAGCTTTACTGCTGACACGCCCATCGATCTCAAGACGCTCAAGGAGGAGTTGCTGGATCCATAATTGTCCGCAGCAATGACAAATCCTGCATCGGACATTTCCTGCAAGACAGGTGTAAGCCTTGCCTTGTTTGCAATTAAGTCGGCTTCCTCGAATTCCAATTGGAAGTGACAGGGTTCATAGCCAAGTTCACCAATCAAGCTCCGGAATTCCGAACGGAATTCATGGTCACTGATCTGCGAGGCTTCGACATTGATACACATGATCAAGTCAGGAAAATTCCTAAGGTCGAGGCAAGCCTGGCGTGCTACGAATAAGGAAATCTCGATCGTTTGCCGCGTCCGTCTAGCAATCGTCAGCGCTTCACGCGGACCTACCGAACCATATTCATCCGTGTGCCAACGCAGCAAACCTTCGAGGGCCACTACTGCAAAGGATCGCGACACGATCGGCTGGTACTCCAATGACAACCCCTTTCTGTCAGCAAGGGACCTTTCGAGTTGAATGGCGAGGTCGGTATCGCGCATCGATTGCTCGAGCATCTCATGGTCAAAGACCTGAACCCAAAGGTTCAAATTCTTGGCCTTGTACATTGCCAGATCGGCACGACGCATGACATCGGCAGGGTCTGTCAGACCGTCGATCTCGGCAATGCCAAAACTGCAGCCTATTTCAGCGCATCCTTCACCAATGTCATGGATTCTGGCAATTTCGCGATGGAGCCGCAAGCAAGTGCTCACCGCTTGATCAACCGAACAATTCTCCAACACCAAGGCAAATTCATCGCCTCCCAACCTGAAGACTTCATTGAAGGAAGTCCTCGACACCAGATGGAATGCGACCTTCTTTAGGAGCGCATCGCCCGCATCATGGCCCAGAGTGTCGTTGACGTGCTTGAAGCGATCGAGATCCAAGAAGACGAGCACCGATTGCGATGAAGCCTCTTTACTCTTTCGCTTTACGGTATCGACCATTGCTTTTCTGTTGAGAAGCGACGTGAGTGGATCGGTTCTCGCTTCAATCGCGTTCCTTTCCTTCCAACCAACAAGTTCCGAATTGAGATGGCTCATGACCAGTAGGCTTGCGACGCTTGAGCAGGCCACCATCGCTACCGGTGCAGCCCAATTATAATGGCCGATCCATTCGAGGCTCAGCAGAATTCCAACCATCGCGAGGCTCGTAAGGGCCACCATGGCCGCACCAGCAGCGACCAGAAGCGAGGTGAGCGATTTCGATACTCCAGGCATGGCACAAAAGTATCGCAGAGTTCTAACGATCTTCGTATTTGTTCATTCAGGGTTTCTACTTAGTCTTTCAGTATAGAAACTCCCATCACCGCATCTAAGGCAGATACCCGAGCGTTCATGGCGCGTGTCGAGAATGTCTCGGCGTGACTGTTGTAATTGTTTCTTTTCCTTAAGGACGGTTATGAAACTCGAGTTTGGTTCCATCATACATCAAGGCCTGAACTCGGGTTGTTCTTCTCGATCTGGAAACCATCAGCTCTTGTGAAAGAACGCAGACTAGATTTCAGGCAAATTATTACCAGATCATTGAAAGGGTGTTAGCCAATTTTACTGGATCGAGACTTACTATATTTTGCCGCTGCTTGAGCGATAACGCTCTCCGAAAATTCTGATTGTCCAAGAATTATTGGAGTGCAAGCAATGATCAAGACCTTCAAAATCTCGATTTGTGCGTCAACCATATTAGGAGCTTCATTCCTTAGCTCACCCGCCTACGCGGAAGTGCCAACGCCTGATGGTGAAGTTACTTGCTCGATTGATGGTGCTGGCAATATCAGCTGTACGGAAGGCGGCGACGTAGTCGTAACCGGCACCGCAACAGCGGGTGTCACGCTGACAGCGCGCCCCGGTTTTTCTGTCGACGGCACGCCACCAACACTTGTTGTTGATTTGAACGCTCTTGAACCCCTAGCGACCTTTGTCGATGGCGCGCCGGGTATTCACCTTTCAGCAGGCGCAGGCGGCATCGACCTGACGGTAACCGGCGATATTTACACCAGCGGTACGTTCGATGGCGCGAATTTCGCCGATGGCGTTTCGCTTGTCACCAGCGATGGGGGCGACATCCTTGCCAATATCGATGGTGAAGTCACGACCCTAGGCGATGACGCCTACGGGATTTTCGCATTTTCCGATGGCGCCGTTGATCTAACCGTTACGGGTGAGGTGTATACCGAGGGATTCTGGGCGCCTGGAATTCGTGTCAATGCTGAGACCGAAGTAAGTGTTGTTTGTGCTGATGTCAGAACGTCTGGCGATTCAGCTGACGCGATCAATGCACGCTCGAAGAACGATACCGTTTCGATTACCTGCGGCGATATTTCCACCCAGGGAGCGAACGCGAGAGGCGTTAATGTCGTGACCTCCTCGATCGATGGAACCGATGGATCAGCAAGCATCACGACCGGCGTGGTGACCACACTTGGCGATGGTTCGCGGGCTGTATCAGCTTCCGCTGTCATGGGCGATCTTACTGCAAGCATTGGCGGTGCGAGCGTTCAGGGTGAAGGCACCAACGCTATCCACTTCACGACTGATGCAGGAAACATCGATGTCCTGACGCAAGGCGGGGTTTCAGCGGCCGACGGCACGGCGTTATTCTTGTTCACCAGAAGCGGTTCGGTCGCGCTGGAAACGCAAGGCGATATTTCCGGGACGACAGGCGTTGCAATCAATCAGAGTGGTGGCGCGAGCGTTACCATTGGTGGCATGCTTTCAGCAACGGCTGGCAATGCGCTGGAATCCACCGGGGGCTCGACCGACGTTATCATCCGATCTGGCGGATCGCTGGTGGGCTCGGTTCAACTTACTGACGCTAATGATACGATCACGGTTGAAGCGGGCGGTGCGCTCGACCTTTCCAGTGCCAATGGGTTTGGCGCAGGGATGGATTCCATCAACAATGATGGCACATTCTCGCTTGCCGACGGGATGGCGCCAGCGGGCCTGGAAACGTTCAACAACACAGGCAATGGAATGTTTCTTGTTGGACCAGGGCTTACCCTGTTCCAAGAGCTCATGGGCTTTACGAATGCTGGTACGATCTCCGCGGGAAGCGATGCCACCTTGCAAACGTCGGCCGCTCTTCAAAACAGCGGCACGATTGACCTGTCTGAAGGAAACACTCTCAACACGCTGACCATCGAAGGAGATTATGTCGGCTCAGGGTCTGCCACTGTGGTCCTCGACTACGCTGGCACTGGTGCTGACCAGCTGCGTATCCTTGGTAATGCAGCAGGCGTCACGACGATCGTCTTGAACCAGATAGTACCGGTCAGTTCCGATGCTCAAGGCCTGGTGCTGGTCAATGCAGACAGCGCCGATGCCGACGCCTTCGTGCTTGATGGCTCGCAGATTTCTGCCCTTCTGCAGTTTGGTCTGATTCAGAATGGCGGCCAGTTCTCGATAATTGCAGCCCCCAACGAGCAAGCGTTCGAACCAGCGGTTCTGCCTGCATTGCTCTACGGCATGGATCAGGCATCGAGCTCGGCAGTGTTCGATTATCTGAGTGCAGCGCATCGAGATGGCGGATTTGGCTCGTGGGGCAATGTGTTTGCCGCTGAAGACGAGCTCGGCGATGTCAGCACCGTTTCTACCGTGGTCGGTGCGACGACGCTCGATCAGGAGCTCGAAACGGTACGCTACGGCCTCCAGGGCGGCTTTGACTGGATCTCGGAAAGTGGCGGGCTGCTCGTTGGGGTCACGCTTGGCTACCAGTCTGCAGAAAGCGAGTTCGAAGGCTCGGCAAACGAGATTGAAACCGATGGTTGGAACGTTGGCGTTTATGCGCGCCTGGGAACCTCAGGCCTCGATGAAGACGGGCTTTCAGCGACTTTTTTGGTCCGAACCGACTGGAACGACGTTACGCTTGATAGCGTAGCGTTCCAGGGCCTTGAGCTTGAAGCCGATTCCACCAGTGCTGAAGGACGCGTAGCTTACCGTATGGGTGTGGGTGGCTCGGTTCGGGTTGCGCTTGACGCCGGCATTTCCTGGCGAAAACAGGAATTCGACGGGTTTACTGCTGACATGATCGATTACGGCATTGGCGATGCAAGCGCTACGCACGGATCAGTCGGCGCGCGCGTTAGCCTCAATAAGGGTATCGGGCCTTATGTAGCAGCGCGCTGGAACCAGGAATTCGATGCAAGCGGCACGCTTTCTGCGACGAGCAACGGTTCGACAGTGGTCGTTGATACCTTGCGCCGGGGCGACTGGGGCCGGGTCGAACTGGGTATCGAAGGTGGAACGAAGGCACGCGGGCCGATGGTTTCTGTCTGGGCCGACTTTGGCGATGTAGAGGGCTTCGGCGTCACGGCCGGCTTGCGCTTCTAAAGCCGACACAGGATCGATTGTGAGGAGCTCCGCCAGAATGACTGTGTTGGAGCTCCTTGAATTCCCCCCATTTTCGGCTTTTGCTTGCTGCCGTCTATGAAGCGCCATCCGGATCTTGCTCGGCAGCCAAGATCAGTTCCTGTTCGAGCAATTGCTCGACCAATGCTTCAACGTCCCTCTCGACCCGTACGCGGGAGACACCGAAATCATCGCTGATTTCTGCGCAAATCTCACGAAGTGGCACATCGGTCTTGAGCGCCTTCCATATACGTGTAGCGATCTCGTCCAAGCCGTAATAGGTGCCCGAAACAAGGTGGAGCACGACCGTCTCGTCGCCCAACTGGCTTTCGACGATATCATCGGCTGGCTTGAGCTTCTGAAAAAAGACATCTGTCATCGTGAGATCCAGCTCACCGCACGCCGCGTTGTTTTGCATTAAGCCATGGCGTCATGGCTTCGTGGAAAATGGCATCGTGGAAATTCAATGAGTTTTCAGGCATGTGAGAATGGAATTCCGAAGTTCCGGGAGTTTTGCAAATTGCTTCTTGTAGCTAACCTTGAAGACCCCAATGGATTGCGCGATCGCTTCGCAATGTTTTAGCCGCTTTGCTGCGTTCTGTATATCCTGTGGGTCGAGCAGGAAGCTGTGCTGTACAAGTGCCATGCATGCTTCCCCCCCGACAAGACGGTCAACCCTTGTTGGACCAGTAGCCGCTGGAGCAAGCATGAAAATGGAAGCGATGGGAAAAGGCCCTTCGTCAGCGCATATATCTGGCGCGACTGCCACATGCCGCTTGGACGAATAATGAGCCACAGTCGTGGTGGCAGGCGCATTCGGGAATATGCTTTCGATCGAGTCCGAATTTAGCCGGAGGTCCTGGAATACCGGAGCCGCAACGGGTTTTTGTGCTGACCATTCAACGCAAAGCGCGTCATCGCAAATCAGTTCGTGTCCAGCCATCATGAAACTCGCGGCAAGAGTGGATTTGCCTTGTCCCGTATCGCCCAGGAAGAGTGCCGCCTTGTTTCCCACCTTGACGGCTGAGGCATGAACCACAAGCGAGCCGAGCTGCGCGATGACCCTCGGGACGAGTTGATCGATCAGGAGGTGCCGGATGGTGTTTTCAGGAAGGTGAGGCGCTGCGTGGGTCAATGCAATACGCCTGGCACCGAATGACACCTCGAACTCTACACCGACTTGAAAGGCTACGAGTAAGGTCTCTGACGATCTGCCGAGGCGGCGAACCGAATAATTCTCATCGCTCGAATATATCGCCTCATCAGAAAGCCCGACACCAGGACTTGCTCGAGGTGCTCTGTCAAACACCCAACCTGGCAGCCGCGGTAGATCGTACATGTAGGATTGCGATTGTTTTGCCGTGACCGTCACACGGTCCGCTCCGGGGCGGGTAAGGGGCTAATTTATGGTCGCTTTAAGGCCGGAGCTCCAGGCGCAGACTCCCGCGCGGTCGAACTTCCGCCCGCTGTTAGTTGCGCCACAGAACCAAAGACAGTCAGCGAGGGCGACTGGTAAGGGCGCTGACGTTCATTGCCAATTTTCAGGCTTGGCGCCATCACTGATGTCCTTTTTTTGCTCATGGGCCGGCGTTTACATGGTTTTGGAGCCAAATTGCAAGTGCGAAGGCCTGTGTGGCAACGTCAAGATTGGCATCATTCGCCCGCCATTGATCGGCAGCTGCAAGCATCGAGCTGGCCATGAAGGGTGACACTCTATCCGCCCAGTTAGGCGATCTTCCCCAAGGAAGGCTACGGCGTTTGAATAAATTGCGAGTGAATTGAGGCCCGAGGTGCTCCTTTCCCATGCGCCAGATCACCTCGTTGGGCAAATGTCCCTGTACCGCACGTCGGAGCACGATCTTCGGCCATCCCGAGGCTTCGATTTGCTCTGCAGGCAGGCTGGCACAGAATTTGACCAGGCGAATATCCCTGAACGGATCGCGTGCCTCGATCGCAAGGGCTGAAGCAACGCGGTCATACCGCTCTCGCGCGACGATGATGTAGGGATGGACTAGGGAGAATTGTCTCGGCGATAATCCATGCGTAATCGGATCGAGATTCAAGCGGTTGAGCTCACGCCTTGTCTCGAAGTCTATCCGTTCGGCGAATTCGGGCGTGATGAGCGGGTGGCCGGCATCTTGATGCGCGCCGAACCTCCTTGCCAGTTCACCTCGGAGATCCCGCAGCCACGATGGCGTCACGGCGAGGTACATGCCTCTGGCGAGCGATTGCCATGCTGAAAGTTCGCTATGCCAGAATTGCGCTCTGCCTTTGGCCTCTCGCCATGCCTTGCCCCATTGCAGTCGCCGCATGTAGCTGGGAATTTCGTCTTGCCGCGGTAGCGTGGTGTCGCCGGCAACACCGTCGAGAACCACTTTGACGCCGCGCTTGGCCGCGAGAAGGTAGACTGCTCTGATTAGCGTCATATCATTGTCGAATGGCTCGCCGCTGTTGTCCGTGAGCGCTTCCAGGTCAGCTTGAAATTCAGCGAGCTTGTCGAAGGAAACGAAGGCGGGATCGATATAGGGAATGGTGCTGGCCCGTCTGATTGCGGCTGTTTCCTTGCATTGATCCTGATCCGGGCCGATTGCTGAAAATGTCATCAGCGGCCCTTGCCCTTGCTGATCGAGCAGCCTGCTCGCCAGGGCCGCTACTGATCCGGAGTCGACCCCACCGGACAGCATGGCTCCGACCTTGCCGGCGCAGCGCAGACGGCAACGCACAGCTTCGGTAAACACCTCGAGGAACGCCTCCGAGTAGGCCTGATCATTGGGAAGGTTGAGTTCTTCGATTTCCTCCAGGCGCCAGTAGGTTTGGGCGCTCATGCCGCTCGCGCCGAAGACCATCAGCTTTGCCGGCGGGAGCCTCTGAACATCGTGGTAGAATGTCGCTCCGAGCTCACATGCCTCGTAATCAGCGAGGTAGTCTGCAATCCTCGCCTGGTTGAGAGCATGTCCAACCTTTGAATGTCGGAGCACGGCCTCGGGGTCCGTCGCGAAAACGAATCCGGTTGTGCCTACCAAAGCGAAATGCAACTGCCGCATCCCCATCGGATCGCGCGCGCAAACGACCTCACGCGTGCGAGGGTCCCATATTGCGAATGCGAAGTCACCAAGGAGATGCTCAACAAAGCCTCTGCTCCATTTGAGATAGGACAGCAGGATCAGTTCTCCATCACCGAGGGAGCCCCGATTATCCGAGAGGCCAAGGCGAGCGATCAGGTCATCGCGGTTATCCAGTCTCGCATCGGCAGTGATAGCGCAGCCGCTTGGGGAATGAAGCAGTGGCATTGGTTCAACCAGGGCCTCTGGTGTTGTGGCGAGAAGAGTGTGGCCAAGCGCGATGCTCTCACCACGCCAGACTGAACTGCGTTCGGGGCCGCGGCGCTCCAGCGCTTTGACTATCGCGTCGAGGTCCTCGCCGCGCACCTTGCCGGGGTCAGTGTCGAATATCCCGCAAATGCCGCTCATGCCGGGGATCCTGCCTTGTGCAAAGGCTCAACTTTGGTCCTTTGGGTCACCTTGGCTTCTCGCACTTTGATGTCCCATGAAGCCACCTCAGCGATGTAGCGGTAGATTGTGAGGGCCTTGTTCGCGTGACTTGCCATGCAATCGTGACAATTTGCAGCGAAGCCGTCTCCTGCTTCGAACTTGAGCATGGCCAAAGCCTGACTCAAAAGCACGAGCGCTTGTCCCTGCGCTGCTGCGCTTTCGATCCGGTAGCCTAGCCGCGCTGGGCCGGGGGCACCATAGCTGGTCTTCATTGCCGCAAAATCCGCTGCGCTGCCCGATAGCCATTTGCTGCAATCCGCATCGCATATAGGCCGATGACCGGCCATGAATGATGCTGGGGATACTTGTCTCTCATGAACTGAGCTGATGGGAAGAGCCGCGCGAGCACCAAGGACACGCGGCGACGAATTCCCGTCATGGCGCGGAGGTCTTCGAGCAGGCGACCAGTCTCGCTTGGCCGATCGATATACTGCGTCACCCAGTTCTGCCGAGGCGACGCTTCGAGCTCAGCCTCTATCTCTGGAGGTAAGGGCGCATCCAGCATATCTCGCGAAAACCGCACGCCTTCCAGGCAGATGTGAGCAAGATCCCGCCGCTTGGAGCGGTTGCAGAATTCGTCCCATAGCTCAGCCGAGAAGCCAAGCATCAACCGCCGGAAGTCTTCTGCCCATATCAAGCGATCGGTCTCGTAATAATTCCGATCAATCGAGAAATATCCGCTGCGGGAATGCATCTTCCGGTTGAGACAACCATGCATCAGTCGGGTAACAGGATCGCTGACTCTAGCCGAGGCTCGCAAGGTTGGACATTCGATCGCTCGATTGAACACCTCGTCCACGCTAAGCACGCGATCAAGCACCTGCGAGTTGGTGACCATCCAATGCAGGTCGATATCGTGGTGCAACCCGTCGCCCGTTTGCTTGCTCCAGACTTCCTGGAAATGATAGTCGCCAAATCGCCCAGGAGGTGCGGTGAGCCTGGCAAAGCCAACTGTAGTCATGACGTCGCGTGCAACGGCAAGATCCGATTGTCTGATCAGAAGGTCACTATCGCCTCTGCGCCGACAGTGCGGATGGTCATAAAGAGTGTAGGCATTGGCTGTACCCTTGAGCAGAACGGAGCTCACATCGCGCTCCTCGAGTGCGTCCAACAAGCCGTCGAGCAACGCCTTGTGCCGCAGTTCCCAAAAGACCTGGCCAAGCGCCTCTTGCCTGACAGTGCCCAGCGCCTTGCTCGGCCATTCGGACAGGGCTCGAGGTTTTTCATGGAGAAGCCCCGCTATCCCATGAAAGCAAACTCGCTCGATCACACGGTCTTGCCCCGTCTCTTCTCGCAGACCATCGGGGTAATCGGGCATGTCTCCTCGCAGGCATGCAGCGAGAAAATGGTCAATGGGCGCGTCGGTGTTCATCGAGTCGTCATCCGACCCTCCGCGCTTGAATTTTTTGCTTCGCGCGCTTGCTTTGAATGCGCGAGGCTAACAAGCGACTGCAGTCGGCCATCCATTCTCAGATACTCCGATGGATCCAGCAATTGAGCGAAAAGCGCGCATTGCTGAACTCTCTCTTTGCGCATCTTACCGGCTTCACTTCATGCATGACAAAGGAGGGAAACGCGACCATCCGGTTGTTTGCGGGCTCGATCACGCAATAGGGTTGTGTGGCGCCGATCCCGAATAGCGCGAGATCACCGCCTTCGAATGTCCTGGGTAAGGTGTGGAAGTAATAGACGCAGGAGACCACGCGGTCGGATTGAGCCGACAATCGTTGGTGGCGCGTAAAGGTATCTATATGGTGTTTGTAATAGGCTCCATCACCATGAGCGACGAGCTCAATCTCGTAGTGGCTTGGCTCGAACGGGGGAATGCCGAGTTGATCGAGGATATGTTCGAATACATCATCAACACGGCCTGAGAAGTCAGCTTCGATAGGGCTAAGATCGCCATCAAATCTCAATGATTTCCGCAAATCACCTGAGGCGACCTCGCCCTCTACCTTGCTCGCTGCGAATTCATCTTCATGGCCGATCGCAAATCTGAGCAGGTCACGATTGGCCGCTTCAGACAGAAATCGATCTGCGACTAGATGCGGAGGGGGTGGTAGCGGCATGATCGATCCCTGCTCGAGGATTGCTGTTTACGCCATAGGGTAAGCGTAGAGAGATCGAAAGATGGAGAGCGCAGGGCCAAGCCATTTCCCCCACGCATATGATCCTCAGCTTCTGAACCTGGTGCGTTGCAATGCTGGAGTTCTCACAGGCATCAGCTACTTCGCGAATTGCCCACCTGGGCGATCACACGCTGCCATTGGAGAAGTCGCGTCTCTTGCCGCAGGTAGCGCTCGCAGTAGGCTCTCGCATTGTGGCCGAGGCGCTGCACCAGATCGGGGTCCGCTTCGAGCTTCAGCAGAAAGTTTATTAAACCCTCGACATCCCCTTTGCTACAGCTGGTGCCGCAGTTCGCGTCCCTGATCAGGCGGGCAATTTCGCCCTCAGGATCGCCAATGAAGATAATCGGCCTGCCTACCGCGATCGCGCCATAGAACTTGCTTGGGACGATCAGGCCTTCGAGCTCGGGCTCAAGCGAGAGCCAGTGAACATCAGGCAGTGACAGGCTTGCGCGTAGCTCGCTGCGCGGCCGATAGCCGCGGCGCTGGACAATGGCGGCGAGATCGGGCTCGCTAGCTGTTTCTGAAAGAAGCGCATGCTTGGCGCCGCCGCCGATAAACAGGAACTTGATCTGTGTTTCGCCCTCGGCGGCGAGGCGCTTCGCTGCACCCAGCATGGTCGCCGCATCATGCGCTCGGCCGAGATTGCCCGAATAGCCGATGATAAGATCATCGCTCGAAAACCCCCATTCGCGGCGCAGCGGATTGGCGTCGGCGTCGAGCGGTGTGAGAGCTCGCTCGTCCGCCCAGTTCGGGATGACGTGCAGGCGGGTCTTTGGCGCGCCATGTGATGCAAGATGCCAGCGCATTGTTTCGCCGATACAGACATTGGCTGCAGCGCCTTGCCAGGCCCGGTCGCGCATGCGGGTCGCGAGCCGGACCAGCCAGCCACTTTCCGATCCGAACCCCAGCCTTGCAGCGGTTTCTGGATAGATGTCCTGCACCCAGTTGATGACGCGCGCGCGCTTGAGGCTCGAAAGGAAATGCACCACCACATTGGAAAACGGCGGATCGGTCAGGCAGATCACGATATCGCCGCGGCGGATATGAGCAAGGCCGGCAACAACAAGCCCGCAATAAAAGGCGATGAAATTGAGGGCGCGCCCGAACAGCGATTGATTGCTGATGGGAAGGCTTGGCAAGCGCAGGACCTTGGCCCCGTCCAACCCCTCGGGCATGCCGGCTGCCTCTTCGGTGTAGCCAGCCTTGCCGGTGATCACGAGCCGTTCGACCCCTGGCGCATCAAGCCCGCAAACGAGATCGGTCAGCATGAGAGAGGTCGCGGATTCATCCGGATGGAAGAACCGGTTGATGAAAATCAGCTTCATGTTGGCTCCAGCCATGCCAATTTTATTGGCACTGCGCACCCCTTCATTTCTCGAGTTTGCCCCGGCTACGCAAGCTGTTCGCTTGGCGCATCTTCTGCCGAATTCTGGCCAAACAAAGCCATCATGCGTTCTTTCGCGCGGTGGTGGAGTATGGCCAGCGCCGGAATGACAAGCACCAGCAGGATGGTCCCGACGAGGACACCAAATCCAAGGCTGACCGACATCGGGATCAGGAATTGAGCCTGAACACTGGTCTCGAATGTTATCGGTGCAACACCGAGGAAAGTCGTGATCGCGGTCAGGAAAATGGGCCTGAACCGGCTCTTGGAGGCATCAATGATGGCCTCTTCAGGCGACATTCCTTCGCTGAGGTTCTCGTTGAAGAAATCTATCAGGACCAGCGATCCATTGATGATGACACCTGAAAGCGCAACGATGCCAAAGGCTGAGAGGATTACAACCGGAATGCCGAGAAGCAGGTGCCCCAGGAGCGCGCCGATCAGGCCAAATGGGATTGCCGCCATGATGACCAAGGGCTGCGTATACGAACGGAAGGGAACCGCCAGCAGCGCGTAGATCGCGAGCAGCGCAAGGCCAAAGGCACTTCCGAGCGGGCCGAAACTGTCCGCTTGAGCTTCTCGAAGGCCGCCAAAACTGTAATTCAGCTCCGGATAGTCAGCCGAAATCCCAGCCAGGATATCATCTTCGAGCACACGATTTATCTCCTGAGCGGAAATCACGTCTTCATCGAGGTCGGCTGTGATGGTTACAACACGGCGACCATCCTCGCGCCTGATCTGCGACGGTGCTGTGGTAAATTCAATGTCGGCGACTGCACCGACCGAGGTGAAGCCGCCTGGCGTCAGGATACGGAACTTCTCGATGTCAGAAATCGAATTGCGCTCTTCCTCGGGCAAGCGAACATACACTCTTACGTCTTCCCGCCCGCGCTGAACGCGGAGGGACTCAGCCCCGAAGAAACCCGCTCGAACCTGCGAGGCGACATCTTGGAGCGTGACGCCGAGGATCCTCGCTGAAGGCTTCAGCTTCAGGGCGATCTCCTGCATGCCAATGTCCTGGTCGCTTTCTATGTCGAACACGCCCTGGATCTTGGATAGTTCGACCATCATCCGCTCGCGGATCGTATCCAATGTGTCCTCGTCAGGATGCGAAATCTTGACGTTTACAGGCTCGCCGAAATTGACGAGGGTCGATGAAATCGTCAGCGATTGCACTTCTGGCATCTCGCCAATCTCCTCGCGCCATGCCTGCTCGATCTCCTGCGCAGACACGGTCCTGTCGCCAGAGGGGACCAGCGCGATCTCGACGGTAGCGAGGGTCGGCTTGAGCGAGCGCTGGCTCGTACCGGGGCCGCTTTGTGTTTCGCGCAAGCCTATGACCGTGAACTGCGCTTCGACGAACGAAGCATCGGGATCATTATCGGTATCAAAGCGCGCCAGCGCTCTGGCTGCAGCCTCTTCAATACGCGCGGTTACCCTCGAGGTCTGATCAATTGTCGTGCCTGAAGGCATTTCGAGCGCTGCAACGACCTGGTCAGCTTCGATTTCGGGGAAGAAGCTCGCCTTGATGATTCCGCCCGGGATCATCGCGACAAAGAGTATCAATATCGCGATTGCGGCAGAAACAGCCACGTATGGGGCGGTGACGCAGTACCGCACGGCGCGATCGAGCGGTCCTTCGACAAAGGCATTCATGCGTTCACTCACAGCCGTCTGGACCCGCTCGAAGAACCGGGTGATCCGGTTCTTGGCATGCGCACCATGAGCCGGCAGATGCGAGAGGTGATAGGGCAGGATCAGCATCGCCTCGATCAGGGAAAGGCTAAGGATGGCGAGGACCACGATCGGTACATCCTTAAAGACCCGGCCAATTCCGCCTTCGACCGCGGTAAGAGGCAGGAACGCAATGATCGTTGTAAGGACCGCAAAGATCACCGGGATCTTGACGCGCTGGGTACCGGCAATGGCCGCGCCGAGGCCGCTGCGGCCCCGTTCGCGCTCCGAACTGATGTTCTCGCCGACAACGACTGCGTCATCGACCACGAGACCGAGTGCGAGGATGAACCCGAAGAGTGAGAACAGGTTGATCGTCGATCCAGCGAGCTCCAGCAGGAAGAAGGCTCCTGAGAACGTGACGCCGATCCCCACCGCCGTCCAGGCTGCGAGGCGGATGTCGAGGAACAGCGTCAATGCGACCAGCACGAGAAAGAGGCCGAACGCCGCATTCTTCAGGAGCAGTCCAAGCCGGTCCTGCAGGACTTCGGACCGGTCTTCCCAGATCGCGTAACTTACGCCTTGCGG
Organism: Altererythrobacter sp. GH1-8; assembly: GCF_043702085.1. Classification (GTDB taxonomy): domain Bacteria; phylum Pseudomonadota; class Alphaproteobacteria; order Sphingomonadales; family Sphingomonadaceae; genus Erythrobacter. The sequence continues at coordinate 20,987 of NZ_CP171690.1, read as the reverse complement.
AAGCCGGTCATAGCTTTCCAGCATTGTCTTGACCGCATCGACGACGTCGAGGACCCGCTCGTCGCTGGTGCGATAGATGTCGACGAAGGCAACGGGCTGGCCATTGAAGCGGGTAATCAGGTCGGCATCTTCGAAGCCATCGGTGACTTCGGCAATATCGCCCAGGCGCAGAATACCGCCTTCGCGCGTGCTGAGCACCACGATGTTCTCGAAATCCTGCTGGTCATAGTTCTGCCCGACAGTGCGCAAACGAACTTCATCGGTTGGAGTATCAATCGAGCCGGCCGGACTATCGAGGCTGCCGGCAGAAATGGTGCGCGAAATCTCGTTCAAGGACAGGCCGAGGCCTCGCAGGCGTTCCTGCGGCACGTCGATCAAGATCTGGTAGTCACGAACCGCGCTGGTCTCAACAAAACTGACCGCAGGCAGGGCCGCAATCGCATCTTCCAATGAATAGGCAGCTTCCTTGAGCGCGCGTTCCGGAACATCGCCGTAAAGCGCAATGCGCATGGCTGTCTGGCGCAAGGTCAGCTCGCGGATGTTGGGCTCCTCGGCATCGTCAGGAAAGGTGTCGATCCGGCCAATTTCCGATTTCACTTCATCGAGGACGCGCGCATTGTCAGCGTCACTCTCGAGTTCGATGCTCACGCTTCCAGCGCCTTCTGACGCCGTTGCGGTGACCTTCTTGACCCCGTCAATGGCGTCTACGGCCTCTTCGATGCGCTGAACGATCGATTGCTCGATTTCAGCGGGCGTGGCGCCCGGATAAGCGACACTCACGGCAATCGTATCGAGGCTGCTTTCTGGGAAAACCTCCTGGGGGATACGCGAAAAGGAGACCAGTCCAGCCACGAGGATGAAGATCATCAGCAGGTTTGCCGAAACGCCATTGCGCGCCATGAACGCGATGAGCCCGGTCCGATCGCGCGCCCGATCGGACAGTTCGCGGCCATAACGGTCGCGCGGCAGTTCGCTCGGTTCGTTCGCAGGATCGTCTGAACCGGTCACTTGTCAGCGCCATCAGGCTTGTTGGCGCCGCCAGCATGCCTGACCTTCTGCCCGTCTGTGGGCGCCGTCAGATTGCTGATGACCAGTCTTGTGTTCTCAGCGAGGGCGTCACTGGTGATGAAAGCAGTCTCATCGGTTCGATAGATCACGCGCACAGGAAGGATGCGCAGGCGCCCTTCACGCACAATCCAGATCACATTGCCTGGGCGCAGCGCGCGCGCCGGGATCTGCGCGTATCGTTCCGCGGACAAGCCTTCGATCTCGGCTTCGACGATCGATCCAAGCCGCAGGGGCGGTGCGCGGTCAGAAGCGAAGTTTTCCGTACCCTTTGCCACTCTTCGAGCGCCCCTTAGAGGGTTGGGTATCCTCAGAAAGACTTCCACATTGCGCGTTTGCGGGTCGAGCGCTGCATCGACCCGGTGAACATAAGCGCCCCACTGATAGGTCTTGCCATTTCTAACTACTTTGACCGTCGCGGGGATGCGGCTCTTCGAGCTGGATGCGCCGCCGGGAATAAGCGCCTCCTCCTCGGGCGTCAGCGAGACGCGTACTTCAAAGGCATCACTCGATGCGATGCTGCCCAAGGCCTGGCCTGGCTGAACAAGCGTGCCGAGGGCAGCGCTTTGCGGCCCCACTATCCCTGAGAAGGGAGCAGTGACACGGGTCCGTGCTAGCGCAAGGCGGGCCTCGGCAAGATTGGCTTCAGCGCGCTTCTTGGCAGCCTGCGCAGCACGCAATTGCGGCTCGCGCGTTGCCAGCGGGTTGATGGTGCCCGATGTTGGCGATGGCGGTGTTGGAGCAGCGCCAGGAGCTGAGGGAGGAAGAATCTGTGACCCTCCATCGTCGCGGTAGCCGCTGGTGCCAGCTTGCCTGCGCTCGTTGAAGCGCTCGACCTCGTCGCGCGCGATCGCAACTTCCTGCATGGCTTGCTGGACCGCGACATCCTGCGCGGCAACATCGGCCTCGGCTATACGAACCCGGTTGATATAGTCAGCCTGTTCGATGCTCAGGAGGAGCGCGCCGCGGCCAACTAGGCCGCCTTCGCGAAATGCCGGATTGATGTAGTCGATCCGGCCGGACACCTGGGCCGACACGGTGACTTCCTCGATCGCTTCCACATTGCCAATGGCCACAATGGGGATCCTGCCGGAGGCCGGCTCCAGCAGGATCGTTTCGACCAGCGGACTGACTTCAGCGCGTTCGCGCTCCTGCGCGACCGGGCGCAGCCATACCATCAGGACAGCGAGGAGGATTGCGGCACCAATCAGGCCAAGAGAGATTTTTGCTTGACGCGTCATAGGTCTTTCTCTGCTGCAACGACGGGCGCAGCGCTTTCAGGTGAAGGGGGCAAAACCGCAGGTCCGGCGGGCGCGTCGCTGGTCCGATCGCCGCCCCAATCGCCGCCCAGAGCTCGATGGACGCCAAGCCTTGCGAGCGCGGCGGAGCGCGCGGCAGACGAAAGCGCAGCCTCGACCTGGTAGGTCGTACGCAAGGCGTCGAGATAGGCGATGTAACTCCCCACGCCGGATGCGAACCGTTGCTCCTGGAGATCGAGCGCCGAGCGAGCCTCGTCCAACTGGCGCGCTATCAAGAGGTAGCGATCTCTCTGCTCGTCATAATCCGTGAGCGCCGTTTCCACTTCGCGCAGCGCATTGAGGACCGTCCGCGAATAGCTTGCTGCTTGCTCGTCGTAATTGGCTCTGGCTATTTTGATGTTTGCTGAGATCCTGCCCGCGTCGAACAGCGGAGCGAGAAGATTGGCTGCCAGCGATCTGGTCCAGTTGTTTGCAAAATCAAACGCGTCATCAGCATTATTGGCCTGGGTGCCAAGCGATCCGGACAGCGAAATGCGCGGGAAGCGCTCCGCGCGGCGCGCGCCGATGCGAAGGCGGGCTGCTTCAAAGCGTGACCATGCGGCAGCGACGTCTGGTCTTTGCGCCAGTAAATCGATCGGCAGGCCTGCAGGTATGGGATCAAACACCAGGCGCGGGCGCAGCGGCCCTTCAAGGCGCTGCTCGAGTTCGTCAGGATATTGCCGAACAAGCACAGCCAGTCTGCCTTTGGTGGACGATAGCTGCGAGCGCAGCTGCGGGATCGAAGCTTCGGTCGCGCGCAGGTCCTGGCGGACCTGGTAGAGTTCAAAACTCTCAGCCACGCCGCGCTGGAAACGCTCCTCGGTTCTTTTAGCGCGATCCTGGAGAATGGAGGAGGTCCGCTCTGCCAGGGTGAGCTGACGCTCGGTATCGACCAGGTCAAAATAGGTGGAGATTGTCTCGGCCGCGGCCGAAAGCTGGACCGCCTGGTAATCAAAGCGCGAGGCCAATGCATCGCTTTTCGCTGCGGCAAAGTCATTGCGTGCGCGCCCGAACAGGTCGAGCTCGTAGGAAGCGGCAACGCCGGTGGAGAAACTATCGTTCTCGATCCGATCGATCGGGAAACTGCCGAGATTGCCGAACGCGCTGCCGGCAAGCGGATTGCTGGTGGATGTAGCGCCTGCGCTGGCATCGACTGAAGGGAAAAGGGACGCTTTGGAGACGCGTGCCTGAGCGCGCGCGCGGTTCAATCTCGCCGCGGCTTCAGCGATGTCGAGATTGTCGCGCAAGGCATCATCGACCAGCGCGTCGAGCGTCGGGTCTTCGAAGGCCGCCCACCATTGGCGCGGAGCATAGGTTTCTGTTGAAGTGCCTGCGCTGAAGGTTTCTGGCAGCCGCTTGACCACTTCGGTTTGCGAGGAAGAGGGCGCCATCGACATGCAGGAGGCGAGGCAAGCCGAAGCGCCAAGCAGGAAAGGCAGGTTGAACCCCTTCATGACCTTTCCCTAAAAGCTCCATGGTTTGCCGCAAGAGTGAACTTCGTAAGCGAAGATAAATTTGGGCGCTATGGTCGTGTAATGGCATCTAGCAGCGTTTGGATAGCTAAAGCCAAGAGCCGCAGGATTATTCGGCCTCCGGTCATCATGTTGACGCTTGGTGGGCGGCTCAGTTCCGCTTGCTGGCCCTATCCGCGGGCGAGGTGTCTCGCCGCACACGTGCTGCGCGGCCTTGGCGAACGCCCTTGATGGGGCCCCGTCCTGCAGCCCATTGACCGATCTTGCGGCCAACGCAGGCAGGCATGCGGCAAAGCGAATTCTTTCCCCAAATTTCAGCAGTTTTGGCTCGACATGTCGCGGTGCAGCATTAGAGGTTAGGCTTATGCAAGCGGGGCTGATCATCGACAACGCCGTCATCAACAACACTGCAGCGGCATCGGGGTCTGCGGACTGGTTCGCAGTGCAGGTCCAGCCGCGCCGCGAGAAACTCGCCTGCCTTCACCTCGAGCGCCAGGGCTTTGCGTGGTTTTCGCCGAGCTTGAAGCGGATGAAGGCAAGGGCAGGGCGCACGGTCGCAGTGCGCGAGGCGCTGTTTCCAGGTTATGTGTTTGTGCGGCTTGATATGGCGCGCGATCGTTGGCGCTCGATCAACGGCACGATCGGCGTATCGCGGCTGGTGATGTTTGGTGACATGCCGGCACGGCTTCCCGATGGTTTCATCGACGGTTTGATTGCGCGCCAGGACGAGGACGGCGTGGTTGCATTCGATAGCGCGATGAAGCCAGGCGACCAGGTGCGGATCGTTGGCGGGGCGCTCGATGATGTGACAGGCGCGCTGCTGACAGGCGATGGGCCCGCGCGCGTCATGGTGCTGATCGACTTGCTCTCCGGCCCGCGCCGGGTGAGCGTGCCGCGCGAGCGGCTGATCGCCGCGTAGCAGGCGAAGGATTTGTCATAGGCCGCCTGGTTGGAGGGCAGGTCGTTTGATTGAGTTTGCCTCGGCCGGAAGCGATCTTCGCTTCTTGCCGAGTGCGGTAGCCGTGTTGAGACAGATAGCACTTGAGTGGCGAAGACAATGTTGGGCGATGGAAACTGGGATAGACCAACGGTTGCCCAGCAACCGCAAGGCCGACCGGCCGCCCGCAGCGGGGGCAGCTTGCCTGCCCGTCTAGCGAGGATGTCGCATCGCGGATGCGATGCGCAAAACAAAGATTCTTTTTCGCGCTACCGCTTCGCTACTTGAGCGCAAATCTCGGCGTTATCGCGCGAGGGTGAGTTTTTGGCGGATTAGAAAAGGGGGGGTGAGCGCGTTCCGTTGGTTGAGTGGCAGCCAGTAGCAATATCCGAATAGGCGTTACTTAAGTGGGCTCGCATAAATCACTTTTGACAGATTTTGGTCGCTTTAAGGTGCTGTAAAGAGGGTGATTCAGGAGACCAATATGGGATTTCTCAGAAATCTAAGAACGGCCGTTCTCAAGCCCGGAATTCTTGTCCAATATGTTTTCTTTCACTTGGCACGCCGGTTTCTTGGCCGGCCGCCAACATTGCCTATGCCAAAAGGCATGAGGCTTCACCCGGCAGGACGCTTTAATGACTATCGGTCTGTGTATATACAAAGACCTGGCGAGCAAGAATTAAGATTAGTTGCAAGTCTACTCCCAAAGATCAACTCTACAATTGTAGATGTTGGTGCAAACGTTGGCGCGTTCACTATGCTTGCTAGCAGTACTGGATCGGCTGGTCGGATCATTGCCTTCGAGCCAGCTCATCGATACTGTCAGGCCTTCCACGCAAATATGGTTTCGAATGGCGTCCGTGGAGTTTCTTTAGTCCAAGCTGCCGTTTCGGACACTCCTGGAATCGCGAATTTTAGAGAAGACCCAGCCCTGCCGTTGCATGGGAAGTTTGATGCAGGGATTCTCTATTCCTCCGACATTGTATCTGTCGTTTCGACAGTTCGACTAGATGAAACTTTGCAAACATTTGGAATCGCTGAAGTAGACCTTCTAAAGGTCGATGTTGAGGGGGCGGAGCCGAGTGTGATTAGAGGGGCAAGGGCGCTTCTCGAGCACCGAAAAATTGGCGCTATATACCTTGAGTTCATTGTAGAGCACATGGAGGACATGGGTGAGAACCCTAAGGATTTTGTCGAGGCGATTGTACAGCACGGTTACGATTTTCATGAAATAATGGCTGATGGAAGTATCGGTAGATTGTTAGATCATCGTAAAATGGTCGACGAGCGCCGTGTCCCCTTGGGCGCACCGAACCGCCCTTGGAACGAGATAAATATTCTCATTCTTCGACGTCATTCATAAACTAGGATTTGGGTGATACATTTCGTGCGCTTTTATTAGAATTATGAGACGTTGGAACCAGGTGATAGACCTCAAACTGGTGCGGGGCCATTCATTCCTTGCCAGCTTGATTACCCCTGGCGGGATTGTGATCGATGCAGGAGCTCATCGCTGCGAATTCGCCAATCGTTTGTCGAGCGAATATGGCGTGACGGTTATCTCGATCGAACCAAATGCTGACCTTAGCTCGGACAGACTCGAACAGGACGTTACGTTGCTAAGGGCCGCCCTCGCCGGAAAGGATGGAGAGGTCGAATTCGCTATCGATGCCAATCCAGAGGCGAGCAGCATCGTCAGCCGGCCGTCTTCTAACCCGGCCCGAACTCAATTTGTGACGGCGCGGTCGCTCTCATCCTTGGTTGCACAGTTTGGCGTTGATGAAATTGACCTTCTAAAGCTCGACATTGAAGGCGCAGAATACGAGGTTCTCATGCAAGAGCCTGGAGAAGTTCTGTCGTGCTGTAAGCAGATTTCCGTGGAATTCCATCCTCATGACGCTCGTGATGCGGAGGATGTCAGTCGGATCAGATGTGCTGCTGACCGTCTGAGAGGCCTTGGCTTCACTGAACTCAAGTGCTCTTATCGAGGGTACGGGGATATCCTATTCGTGAATGGGATGCACTATGACTTAAAGATCGGGAGCTTGGCTCCCTACATCAGAAAACTTCGAGAGCGCTTTCTTGGTTAGCCGTGCTTAAGAAGACGCATCAGAATACTAGGATCTGCGTTAAAGAGCCTAGTGCTTTGGCATTGGCCCGACCCTTGCTTGAGGGTTCGTGTCCCGAGCAAGCTGGCCCGAAGTAGGCATGCGTCTCCGATCCCAGTTCCTTATCCAGTTGTCAGGTGCGTTGCTCAGTACGCTAGCATTCATCGGTCTTACTCCCATTCTGCTCTCCAGCCTAGGGATAGAGAGATATGGTGTTCTCCTGCTGGTATTGGGCTTCCTTATCTATGCGGGCTTGGCCGAGTTCGGACTTGGCAGTGCCACCAGTCGTGAGATTGCTGCTGCAAATCAGGAAGATAGACCACGCATTTTCGGAAACGCGCTTTTCCTTTCGATCCCTTTCGCTGGCATTGGCGGAGGGCTTTTCGCGTTGCTGGCCATTCCGGCGATTTCAAGCCTGCTAGTTGATGATGCCGCAGTCGTGGATGAGCTGGCGCGCTCTGGAGGCGCTCTTTTTGCCCTGGGAGCCGTGTCCATTCTCGCAAGCGTCCCGAAAGGTGTGATTTTTGGCCTTTCCGGCTTCGTTTCTCTCAATCTTGTCAATCTTGTAGGTTCTGTAGGGGCCATTCTCGCTCCAGCACTTTATGCAGTGCTTATAGGTACAGACCTTCCCGGTCTGATTGCCGTAACGGCTCTGGCTTACGTTGTAACCCTCGTTGTTGCCTTTCTTGCATGCCTTGCCCTTCGTGCTATCCCAGACATTCGCTTCGAAAGCTCGGTAATCAAAACTCTGGTATCCTACGGGGGGTGGTCAACCTCTTCGGCGATGCTCCATCGCTTGACCAATTCCCTCGACAGGATTCTCCTTAGCGGACTCTCAGGTCCGTCAGCAGTGACTATTTTTGCGATACCACAGGGAGCCCTTAGCCGTTCTCAAATAGTAGCCAGCGCGCTTCTTTCAGCCGCATTCCCAAGGTTGGCAAGGTCCCCCAATGACGCGGGCTTGATTGAAACTTGCTACCGTGGACTGTTCCTGCTTTCGCCGATTTTCGTAGTTGGAGTAGTTTTTTTGCATCCGGTTCTGGAGATCTGGTTAGGAAAAGAGTTTGCCGACCAGGCTCACCTTGTTGCAGTTTTTCTAACGATTGCCACATGGCTCGATCTCATGGGGCGTGTTCCATATGCTCTCCTTCAGGCCCGCTCGGAGCTTCAGCAAGAAACGAGGATTGCTGGACTGATCTTAGTGCCCAACCTGCTGCTCTTGGCTCTTTCCGTGAAGTTCTTCGGCGTTGCTGGCGCTGCCGCAATTGCTATAGCAAGAGCAGGTGCATTTGTTTTGCTTCGCAGCCAGGCCACCCGAATTAAGCCTTCGCTAAATTGGACAGTAGCATGGCACTCGCTGGCAGTTGTCCTCGCATCAATAGCAAGCCTTTATGAAATGGTTGGGGTGGGCTTTGTTTATGCAATTCTAATGTTCACCGCGTCCTTTGTACTTTCGTTTGTTTTGAATATTTCCAGCGCCCTGCAGTTTACGAGATTGGTCTTGCCCGCCATCGCAAAAGCGCAGCATCGAGAATAGCTTAGTTCATGAACACAGACCGAGTCATTTGCGGAACTGAGACGCCTTGCTTTTTGGTTATTCAGAACGGCGCCCGTCATGACTACGCTATTCCGGAAGCGTTTCAAAGGGCAGGAGTACTTAGCGCAGTCTACACCGATTTCGTCTCTTCAAGTCCGACCGGGGCTTTAGTAAAGACACTAAGCGGCATTAAAAGCTCATCATTAAATGCAATTGAGAGACGGGTGCCGCCACCCGGTATTTCCCCGGTTATTAGCACTTGGGCCCCGTTATTCCTCGCTCGCTACGCTACGCAAAGCGTACTGCCCGACGGCAAGGCTCGCACTGCTTTCGAGGGTTTGCTGGAACGGTGGCGACAGGCTTTTCTGCGCTTCAAGGGGTTTGGCCAAGCAACCCACATATATTCGATGCTTGGAGAGCCAGGCACCTTTCTAGAATACGCGAGGCGCAAGGGCCTTTTCGTAGTGAGCGACGTATACATCGCGCTTTCTGCTGACGCGATTGTCGCCGCGGAATGCGCGCTCCATCCGAGTTGGTCAGACGATGCGCTCATCGCGCAGCCATTGCACAAACCGGCTTGGGTAAACCGAGTGATGCTACAGGAATCCCAACTCTTAGTCTGCCCTTCCGAATTTGTGCGCGATGACTTGGTCGAGAACTATGGCATCGAACCTGCTCGAACAGTGGTCGCACCCTATGCGGTCAATCCAAAGTGGCTGCTTCTAGAGACCGAGCCTGAGCGAGGCCGAATTTTGTTCGCTGGCTCTGCCAACTTACGCAAAGGCATCCATTATCTCGCAGGTGCCGCCAACATTATGCAAGGTGATTGCCGTGTGCGTGTCGCTGGCGGCGTGTCAGACAAAGTACGCTTCCACCCGGATGCCTCCGCACTAGAATTCCTCGGCCACCTCGGACAAAGAGAATTAGCTCATGAATTCGCGCGCGCTGATGTTTTCGTTCTTCCTTCACTTGCTGAGGGATCTGCGAGCGTTACGGCGGAAGCGCTTGGTGCAGGCATACCGGTGGTAACTACTCGGGCTGCTGGCTCTATAGTTCGCAACGGTATCGACGGGATAATCGTCCCAGAGCGGAACTCAGAGGCTATCGCGGACGCTGTCAGAAGCATTGTATTAGACCGGGAGCGACGCAAAGAAATGAGTCGAGCAGCTCGCCATCGCGCTCAACAGTTTGGGTGGGACGGCTTCGTGGAGACGGTGCTAAGTGCAGTACGTCACGTGGAAAAAGGCGCACCTTTCTATGACGCATTCAGTTCGGCTAAACTTCCAGCCCACAGGAAAGCTTCGTGAGCAAATTCACTGTCAGCATAGTCATCCCAACGCACAACCGCCAAGATGACCTAATGGCAACTCTGGAACAGCTGAGCACACTGTCTCCAGCGGCGGACGAAATCATTATCTTCCTTGATGGCTGCAACGATGGCTCAAAAGAGCTGCTTGAGGAACGATATCCGGAAATTGTAGTGCTCACCTCCGATGCGCCGCAGGGCTCAATACCCACTCGCGATACAGCCTTCCGGCTTGCAAAGGGAGATCTGATTGTATCACTAGATGACGACAGTTATCCTTTGAGAGAAGACTTTGTGATCCGGCTGATAGATCTAGCGGACAAGCACCCAGAAGTCGGTGCTTTTGCGTTTCGAGAAGTTCGGCCGAATGAGCGTGTGCCAGCTCTTTCTAACACTGAAGTGCCCCAGCGAGCTTGGATTGCCACCTACCCAAACTGTGCAGGTGCAATTCGCAAGTCGATTTACGGTGAAATAACAAGCTATCCGCGCTTCTTTTCGCACGCCTATGCGGAACCAGACTTCTGCCTCCAGACATATGGCGCCGGTTACGGTGTCCTTTACGTACCAGAAATCGAGGTATGCCATCGATTCACCCATGTGAACCGCAATATGAAAGCGCGCCACTACAAGAATGCACGCAACGAGTTTTGGTCCGTGGTGATGCGCTGCCCGTTTCCACACGTCCTTTGGGTCGGAGCTTACAGAATGATCAGGCAGATTCTATTTGGCGCATCGAAGGGTTGGGGATGGCTGAAGGACGAGCCTAAGTGGGTCGCAGAGGCATTCCTTCGGATTAGAGAACCATTATCACATCGGCGCCCGGTCGAATGGAGTACCTACTGGCGGTGGATGCGAATGGCCCGTAACCCGCTGGAGGGTAGCCGTGAGAGCTTATTTAAAGCATTTCCCAAGGCAAAGGCAAAATACATGGCGGACACTCCACCAAACCAGAAATAAATCCTACGCAATCTGAATGTACTTAAAATGTTGAAACCTATCCGCCAACTTTTCATTTCAGCCCTGACGTATCATGCACGTCGGCAATTACCGTTATCGGATTCATTGCATAAGATATCCAAGCTTTACGTGACTTGGTTTGAGGGGCGCACTTACGATGGGCGTCACAATGGCGAAGTCTGGCTGATCGAGCGGCTGGCCGATCAGCTAAGAGTAGTTTTTGATGTGGGCGCAAATCGCGGTGACTGGAGCGCGGTGGTGCTTAAAAACTCACCGGACGCTGAAATTCACGCATTTGAGATCATCCCGAATACGGCGAAAGAGTTGTTTGATGCCTGGGGTGATAAGATCAGGGCGAACGCCTTTGGCCTTTCAGACACAAATGAAGAGCTCGACGTCATCTTTTCACAATCACACGACCGTGGGTCGCGTATGGTTATAGATGAAGGTTATGATCGAAACTACACGACCGTAAGGGGCAAAGTTCATATAGGCGACGATTATTGCAGCCAACACCAAATCGCCCACATCGATCTGCTCAAGGTCGACGTTGAAGGCGCAGAGCAAAACGTGCTTTTTGGCCTGAAGGGTATGATTAGAGATGGCAATGTCGATGTTATTCAGTTCGAGTATAATCATGCCCGCCTGCACAGCCGATTCTTGCTGCGTGACTTCTATGATCTCTTAGGCGCCGAATATGCTCTTGGGCGGCTCACCAATCGAGGGGTTCGATTTAAGGAGTACGAGCTAACCGACGAAGATTTCGCTGGCCCTAATTATGTTGCCGTTTTGCGCAGCCGTCAGGACCTCATTAATCGGACTGCGGATCCCGCAGCTTCCTAAGTACGCTGCGGAAGCAGGGAAGCGCCATGAAGCCTAATCCCAAATTTATCGCTCTGCTCCCAGTGCGCGATGAAGGAGACATTATCCACCAATGCCTTTCCCATGCGCTAACTTGGGCCGATGCAGTGTTTGTCTACGATACGGGGAGTGTCGATAATACGTACGATACAGTACTCGACATGGCGAAAGCCGATGATCGGATTCGACCGATTGGTAGCGAGCCAACATATTATAATGAAAACCGCACGCGTGGGTTCTTGTTCGCTAACGCACGCGAGACGCTGCGCGATGGTGACTGGTTTCTCCGAATCGACGCTGATGAATTCCATCACATCCGGCCGCAGGATTTTGTGGCCAACAAAATGAGGCCCCATGAAGGTGTGGCGTACCATCAATACTATGACTTCCAATTGACCCAAAGAGAAGTCGACCGCCTTGATACGTCAACGGCGGTCGAGGTTGAACGCGAAATTCCTATCGAGCATCGTCGCAAACACTACACGATCAGCGTTTATGCTGAGCCACGTCTTTGCCGCTATCGAGCTTCGATGAAATGGCCGGTTGATGTGTCATTCCCATACAATGCGGGATTGGTCGCAAAGGAACGACTGCCAATCCGACATTATCCTCACCGCGACCCAAAGCAACTCGCGCGCCGTTGTACTCTGAGGGCTATCATGATGGCGGATCATATGAACGCTTCCAACTGGCGGCACCCCGACGCTCATCACTGGAGTGTGGCTGACTGGCGTCAATTCGTTATCGCAGATGATGCCCCCGGGTTGCAGAAATGGACTCCTGGCACGCCCTTGCCTGAGCCAGGGCAGATTAACCACGTGGCAAAGGTGCCAAAGCGTTTTGTGCAGGAGTCAATCTATCGGCTCGGCTTGCCGCGTGTCATGGATATGGTGCGAGGCAACTGGAATGACGATGCTCTCCCGCTTCCAATTCCTGAGGCAGTTCAGGAAGCTCTAGCACGGGAACTCAAACAATGAGCGATAGGCTGACAAGGGTATTAATGCTCTGCAGCGGCGTCGGTCGCGAGAACCGCGGTATTGAGACTTTCTTTGCCGACGCCTTCGAGGGGCTAAAAGACGCTCCTGGGCTCGATCTCAGGCTTGGCATCGGCGCTGGGGTTGCCGGGGCTAGCCAGGAGCGCATCGCTTCGCTGTCTCGGCTGCATCCGCTAGCTAAGAGCCTCGGCGGGGTCATTGGACGTGACGGCTACACTATTGAGCAGGTGTCGAGCATCCCCTCAGTGCTCGCAAAAATTCGTCGCCTCGAACCCCACGTCGTTTTCACCAGTGAAGCCAACTTGGCGATGCGCCTGAAGTCGCTACGAAGCTTCGGCGGCGTGCCTTACCGCCTGATGTATTCGAACGGTGCGCCGATGCGTGGACCCTTCCCGTGGGCTGACGCGGTGCATCAGGTAACCCCGACTTATCGCGATATCGCGATCGAAGATGGCGACGATCCTGAAAGACATATTCTTGTGCCCTATGGCTTTACCGTCCCGGATGTGCCGCCCGACCGTTCTATCGCTAGGCGCCAGCAGGCTCGTCGGAACCTTGGCCTGCCTGAGGATCGCCCGATCGTTTTGTCGGTTGGCTGGATCGCGCGCCGGCACAAGCGCATGGATTACGTCGTCGACGAAATCGCACACCTGCCCGCGCCTCGCCCTTTACTGGCGATGATCGGGGCTATGGATCAGACCTCGGGTGAGGTCGTCACGGAGGCACGCTCTAAACTTGGTGCGGAGGGCTTGGTTGCACGCTCAGTACCACCAAGCGAAGTTCCGACCTGGTATGCAGCCGCTGACGTATTCGTCTTAGGTTCGCTCGCAGAAGGCTTCGGCCGCGTTTACATCGAAGCCCTTTCGCAGGGCGTGCCGGTCTTCTGCCACGATTATCCTGTGGGCCGCTTTGTGAACGGTCCTGAAGCGGCTTATGGTGACTTCTCAAAGGCGGGCACGCTCACGGGATTGATTGCCAAACGTCAGGACCTCTTCGCCGAAGATCCATTCGGCGACCGTCGCCGTTGGAACTATGCTCGCGATAATTTTAGTTGGCAGGCACTTGCGCCGCGATATGAGGACATGTTCAGGAATGCAGCTAATGGGCCGAGGCGTGCCTGAGCCCATTACCGAAAGCCGCGCATGTAAGGCACGCTCAGAAGCACTTTAATTACTAGGAGTGGCGCACTTGAAGCGTGCGATCAGCAATACCGTCACTGCCGTTCTCAGACATTTGCCGTCTGGCGTCCAGGCAATCTTGCTGCGTAAGGCGATCGCCATTGCTAATGATAGAGTGAAGTTCCTGAATGGGCAGGTTACCATGTTCGGTAGCATCCAGAATCTATGTGAGGCTGGTTTTGCTCCAGGGACTATCATCGATGTTGGAGCAAATGTTGGCGAGTGGGCAAGATCGATCGGTGACATTTTTCCTCATGCTTCCATTCATATGATCGAGGCTCAGCCGGAACTATCCAGCGCGCTTGCTGTTTCCGCCAAGCATATTGGGGATAGGGCCAGCTACGAGATTGCCCTGCTAGGTGCACAAACATCAGCCGAGGTCTCCTTTTACAGGATTGGGACGGGTTCCTCGGTAATGGAGGAGGTCACGAATCTCGATAAGGAGATCGTGAAGCTACCGATGAAGAGGCTGGACGAAATTGATCTCAAAATAGCAAAATCGGGGCCGACCTTTCTCAAACTGGATGTTCAAGGTTACGAGTTGGAAGTTCTCAAAGGTGCCGAGACGATCCTCGCTGGCGCTGAGGCAGTCCTGATGGAAATATCGCTTTTACCCTACAATAGGGGTGCACCGCTTATGCCAGAGATTATAGCATTTATGGATAATCGAGGTTTTGTGCCCTACGATATCTGTGGGCAGCAGAGGCGGGTATCAGACCGTGCCCTTTTCCAGATCGATATGATCTTTGTTCAGAAAGATAGTGCTTTACGTAGACACCGCCGGTTCTCCATGTTCGAACCTGAGGATATGTAAACGCTAATTTGATCATGCTTCAGACTAATTTCCACCTATCTTTCGTCGCTCTATGTGCGGTCCTTGTGGTGTTAGTCACGCGCGGGTTGGTTGGTGGGCGGATGATCTTTGCCTATCCAACAGTTGCTGCCATGATGGGTCTCGCATGGATTATCCCTCAGGGCATCGAGCTTGAGGCAAATCAGGGGAATCTTTATTCTGGAGAAGGCTTCTGGTTATTTGTCACTGCCTGCTTCATCTTCATCTGGCTCGGTTTCTACGCCGGTGAGACTGAGATCCGGAGGCGGAGCGCTAAATCAGCAGTAGTAGCAAGGGAGGGCTTCAGCGAAAGGCGACTTCTATACGCTGCTGCCGGGTTGACCATGATCGGGCTGATCGCTCAGTATCAAATGAGAGGGATCGATACTTCCAGCATGGGCGGACAGTGGACTGGGGTTATCACCATGTGGGCGCTCCTCGACAAGGCTAGCGGCTTTGGCCTCTGCCTTGCTGTACTTATCTTTGCGCGTACGCGCTCCTTCGCTGCACTTTTGATCGCTGCAGTGGCAGCTGTTCCCCTGATCAATGCCGCCTTCTTTAGTGTCCGGCGGGAAAATCTCTTCGATCTGGCGATTCTCACGGTAGGTGCTTGGTATTTAGCAAAGGATAAAGTTCCGCCTCGGATACTAGTACTTTCGGGCCTCTTGGTTGGGACGGTCATCCTGAACAATGTTGAGTATATTCGTTCACAAATCCTGTCAGACGAGAGGAGCCTCGTGACGGTCTTGACTGAGAAGCAAACGTACGAAAGTTTCAGTTATACAAATCTTGAGCAGGGTAATGCGAGTGAAGTAAGGCAGGCGCAGTTTGATTTCTGGTATGCGAACCAGACCTCTCAGTGGGAGTATGGTGCGGAGTATTGGAATAAGCTTGTGCACCAGTACGTTCCGGCGTTCCTGCTTGGTCGTGAGTTCAAAGAGGGCCTCAAAATTTCAACACTTAGCGAGCGTTTGCGCAGTGGCGAGGAGGTCGGACTGCTTTCAGTGGGTTCGACGCGAACAGGGTTCTCGGACAGCTATCGTGCATTCGGAATATTTGGAGTGATGGTCTTCTGCCTCATCGGCTACGGCTTTGGCATACTATACGCTAAATCAGCGTTAGGGTCGCTTTCCGGCCAATACCTTTACCTCATTTTGCTTGCGGAAGGCTTGAAGGCGATCACCCACAGTACGGGAGAGCTTCTTGCCTCCTTGCCCTTTACTTTGGCGATCTCTTGGCTTGCAGTGCACTACGCCAAGCTTCCTGACAAAAAGCGTCGTTTAGCAGTTACTAGAGCCTCAGCTAGACTCCGCGAACAACCCTGAGGAAATCGAGTTACACCGCAAGTTGTGATCTCATGAAACTGATGATCTTGACGGCGCAAATTTCGCCGTATCATAACGCCCGCTACGTCGGTGTCACAAGGCACTTTGCCGAAACACACATCGCCTCAAGCGTAAATGCGGGCGACTTCCCTGAGTTTTTGGCAGATTCCTTGGGTGATTATGCCATTCACAAACTCTTCAATGGCAAAGATGGCTATGCCTCAGCGGTCAGGACCGGGGAATTAGTCAGTCAGATCACGGGCCTTTGTGCAACGCTGCAGCCTGATGCAATTGCCGTTGCAGGCTGGATTGCACCAGAAAGCCTTGCTGCTCTCAAATATGGACGTGAAAACGGTGTGCCAACTATCGTTATGTCGGAGTCACAAGTAGACGACGCTCCTAGGCCTTTACTGCGCGAAGCGATCAAGAAAAGACTTGTATCTCAATTTGATGCTGCTCTCGTTGGCGGCCCGTCCCATGCACATTACGTGGCTACTCTTGGTATTCCTAGTGATCGCATACATCTGGGATATAACGCGGTCGACAATGCCTATTTCGAAGGTCGGGCAACGTTAGCAAGGGCTAATTCAGACAAATTACGTGGGGAACACGGACTTCCAGAACGATACATTCTTGCGTCTGCGCGCTTTATCCGAAAAAAGAACTTGACCAACCTCGTCGTGGCCTACGCGGACGCTCGGCAGAAAATGAAAATGCCACCCGATCTCGTGATATTGGGTGACGGACCTGAACACTCTGAAATTCAGAAGGCCATTCATCGGAGCGGTGTCGCTGATTGTGTCCATATGCCCGGCTTCCGTGGTTACGATGTTCTGCCAGCATACTATGCTTTGGCAGAGGGTTTCCTGCATGTATCCACTTTCGAACAATGGGGATTAGTCATCAATGAGGCGATGGCATCCAGAGTACCAGTAATTGCCTCGCATACATGTGGGGCAGCCCGCACTGTAATCAGCGACGGCGTAAATGGGCTCCTGACCGATGTGGATGTGAGCGCAATCTCAAATGCAATTCTTCGGCTTTTCGAGATGCCACAGGAAAGCCGAGATGCAATGGCCCTAGCAGGAATGTTTGCAATCCAAGAGTGGGGCCCGGAGCGGTTCGGTTCGGGCATGAGAGCTGCCGTGCGGAGCGCTGCCGAGGCGCCACGTCGGGGGCCTATCGCGCCCTGGGATAGGGCACTGCTTTCCTATTTGCAGAATAAGACGATTGAAACGGTATCTTGAGATGCCCTGGATGCATTTCTTAAATGCTGAACTGAAAGGGCTTGTCTCAACTTATGGCCAGACAATCGGGCCGGCTCTCTCATGGTCGAACACGCTATGAAACTGGCTCTCTTGACCGGTTTCCTCTCGGACGCCTCTGGAGGGCTCACAACCTCGGTTTCCAGTATGGTGCGATCATTGACAGAAACGACACATGTCGAGCCACATGTGTTGGGAGTTTTGGATAGAAAATCGCCCGATGAGACAATTGCCTGGGGTCAAAATGTCCACGTCCACAAGGCCTATGGACTTACAGGCTTTCATTGGGCCCCGTCGATGCAACGGACCCTTGAAGGATTGCGACCTGCAGTTATCGACACGCAGGGCCTTTGGATGAACATCTCGCGCATTTCCCTTGCGCATTACGAGAAGCATTCCACGCCCTACGTTGTCACGCCCCATGGCATGCTGGATCCTTGGGCATTAAAGCGCAGTTCTTGGCGTAAGCGATTGGTTCGCTGGTGGTTCGAAGATAGCCATTTGGCAAACGCCGGTGCTATTCGTGCTCTCAACATAGATGAGTCAAATGCAATCCGCCAATTTGGAGCTAAGTCCCCCATTGTTGTTATTCCTAACGGGATCAAATCCCCAGAAGACGGCCAAGTGGCCGATCTAGGGGAGCGTAAAACAGTCATCCAGTTTCTGGGACGTCTCGATCCAAAGAAAGGTATAGAATCTCTCGTGAGAGCGTGGTCTCTAATCATGCGAGAGCCATCGGCCAGACAATGGCGTCTGCAGGTCAACGGATGGGGAGCGGCAGACTATGTGAGTCATCTCCAAAGCCTTGTTTCAGAGCTTAAGGTGGGACAGTCGCTATCCCTTGGAGGTCCAATATTTGGCGATGAAAAGGACAAGGCACTCGGGTCAGCTAGCGGCTTCATTCTCCCTTCCTTCAGTGAAGGCCTACCTATGGCGGTTCTTGAGGCCTGGTCGTGGGGGAATCCTGTTTTGATGACTCGAGCATGCAATCTCCCGGGCGGTTATGCTGCCGGTGCTGCTCTCGAGATTGGAACAGAGCCACGTGCATTGGCTGGCCGTCTTCTCGAGTATTTTGAAATGAGCTTAGATGAGCGACGCCGTATGGCTGATGCTGGGCGAAGATTGGTTCAAAGTCAGTTTGATGTGCAGACAGTTGCCGCAAATCTTGAGCGGTTTTACAAGGCGGTAGCAAATCAGGCGGACTTGCCAACAGATTTATTGTTCGATGGATGAGCCCTTTAAGTTCGATGACCTCCTTGCGAATTCTCAATCTATATACCTTTCTCTTGGAGCTTTTGTCGGAGCGCGACACACGAGATGATGCGGGTTCAACCTGATCCGAGCATTGCAAATAAGGTCGTCCGTACACTTTGGCAGTGCGCTTGGTTGATCTTTTATAGACCATCGCCCACCCTCGCTCACGGATGGCGGAGGTTCATTCTGCGCCTGTTCGGAGCAAATATCGGTGCGGGTGCCCACCCTTATCCATCGGCGAGGATTTGGGCCCCATGGAATCTCGAGATGGGGCCACGAAGCTGCCTTGGCCCCGAATCAAACTGTTATTCGGCGGCACAGATCATCTTAGAGACTGATTGCGTTGTCAGCCAGGGAGTGCATCTCTGTTCCGCGAGCCATGATTTTCGAGACCCCGGCTTTCCGCTCATTACTGGCCCGATTGTGATAGGCCGAGGAGCTTGGGTTGCCGCAGAGGCATTTATCGGCCCAGGCGTTGAAATTGGACCAGATGCAGTCGTGGGTGCTCGAGCCGTGGTAACGAAAAATGTGGCATCCAACACGGTCGTAGCCGGGAACCCGGCGCGAGAGGTCGGAAGACGCTAAAAATGCAGCATGAAAATCACGTTTTCGATCTGCACGGTTCGTCACTTTGGATGAGATCAGTCGAGGCTGTATTTGACAAGCACGCTCGTTCGAACGCGGGGCGCATGAGCGACCTCCAGCACGAAGCCTCTGCCCTCGATTAGGCTTATGACAGAGACCAAAACCCAACTGCAGGTCACGGTGGCCATTCCTGTCAAGAATGAAGAGGCCAACCTCACAGCGTGTCTCGAGCGTCTTGGCCGCTTTCAAGAAATCGTCGTTATAGATAGCGGCTCGACTGATCGAACTGCTGAGATCGCGGAGCAGTTTGGCGCTCGGATCGCGGATTTCAATTGGGACGGGAAATTCCCCAAAAAACGGAACTGGCTTCTGCTCAATGATCCTCCCAATCAGCCGTGGGTTCTTTTCCTCGATGCGGACGAGTTTGTGAACGACGAATTCTGCAACGCAGTCGAGCGCGCCATCAGGGACGAAGCAAAAGACGGCTACTGGCTCAGCTATACCAATTATTTTCTGGGCCAGCCGCTGCGTCACGGTCTTGCCCAGCGCAAACTGGCGCTCTTTCGTGTAGGCAACGCGCTGTATGAAAAGATTGATGAGGATCAATGGAGCCAGCTCGATATGGAAATCCACGAGCATCCAATTATCGAGGGCGATGTTGGGGAGATCACGGTTCCGATCGATCACCGAGATTACAAGGGGCTGGGCAAATTCATCGAAAAGCACCGGGACTATGCCCTTTGGGAGGCGCGGCGCTATGCAAAGCTACAGAATGACCCAGCTGTCTGGGACCTCTTAACATCGCGTCAGCGGGTAAAGTACAAGTACCTTGCCAAATGGTGGTATCCCGCTTTCTATTTCCTCTTTACCTACATTGCCAAGCGCGGTTTTCTCGATGGCGGCGCAGGCTTTCATTATGCTGTCTACAAGGCTTGGTATTTCCATACGATTCGCCTGCTGATCAAAGAGCAGCAGTCACAAACCTAATCTGACACTTCCACAACAGGAGCATCACTTGGCGCGACTTTACGACAGCCGCAAACGCATTCTCGTAACCGGTGGAGCCGGCTTCATCGGTTCTCACCTCATCGACCGCTTGCTTGAGCAGGGGCATGAAGTTCTGTGCGTGGATAACCTGTTCACAGGCACCAAGCGGAACCTGGACCATCTGCACAACCATGCGCGCTTCGAGCTGATGCGGCATGATGTGACCTTCCCGCTGTACGTAGAGGTCGATGAGATCTACAATCTCGCTTGTCCAGCGAGCCCGGTGCACTATCAGCATGACCCAGTGCAGACGACCAAGACCTCGGTGCATGGCGCCATCAACATTCTGGGATTGGCAAAACGCCTCAAAGCGAAGGTGTTTCAGGCCTCAACGAGTGAAGTTTACGGTGACCCAAGCGTTCACCCTCAACCCGAGGATTACTGGGGCAATGTCAATCCAGTGGGACCGCGTTCCTGCTATGATGAAGGCAAGCGATGCGCGGAGACCCTTTTCTTCGATTATCACCGCCAGCATGGCCTGGAGATCAAAGTCGCCCGGATCTTCAATACCTATGGCCCGCGCATGCACCATGCTGACGGGAGGGTAGTTTCCAACTTCATTGTCCAGGCGCTTCAGGGGGACCCCATTACCATCTATGGCGATGGCTCGCAGACAAGGTCCTTCTGCTATGTCGATGACCTCGTTGAAGGTTTCATAAGGCTGATGGAAACTGGCCCTGAGACCACGGGCCCGATCAATCTTGGTAATCCGGGCGAGTTCACAATGCTGGAACTTGCAGAGAAGATCCTCTCCATGACTGGCTCGAGGTCGAAGCTCGAATTCCTCGAACTGCCCCAGGATGATCCTAAGCAGCGCCAGCCTGACATCACCCGGGCCAAGGAGGCGCTGGGATGGGAGCCCAAGGTCCAGCTCGAGGAAGGTCTGCGCCAGACGATCGACTACTTCAAGCACCGTCTTCCTGAACTGACCGCGGCCTGAGCGCTCATCCTTAAAGGATCTACAT